>NZ_JAIWPR010000049.1 GCF_021191635.1 Alterluteimonas quercicellularis
ACCCGCAAGTCGGCCGCCACCTGCCGCAAGCCGGCGCCGGCGCGCGGCGCGGCCCCGCGCGGGCCGTCCTCGCCGGGCCCGGGGGCGTCGGGCTGAGCCCGGTGCCCGGCCGCCGCGGCGCAGGGCGCGTCCCTGCGTCGCGGTGGCCTGTTCAGTCTATGCTCCCCCACGCCGGCACCGACGCCCGGCGCGGACGCGGAGGCTGCGGGTGAGTGCGATGTGGCAGTGGGGGATCGCCGTGGCGGTCGTGCTCGCGATCGGTGCCGTCGCCACCGCCTACCTGCAACTGGTGCGCAGGCCCCGCGACGAAGCCGCGTCCGGCATCCGCAACCTGGCCGCGATGTCCTGGCGCGAGTTCATCCACCTCGTGCTCGACGCCATGGCGCGGCGCGGGTTCGCCCGCGTGATCGACCACGAGCTGGCCCTGGGCGACCAGGACTACACCCTCGAGCGCGAGGGCGTGCGCTGGCTGCTGTCGTGCAAGCACGGCAGCGCGTTCGTGATCGGCAAGCTCACCGTCAACGAGCTGGCCAACGACATCCGGCTGGCCCATGCCAGCGGCGGCGTGCTGGTCACCCAGGGACGGATCGTGGACGAGGCCCGCGCGGCGGCCGAGGCGCAGCGCATCGAACTGCTGGACGGGCCGTCGCTGTGGCCGGAGGTACGCGACCTGATCCGGCCCGAACTGCGCGAGGCGATCCGCCGCGGCGCCGCCCAGCGGGCCCGCTCGCGCAGCCTGTTCGCCTGGCTGCTGGCGCTGCTGGCGGGCGTGGCGACCTTCATGCTGCTGCCGGACGCCGCTCCGCAGGCGCCCGCGACGCCCCGCGTCGCCACCGCGCCCGCCGCGCCGGCGCCCGCGGCCGCGACGGAGGCGCCCGCCCTCGATGCGCCGGCGCCCGGGACCGATGGCGCGCCGCCGACGCCCGACGCCCAGCGCGAGGCGGTGGTGCGCGCGCTGCACGGCCTGCCCCGCGTGGGCCGCGCCGCCTGGACCAGCCAGTCCACCCTCGAGGTGCAGCTGGTCGATGCCCGCGGCGACGCCTTCGCCGAGATCTGTCCGCTGGTCGCCCAGTTCCCGGACATCGCCTCGTCGCGCATCCAGCTCACGCCGCCGCCCGGCAGCGGAGCGCAGGTGCGCTTCCGGCAGTGCCGCGTCTACTAGTCTCCGCCGGACCGGGCCATCCCGGGGCATCATGATGACGGTGCCGCGACAGCCCGCGGGGCGCCGCGGCGGGCGTCCGGCGCTGTCACGAAAGCGTCATCCGCGCGCAACCGCGCGATCATCCGGCGGGGGTTGAATGCGCTGCGGGCGGAATAGGCCGTCGCGCATCGCAGGAGCACACCGTGTCCACCCATTCCCTGTCCCGGCTCGCGGCGTTCGCCCTGGCCGCCTGCCTCGCCCTGCCCGCCGTCGCGGCGGAGATCACCGGCGCCGGCGCCTCGTTCGTCTACCCGGTCATGACCCGCTGGTCGGCCGACTACCGCCAGGCCTCGGGCCACCAGGTCAACTACCAGTCGATCGGTTCGGGCGGCGGCATCGCCCAGATCAAGGCGGGCACGGTGGACTTCGGCTCCTCCGACGCGCCGCTGGAGCCGGCCGAGCTCGAGCGCCACGGCCTGGTGCAGTTCCCCTCGGTGATCGGCGGCGTGGTGCCGATCGTCAACCTCTCCGGCGTGCAGCCGGGCGCGCTGCGCCTGGATGGCCCGGTGCTGGCGGGCATCTTCCTCGGCAAGATCGCCAACTGGAACGACCCGGCGATCGCCGCGCTCAACCCCGGGCTGACCCTGCCCTCGGCGCGGATCACCGTGGTGCATCGCTCCGACGGCTCCGGCACCACCTTCAACTTCGTCAACTATCTGTCCAAGGTCAGCCCGGAGTGGCAGTCCTCGGTGGGCGAAGGCACCTCGGTGCGCTGGCCGGCCGGCATCGGCGGCAAGGGCAACGAGGGCGTGGCCGCCTACGTGCGCCAGGTCCGCAACAGCATCGGCTACGTCGAGCTGTCCTACGCGGTGCAGAACCGCCTGTCGCACGCGCAGATGCGCAACGCCGCCGGCCGCTGGGTGCAGCCCAGCGACGCCAGCTTCGCCGCCGCGGCCGCCAGCGCCGACTGGGCCAGCGCGCGCCACTTCCACCTGATCATGACCAACGCGCCCGGCGAGCAGGCCTGGCCGATCACCGCCACCAACTTCATCCTCATGCACAAGGAGCCGCGCAACCGCGCCGGCGCCGCCGCGGCCCGCGACTTCTTCCGCTGGGTCTACGCCAACGGCGACGCCCAGGCCCGCGCCCTGGACTACGTGCCCCTGCCCGACACGCTGGTGCAGCGCATCGAGGCCTACTGGACCCAGCAGC
This sequence comes from Alterluteimonas quercicellularis, assembly GCF_021191635.1. GTDB lineage: Bacteria > Pseudomonadota > Gammaproteobacteria > Xanthomonadales > Xanthomonadaceae > Luteimonas > Luteimonas quercicellularis. The sequence goes on from NZ_JAIWPR010000049.1 coordinate 2,354, forward strand.
TCCAGTACTGAGCCGGTTCTCTCTCCTCAGCTCCCCTCCTTGCGGGCCTTCGGGCCCGCTTTTTTTGCTGCGCTCGCCGCAGGAGCGCGCTCGCGCGCGACCGGGCCAGGGGCCACCGGACCTGCGGCAGAAGAAGAACGCGCCCCCACGCGCGGACGATGGCGAACGACGGCCGGCATCGCGTTTGTCGTGAGCCGGAGAAGCGTTCGCGCGCGAGCGCGGCCCTACGGAGGCCGCGCGGGGAAGACGGGGTGGGCCGGCCGCCGCTGTCACGAAGCCGGCGCGCGCGGCGGGCGAAGCGGCCGAAAGGCGCGGAAACATGCGGTATCTCCCCATGTCATCACCCTGTCACAAAAACATCATTCCATAGCGTCCATCGCCGGACCCGCCGGCCAGACCCCGATTGGAGCGCGCATGAACCTGCATCCCGCCCGCCTTGCCGTGCTGTCCCTGGCGATCGGCTTCGGCCTCGCCGCCTGCCAGCCGGCCTCCGACGACGCGCAGGCCCCGGCGGCCGGCGCCGAGGGCGGCCAGCCCGCCGCGCAGGGCGCGGGCGACCGCGTCGCCGCCGAGATCTCCGGCGCGGGCGCGTCCTTCATCTTCCCGCTGGTGTCGAAGTGGTCGGCCGACTACAACGCCGCCACCGGCCACAAGGTCAACTACCAGTCGATCGGCTCGGGCGGCGGCATCGCCCAGATCAAGGCGGCGACCGTGGACTTCGGCTCCTCCGACAAGCCGCTCGACAGCGCCGAACTCGAGTCCGCCGGCCTCGGCCAGTTCCCGTCGGCGATCGGCGGCGTGGTGCCGGTGGTCAATCTCGACGGCATCTCCCCGGGCCAGCTGCGCCTGGACGGCGAGACCCTGGCGCGCATCTTCCTGGGCGAGATCCAGAACTGGAACGACCCGGCCATCGCCGGCCTCAACCCCGGCGTGAACCTGCCGGCAGGCAAGATCAGCATCGTCCACCGCTCGGACGGCTCGGGTACCACCTTCAACTTCACCAACTACCTGTCCAAGGTCAGCGAGGCATGGAAGTCGAGGGTCGGCGAAGGCACCTCGGTGCAGTGGGCCAGCGGCGTGGGCGGCAAGGGCAACGAGGGCGTGGCGTCCTACGTCCAGCAGATCAAGGGCTCGATCGGCTACGTCGAGCTGGCCTACGCGCTGCAGAACAACATGCCCTACGCCTCGCTGCGCAACGCCGCCGGCAACTGGGTGGAACCGAGCGAGACCACCTTCGCCGCCGCCGCCGAGACCGCGGACTGGGCCAACGCGCAGGACTTCAACCTGGTCATCACCAACGCCCCCGGCGAGAACGCCTGGCCGATCACCGCGACCAACTTCATGCTGATGCACAAGCAGCCGCGCGACCCGGCGCGCTCGCAGGCGACGCTGGCGTTCTTCAAGTGGGCGTTCGAGGAAGGCGGCAGCCAGGCCAGCGAGCTGCACTACGTGCCGCTGCCCGAGCCGCTGGTGCAGCAGATCGAGGCCTACTGGCAGAGCGAGTTCGGCTTCCAGCCGCAGCAGTAAGCGCCGCCGCCGGACGCCGCCCCCATGAACGCGACCTCCGCCCACGCCGTGCCGGCGCCGACCGGCCGCGACGTCCGCGACGCGCGCGCCGACCGCCTGTTCCGCTGGGCGCTGACCGGCACCGTGGTCTTCGTGCTGGTCGCGCTCGCCAGTGCCGCCCTGTCGATGCTGTGGGGCGGCCGCGAGGTGCTGGCGGCGCAGGGCCTGAGCTTCTTCTACTCCGCCGACTGGAACCCGGTCGAGAACCGCTACGGCGCGCTGGTGCCGATCTACGGCACCCTCGTCACCGCGCTGATCGCCATGCTGATCGCGGTGCCGGTCAGCTTCGGCATCGCGTTCTTCCTCACCGAGGTGGCGCCGCGCTGGATGCGCGGGCCGGTGGGCACCGCGATCGAGCTGCTGGCGGGCATTCCCTCGATCATCTACGGCATGTGGGGCCTGTTCGTGCTCGTGCCGATGATGACCGAGTACGTCACCCCCTGGCTCAACGACCACCTCGGCACCCTGCCCGGCATCGGCCTGCTGTTCCGGGGGCCGCCGCTGGGCATCGGCATGCTCACCGCCGGCTTCGTGCTGGCGATCATGGTCATCCCCTTCATCTCCTCGGTCATGCGCGAGGTGTTCCTGACCGTGCCCACGCGGCTGAAGGAATCGGCCTACGCGCTGGGCGCCACCAAGTGGGAGGTCAGCTGGGACATCGTGCTGCCCTACACCCGCTCGGCGGTGATCGGCGGCATCTTCCTCGGCCTGGGCCGCGCGCTGGGCGAGACCATGGCGGTCGCCTTCGTCATCGGCAACTCGGTGCGGCTGTCGCCCTCGCTGCTGGAGCCGGGCACCACCATCGCCGCGCTGATCGCCAACGACTTCGGCGAGGCCACCGAGACCTACCGCTCGGCGCTGCTGCTGCTGGGCTTCGTGCTGTTCCTGGTCACCTTCGTGGTGCTGGCGGTCGCGCGGCTGATGCTGATGCAGCTGGCACGCAGGGAGGGGACCTGACATGGGCGCCCATGCCCTCGACGCCGGCGCCTCCGGCCTGTACCTGCGCCGCCGGGTCCGCAACGTCGTCGCCATCGCGATGTCCTGCCTGACCGCGGGCTTCGGCCTGTTCTTCCTCGGCTGGATCCTGTGGACGCTGGTGACCAAGGCCATCGGCGGCATCGACGTGCAGCTGTTCACGCAGATGACCCCGCCGCCGATGGTCGAGGGCGGCCTGCTCAACGCCTTCTTCGGCAGCGCGGTGATGTGCGCGCTGGCGATCGGCATCGGCACCCCGCTGGGCGTGGCGGCCGGCACCTGGCTGGCGGAGTACGGCCGCGCCCGCAAGGCCGGCACCGTGATCCGCTTCGTCAACGACATCCTGCTGTCGGCGCCGTCGATCGTGCTGGGCCTGTTCGTGTACACCCTGTTCGTGATGCAGACCGGCGGCCGCTTCTCGGCGCTGGCCGGCGCCATCGCGCTCGCCTTCATCGTGCTGCCGGTGGTGGTGCGCACCACCGACGAGATGCTGCGCCTGGTGCCCACGCAGATGCGCGAGGCCGCCCTGTCGCTGGGCGTGCCGCAGTGGAAGGTGATCGTGCAGGTGCTCTACCGCAGCGCCCGCGCCGGCATCGTCACCGGCATCCTGCTGGCGCTGGCGCGCATCAGCGGCGAGACCGCGCCGCTGCTGTTCACCGCCTTCGGCAACCAGTACTGGAACAGCGACATCATGCGCCCGATGGCCAGCGTGCCGCTGGTGATGTACCAGTACGCCGGCAGCCCCTACGAATCCTGGCAGCAGCTCGCCTGGGCCGGCGCCCTCGTGCTCACCGCCTTCGTGCTGCTGGTCAGCCTGGTCGCGCGCGCCCTCCTGCTGCGCAACCGCGTGACCCACGACTGACCGCCGCCATGACCCGAATCGCCCCGGACGTGTCCATGAACGACCCATCCCCCCGCGCGCCCCACCAGCGGATCCAGCTCGCGACGCAGTCGCGCGAGGCGCTGCCGCCGGCACCGGTCAAGATCGCCGCGCGCGGCCTCGACTTCCACTACGGCAAGTTCCATGCGCTCAAGGGCATCGAGCTGGAGATCCCGGAGAAGCGCGTGACCGCGCTGATCGGGCCATCGGGCTGCGGCAAGTCCACCCTGCTGCGGGTGTTCAACCGCATCTACGCGCTCTACCCGGGCATGCGCGCCAGCGGCGAGGTGCTGCTGGACGGCGAGAACGTGCTGGCGCCGAAGTACCCGCTCAACCGCCTGCGCAGCAAGGTCGGCATGGTGTTCCAGAAGCCGGTGCCGTTCCCGATGACGATCCACGAGAACGTCGCCTACGCGATCCGCCACCACGAGAAGCTCTCGCGCCGGCAGCTCGACGAGCGCGTCCAGCTGGCGCTGACCCAGGCCGCGCTGTGGGACGAGGTGAAGGACAAGCTGGGCCAGAACGCGCTCGGCCTGTCGGGCGGGCAGCAGCAGCGCCTGTGCATCGCCCGCGCGGTCGCCCTGCGCCCCGACGTGCTGCTGCTCGACGAGCCGACCTCGGCGCTGGACCCGATCTCCACCAGCCGCATCGAGCAGCTGGTCGAGGAGCTCAAGCGCGACTACACCATCGTCATCGTCACCCACAACATGCAGCAGGCGGCCCGCGTGTCCGACTACACCGCCTTCATGTACCTGGGCGACCTGATCGAGCACGACACCACCCAGACGATCTTCTCCAACCCGTCCAAGCAGCAGACCGAGGATTACATTACCGGTCGTTTCGGCTGAGCCGAAACGACCGGCGGGAATCGGGAGTCGGGAATCGGGAATCGGCAAGGCCGGTCCGCTCGACTCGTGAAGCCCGCATGCTTTTGCGCTTTTGCGATTCCCTATTCCCGATTCCCCATTCCCGGCCCTTCCCCATGACCCAGCAGCCCCACGACCACATCGTCAAGAGCTACGACGAGGAGCGCCGGCGCCTGCTCGGCGAGATCCTGCGCATGGGCGAGATGGCCGCCGCGCAGCTGGAGTCCGCGCTCGACGTCATCGAGCGCCGCGACGACAACGCCGCGGCGCGCATCATCGCCAACGACGAGGCGATCGACGCGCTCGAGAAGGAGATCAGCCAGGACGTGATGAAGCTGGCGCTGCGCGGGCCGCTGGCGCGCGACCTGCGCGAGATCCTGGCCGCGCTGCGGGTCTCCGCCGACATCGAGCGCATCGGCGACTACGCCGCCAACGCCGCCAAGCGCTCCACCGCGCTCAACCAGTCGCCGCCGCTGCCGCACACCCGCGGCCTGGCCGCGCTCGGCCAGCTGGCCGTCCGCCAGCTGCGCGACGTGCTGGTCGCCTACCGCGACAGCGACGCCGACGCCGCCCAGCGCGTGCGCGCCCGCGACGCCGAGCTGGACGCGCTCTACACCGGCCTGTTCCGCGAGCTGCTGACCTACATGATGGAGGATGCGCGGGTCATCACTCCCTGCACCCACCTGCTGTTCATCGCCAAGAACCTCGAGCGCATCGGCGACCACGCGACCAACATCGCCGAGAACATCTGGTTCCTGGTCCACGGCGAGGACAGCCTGCCGCCGCGCGAGAAGCGCGACGACACCAACACCGTCGGCTGAACGCACCTGCGCCGCATGGCGCACCGCAGCACGATCCGCGCACGGTTTCGCCCGTCCGGGAACATCCTCCGAACGCGCCAGGCGCTACACTTCCCGGCCTTGCGGGCATCGCCCGCCTTTCGCAGAGGGAGGGTTCCATGATCCGTTCCGACGACAAGAAGCCGGTGGCGCTCGCCGTCGGCGGCGCGCTGGCCGGCGGGCTGCTGCTGTCCGGTTCCGCGTTCTCGATGACCCCGCTCGCCCAGGGCTACCTGCTGGGCGCGCAGGAAGCCGCCGCGCAGCAGACGCATGCCGCTCACGCGCAGGACGCCGGCGAGGGCCGCTGCGGCGTGGCCCGCCTCGACCAGGACGGCGACGGCCGCGTCTCGCGCGCCGAGTTCGCCGCCCACCATGCCGATGCCGACGACCGCTTCGCGCAGATGGACGCCAACGGCGACGGCTACGTCGACCAGGCCGAGCACGACGCCCACAAGGCCCGCCACGGCGAGGGCAAGGGCGACATGGAAGGCAAGTGCGGCGAGGGCAAGTGCGGCGGCGCCGCCTGACCCGCTTCCGGCGGCCTTCGCGCTGAAGGCCGCCGGGCTGCCGCCCGCACCTCAGCCGCCATGCCTCCCCTGCCCGCCTACAGCGTCGGCCTGGGCCTGCGCCGCGGCCTGCTCGCGGACCTGCAGGCCGCGCCGGCCGGCGACTTCGATTTCCTGGAGTGCGCGCCGGAGAACTGGATCGGGGTCGGCGGCCGGCTCGGCGCGGCGCTGGACGCGCTGGCCGCGCGCCATCCGCTGACCTGCCACGGGCTGTCGCTGTCGCTGGGCGGCGTGGCGCCGCTCGACGAGACCTTCCTGCAGCGCGTGCGGCGCTTCCTGGAGCGCTTCGGGGTGACGCTCTACAGCGAGCACCTGAGCGCCTGCACCGACGACGGCCATCTCTACGACCTCATGCCGGTGCCCTTCACCGAGGAAGGCGTGGCGCACTGCGCCGGGCGCATCCGCCGCGTGCAGGACGTCCTCGGCCGCCGCGTCGCGGTGGAGAACGTCTCCTACTACGCCGCCCCGTTCCAGGCGATGGACGAGGCCGACTTCGTCGTCGCCGTGCTCGAGGCCGCCGACTGCGACCTGCTGCTCGACGTCAACAACGTGCAGGTCAACGCCGCCAACCACGGCTACGACGCCGCTGCCTTCCTCGCCCGCATGCCCTCCTCGCGCGTGGCCAGCTACCACGTGGCCGGCCACCGCGACGAGGCCGACGGCCTCAAGATCGACACCCACGGCAGTCCCGTCGCCGATCCGGTGTGGGCGCTGCTGGACGCCGCCTACCGCCTGCACGGCGTGCGCCCGACCCTGCTCGAGCGCGACTTCGACTTCCCGCCCTACGCCGAGCTGCAGGCCGAACTCGCCCGCATCCGCGCGCTGCAGGCGCGGCACGCGGCGCTGGCCGCGTCGCACGGCCATGGCTGACGCGCCCGGGACGCTGCGCGCGCAGCAGTTCGCCTTCGCCCGGCACCTGCGCGACCCCGCGCACCACGCCGCGCCACCCGGCATCGAGGCGCGGCGGATGGCGGTCTACCGCGAACTGTTCCGCAACAACATCGCCGCGCTGCTGGGCGGCAACTTCCCGGTGCTGCGGCGCACGCTGGGCGAGGACGCCTGGAACGCGCTGGTGGACGACTTCCACGCCCGCCACCGCAGCCGCACGCCGCTGTTCACCGAGATCGGCCGCGAGTTCCTGCGCCACCTGGAGCGCCGCGCGGACGAGGGCGCCGGCGACCCGCCGTGGACGCGGGAGCTCGCCCACCACGAGTGGATCGAGCTGGCGCTGCAGATCGCCGACGACCCGCTGCCGCCGCACCGCCCGCTCGCCGCCGGAGCGGCCGGCGCGCTGCTCGACGGCGTGCCGGTGCTGTCGCCCCATGCGCGCGCCCTGGCCTATCGCTGGCCGGTGCACCGCATCGGGCCGGACTTCCGGCCCGCCGATCCGCCGCCGGAACCCACGCTGATCCTGGCCCGCCGCGACGCCGCCGGCGAGGTGCGCTTCTCGCAGCTGTCGCCGCTGGCCTATCGCCTGCTCGAACGCCTGGCCGGGCCCGAGCCGCACAGCGGCCGCGCCCACCTGCGCGCGCTCGCCGTGGAGGCCGGGCTGCCCGACCCGGCCGCGCTCGACGCCGACGGCGGTGCCCTGCTCGCACGCATGCTGGCCGAGGGCACCCTGCTGGGCGTGCGGCCCTAGCCGCGCGTCGCGCGGCTCGGCATTTACCGCGAGAGTCCGGTCGCGCGCAAGCGCGCTCCTACCAGAGTCTTGCACCCCAGCCGGTCCCTGTAGGAGCGGGGGGGGGCGCCCCCCCCCCCCGGGGCCCCCGCCGGGGCGGGGGAGCGCGACGCGTCGCTACGCGCGGGACGACGCCCGGCACGGCTTTTTCCGCGAACCGAAGAAAAGCTGTCGCGCGCGAGCGCGCTCCTACAATGCGGGCGGCATGGAGCGGGCCATGGGGCGTGCCTACGCGCCGCGCGCGGCGAGCACGGCTTCCACCTCGGTCAAACCCAGGCCGCGGGCGCGCAGCAGCACCAGCAGGTGGTAGACCAGGTCCGCGGCCTCGCCGAGCAGCGCCGCGTCGTCCTGCGCCACCGCCGCGAGCGCGGTCTCCACGCCTTCCTCGCCGACCTTCTGCGCGATGCGCCGCACCCCGCCCTCCAGCAGCCGCGTGGTGTAGCTGCCGGTCGGGCGCTCTAGTGCGCGCGCAGCGACCACCGCGTCCAGCGCGGCGATGCCGCCGGCCGGCGCCGCGGCGAAGCAGCTGTCGCGCTGCAGGTGGCAGGTCGGACCGCGCGGCCGCGCCCGCACCAGCAGCGCATCTGCGTCGCAGTCGGCCTCCACCGACACCAGTTCCAGCACGTGGCCGGAGGTCTCGCCCTTGGTCCACAGTCGGCCCTTGCTGCGGCTGAAGAAGGTCACCAGGCCGCGCTCGCGGGTGGCGGCCAGCGCCGCGCGGTCCATGTAGCCCAGCATCAGCACGCGCAGGGTCTGCGCATCCTGCACGATCGCCGGCAGCAGCCCGCCGGCCTTGTCCCAGGCCAGCGCCTCGGGATCGAACGCGATGTCCGTCGCCATCCCGGGTTCTTCCGAACGCTCATGCATCGCGCACCTCCACGCCCTCGCCGCGCAGGTAGCGCTTCAGCGCCGGGATCTCGATGACGCCGGCGTGGAACACGCTGGCCGCCAGCGCGCCGTCCACGTCGGCTTCGCGGAACACTTCGGCGAAGTGCGCCGGCGTGCCGGCGCCGCCGGAGGCCACCAGCGGCACCCGACACGCCGTACGCGCGGCGCGCAGCTGCGCCAGGTCGTAGCCGCCGCGCACGCCGTCGCTGGCGATGCAGTTGAGCACGATCTCGCCCGCGCCCAGCCGCTGCGCCTCGGCCAGCCAGTCCAGGGTCAGGCGGCCGGGCGCGCGCGTCCGCTCCGGGTCGCCGGTATGAGTGCGCACGCGCCACCGGCCGTCGTCCTCGCGCACGGAGTCCACGCCGACCACCACGCACTGCACGCCGAACTCCGCCGCCAGTTCGCCGATCAGCGCCGGCCGCTCCAGCGCCGGGGTGTTGATCGAGACCTTGTCGGCGCCGGCGTGCAGCACCGCGCGCGCGGTGTCCACGTCGCGGATGCCGCCGGCCACGCAGAACGGGATGTCGAGCAGGCGCGAGACGCGCTCGATCCAGCCGCGGTCGACCGAGCGCCCCTGCGGACTGGCGGTGATGTCGTAGAACACCAGCTCGTCGGCACCGGCGTCGCGGTAGCGCAGCGCCAGCTCCGCGATGTCGCCCATGTCCACGTGGTCGCGGAAGCGCACGCCCTTGACCACGCGGCCGTCGCGCACGTCCAGGCAGGGAATGATGCGGCGGCTCAGCATCGCGCCGCTTCCAGCGCCTCGGCGAGGGTGAAGCGGCCTTCCAGCAGCGCGCGCCCCAGCACGATGCCGGCGCAGCCCTGCGCGCGCGCCTCCCTCACGTCCGAGGCCTCGCGCACGCCGCCCGAGGCCTGCACCGCGAGCCCCGGCGCCAGCGCGCGCAAATGCGCGTAGAGCGCGAGGTTGGGACCGCGCAGCATCCCGTCGCGCTCGATGTCGGTGCTGAGCAGGTGGACCAGCCCGGCCTGCGCGTAGCGCTCGGCCAGCGGGTCCAGCGCCTCGGCGCCGGTCTCGGTCCAGCCGTGCACCGGCAGCAGCCAGGCGCCGGCGGTGTCGCGGCGGGTGTCGAGCGCGACGGTGATCCGCTCCGGGCCGAACTCGCCCAGCCACGCCTCGACCCGCTCCGGCTCGCGCACCGCGACCGAGCCCACCACCACCCGCGCCGCGCCGGCGTCGAGCAGCGCGGCGACGTCCTCGCGCGTGCGCACGCCGCCGCCGGTCTGCACCCGCAGCGCGGTTTCCGCGCCGATCCGCCGCAGCAGCGCGTGCAGCGTGTAGCCGCCGGCGCGCGCGGCGTCCAGGTCGACCAGGTGCAGCCAGGCCGCGCCCTGCGCGGCGTAGTCGGCGGCCACGGCGAGCGGGTCGTCGGCGTAGCGGGTCTCCTGCGCGTAGTCGCCCTGGCGCAGGCGCACCACCCGGCCCTCGCGCACGTCGATCGCCGGGTACAGGACGAAGCCCTCGGACGCGCTCATGCCCGGCCCTCCAGGAAGTTGCGCAGGATCCGCGCGCCGACCGCGGCCGAACGCTCGGGGTGGAACTGCACGCCGGCCACGGCGCCGCGCTGCACCGCCGCGGCGAAGCGGCGGCCGTGCGCGCTGGCCAGCACGCAGTCCGCGGTCACCGGCGCAGCGTAGCTGTGCACGAAGTAGGCGCGCTCGCCGGCGCCGATACCCTCGGCCAGCGGCGCCGCGCGTTCCGGCTCCAGCGTGTTCCAGCCCATGTGCGGCACGCGCACGCCCGGCGCGTCCGGCAGCCGCGCCACCCGGCCCGGCAGCAGGCCCAGGCAGGGCGTGTCGTCCTCCTCGGAATGCTCGAACAGCAGCTGCATGCCCACGCAGACCCCCAGCAGCGGTACGCGCAGGCCGCGCAGCGTCTCGACCAGGTCCAGTTCGCGCAGCCGGCGCATCACCGTGGCCGCGGTGCTGACCCCGGGCAGCACCACCCGGTCGGCCGCGCGCAGCGCCTGCGCGCTGGCGGTGACCTCGGGCGCGACACCCAGGCGCTGCAGCGCGTAGGCCACCGAGCCCAGGTTGGCGCCGCCGGCGTCGACCACCGCCACGCGCATCACAGCGTCCCCTTGGTGCTGGGCAGCTCCGCGCCCTGGCGGCGCAGCGCCTGCCGCAGCGCGCGCGCCAGCGCCTTGAACAACGCCTCGATCTGGTGGTGGTCGTTGTCGCCGCGCACGCGCAGGTGAAGGTTCAGCCCGGCGGCGTCGCACAGCGAACGGAAGAAGTGCGGCACCAGCTCGGTGGGCAGGTCGCCCACGCGCTCGCGGCGGAAGGCGCCGTCGAAGACCAGGTAGGGCCGCCCGCCGAAGTCGAGCGCGGCGCGGGCCAGGGTCTCGTCCATCGGCAGGGTCACGTCGGCGCGGCCGCTCGCTTCGCCGTCGCCGTCGCCGTCGCCGTCGCCGTCGCCGTCGCCGTCGCCGTCGCCGTCGAAACCGTAGCGGCCGATGCCGCGCTTGTCGCCCAGCGCCTCGCGCAGGGCCTGGCCCAGCGTCAGCGCGGTGTCCTCGACCGTATGGTGCTCGTCGATGTGCAGGTCGCCCTCGGCCCGGATCGCCAGCGCGAAGCCGCCGTGCTTGCCGATCTGCTCGAGCATGTGGTCGAAGAACGCCAGGCCGGTGGCGATGCGCGGCTCCGCGGCGCGGTCCAGGTCCACGTCCACCCGGATCGAGGTCTCGCGCGTGGTGCGCTGCACCCGCGCCTGCCGCGGCGCATCGGCCAGTGCGTGGGCGATGCCGGGCCAGTCCCACTCGCCGCCGAACTGCGCGGTGCGCAGCTGGAAGCCGCGCACGCCGAGGTTGGCCGCGAACTGCAGGTCGGTCTCGCGGTCGCCGACCATCGCCGAGCGCGCCAGGTCGATGCCGCGGTCGCGCAGGTAGTGCAGCGCCAGACCGATGCCGGGCTTGCGCGTGGGCAGGCCCTCGGCGGCGAAGCTGCGGTCGATCAGCACCTCGCGGAAGACGATGCCCTGGCTCTCGAACACCTGCAGCATCAGCCCCTGCGGACCGGCGAAGGCGGCCTCCGGATAGGCCTCGGTGCCCAGGCCGTCCTGGTTGGTGACCATGACGAACTCCCAGCCCGCATCGCGCAGCCGCAGCAGCGAGGGGATCACGTCGCGCACGAAGCGCAGCTTCTCGTAGGCGTCGATCTGGAAGTCGCCCGGCTCCTCGATCAGCGTGCCGTCGCGGTCGACGAAGAGGATGGGCGTGCTCATGGCGTCTCCACCGCGGCGCCGCGCGCCGCCGCTGTCCGCGCCGCGGCCGCGGCGAGCGCGGCCAGCACACGGTCGTTCTGCTCCGGGGTGCCGACGCTGATGCGCAGCGCGTCGCCGAGCTGCGGCGCGGCGCGCTGGTCGCGCACGACGATGCCCGCATCGAGCAGCGCCGCGAACGCCGCGTCGGCGTCCTCGAAGCGGACCAGCACGAAGTTGCCGTCGGACCGGTAGGCCCGGCGCACGCCGGGCAGCGCCCGCAGCCCGGCGGCCAGCCGCTCGCGCTCGGCGCGCACGCGCGCGACGCGCTCGCGGGTCTGCGCGAGCGCGGCCTCCGAGAGCGCGGCGCAGGCCAGCTCGGCGCAGGGCGCGGGCACCGGGTACGGCGCCTGGCAGCGCCGCAGGACCGCGATCAGGTCGGCGGCGCCGATGGCCACGCCGATGCGCGCCGCTGCGAGCGCGTGCGCCTTCGACAGCGTGCGCAGCACCACCAGGTTGTCGTGCGCGTCCAGCAGGCCGAGCGCGGACGGCACATCGGAGAACTCCGCGTAGGCCTCGTCGACGACCACCAGCGCGCGATCGCGCAGGGCTTCGGCGAGCCGCGCGACGTCCCCGGGCGCGATCGCGCCGCCGGTCGGGTTGGCCGGCGAGCACAGGAACACGATGCGCGCGCCGCCGTCCCGCGCCGCGCGTTCGATGCGGGCGAAATCGGGCGCGAAGCCGTCCTCGCCGTCCGCCAGCGGCACCTCCAGCAGCGGCGCGCCCTGCAGGCGCGCGCTGACCGCGTACATGCCGAACACCGGCGGCGTCACCAGCACCGCGTCGCGGCCGGGCCGGCAGGCCGCGCGCACCAGCAGGTCGATGGCCTCGTCGCTGCCGCGGCCGACCAGCAGGCGCGCCGGCGCCACCCCGTACAGCGCGGACAGCGCGGCGACCAGCGCCGGCGGCTGCGGCTCGGGATAGCGTCGGCTGCCGCCTTCGGCATCGGCCGGGCTCGGCCACGGCGCCTCGTTGGCGTTGAGCCAGTCGCGGCCGGCCAGCCGCGCGCTGCGCGCGGAGGCGTAGCCGGCGAAGTCGCGCAGGTCCTCGCGCAGCAAGGCGAGCGCGCCGCTCACGTGCGCGCTCCCCGCAGGCGCAGGCGCACCGCGTTGGCGTGCGCCTCCAGGCCCTCGGCCTCGGCGAGGGTCACCGCATCGGGGCCGATCGCGCGGATGCCCGACGGCGTGGCGGCCTGCACGCTGATCGCCTTCTGGAACGCCGACACCCCCACCCCGCTCCAGGCGCGCGCGGCGCCGTCGGTGGGCAGGACGTGGTTGGTGCCGCTGCAGTAGTCGCCCAGCGCTTCGGGCGTGTCGTCGCCGAGGAACACCGAGCCGGCCGACTCGATCCGGCCGAGCCAGTCGCGCGGCGCGCGCAGGGCCAGGATCAGGTGCTCCGGCGCGTAGGCGTTGGACAGCGCGAAGGCGTCCTCCAGCGCATCGACCTCGACCAGCCGCGAGCGCGCCAGCGCCTGCGCGGCGATCGCCGCGCGCGGCAATGCGGCGAGCTGGCGCGCGAGCGCGGCCTCCACCGCGTCGAGCAGCGCGGCGGAATCCGAGACCAGCAGCGCCTGCGAGTCCGGGCCGTGCTCGGCCTGCGACAGCAGGTCGGCGGCCACGTACTCCGGCGACGCACCGGCGTCGGCGATCACCAGCACCTCCGACGGCCCCGCCGGCAGGTCGATCGCGATCGCGCCGGACTGCGCGAGCTGCTGCTTGGCCTCGGTCACCCAGGCGTTGCCGGGACCGAACACCTTGTCGCAGGCCGGCACGCTGCCGGTGCCGAAGGCCATCGCGGCGATCGCCTGCGCGCCGCCCAGCTTGAACACGCGGTGCACGCCGGTCATGCGCGCGGCCGCCAGCACCGCCGGGTCCGCGCGGCCGTCGCGGCGCGGCGGCGTGCACAGCACCACCTGCGCGCAGCCCGCCAGCCGCGCCGGCACGCCGAGCATCAGCGCCGTGGACGGCAGCGGCGCGCTGCCGGCCGGCACGTACAGCCCGACCCGCGCGATCGGGCGCACGATGCGCTCGCAGGTCACCCCGCGCGCGGTATCCACCGCGTAGGGCTGCAGCCCGCCCGGCGCGTGGAAGGCCTCGATCCGCGCCGCGGCCTGCGCCATCGCCCGCCGCAGCGCGGGCGCCAGCGCGGCCTCGGCGGCGGCGAACTCGTCCTCGCCGACCTCGAAGTCGTCCAGCGCCACGCCGTCCAGGCGCGCGCCGATCTCGCGCAGCGCGGCATCGCCGCCGCCGCGCACCTCCTCGACCAGCGCGGCCACCGTGCGCCGCACCGCGTCCGCGCGCTCCCGCACCGGGCGGGCCAGCGCCCGCGCGCGCTGCGCGGCGTCCAGTTCCGCCCAGCGCAGGCGCAGCGGGGACGCGGCGGCCGCGGCGCTCGCTTCCAGCGCGCTCATGCCAGCGTCCTCTCGACCGGCACCACCATCAGCCCGCGCGCGCCGGCGTGGCGCAGCTCCTCCAGCCGCTGCCAGGTCACCGCGCCGTGGCACAGCGCCTGCAGCGCGAGCGTGTCCTCGCCGTCCAGGCGCATCACCGTCGGCGGCTCGGCGTCGGGCAGCAGCTTCATCAGCTCGGGCACCGCCTCGCGGGCGGCCTGGAACAGCAGCAGGCGGCTGTCCTTGAGCCGCAGCACGCCGTCCATGCGCCGCAGCAGCAGCGACGCCCACTGCCCGCGGGCGTCGGCGAACTCGCGCACCGGCCCGGCCAGCACCGCCTCGCTCTTCAGCAGGGTCTGCACCGGCCTGAGCTGGTTGGCCGCCAGGGTGGCGCCGCTGGACACGAGGTCGCAGATCAGGTCCGCCTGCCCCAGCCGCGGCGCGATCTCCACCGAGCCCGACAGCAGCACCACCTCGGCGGGAATGCCCTGCTCCGCAAGCCAGGCGCGCACCAGCGCGGGGTAGCTGGTGGCGATGCGCTTGCCGGCGAGCTGCGCCGCGCCCTGCCAGTCCCAGCCGTCCGGCACGGCCAGGTCGAGCCGGCAGCCGCCGAAGCCGAGCGCGCGCAGCTCGCGCGCCACCTCCGGCCGGCCGGACGCGCGGCGCTCGGCGGTCTGCTCGGCCAGCACGTTGCGGCCGACGATGCCGAGGTCGCACACGCCGTCGGCGAGCAGGCCGGGGATGTCGTCGTCACGCACCAGCAGCAGGTCGATGGGCAGCGATTCGCCGTAGCAGAACAGGCGGTCGCGGCTCTCGCGGAACTCGAGGCCGCAGGCGGTCAGCAGCGCCCGCGACGGTTCGCCGAGGCGTCCGCTCTTCTGGATGGCGATGCGCAGGCGGTCGCGCACCGCGGCGGCGGCGGGAGGGCTCATGGCGGTCCGGGTCAGTGGGAAGGGGCGAGGTGCGGGAACTGCAGCCGCGCGGCGGCGGCGTAGCCGCCCTCGCCGTGGCTGAGCGTGCGGGCAACGCGGCCGACGGTGGTCACGCTGACCCGGGTGCGCTCGTGGATCTCGCGGTAGGGCACGCCCTCGAGCAGCAGCGGCACCACCTTCCAGCGGTCCGACAGCGCCTCCAGCTCCGCCGGGGTGCACAGGTCGCGCAGGAACGCGACCACGTCCTGCGGCCGTTCGAGCGCGGCCAGCGCACGCCCCAGCCCGTCGAGGGCGGCCTCGGCATCGCGGCGCGGGATGGGGTCGGGACGCTGCTTCACGTGATCCAATGTATTAACGCGTTAGCACATTATGCAGAGCGCGGGCGGCCTGTCAACCGGCGGTCGTGGACGAGTGGTGTCGGCTGCCGGGCCAGCGGTCCGGGCGCTTGCGCGTTGGCGACGCGAGGAAAGCGTCGCGCGCGAGCGCGCTCCTGCAAGGGCAGATTCGAACGCTCGGGGCGAACGAGGTCCATCGCGGTCGGCGCGGACCGGCCCGAATGCCCCACCGCAGGAGCTGCGCCGCGCGTCGGCGCGACGGCTAGGACGCGTCGGGGCCGGTTCCGCCGCGGCGGTGCGCGATCACCCAGCCCAGCGCCACGCCGGCCACCGCGCCGGCGATCTCCATCACCACCCGGGTGCCGAGGCCGTTGGGGTCGTGGATGCTCTGCAGCGCGATGCGCGCGTAGACCGGCGATTCCAGCCGCACCACGCCCAGGTAGAACAGGTTCCAGATGTCGAGGCCGGCGGCGATCGCCACCGCCGCGAGGCAGGCCCAGCCGATCGAGTGGCCCGGGGTCCAGCGCAGCCGCACCGACAGCGCGTGGAACGCCGCGAACGCCAGCAGGCCGACGACCAGGGCGATCAGCCCCGCCTCCAGCGCGCCCAGCAGGCCGAAGTGCAGCGGCAGGTTCATCCGCGCCGCGTCCCGGCCCGCGACGCGCTCATCGCATCGTCCTCGCCTGCTCGCGCTCGACCTTCAGGGTCTCGGCAAGCTCGTCCTCGGCCACCTCGAACTGCTCGCCGCGCTTGAGGTCCTTGACCGCGACCGCGCCGCGCGCGGCCTCGTCCTCGCCGCGGATGACGACGAAGCGGATGCCGGCGCGGTCGGCGTACTGCAGCTGGCGCGCCAGCTTGCGCGGCTCCAGCTGGGTCTCCACGTTGAGCCCGGCGATGCGCAGGCGCTGCGAGATCGACAGCGCGCGGTCAAGACCGGCGTCGTCCATCAGCGCGACCAGCACGTCCACCGAGCTCTCCGCGGTGTCCACCAGGCCGGCCTCGCGCAACTGCCAGAACAGGCGGGTCAGGCCGATCGAGATGCCCACGCCGGGCAGCTTCGACCTGGTGTAGTGTCCGGCCAGGTCGTCGTAGCGGCCGCCGGAGCAGATCGAGCCGATCTGCGGGTGCGCGTCCAGGGTGGTCTCGTAGACCATGCCGGTGTAGTAATCCAGGCCGCGCGCGATCGAGAGGTTGATCGCGTAGTCGCTCTCGGGCACGCCCATCGCGCGCAGGCGCTCCAGCGCCTCGCGCAGCTCGGCGCGCCCCTGCTCGAACAGCGCCCCGCCCTCGCCCAGCGCGGCGAGCTTCCCCAGCGCGTCGTCGTGGCCCTGCGAGCGCACCTGCGAGAACGCCAGCACGCGGCCGGCGACCTCGGCGGACAGCCCGAAGTCCTCGCCTTCCAGCGTCGCGCGCACCGCGTCCGCGCCGCGCTTGTCGAGCTTGTCCAGCTCGCGCAGCACCGCCATCTGCCGCGCGTCGGCGATCCCCAGGCCCTCGAAGAAGCCGCGCAGCAGCTTGCGGTGGTTGAGCTGGATGGTGAACGCGCCCAGGCCCAGGGCGCGGAACACCGCGTGCACGACCGCCGGGATCTCGGCGTCGTAGCGCGGCGACAACGCATCCTTGCCGATGATGTCGATGTCGCACTGGTAGAACTCGCGGAAGCGCCCGCGCTGCGCGCGCTCGCCGCGGTACACGCGCTGCATCTGGTAGCGGCGGAACGGGAACGCGAGGTCGTGCTCGTGCTCGGCCACGTAGCGCGCCAGCGGCACGGTGAGGTCGAAGCGCAGCGCCAGCTCGGGCAGGCCCTCGCCCTCCTTCGCCAGCGCGCCGGTCGACTGCACGAAGTACACCTGCCGCTCGGTCTCGCCGCCGGACTTGGTCAGCAGCACCTCGGACAGCTCGAACACCGGCGTCTCCACCGGCAGGAAGCCGAAGCCCTCGAAGGTGCGGCGGATGGTGTCGAGCATGCGCTGGAAAGCGATCTGGTCGCGCGGCAGCAGCTCCATCACCCCGGGCGGGGTACGCGGCTTGATCAAGTGACGGCTCCGGATGACGTGGGGCGAACGACGCAAAGTCTAACGGCTCGGCGCCCCCGCCCGTCCCGTCCGCGCAGGGCGCCGGGCCCCCTCTTGCCGCTGGCCCGCCTCCTGCCTAGAATACGCGGCTCACCCAAGTCGGGGTGTAGCTCAGTCTGGTAGAGCGCTACGTTCGGGACGTAGAGGTCGCAGGTTCGAATCCTGTCTCCCCGACCATCGTTTCTGGGTGTTCCCGAGAAGCCGGCCCCGCGCCGGCTTCTTCGTGTGCGCGGCCGGCGCCCCGCCGGGATCGCCCTGCTAGGATCGGCAGCCGATGACCGACGCCCCCGTCCCGCCCGGATCGCGCCCGCCGCCGCCGCTGGACCTCGGCGGCTGGAAGGTCGCCTTCGCGCTGTGGTTCGTGCTGGGACTGGCCGTGGCCTGGGCGACGGCGGCGTTCTTCGACGCGAACCCGGTCGATGCGTCGCAGCGGCGCTTCATGGGCACGCTCGCGCTCGCGGCCGGCGCCTTCGCGGCCACGCTCGTCGGCGCGCTGTCGCGCACGCTCGCCGCTTCGCTGTGCGGCGGCGTGCTGGGCCTCGTGCTGGGGCTGTTCGCGCAGCACGCCATCGCCACGCTGCAGGCGGAGCGCGAGGCGACCGCGCAGGCGGGCCTGGCCGAGGCCGACCGCCGTCTGTTCGAGGCCGTTGCCACCGAGGCCGGCGACGATGCGATCGTCGCCGCGCTGCGCGACTCGCCCGTGCCCGTCGCGCAGTTGGTCTGCCTGCGCGTGATGCAGGGGCCGCAGGACATCGATACGCTCATGCGCTTGGGCCGCCGGCTGGTGGACGCCGGCGACGCCGCCGCGCCTGCGGACCAGCGCCAGCGGGTGCTGCTGTTGATCCTGTACGAACTGCAGGCCCGCTACCGGCTCGAAGCGGACCTGCCGGCCTGGCTCGCGCTGTGGCGCGCGAACGAGCCCGGCGCCGCGAGCGTCGAGGTGCCGTCGTCGCCGTATGCGCCGACGACGGACGACTGCGCCGCGGTCGGCGCGGACACGCTGCGGGAGGCGTTCCAGGACGGCGGCCTGCCTACCCTGCACGCCTGGCGCGAGGCCGGCTTCGCGCCCACCCCGGCGCAGCAGCAGGCGCTGCTTGCGCCGCTGCGCAGCGTGGCCGATGTCGAAGCCGCGCTCGCGCTCGGGCTCGAGGTCGATGCGCGCGGCACCGGCTACCTGTCCGGCAGCGACACCACCGCGCTGATGGAGCAGGCCTACGGCGCGGGCCTCGGCATGGCCGGCCACCCGGACGACCCCGAGGACGCCGAGTCGGTCGACGTGGTGGAGGCGCTGCTGCGCCACGGCGCCGATCCGGCCCTGCGCGACCGCCGGGGCCGCGACGCCTGCGCGCTGTTCGAGGAAGCCCTGGCCGGCCACGGGCCCGACCTGCCGGCGCCGGAAGGCGCGCAGGTGAAGCGCGCGCGCGGCCTGCTCTGCCCAGCTGCTGCGCCGACGCCCGCAGCCGGCTGAGCGGCCACCGGATCCGGACCCTGCGGCCGTGCGCTCCGACGCTGCAGATGGGTTCGTTCATCCTCCTCGCACGCCGATCAACCGCTGGCGAGCGGATCGGGAATGGGGGAATGCTCTGGCGAACGGCGTGCAGGACGCGCCCGTTCGGCCAGTGCGTGGTGCTTGGCCGCGCAAAGTCACGGCTCCCTCACCTTGCGGCTGGTAAGAATCCTGCTCGCCTCACAAAACTGTGATTTACATCACAAAATCATGGATGTGACCGCCGCGGCCTTCCGGCCGCGCGACGCCCTGGATCAGGACACCTGATGGCCCCCCTTGGTAGATCGACCCTGCCGCTCGCGCTGGCAGGTGCCTTGCTGTTGCCGATTTCCGGCCCCGCGTGGCCGCAAGCCGAGGTCGACGGCCGGATCGTCCGGGATCGGGAGACCGTCATCTCCAAGGCCGAGGGACTGCTGGCGGGCCGCGATGCCGTCGCCGCGCTGGCGCTGATCGAGCAGGCCGCTCCGGCCTGGCCCGACGACGACCGCTTCTACCGGCTGCGGGTCGCCGCCCTGTCCGACATGGGCAACAGCGATCGCGCCTGGAGCCTGTACCGCGCCCGCCCCGAGCTCTTCAGCGCCGAACAGGCCGAACGCTTCGAGGCCGACCGCCTCGCCCGCCAGGTGCTGTGGACGCGCGAATACGTGGAGGACGAATCGCAACCGTTCGCCGATGCGCAACGCGCCGAGGACGAAATCCAGGCGTACGCCCGGGCGAGGGGCGGCATCGCCGCCCTGTCCCCCCGCATCCGCTACGACCGCCTGATCGTGCTCAATCGCCTGAACCGCCACGCCGAGGTCGCGGCCGAGTACGGCGACCTGCAGGCGGCGGGCCACGACGTTCCCGGGTATGCGCTCGGCGTCGTCGGCGATTCCCTGCTGGCGCTGCGGCGGCCCGAGGACGCGCAGGCGGCGCTCGACGGCGCCCTGCACGCCGACCCGGGCAATATCGATGTCAACGTCCAGCGCGCCTACGCCGTGCTGGAGCAGGAGCGCCACGACGAGGCCCGCGTGCTGCTGCAGGCGCTGCGCGACCGGGAAGCCGCCTGGCCGCGCCAGCCCGGCGCCGCCCGGGGCTGGCAGAACTGGCGCCGCGACCAGGCCGATCTCAACCATGCGCTGGTGCATGCCTTCGGCGAGGATCTCCCGCAGGCGCAGGCGCTGCTGGAGGAACGCGTCGCCGTCGGACCGGCCAATGCCGGCCTGCAATCGGCGCTGGGCACCGTGTACGCGCTGCGCGGCTGGCCGGAACGGGCCCTGGAGCGCTTCCGCATGGCCTCCACCCTGGACGAGCGCGACGCGCATTCGCGGATCGGCCAGGTGGGCGCGTTGATCGCGCTGCAGCGCGACGACCTCGCACGCCCGGTCCGCGACGACCTGGTGCGGCGCCATGGCGAACTCCCTGCCGTCCAGCGCATGGACCAGGCCTGGCAGCTGCATCGCGGCTGGCAGTGGCGCGCCCATGCCGCCGGCGGCCGCAGCGAAGACGGCGCCGCGGTCTCGCCGCTCGGCAGCCGCGATCGTCGCTACGGCGTCGAGGTGCAGACCCCGATCCTGGGCGATCGCTGGCGCCTGGTCGCCGGCTACGACTATCGATGGGCCGACTTCGACGGCGCACGTGTCGAGGACCGCCGCACGAGCGCCGGCGTGCGCTACGCCCACGACCGGCTCGATTGGGGACTGCAGGCCAATCGCGCCCGCGACGGCCTGGGCGGCACCGGCCTCGATGCCGATGCCGGCTGGCGTTTCGACGATACGTGGTACGCGCGCGCCACGGTGCGCCGCAACGATGCCGACGCCTCGATGCAGGCGCGCGCCGCCGGCATCGTCGCCGACAGCGTCGGGCTGGAGGTGAATAACGTGCCCAGCGAGCGCACGTACTGGCATGCCGGCGTCAAGCACTGGCGCTACGACGACGGCAATCGCCGCGACTCGCTGGCGCTCGGGCTCGACCAGCGGCTGTTCACGCGCCCGCAGTTCCTGCTCAACGGCCTGGCCGGCGCCTACGCCAGCCGCAGCAGCCGCGACGATGCACCCTACTTCAACCCGTCGCGCGACGCGTCGCTGGAACTCGGCCTGCGCGCCGACCATCTCGCCTGGCGCCGCTACGAGCGGCATTTCCGCCACCGCCTGACCGTGAGCGCCGGCCCCTACCGGCAGCAGGGCTACGGCAGCGCCTGGGTGCCGGCGGTCCGCTACGAGCACGAGTGGCAGTTCGCGCTGGGAAGAGTGCTCAGCTACGGATTGAACTGGTCGCGGCCGGTGTACGACGGCCAGCGCGAAGAGCGGATCGGCTTCGACGCCGAATTCCGGTGGGGGGAATGAGCATGCGCACCTGGACGACACTCCCCGCGCGGCTGCTGCTGGCGCTGCTGCTGGCACTGACGGCCGGCGGCGCCCCGGCCGCGGACGAACTGCTGGTCCTGAGCTACCACGACATCCGCGACGAGGTGCCGATCGACGGCGATCCCGACGCCTTCGCGGTCGACACCCAGAACTTCGCCGCGCACCTCGACTGGCTGCACGGCCGGGGCTACCGGCCGGTATCGCTGTCGCAGGTGCTCGACGCGTCGCAGGGACGCGGCCGGCTGCCCGACAAGGCGGTGCTGCTGACCTTCGACGACGGGCTGCGCAGCGTCTACACCCGCGCCTTTCCGCTGCTGCGCGCCTACGGATATCCGGCGCTGGTGGCGGTGGTGACCGACTGGGTCGACCTGCCGGCGGGGCGCGAGGTGAACTACGGCCCGCGCCCGTTCGGCCGCGAGGACTTCGTCACCTGGGCGCAGCTGCGCGAGATGCGCGAATCCGGCCTGATCGAGATCGCCTCCCACAGCGATGCGCTGCACCGGGGCGTGCCGTCCAATCCCCAGGGCAACAGCACCCCGGCCGGCATCACCCGCATCTACGACGCCGCGAACGGGCGCTACGAGACCGAGGACGAGTACCGCGCCCGCATCCGCGCGGACCTGGCGCGCAGCGCCGAGTCGATCCGCACCCACACCGGCGCCTCGCCGCGGGCGATCGTCTGGCCCTATGCCGCCTACAACAGCGTCACCAACGCCATCGCCGACGAACTGGGCATGACGGTGTCGTTCGACCTGGAGGGCCGCAGCACGCCGATCGCACCGGGCCCGGGCGCCGGGCTCCACGGCCTCGCGCGCCTGCTGGTAATGGGCAATCCGGACGTGTTCGACCTGACCTACGAACTGCGCCGCGATCCGGAACAGACCGGGGTGCGCGCGCTGCAGATCGACCTCGACATGGTCTACGACGACGATCCGGCGCAGGCCGGGCGCAACCTCGATGCTCTGGTCGAACGGGTCAAGCGGATCGGCCCCAGCCACGTCTATCTGCAGGCCTTCGCCGACCCGGACGGCAACGGCTCGGCCGACGCGCTGTACTTCCCGAACCGCTTCCTGCCGATGCGCGCGGACCTGTTCAACCGCGTCGCCTGGCAGCTGAGGACGCGCGCCAACGTCAAGGTCTACGCCTGGCTCCCGGTGCTGGGCTACGAACTGAGCGACCCGCGGGCGCGCGCCGCCCTGGCCATCGACAGTCCCGAGCGCGACGGCATCTTCCGGCTCGATTTCACCCGGCCCGAGGTCCGCCGCATCGTCGGCGGCATCTACGAGGACCTGGCCGCCAACTCGTACTTCGAGGGCCTGCTGTTCCACGACGACGCCTACCTGCGGGATGTCGAGCTGCCCGAGTTCGCGCGCGGCCAGCCCGAGGCGCGCACCCGGGCGC
Organism: Alterluteimonas quercicellularis; assembly: GCF_021191635.1. GTDB lineage: Bacteria > Pseudomonadota > Gammaproteobacteria > Xanthomonadales > Xanthomonadaceae > Luteimonas > Luteimonas quercicellularis. Next base: position 24,873 of record NZ_JAIWPR010000049.1, read on the forward strand.
TGATCGACTTCACCCTGGAGCTGAAGCAGGCCGCCGAGCGCTGGCGGCCGAAGCTGAAGACGGTCCGCAACCTCTACGCGCGGCCGGTGCTTGAACCGCAGAGCGAAGCCTGGTTCGCGCAGCGGCTGGACCTGTTCAACGCCGCCTACGACCAGACCGCGCTCATGGCGATGCCGTGGATGGAAGGCAGCGCGCACCCGGAACGCTGGCTCGACCGGCTGGTCGCCGCGGTGCGCGAACACGATCCGCAGCTCACCCGGACGCTGTTCGAACTGCAGACCGTGGACTGGAACACCCGCCGGCCGATCGACGGTGCGCAGCTGAAGGCGCACGTGCGCCGTCTCTCCGCCCACGGCGTGCGCCACCTGGCCTGGTATCCGGACGACTTCGTCGCCGACCTGCCCCCGCTCGAGGATGCGCGCGAAGCCATGTCCGCCCGCAGCTTCCCCTACGAGGAGCGCTGAACATGACTCCGATCCTGGCCCTGCTCTTCGGCTTCGCGTTCTTCTATCCGATCGTGATGTCGTTCTTCTGGATGTCCGGCGGCCTGTACTACTACTTCCGGCGCGAGCGGCAGTCGCGGGCGCGCACCGACCCGCCGCCGATGGCGCATTTCCCCACCGCCACGATCCTCGTGCCCTGCTACAACGAGGCCGACAACGTCGACGAGACCCTCGCCGCGGCGCTGGCGCAGCGCTACCCCGACTTCGAAGTGATCGCCATCGACGACGGCAGCAGCGACGACACCGCGGCCAGGCTCGACCGCCTCGCCTCGCAGCACGCACGGCTGCGGGTGATCCATCTCGACCGCAACCTGGGCAAGGCCAACGCGCTGCGGATGGGCGCGCTCGCGGCCCGCTCGGAGTACCTGCTGTGCATCGACGGCGACGCGCTGCTGGACGAATACGCCCTGCACTGGATGGTCTGGCACCTGGCGTCCGGGCCGCGCGTGGGCGCGGTGACGGGCAATCCCCGCATCCGCAACCGTTCCACGCTGCTCGGCCGGCTGCAGGTGGGCGAGTTCTCCTCGATCATCGGCATGATCAAGCGCGCCCAGCGCGTCTACGGGCGCCTGTTCACCGTTTCCGGCGTCATCAGCGGTTTCCGCCGCACCGCCCTGCACCGGATCGGCTACTGGTCCGAGGACATGGTGACCGAGGACATCGACATCAGCTGGCGCCTGCAGATGGACCACTGGGACATCCGCTACGAGCCCAATGCGCTCTGCTTCATCCTGATGCCCGAAACCCTGCGAGGGCTGTGGACCCAGCGCCTGCGCTGGGCGCAGGGCGGCATGGAGGTGCTGCTGCGCCACACCGGCGACCTGTTCCACTGGCGCGGGCGCCGCATGTGGCCGGTGGTCGCCGAATACATGCTCAGCGTCGCCTGGGCCTACACCATGCTGCTCATCCTCGCGCTGTGGCTGCTGGGCAAGTTCGTGCCGATGCCGGAAGCGCTGTACGTGCGCACCATCCTGCCCGCCTGGCACGGCATGATCCTGGCCCTGGTCTGCCTGCTGCAGTTCGCCAGCAGCCTGATCATCGACCGCCGCTACGAGACCGGGGTCGGCCGCAACTACTACTGGATGATCTGGTACCCGATGGCGTACTGGATGCTCAACCTGTTCACCACCGTGGTCGCCCTGCCGAAGACGCTGCTCAAGCGCAGCGGCAAGCGCGCCGTCTGGACCAGCTCCGACCGAGGCATCCGATGAAATACGACTCCCGCCTGATCAGCAAGCCGCAGGACCAGCGTCCGCTGTGGCGCACCGCCTGGGGCTTCGTCACCGCCGCGTTCTGGGCGTTCTACTTCTATCTGTGGGCGCCGCTGGTGACCTTCGTGCTGTGGCTGTTCGGCATCCGGACCGGATGGGACGAGCTGTACGCACCCGAATCGCAGCTGGATCCGTTCGTCCTGGTGGTCCTGCCGCTGATCGCGATCGGGTGCGCCGCGCTGCTGATCGCCTGGGCCGAGTACAACCGGTTCCGCTTCCGCCGCAAGGACAGGCGCCAGCCCCGCCCCGATACGCCGCCTTCCCTGATCGCACGCATGCTGGGCGCGGAACCCGCGATCGCCAGCGCCCTGCGCGCAGGCAAGGTCATCTTCCTGCACATGGACCAGCAGGCGCGTCCGCTCCGGTACGAGCTGCAGGCCACCTGACCCGCGTGCGCCGTTGCGGCGCACGCGCGGCCAGGCCCGTGCGGCGCAGGGATGCCGCCGCTACCTCGCCCACGGCGGCGACGGCTGGAACGCGGCCGCCAGCGCATCCACCGCCGCCCGCACCTTCGGCAGCATCGCCCGGCTCGCCGGCCACAAGGCGTGCAGGGGCATGTCGTCGGCGGCGCTGTCGGGCAGCTCCAGCGCACCGCTGCGTACGGCGTCGGCGGCGAGCCACGCGGAGAGGTGCGCGATCCCCAGGCCGGCGCAGGCGGCATCGCGCAGGGCCTCGCCATGGTCGAACGCATGCCGTCCGCGCGGCCTGAAGACCACCGTCCGCCCGCCGTCGCCGGTCAGCGTCCACGGCAGCGCCTGCGCGCCGCGCCCGTAGACCAGGCAATCGTGCCCGGCCAGCGCGTCGAGCGTCTGCGGCCGGCCGCGCCGGGCGAGATAGGCGGGCGCGGCATGCAGGCAGGCGCGCTGCCGTCCCAGGCCGCGCGCGGACAGGAACGCGCTGTCGCCGGGATCGCCCAGCCGCACCGCCAGGTCGACGCCTTCCTCCAGCAGGTCCACGTGGCGGTCGCTCAGGCTGATCTCCAGCCGCAGCGCGGGATGCCGCTGCGCCAGTTCCAGCAGCACCGGCACGACCCAGCGCCGGCCGAAGGCGACCGGCAGGCTGACCCGCAGCGTGCCGGCCACTTCGCGCCGCCGGGCGCCGACCCGGGCCTCGGCCTCGTCGAGTTCGGCGAGCGCGCTGCGGCAGCTGCGATGGAAATCGGCGCCTTCCGCGGTCAGCGCGAGACGACGCGTGGTGCGATCGAGCAGGCGCACGCCCAGCCGCTGTTCGAGCCGCGCGACCGCCTTGCCGACCGCCGACTTGCTCAGGCCCAGGTGGCGGGCGGCGGCGGAGAAGCTGCCGCGCTCCACCGCCTGGACGAAGGCGGTGATGCCCTGCAGGCGGCCGGGGTCGTGCGTGGACATGAGGCGGACAGGCTCCCTGAATTCGCCAGTGTTGGGAAAATAACATGCCACTGGAGCCTGGATATCGCCAATAGACTGGCCAGCCCGCGCTTCAGGAGACCTCGGATGGACGACGCCCGCATGCAGGCCTGGCAGCTTCCGCGCTTCGGACTGCGGCACCTGGAACGCGCCTGCCGGCCGGTGCCCCGCCCCGGGCCCGGCGAACTGCTGGTCGAGGTGGGCGCGGTCTCGCTGAACTACCGCGACCTGCTGGTCGCCGAGGGCGGGCTGCTGCCCCGCCTGCCGCGGATGCCGTTCGTGCCGGCGTCGGACATGGCCGGCCGGGTGGTGGCCTGCGGCGCCGGCACGCAGCGCTTCCGCCCCGGCGACCGGGTGATGGGCCACTTCTGGACGCAGTGGCGCGATGGCGACCCGCCGCCGGCGCTGCTGGCCCACGGCGATTCGCTGGGCGGCCCGCTGCCGGGCATGCTGGCCGAATACGTGCTGCTGCCGGAAGAGGCGGCGGTGCGCGCGCCGGCCACGCTGGACGCGGTCGCCGCCGCCACGCTGCCCGTCGCCGCACTGACCGCGTGGTTCGCCCTGGTGGAGAGCGGCCGGCTGCGCGCCGGCCAGACCGTGCTGGTCCAGGGCACCGGCGGCGTCTCGCTGTTCGCGCTGCAGTTCGCCGCCGCGCTCGGCGCGCGGGCGATCGTCGCCTCGCGCGACCCGGCGAAGCTCGAACGCGCCCGGGCGCTCGGCGCCTGGGCCGGCATCGACACCACCGCGCGGCCCGACTGGGACGAGGCGGCGCTGGCCCTGACCGATGGCCGCGGCGTCGACCACGTCGTGGAGGTGATCGGCGGCGACAACCTGTCGCGTTCGCTGCGGGCGCTGGCCGCCGGCGGCCGGATCGCCCAGGTCGGCTTCCTGCAGGACACCGAACTGCGCGTGCCGGCGCTGTCGCTGATGCTGCGGCGCGCGAGCCTGCACGGCATCTCGGTCGGCCACCGGCGCGCCTTCGAGGACATGGTCGCGGCGATCGACGCCTTGCGCATCGCGCCGGCGATCGACCGGATCGTGCCCTTCGCGCAGGCGCCGGACGCTTTCGAGCGCCTGCGCGAAGGCGCGTTCGGGAAGGTGGTGATCGCGGTCGGCGTGGACGCCTGAGCGGCCGCCGCCGGCGCGCGCGATCGTCAGGCCCGCAACCGCACCTGCGGCGTCAGCGCCACGTTCGCGCGGTCGCTCATCAGTTGCAGCTCGCCGTCCTGGATCATCGCGGTCAGGCGCATGCCGCGCTCCAGCAGCGCGGTCGCGGCCTCGACGTCGGCCGGGTCGAGGGCCAGGACGGTCAGGTTGCGCAGCCGCGACAGCCCGGCGCGGTTGCGCTCCCACCACAGGTCCGCGGCGTGGCCGCCGTAGTTGGCCACCACCACCTGCGCGGCGCGCCCGCTGGCCTTGCGCACCCGGCTCTCCTCCGGCTGCCCCAGGTCGATCCACTGCTCGATATCGCCGGCGTAGTCGCGCCGCCACAGGTCCGGCTCGTCCTCGCTGCCGAGCCCGCGCCCGAACGCCAGGCGCTCGTCGGCGTGCAGGGCGAACGCGATCAGGCGGGCCATCAGGCGCAGCGGCGTTTCCGACGGGTGCTGGGCCAGGGTCAGGTTGTGCTCGGCGTAGTAGTGCCGGTCCATGTCGCTGACCTGCAGTTCCAGCCGGTAGATGGTGGCGTTGGGAGCCATCGGCGCGCCGGGAGGGAAGGAGGCGCATTGTAGGCGGCCGCGGCCGCGGGCGCGGCGACGCCGTTCAGTCCCGGCCCTCGGCCTCCTCGCGGCCCTGCTGGCGGATGATCGCCTCCTGCCGCGCGTCCTCGATCGAGCGCAGCACCGCCCGGGTGTCGGCACGGCGGGTGTCGAAGGCGAAGCGGCCGCTCAGGGCGCTGTCGGGACGCAGCTCGCCCTTCTCGAACAGCGCCCACATCTCCTCGCCGTAGTGGGTGGCGGCCAGTTCCGGCGCGAAGCGGGCCAGGGTGTCGCGGACGTTGTGCACGTCGCGCAGCAGCATGGCGCGCGCCGCGTTGTTGCCCGCCGCGCTCACCACCTGGGGGAAATCGATGATCACCGGGCCGTCGGGCGCGACCAGGACGTTGTACTCGGAGAGATCGCCGTGGACCAGGCCGAGGCAGAGCATGCGCACGATGTCGCCCACCAGCGTGCGGTGGAAGGCGCGCGCGCGCTCGGCGTCCAGCGTCACCTCGCCCAGCCGCGGCGCGCTGCGGCCGTCCTCGTCGACCACCAGCTCCATCAGCAGCACGCCGTGGAAGAAGCCGTGCGGGCGCGGCACGCGCACGCCGGCGTCCGCCAGCCGGTAGAGCGCGTCGGCCTCGGCGTCCTTCCAGGCGGCCTCCTGCTCGCGGCGGCCGAAGCGGCTGGACTTGCCGATCGCGCGCTGCTGGCGGCTGCCGCGCACGCGGCGCCCTTCCTGGTACTGCGCGCGCGCCTGGAAGCTGCGCTGGGCCATGTCCTTGTAGACCTTGGCGCAGCGCACCTCGTCGCCGGAGCGCACCACGTAGACGGCGGCTTCCTTGCCGCTCTTGAGCGGCCTGACGACGGCATCGATCAGGCCGTCGTCGATCAACGGCTGCAGGCCGGCGGGCGTCTTCATGTCGGCACGGGGCTCCGGCGTGGGCGGCACCCATTGTGGGCCGAAACCGGCGCCCGCGGCGAAACGGCCGCGCGCCTCGGCACGCGATCGCGCTCAGAGCGTGGCGATGGTCTCGCCGCCGCGTGCGGCCAGCGCTTCCTGCGCACGGTCGCGCTCCTCGGTGCTGAAGGCGTGCACCACCACTGCCGAGCGGCCTTCCTTGAGCGCGCCGCGGACCTTCAGCAGGTAGGGATCGTGGTCGGGGCGCAGCGAGACCAGCCCGCCGGCCATCAGCCCGAACACGCCGCCGTAGCCGACGATGAGCGCGCCGGCCAGCCACGGCGAACTGCGCACCGCCTCGATCCCCAGGCCCCACAACGCGGCGAAGACCAGCGCGCCCAGGACCAGCCCGGCGATGCCGAGCTTGTAGTGGGCGATGAGGATGGTGCGGAAGATGCCGCGGCCCTCCGGCTCCAGCTTGCGGCCGGGATTGCGGTCGTGCGGGGTGACCACCTGCACCTGGGAAGCCTGGAACCCCAGTGCGGACTGGACCTCGGTGGCGACCGCGCGCGCGGTCGACTCGCTGTCGAACACCGCGGCCACCTTGCTGTCGGAGGTCTCGCCGGTGACGGAGGAAAGCGTGCTCATCGCGTGGGTGCCCCGAGGACGACTGCCTGCAGGCTAGGCCCGGGGCGATCAACGGCGCGTGACCCTCGCCGGGCCGCGCCCGCAGCGGAGTCCGGGCCCGGGGGTGCGCCTGTGCTAGCATCCGGGTTCGAGCGCTGCTCGATCCGCGCGTCACGCGCGACCTGGACCGTCGCCCGCTTCGCTTCCACCCACGCGTCACCGCCCGCAAGCCGGGCGACGCCTCAAGGAAGCGCCATGCCCGCATTCGCCCGCCATCGCCTCGCCTTCCGCTTTCGCGCCGGACGCTCGCGCCCATGCGCGAACATGCGCGCGGCATGAGCCGCAGCGCCCACCTCTGCTCGGACTGCGACGCCGTGTGCTGCCGGCTCACCGTGGTGCTGCAGCCGGAAGACCGCGTGCCCGAGCGGTTCACCGCACGCACCCGCGCCGGCCTGCACGTCATGGCGCGCGACGAACAGGGCTGGTGCGTGGCGGTCGACGCCGCGCGCATGTGCTGCTCGATCTACGACACCCGCCCCGGGGTCTGCCGCCGGTTCGTCATGGCCGGCCCCTACTGCCGCGCGTCGCGCGCCGAATATTCGGCGCAGGCCGCTCGCGGCATCCCCCTCGCCCTCGAGTGAACGGAGGTCCCCATGTCGCGCACCAGCAAACCCGTCGTCACCCCCACGAGCACCAGCCATCTCTTCGGCAGCCGCAAGCCCAACGACCGCGGCTCGACCATCACCCGCGACCGCATCGAGGCCGACCTGGCCGCGTTCCGCAAGGCCGGCGGCCGCATCGAGGTGCTCGGCGTGACCCGCTCGCTGACCCGCATCGACCCGGAAGCCGACGCCGCAGCGAAGGCGGACGCCGCCAGCGCGACAGCGGCCGCCGCGCGCGGCGAGCGGCGCTAACGGATCGTCGAGCGCGTTCGCGCCTGCGGGCGCGCGCGGCCCGTACATCCGTCGCAACGCCCGTCGCGCGCGAGCGCGCTCCTGCCGAGGGCGGCGCCTACAGAGGGCGTACTCGCGCGCCCGGCGCATCGGCGGCCTCGCCGGCGACCGGGCGCACGGTGTAGGCTTGCGCACCAGCACGCCGCCCCGCACCGGGCCGCTCCGCCTCTCCCCTGCCGCCGCCGCGCCGACCGCGCGCGGCGCTCCGGACCGGATGCCGCACGCCAGCCAGCCTGCCCGTCCACGACGGGCGCGTGCCCGTGCGCCGCGCGAACGCGTCCGCCTTTCCACCAGGAGCGCCACGTGCCGCCATCGCCGATCTCCCCCGCCGGCCGCCTGTTCGCCGCGGCCGCCTTCTTCGAGGCCCTGACCTGGGCCGGCCTGCTGGCCGGCATGTTCCTCAAGTACGTCACCGGCACCACCGAGCTCGGGGTGTGGCTGTTCGGGCGCCTGCACGGCGCGGCCTTCGTGGCCTACGTCGCCGTTGCGCTGTTCGCGGCGGTCCGCCTGCGCTGGCCCTGGTGGGCGGCGCTCGCGGCGCTGGCCGCGGCGATCCCGCCGCTGGCGACGCTGCCGCTGGAGATCTGGTTCCGGCGCCGCGGCCTGCTGGCGCGGTGACGCCGCGCGCGGCGATCGGCTAGATTGGCGCGATGCCGCCCGCGGGGATCCCGCCGATGTCGCCAACGCGCCGCACGCTCCTGCTCGCCCTGGCCTGCCTGTGCGGCGGCGCGGCCGCGCAGGACGGGCGCTGGCTCTACGTGACCAGCACCCCGGACGAGACCGTGGTCGAGATCGACCGCCACGCCATCACCGCCCAGGGCGACCGGGTGCAGGTCTGGGTGCGCTACCTGTTCGGCGCCGACGGCCGGCAGATCCTGGGGCGCACCGCGTACCAGGCCATCATGCTGAGCGCGATCGACTGCGCGGCGAAGACCTCGGCGGTGCTGGAATCGGGCTACCACGACGCTCGCGGCCGCACGGTCTCGCGGCAGAGCTACCTCGCGCCGCCGGACGAACCCATCCGCAAGGGCAGCACCATGGAAGCGGTGGCCGAGCAGGTCTGCGACCCGGGCTGAGCGGTCGCCGCTCTTGTAGGAGCGCGCTCGCGCGCGATGCTTTTCGTCCCCCGCCCGGATAGCAAGAGCATCAAGAACCAGGGTCGGAGTGCACTTTTCTTGGGAAAGTGCACTCCGACCCCGGGTTTGGGGGCGTGCAGCGCCCAGGCGTCGCGGGGGGTGACGTTCTCGCCGGCGTTGTAGCCGAGGATCGCATCGATCTCGCGCGAGTGGCGGCGCAGGATGCGGCGCATGTCGTCGGCGGAGTACTGCACCACGCCGCGGGCGACGCGCTCCTCGCGGTCGCCGTCGCGGCGCAGCACCTCGACCATGTCGCCGCGGCGGAAGTCGCCGCGCACGGCGAGGATGCCGCCGGGCAGCAGCGAGGCGCCCTTCTCCACCAGTGCGTCGGCCGCGCCGTCGTCGACCAGGATGCCGCCGCGCTCGGCCGGGGCGTTGCCCAGCCAGTGCTTGCGCGCGGCAACGCGGCTGCGCGCGGCGTGCACGCGGGTGCCGCGCAGGCGGTCCCGGCCCAGGCCCTCGACCACGTCCTCGCGGGTGCCGTTGAACAGCACCGTGACGATGCCGGCGGCGGCGGCGCGCTGCGCGGCCTCCAGCTTGGTGACCATGCCGCCGGTGCCGACCTCGCTGCCGGCGCCGCCGGCCATCGACAGCATGTCGGCGCCCAGCCGCGAGACCACCTCCACCGGGCGCGCGTCGCGGTGGGTGCGCGGGTTGGCATCGTAGAGGCCGTCGATGTCGGTGGCGATGAACAGCACCTCGGCATCGACCAGCGCGGCGACGATCGCGGCCAGGGTGTCGTTGTCGCCGAGCTTGAGTTCGTCGACGGACACGGTGTCGTTCTCGTTGACGATCGGCAGCACGCGCTGGCGCAGCAGCGCGCCGAGGGTCGCCTTGGCGTTGAGGTAGCGGCGGCGGTTGCGCAGGTCGTCGTGGGTCAGCAGCACCTGCGCCACCGGGCGCTCGAAGAAGGACTGCCAGAAGCCCATCAGCTGCGCCTGGCCCAGCGCGGCCAGCGCCTGGCGCTCGGAGATCGGCGCGCCGGCCTCGGCATCGCGGTGCACGATGGCGCGGCCGGCGGCGACCGCGCCGGAGGACACCAGCACCAGCTCGCGCCCGCCCGCGGTCGCCGTCGACACGAAGCGCGCCAGGTGCTGCGCGTGCCGCGGCGACAGCCCGCCGCCGTCGGCGGCCAGCAGGCTGCTGCCGACCTTCAGCACGGCGCGCCGCCAGGGCGGCAGCTGCTGTTCGGAGAACGCGTGGCGCGGGGATTCGGTCATGTCGGTTCGGCGGCTGGGCCGCGGCGCGGCCGGCGGATGCGGATCGCCGGGCGGCCGGCGGCTGCCCGGCCTCCAGCCTACAGCGCAGCCAGCCGCGCGTGCAGCAGGTCCAGGCGCAGGTCGGCGGCGGCCCCGGGCGAGACCCGCGCCCGCAGGCTGCCCTCCGGGGTGCGGCCGTCGCCGGCGCGGTCCACCGCCTCGGCGGCGGCGCGGTAAGCGTCGCGGAACGGCACCCCGGCCGCGGCCTGCTCCACCGCCACGTCGGTGGCGTACATGCCGGCATCCACCGCGGCGCGCATCCGGTCCGGGCGCCACTCCAGGTTGCCCAGCAGCGCCGGCAGCAGCTCCAGCGCGGCCAGGCCGCGGCCGAAGCCGTGGAAGATCGCGCCCTTGCTGGCCTGCAGGTCGCGGTGGTAGCCCGAGGGCAGCGACAGCAGCTGCTCGATCTCGGTGCGCGCGGCGGCCACGCTGGCGTGGGTGGCGCGCATCAGCTCCACCACGTCGGGGTTGCGCTTGTTGGGCATGATCGAGCTGCCGGTGGTGTACTGCGCCGGCAGCGCGACGAAGCCGTACTCGGCGCTGGTGAACAGCGACAGGTCCCAGGCCAGCCGGCGCAGGTCGAGGGTGGCCGAGCCCAGCGCCTCCAGCGCGGCCAGTTCGAACTTGCCGCGCGAGAGCTGGGCGTAGACGGGGCCGACCTGCAGCCGCGCGAAGCCGAGCGCCTGCGTGGTGTGCGCGCGGTCCAGCGGCAGGTTGACGCCGTAGCCGGCGGCGGAGCCCAGCGGGTTGGCGTCGATCAGCGCGTGCGTATCCAGCGCGCGGCGCGCGTCGTCGATGAAGGCCTCGGCCCAGCCGGCCCACCACATGCCGGCCGAGGACACCACCGCGCGCTGCAGGTGGGTGTAGCCGGGCAGCGGCAGTTCGCGCTCGGCGGCGGCGCGATCCAGCGCGAGGCCGGCGCATTCGCGCGCCAGCGCCGCCAGCCGGGCCAGCTTCTCCTTCAGCCACAGCCGGGTCGCGACCAGCACCTGGTCGTTGCGGCTGCGGCCGGTATGGATCTTCTTGCCGGCGTCGCCCAGGCGCTCCACCAGCCGCGCCTCGATCGCCGAGTGGCCGTCCTCGTAGCGCGCGTCCAGCACGAAGGCGCCGCTGCGGAAGTCCTCCGCCAGCGCGTCGAGCTGGGCCTCCAGCGCCTGCAGCTCGCCGGTGGAGAGGATGCCGATGCGTTGCAGGCCCTGCGCGTGGGCGCGGCTGGCGGCGATGTCGTGCAGGAAGAACTCGCGGTCGAGGATCACGTCGTCGCCGGCGAGGAAGGCCTGGATCTGCGCGTCGACGGCGACGCCGGGCTTCTGCCAGAGGAGAGAGGTCATGGGAACGGCTCGCTTGGGGACGTGGGCGGTGGGCGGGAGGACGCGGCGCGCGGGCTCAGTGCGGGATGCCCGCCAGCTCGTCGAAGCCGAGCGCGGTGTTGAGGTTCTGCATCGCCTGGGTCGCCGCGCCCTTGAGCAGGTTGTCCAGCGTCGCCACCACCACCGCGCGACGGCCGTCGGGCGACACCGCGAAGCCGCCGACCTCGGCGCCGTGGCGCCCGGCGATCCGGCTCACCCAGGGCGCCTCGTCGACCACGGCGACCAGCGGCTCGCCTGCGTAGCGCTCGCGGTAGCGCCGGGCGATCGCCCCGGCGTCGGTGGCCTCGCGCAGGTGCAGGTTGGCGGTCAGGGTGATCCCGCGGAAGTGCGGCGCCACGTGCGGCATGAACTCGACCGGCGCGCCCAGGTGCAGGCTCGCTTCGCGCTCGTGCACGTGGCCCACCAGCGCGTAGGGCATCAGGTTGTCGCGCAGCAGCGCGGGGTCGTTGCGCTGCGACGGCGTGGTGCCGGCGCCGGAGTAGCCGGACACGCCGAAGGCCTGCACCGGGCCCGCCAGATCGCCCAGCAGCGGCGCGATCGCCAGCTGCGCGGCGGTGGCGTAGCAGCCGGGGTTGCTGATCCGCCGCTGCCCGGCGTAGCGCGCGCGGGTCAGCTCGGGCAGGCCGTAGTACCAGTCCGCGTCGAAGCGGTAGTCGGCCGACAGGTCCACCACCACGGTGCCGGGCGCGGCACGGTCGATCGCCGCCACGTAGGGTCCGGCCTTGCCGTTGGGCAGCGCCAGCACCACCGCGTCCGCGCCCAGCCCGGCGGCCGCGTCCGGGCCGTGGTTGCCGTAGCGCAGGTCGCCGGCGAAGCCGTCGATGTGGGCGTCCACCCGCTGGCCGTCCAGCTCGCGCGAGGACACGAAGGCCAGTTCCAGGGCCGGGTGCCCGGCGATCAGGCGGATCAGCTCCGCGCCGGTGTGCCCGCGGGCGCCGACGATGCCGACCGTGCGCGCCTCCTGCGCGCTCATGCCGCGGCCTCCTGCGAGGGCGCGTCGATCAGCGTCGGCCGGTGCCGCGCGCAGTGCTCGACGAAGAACCGGATCTCGTCGAAGTCGCCGGTGCCGTACCAGAACACCTTCCACTTCTCCTGCTTGTAGCAGCCGTCGGACTCGGCGTAGTAGAAGATGTTGATCTGGTTGTTGTGGCGCGAGCGCCAGAACAGCTGCGGGGTCTCGTCGCGCATCACCTGCCACACCGCGCGCCCCAGGCCCTCGCCCTGCGCGTCCTCGAGCACCGCGAACTTGTCCAGGTAGACCCGGCCGCCGGCGTCGGTCAGGAGCACCGCGGCGCGGTAGTTCTCGCTCACGTAGGCGCGCAGCAGCGGGGTGCGCTCGAAGTAGTCTTCGGCCAGCGTGCGGCCGAAGCTGGACTCGATCAGCGTGCGCAGGCGCGGCAGGTCCAGCGCGTCCCAGGAGGTCTCGCGCAGCACGCGCTCGCCGCGGCGCACCAGGGTGCCGGAGCCGCGGTGGGTGAACAGTTCCTTGGCCAGGTCGTCGGGCCGGGTGATCGACACCGACGAGGTCAGCGGCAGCCCGTCCAGCAGCTCCTTGACCTGCTGGATCTTCAGCCGCATGCCGCCGTTGATCCACGGCTGCGCCATCAGGTGGTCGTACTCGGTCGACAGGTTGATGGAATCGATCACCCGGCCGTCGGGATCGAGCAGGCCGCCGGTGCCGGTGAGGAAGATGATCTTGTACGGCTGCAGCACCCGCACCAGCTCGTTGGCGGAGATGTCGGCGTTGACGTTGAGGATCTGCCCCGAGCGGGTCTCGCCGAGGCTGGCGATCACCGGGATCGAGCCCGCCTGCAGGCTGGCCTCGATCGGCGCCAGGTTGACCGCGCGGACCTGCCCGACCAGGCCGTAGGTGTCCGGGTCCAGGTACTCGGCCTCGAACACGCCGCCGGTGATCGAGGTCGCGCGCGCCCCGCCCTGCTGCAGCGCCTCCACCAGCGCCAGGTTGGAGGCCTGGAACACGCGCCGCACGATCGCCAGCGCGTCCGGCCCGGTCACCCGCAGGCCGTCGACGGTGCGCTTCTCGATCCCCGCCGCGGCCAGTTCGGCATCCAGCTGCGGGCCGGCGCCGTGGACCACGATCGGGGTCAGGCCGACCTGCTGCAGGAACGACAGCGAGGAGGTCAGCGCGTCGAGGTCGTCGCGCAGCACCGCGCCGCCCACCTTCACCACGGCGAAGCGCTTGGCGTCGAGCTGCGAGAAGCGCTTCAGGTACTGGCTGATCTCGCGCGCGCTGGCCATCGACGACAGCAGGCGGACGATGGTCTGGCGGGTCTGTTGATGGGTCTGCATGACGGTATCTGTAGGAGCGCGCTCGCGCGCGATGGGTATCCGGTGACGCTAGCCGCCGAGGATGCGGCGGACCGATTCGGCGTAGGTGCGCAGCTGGTCCAGCGACACCCATTCGTCGGCGGTGTGGGCCTGGGCGATGTCGCCCGGGCCGTAGACCAGCGCGGTATGGCCCGCGGCCGAGAACAGCGAGGCCTCGGTCCAGAAGTCCACCGCGTTGCCGATCGGCAGGCCCAGCTCGTCGGCGACGTCGCGCGCGGCCAGCCGGCGCTCCTCGGCGCGTGCGACGTCTCCCGAAGGCAGGCTCGGCCCGCGGAAGGTCTCCTCGAAATGCGCCGCGGCCGGCTCGGCCAGGCCGGCGAAGTCCGCCAGCAGCGCGTCCACGTCCATCGACGGCAGCGGGCGGAAGCCGAAGCGCAGCTCGGCCGCCGGCGCGATCATGTTGGCCTTGATGCCGCCCTCAACCCGGCCGATGTTGAAGCGCAGCCCGGTCAGCCCGCCGAAGCGCGCGTGCGCCAGCGACTCGACGCGATCCAGCGCCCGCCCGCCCCAGCGCACCGCCTGGTGCAGCGCGCTGGCGGCCGGATCCTGCCGGCCCGAGGCATGGCCGGCGGTGCCGGCGAAGCGCATCAGCACCGAGCTGATGCCGCGGTGGGCGAGCACCGCCTCGCACTGCGTGGGCTCGGCGACCAGCACCGCCTCGTAGGACAGGCCGCGGGCCAGGAAGGCGGCGATGCAGCGCGGGTCGTTGGCCTCCTCGTCGGAGGAGAACAGGAACGCGGCGTCGCCGCCGGTGGCGTTGGCGGCGGCGATCAGCGCCGCGGCCGCGCCCTTGATGTCGCACACGCCCAGGCCGACCACGCGGTCGTCCAGGCGGCGCATCGCGTGCGGGTCGGCGCTCCAGTGCGGCGAGTCCGGCACCGTGTCCAGGTGCACGTTGAACAGGTGCCTCGGCCGCCCGCGCACCGCGTACAGGCTCACCGCGCCGGCACCGTGGTCGCTCACCTCGACCTCGAACCCGGGCAACTGCGCACGGATGTACGCGAAGATCCCGTCCGCCGCGATCGCGCGCGGCGGATTGCGGGTGTCGAAGGACACCAGCCGTTCGAGATGGTCCAGCGTATCGGCAAGCAGCTCTGTCATGGTCTGTCCAGCGGGCCGGCAGGTCGCATGACCCGCCGTTCCCAATCCCGAATCACGAATCCCCGATCCCGGCCCTTCAGCGATTCACCTGCGCGTACAGCGTGGAGCTCATCCCGAACAGCTTGATGAAGCCCTCGGCCTCCTCGACGCCCCAGTCGGCGGACTGCGCGTAGGTGGCGTTGCCGGACTCCAGCAGGTGCGGCGAGGAGACCGCGACCGCGTCGACGCGGCCGCCGCGGGTCTCCAGCGTCACCTCGCCGGCGACCTTGGCCTGCGAGGAGCGCAGGAAGGCCTCCAGGTCGGCCTTCAGCGGGTCGTGGAAGAAGCCCTCGTACACCAGTTCCACCCACTTGCGCGCGACCTCCGGCTTGAAGCGGTTCTGCTGCTTGGTCAGCACCGCCTCCTCCAGCGCGCGGTGCGCGGCCAGCAGCGAGACCAGGCCCGGCGCCTCGTAGACGATGCGGCCCTTCAGGCCGATCACGGTGTCGCCGGTGTAGAGGCCGCGGCCCACGCCGTAGGGCGCGAACAGGGTGTTGAGGCGGGCCAGGATCTGCGCGCCGGGCAGCGGCTTGCCGTCCAGTTCCACCGCCTCGCCGTCGACGAACTTCAGCTTGACCGTCAGCGGCTCCGCCGGCCACGCGCTGCGCGGCGCGCACCAGCCGCGGGCGCCGTCGCCCGGCGCCTCCCAGCGGTCGATCTCGCCGCCGGACATGGTCACGCCCAGCAGGTTCTCGTTGATGGTGTAGGCCTTCTGCTTGGCGCGCACGCCGAAGCCGCGCTCCTCGAGGTACTTCTGCTCGTAGGCGCGGGTCTGGGTGTGCTCCTTCTGGATCTCGCGGATTGGCGCGACGATCTCGTAGTCGCCCTGGGCCTTGATCGCGAGGTCGAAGCGCACCTGGTCGTTGCCCATGCCGGTGCAGCCGTGGGCGATGGCGCGGGTGCCCAGCTCGGCGGCGCGCGCGATCGCGGCGTCGACGATCAGGTAGCGGTCGGAGACCAGCAGCGGGTACTGGCCCTGGTAGCCCTCTCCCGCCCACACGAACGGCCTGACGAAGCCGGCCCAGATCGCCGGGCCGCCGTCGACGGTGACGTGGCTGGCCACGCCCAGCTCCTCGGCGCGCTTCTCGATGAAGGCGCGCTCGTCGGCGTCCACGCCGCCGGTGTCGGCGAACACGGTGTGCACCGTCCAGCCGCGCTCCTGCAGGTAGGGAACGCAGAAGCTGGTGTCCAATCCGCCGGAGAAGGCAAGCACGATGTGCTTGCCTTCTCCGGTGGCGGGAATCGGGAATGGGGAATCGGGAGTCGGAGAAGCGGGTTGCTGCGACATGGTGGGGCCTTCGTCTGTTGTCTGGAGATGCTGATCTTTGGTCGGGTGTCCGGAGTAGCGCTCTTGCGATTCCCTACTCCCGATTCCCGATTCCCGATGGCGGCGCCATGAGCGCGGCCATGACGGCCTTCTGCACGTGCAGCCGGTTCTCGGCCTCGTCGATGGCGATGCAGCTGGGCGAGTCCATCACCGCGTCGGTGGCCTTGACGTTGCGGCGCAGCGGCAGGCAATGGGAGAACACGCCGTTATTGGTCAGCGCCATCTTGGCCTCGTCGACGATGAAGTGCCTGTACCGGTCGCGGATCGGCTTCTCGGGGCCCCAGTCGCCGAAGTACGGCAGCGCGCCCCAGCTCTTGGCGTAGACCACGTCGGCGCCGGCGTAGGCGCTGTCGATGTCGTGGCTGACCGTCAGCGAGCCGCCGCTCTCGGCGACGTTGGCCTCGGCCCAGTCCATGTAGCGCTCGTCCAGCACGTACTCGGGCGTGGGGCACAGCAGGGTCACGTCCATGCCCAGCCGGGTGGCGATGGTCAGCGCGGAGTTGGCGACCGCGGTGTTCAGCGGCCGGGGATGGTAGGTCCAGGTCAGGACGTACTTCTTCCCGCGCAGGTCGGTGGTGCCGAAGCGCTCCTGCAGCGCCAGCGCGTGGGCGAGTTCCTGGCAGGGATGGGTGATGGTCTCCATGTTGATGACCGGCACCGGCGAGTACTTCGCGAACGACTTCAGCACCACGTCCTCGCGGTCGTAGGCCCAGTCGACGAACTTCGGGAACGCGCGCACGCCGATCAGGTCCACGTAGCGGCCGAGCACCTGCGCGACTTCGGCGATGTGCTCCTCGGTGTCGCCGTCCATCACCGTGCCCAGGTCGAACTCGATCGGCCACGCGTCCTTGCCCGGCTGCAGCACCACCGCGTGGCCGCCGAGCTGGAAGGCGCCCAGCTCGAAGCTGGTGCGGGTGCGCATCGACGGGTTGAAGAACACCAGCGCGATCGAGCGGCCCCTGAGCGCGTCGCCCAGCTTCTCGCGCTTGTAGCGCGCGGCGTCGGCCAGCAGCGCATCGAGGTCGGCCCGGCTCCAGTCCTGGGTGTTGAGGAAGTGCGTGATCGGCATCGGGGGTCCTGCGTGGTCGGGTGGCCTGGCCGCACGGGCGGGTGCGGGACGGTGCGTGCGTGATGGGGGATATACGTGACGCCGAAACGAAAGAACCCAGCGCGGCGGCTGGGTTCTTCGTCTGAAACTCGGGAAATGCGGCGAGTTCCGGCTACCCAGCGAGCATGCGGGGATCCGGTCGGCGCGCGCGCGAGGTCATCCCGGCCGCCATGCGGGCGGAGGTGAGGATGTCGGCGTCGGCGCGGGTCGCATTCATGGGCGCGGAATCCTCGCACGCCGGGCGGCGCGCCGCAAGCCCCGCGGCGCGGCGGCGGCTCATTCGCCGCTGGCGCTCACCACCGGGGTCACCGAGACCCGCACCCGCACCCGGTTGCCCGGGTCGTAGGGCAGCCGGGACCGGTACTTGACGCCCTTGTGGACGTAGTCGACCTCGTAGCCGATCGGGCGCCGGAACTCCCGCTCCACCGGCACCATCCGGCACTCGCCGCCGGCCGAGGGCGCCACTTCCTCCACCTGCTCGGCCGGGCTGAGCACGTCGCGGACCGCGCCGACCACGCGCGACAGGCCGCGGCGCTCCTCCTGCTGCGGCTCGCCGCCGGCCACCGGGCTGGCGGCGTCGCAGCGCTCGACCATGCTGGTCGCGCGCAGCACCTGGTAGATCGGCTCGGCGCTGAGCACGCGGGCGTATTCGATGCGCACGTTCTCCTGCGGCGGCGCGGCCTGCATCGCCGCGCGCTGGGCGCGCTGGCCCGAGTGGATCCCCTGCCCCCACGCCGGCATCGCCGCCGCGCCCGCCGCCAGTGCGGCGATCATGACGAACGGCAATGAGGCCTTCGGGCGGGGTGGCGACATCGTGGACCATGGGCGGCTTAGCTGGGAGAGTTTAGGCGTTCGGCGCATGCACGGCCTGAATCCTCGCTGTCGTGGCGGGACCCGGGCCGGTAGAATCCCCCGGTTCGCCGCCACGTCCCGCCGATGAGCCTGCGCCTGCACAACAGCCTGACCCGCCGAGTCGAGCCCTTCGCGCCGCGCGATCCCGCGTGCCCGACGATGTACGTCTGCGGACCCACGGTCTACAACTACGTGCACATCGGCAACGCGCGCGGCCCGGTGGTGTTCGGCGTGCTCGCCGCGCTGCTGCGGCGCCGCTACGGCGCGCTGCGCTACGCGCGCAACATCACCGACGTCGACGACAAGATCAACGCCGCCGCGCGCGAGCAGGGCGTGCCGATCTCGGCGATCACCGACCGCTTCGCCGCCGCCTACCGCGAGGACATGGCCGCGCTCGGCGTCGCCCCGCCGGACATCGAGCCGGAAGCCACCGCCCACATCCCGCAGATCGTGGCGATGATCGGGCGCCTGGTCGAGGGCGGCCACGCCTACGCGGCCGAGGGCCACGTGCTCTTCAGCGTCGACAGCTTCCCCGCCTACGGCAAGCTCTCGCGCCGCGACCCGGACGAGATGCGCGCCGGCGCCCGCATCGAGGTGGCGCCCTACAAGCGCGATCCGGGCGACTTCGTGCTGTGGAAGCCCTCCACCGCCGACCTGCCGGGCTGGGACTCGCCCTGGGGCCGCGGCCGGCCGGGCTGGCACATCGAGTGCTCGGCGATGGCCGCCGCGCACCTCGGCGAGACCATCGACATCCACGCCGGCGGCGTCGACCTGCAGTTCCCGCACCACGAGAACGAGATCGCGCAGAGCGAATGCGCGCACGGCGGCGCCGCGTTCGCCCGCTTCTGGCTGCACAACGGCATGCTGACGCTCTCCGGCGCCAAGATGTCGAAGTCGCTGGGCAACATCGAGAAGGTCCACGACCTGCTGCAGCGCCACCCGGCCGAGGCGCTGCGCTATGCCCTGCTCTCGGCCCACTACCGGCAGCCGCTGGACTGGTCGGACGGCCTGATCGAGCAGTCCACGCGGACCCTGGACCGCCTCTACGGCACCCTGCGCGACCTCGCCGACGTGGACGCGGCGCCGGAAATCCCGCAGACGATCGAGGCCGCGCTCGACGACGACCTCAACACGCCGCAGGCGCTGGCCGAGCTGGCCCGCATCGCCGGCGAGGCGCGCAAGGCCGAGGACGAGCGCGGCGCGCACAAGGCGCGGCTGCTCGGCGCCGGCCTCGCGCTGGGCCTGCTGCAGCAGGCGCCCGAGGCCTGGTTCGGCCGCGGCGGGGCCGACGACGAGGCGCGCATCCAGGCGCTGGTGGACGAGCGCGGCGAAGCCAAGCGCGTCCGCGACTTCGCCCGCGCCGACGCCATCCGCGACCGGCTCGCCGCCGAGGGCGTTGTGCTGGAGGACACGCCGCAGGGCGTACGCTGGGTGAGGAAGCGCGCCTAGCGAGGCTCCGGACGAGCACGGCGCGCACGCGGACCAGGACGGTTCGCCCCGGACCGGGCGCGCGGGCCACGGACCCGGGAGCGGGTCCCGGCAAACGCCGGGCTCGCGACGCCGGCACTGGGCCCGGGAACGGATTCGCCCGGACCTTCGCCGGCGGATGCGCCATCGGCATCCGCCACGCTCCACCGAACGCCCGGCCCGACGGGCGATCCCGAGCCGCCCCCGCTGCACGATGGCGGCATCGACCACACCACCGAGACGACGTGACCGCCCCCTACTTCCCGCTCGAACCCACCATCGCCGAGGCCCAGGCCGCGATCCGCGACGAGTTCGCCTTCTTCGGCGACTGGTCGGAACGCTACCAGTACCTGATCGACCTCGGCCGCAAGCTGCCGCCGCTGCCCGACGAGGCCCGCACCGAGGCCAACCGCCTGCACGGCTGCCAGTCCATGGTCTGGATCGTCGCCTCCGGCGACGCCTCCCGGCTCGACTTCGCCGCCGCCAGCGACTCGGCCATCGTCTCCGGCCTGATCTACCTCGCCCTGCGCGTCTACTCCGGCCGCAGCGCCCGCGAGATCGCCGACACCGAGCCCGAGTACATCGCCTCGATCGGGCTGTCCAGGCACCTCTCGCCCACGCGCAGCAACGGCCTGGCGGCGCTGCTCGCCGAGATCCGCGACACCGCGCGCCGCGCACTGGCTTGAGCCGCGACCGCGCCCCCGCGTCCCCCGACAGCCGCGCCGCGCCGCTGCGCAACGCGGCCTTCCGCGCGCTGCTGGCCTACCGCATCTGCTCGATCCTGTCCTACCAGATCGTCGCGGTCACGGTCGGCTGGCACGTCTACGAGCTGACCCGCGACCCGTGGATGCTGGGCCTGATCGGCCTGGCCGAGGTGCTGCCCTACTTCTGCGTCGCGCCGTTCGCCGGCTACCTGGTCGACCACCTGCCGCGGCGCCGGCTGGGCATGGCGGCGGGCCTGGGCCTGTCGCTGACGCCGCTGTTGCTGGCGGCCATCGCCGCCGGCCTGTTCGACGGCGGGGTCTGGCCGATCTACGCCGCGATCGTGCTGACCGGCATGGTCCGCGCGTTCCTGGGGCCGGTCTACAACGCGCTGTTCGCGCGGGTGCTGCCGCGCGAGCAGTTCGTGCGCGGCGCCAGCCTGGGCAGCATCGTGTTCCAGTCCGCGCTGGTGCTGGGGCCGGCCGTGGGCGGCGCGCTGGTGGCCGCGGCCGGCAAGCCCGCGGCCTACCTCGCCGCCGCGGCCTGCGCGCTGGGCGTGATCGCCGCGCTGGCGTGGATGCGGGTGGAGGAGCCGCCGCGCCCGGACGCCCGCGCGCCGATCTTCGCCAGCATCGCCGAGGGCGCGCGCTTCGTGTTCGGCCACCAGATCCTGCTGGGCGCGCTGGCGCTGGACATGTTCGCGGTGCTGTTCGGCGGCGCGATCTCGCTGGCGCCGGCCTTCATCCACGACATCCTGCACTACGGCCCGGAAGGGCTGGGCATCCTGCGCGGCGCCCCGGCCCTGGGCGCGGTGGCGGTCGGCGTGTGGCTGGCGCGGCACCCGGTGCAGCGCAACGCCGGGCGCATCCTGCTGCTGGCCGTGGCCGGCTTCGGGCTGTGCATCATCGGCTTCGGGCTGTCGAAGCTGTTCTGGCTGTCGGCCTGCTTCCTGCTGCTGTCGGGCATGTGCGACGGCGTGTCGGTGGTGATGCGCTCCACGATCCTGCAGCTGGCCACGCCCGACGCGATGCGCGGGCGGGTGTCGTCGATCAACGGGCTGTTCGTCGGCTCGTCGAACGAGCTGGGCGCCTTCTACGCCGGCTCGATGGCGCGGCTGCTGGGGCTGGTGCCGGCGGTGGTGCTCGGCGGCTGCGTGACCATCTCGGTGGCGCTGGCCACCGCCTGGCGCGCGCCGCGGCTGCGCCGGCTCGACCTGCGCGAGCTGCAGGAAGCGCCGCACGCGCCCGCGCGGCGCTGATCGGGCGCCGGCTTCGCGCCCCGCGCGCCGGCCGCGCCGTATCATGCGCGCCACGCGCGCGCCCTCCGCCGCCGCAGGACCCCGCTCCGCATGCAGGACGCCACCGCCCTCCCGGCCAGGATGCGCGCCGAGCTCTGGCTCGCCCGCCTGGCCAGGCACTGGCACCGCCGCCGGCCGCGCACGCTCGAGGCGGCGCCGGAACAGGCTTTCGAGGTCCACGCGATCCCGCCCGCCGACGCCGCCTCGCCCGCGGCGCCGGCGGCCGACGCCGGCAGCATCCCGCGCATCCTCTGGACCTACTGGAACAGCGAGCGGCCGCCGGCGATGATCCGCGGCTGCTTCGAGAACTGGCGCCGCCACGCCGAGGGCTTCGAGCTGCGCATCCTCGACGACCGCGGCCTGTCGCGCTGGGCGCCCGAGCGCCCGCCCGGGCTGGCGGGCGCGGGCGCGGTGAAGACGGCCGACTGGCTGCGCCTGGAACTGCTGCGCCGCTACGGCGGCATCTGGCTGGACGCCAGCAGCCTGCTGACGCGATCGCCCGAGTGGGCGGTGGCGGAGCAGGCACGCAGCGGCAGCGAGTTCGTCGGCTACTACCTGAAGCGCTACACCACGCTGCCGCGCTACCCGGTGGTCGAGAACTGGTTCATGGCCGCGCCCGCCGGCAGCCGCTTCGTCGCCGACCTGCAACGCGAGTTCACCGAGCGGGTGGTGGCGTCGAGCAACGAGGACTACATCCGCCACCTGACCGCCGCCGGCGTGTACGAACGGGTCCGCCAGGGCATCGACATCCCCCACTACCTCAGCATGCACCTGGCCGCGCAGGTGGTGATGCAGACGCGCGGCGGCTACCGCCTCTCGCTGTGCGCGGCCGAGGACGGACCGTTCTTCTACCACGAGGCCAGCGGCTGGAACCGCAACCGGCTGCGGGCGCGGCTGCTGCTGTGGCGGGCCGACGCGCCGGTGCCGCCGCTGGTCAAGCTGCGCAAGCCGGACCGGCGCCGGCTGGACACCTACCTCGCGCACGGCATCGCCCTGCCCGGCAGCTTCCTGGACCGCTACCTGCCGCCGGACTGAGCGGGGGCTCGCACGCGCGCTCCTGCGCCGGGCGGATCGCGCGCGACCGCCCGGCCCGCGGACGCCGCACCGGCCCCCGCCACGAAAAAGCCCCGCTCGCGCGGGGCTTTTTCGTCGTCGCGCAGACGCGCAGGGGGTCAGTCGCCCATCTGCTTCTGCAGGTGCTCCCAGCGCTCCTGCTCGTCGATGGTGCGCTCGGCGGTGAGGCGGGCCTCCAGGCGGTCCAGGCCGATCTCCTCGCCGGAGTCGACGCTGTAGCCGTACTCGCCCGAGTCCACGCGCTTGAGCGTGCTGTCGATCTTGCCGATCAGCTTGCGGTAGCGGTCGCGCGTGCGCAGCTCCAGCGAGTTCTCGGTCTCGCGGGTGGCGCGCTCGGCCTCGTCGCCGACGTCGCGCACTTCCTCCTTGAGGTTCTCGATGGTCTGCTTGGATTCCTCGACCAGGTCCGCGCGCCACTGCAGCAGGCGCTGGCGGAAGTACTCGAGCTGCAGCGCGCTCATGTACTCCTCGTCGTGCGAGGGCTTGTAGCCCTGCGGGACGACCGGACGGCCGGTTTCGGGATCGGTGCTGTATTCCACGACCTTGTACTTCGTCTTGGGGGCCGGCTTCGTCGGCCGCGCGGTGACCGCCACCGCGACCTTGCCCGCCGGACGCGGGCTCTTGGCCGGGGCCGCAGCAGCGGACGCCGGCTTCGCGGGCGCCTGCGCCTTGGACGCAGCGGCCTTGGGCGCCTCGTCCTGGCCGGCGGACGCCGGCGGAGCGACCTTCTTCGCGACGCTGGCGGCCTTGGCGACCGGCTTCTTCGGCGCCGGGCGCGCAGGCGCGGCAACCTTGGCCGGGGCGGCCTTCTTCGCCGGGGCCTTGACGGCCTTGGCGGGGGCCTGGCTGGCGGCGGCCTTGCCCGTGGTCGCCGGCTTCCGGGCCGGAGCCTGCTTCGCCGGGGCCTGCCTGGCGGGGGCGGCCTTCTTCGGCGCGGCCTTGGCCGGCGCCTTCTTCGCTGCCGGCTTCTTCGGCGTGGCCTTCTTCGCCGGGGCCTTGGCGACCGCCGGCTTCCGCGCCGGGGCCTTCTTCGCCGGGGCCTTCTTCGCCGCCGTCTTGGCGGACTTCTTAGCGGTTTTCTTCACTGCCACGTCGTTCCGTCCTCGGTTCCCTTGGATGGGAAAGCGGGCTGTTATACCCTGCGGCGGCTGCAGCGGCAACCGCGCCCGACGCCTTCACGTTCACGCCGCGCAGACATCGTGATCGACCGCCTCCTCATCGCCCTCCTGCGCCTGTACAAACGCCTGCTGAGCCCCCTGCTGGGGCCGCGCTGCCGATTCGTGCCCAGCTGCTCGGAATACGCGATGACCGCGATCGCCCGCTACGGCGCGTTCAAGGGCGGCTGGCTCGCCCTGCGCCGGCTGTCGCGCTGCCATCCCCTCCACCCCGGCGGGCACGATCCCGTGCCGATGCCGAACACGGACCCCAAACCATGACCGACACCCTCATCGTCAACGCCCGCCTGGTCAACGAGGGCCGGGTCGCCGAGGGCGACCTGCGCATCTCCGGCGGGCGCATCGCCGCCGTCGGCAGCGGCCTGGAGGCCCGCGCCCGCGAGCGCGTGGTGGACGCCGCCGGCCGCTGGCTGCTGCCGGGGATGATCGACGACCAGGTGCACTTCCGCGAGCCGGGGCTGGAGTACAAGGCCGACATGGCCAGCGAGTCCGCCGCCGCGGTCGCCGGCGGGCTGACCAGCTTCATGGACATGCCCAACACCAGCCCGCCCACGCTCGACGCGGCCGCGCTGCAGGACAAGTACGACCGCGCCGCCGGCCGCGCGCGCGCCAACTACGGCTTCTACCTCGGCGCCAGCAACGACAATCTGGACGCGGTGCGCGGCCTCGATCCCGCCACGGCACCAGGGGTGAAGGTGTTCATGGGCGCCTCGACCGGCAACATGCTGGTCGACGATCCCGAGACGCTGGACGGCATCTTCCGCGAGACGCCGGTGCCGATCATCACCCACTGCGAGGACACGCCGACCATCGAGGCGCTGCTGGCGCAGTACCGCGAGCGCTACGGCGACGAGATCCCGGCCGAATGCCACCCGGACATCCGCTCGCGCGAGGCCTGCCTGAAGTCGACCCGGCTGGCGCTCGAACTCGCGCGCCGGCACGACACCCGCCTGCACGTGCTGCACATCTCCACCGCCGACGAGCTGGCGCTGTTCGAGCGCGGGCCGCTGGTGGACGCCGACGGCCGCGTGCGCAAGCGCATCACCGCCGAGACCTGCGTGCATTTCCTGCGCTTCGCTCGCCCCGACTACGGCCGGCTCGGCCACCAGATCAAGTGCAACCCGGCGATCAAGGACCCCGCCGACCGCGCCGCCCTGCAGCAGGCCCTGGCCGACGACGTCATCGACGTGCTGGCCACCGACCACGCGCCGCACACCTGGGAGGAGAAGCAGCAGCCCTACGTGCGCGCGCCCAGCGGCCTGCCGCTGGTGCAGTTCGCGCTCGTCGCGGCGCTTGAGTGCGTGCACGAGGGCCACTTCGACATCGCCACGGTGGTGCGCAAGTTCGCCCACGCGCCGGCGCAGCTGTTCGACGTGCACGAGCGCGGCTTCCTGCGCGAGGGCTACTGGGCCGACCTGGTGCTGGTGGAGGACGCGCCGTTCACCGTGGCCCGCGAGCAGGTGCTGTCGAAGTGCGGCTGGTCGCCGTTCGAGGGCACCACCTTCCGCAGCCGCATCGCCTCGACCTGGGTCAACGGCGCGCTGGCCTGGGACGGCGAACGCCTGGTCGGCGAGGCGGCGGGCCGGCGGCTGGAGTTCGCGCGTTGAGCCGCCGCGCCGCGCTGCGGGCGCTGGCCGCGCTGGCCGGCGTCCTGCTGCTGGGCGCCGCGGCGGCGCAGACGCCGCAGGACGACCGCGTCGTGTTCCCCGCCGGCGTGCAGCAGGGCGCGCTGGTGATCGGCAAGGTGCCGCCGGGCAGCCGCGTCGAGTACGCCGGCCGCACCCTGCGGGTGACCGGTTACGGCAGCGTGGCGCTCGGCATCGGCCGCGACGCGCAGGGCCCGGCGCAGGTGAAGGTGACCCGGCCCGACGGCCGCGAGGAGACCGTGGCCATCCGCATCGACCCGCGCGACTGGCCGCTGCAGCGCGTCGACGGCGTGCCGCCGGCCACGGTGGACCCGCCGCCGGCCATCGCCGAGCGCATCCGCCGCGAGCAGGCGCAGGTCAGCGCGCAGCGCAGCCGCGACGACGACCGCGCCGACTTCGCCCAGCGCTTCGTCCAGCCCGTGGAGGGCCGCATCAGCGGCCGCTTCGGCCGCGCCCGCGTCTACAACGGCCGGCCCGGCTCGCCGCATTCGGGCATGGACATCGCTGCGCCCACCGGCACCGCGGTCCGGGCGCCCGCCGGCGGCATCGTCACCTTCGCCGCGCCCGACCTCTACCTGACCGGCGGCACCGTGCTGCTCGACCACGGCCACGGCATCAGCTCCAACTTCCTGCACCTGTCGCGGCTGGACGTCCGGGTCGGCGATCGCGTCGAGCAGGGGCAGGTCATCGGCGCGGTCGGCGCGACCGGGCGGGCGACGGGGCCGCACCTGCACTGGGGGATGAACTGGTTCGACGTGCGCATCGATCCGCAACTGGTCCTGGAGCGCGCGCCCTGATGCGCGGCCTCCCGCACACGCCGCGCAGACCGCCGCGGGACGACGTTGCGAAGATGCGAGCGCCCGACGACGCCATGCAGCGAAACGGCAACGGCCGGCCCGCCGGGTCGCCGGGGCTGCGCCGGTCGACCGCGATCCTCGTCGGCATGGCCTGCGCGGCCGCGGCGTGCGCGCCCGCCCGGCCGCCGGAGGCCGCGTCCCCGCGGCTCGCGCAGCCGCCTGCGTCCCGCGACGATGCGTCGCCCCCGCCCGCCGCGCCCCCCGGTGCCGGCGGCGGTTCCGCCGGCGCCCCGCCCCGCCCCGGGCGCGCCGGCGAGCCCGTGCCGGGCACCCAGGTGCAGCTGCCCGG
>NZ_JAIWPR010000050.1 GCF_021191635.1 Alterluteimonas quercicellularis
GCGATCTGCCGGCCGGCGCCTGCAGGCCGTCGCGTGCGAGCGTGCGCCTACGGCGCCGCGGCCGGCCTGCGGTCCGCCGCGGCCGCCGCCTCCCGGCGCAGCAGCGCGCGGCTGGCGGCGAAGTAGACCAGGTGGCCGAGGCCGGTCGCGCCGAGCAGCACCGCGGCCACGCCGGGGGTGATGCGGGTCCAGCCGAAGGCCTCGATGGCGCCGAAGGCCAGCGCCAGCGCGGCCAGCACGATGCCCCAGCGCAGCGAGGCGGTGCGGCGGTGCTGGGCCTCGGCCTCGAACAGGGCGGCGAGGACCTCGGCCGAGCCGACGACTTCGACCATGCGCTTGCGCAGGTAGGCCTCGACGATCACCTTGATGATGTAGGCGATGCAGGTGAACAGGACGACGGGGACGATGACTTGGGGATCCATGGGGCGTTCCGTTGGCGGGCGGGTTCGGCAACAGGAGAGACGGGCGGGGCGCGGGCGGTTGCACCGCGGCCAGCGCTGCAACCGCGGCCGCCTCCGGCGTCTCTGCTGAGCGGATGGACCCCGCCGCCCCGACCGACAGCGTGCCCGCCGACGACCGCGCCCTGGTCGCCGACGTGCTGGCCGGGCGCGCCGGCGCCTTCGAGCGGCTGGTGCGCCAGCACCAGGGACTGTGCTGGCACGTGGTGCAGCGCATGGTGCGGCACCCGGAGGACACGCGCGAGCTGTGCCAGGAGACCTTCCTGCGCGTGCACCGCAGCCTCCACCAGTACCGCTTCGACGCGCCGCTGAAGGCCTGGATCGCGCAGGTGGCGTTCTCCATCGCGCGCCGCCACCTGGAGCGGCGGCGCATCCGCCTGGCCGAGCCGTCGGCGGCCGACGCCGACGCGCTCGCGCCCGCCGAGCGCGTGGCCGGGCCGGCCGACGTGCAGGCCGAGGCCGAAGCGCACGAGCGCGAGCGCTGGCTGCACGCCGCGATCGATGCGCTGCCGCCGCTGCAGCGCACCCTGCTCACCCTCTACCATCTCGACGAACTGTCGATTCCGGAGATCGCCACCATGACCGGCATCCAGGAAGGCACCATCAAGAGCCACCTGTTCCGCAGCCGCCAGCGCCTGCGCGCCTGGCTGGCGCCGCGGATCGGAGAGGTCGCATGAACGCGCGCGAGGACCGCACGCCGCCGCCCGAGGCCTGGGCCCGCCAGGAGCGTGCGCGCCTGGCCGCGCGCGGCGGCGATCCGGCCCCGGCCGGCGTCGACGCCGCCGACCTCGCCATCGCCCGCGCGCTGCGCGCGCCGCCGCCGGTCGAACTGCCGGCCGACTTCGCCGCGGCGCTGGCCCACCGCGCCGGCCTCGCCCCGGCGGTGCGCGATCCCGATGCGCGCCTGGCCGGCGCCGGCGTCGCCGCGCTGCTGGCCCTGCTGGGGCTGGCGGCGCTGGCGGTGGCTGCGTTCCCGCTCGCCGGGCTCGCCGACGCGCTGTCGGCGACGGCGGCGCGCCTGCCGCTGGGCTGGATCGCCGCGCTGGGCGGCTGCGTGCTGCTGTCCTGGGCGATGGAGCGGCTGCTGCCGCCGGCAGTTGGCCCGGCGCGCGCGCTGTAGGAGCGCGCTCGCGCGCGACGCTTTTCTGCGGGCACCGGAAGAAGCGGTTCCGGCCGTCGTTCACCCCCATCCGCGCGCGGGGACGCGTTCCTCTTCTGCCGCTGGTGCGGTGGCGCCTGGCCCGGTGCGAAGCGCGGCCCAAAAAACGGGACGGGCGTTTCCGCCCGTCCCGTCGTCTTCCCCGCGGTGGTCCTCAACCCTTGACGCAGACCACCTGGCGCAGCGTGTGCACGACCTCGACCAGGTCGCGCTGGGCCGCCATCACCGCATCGATGTCCTTGTACGCGGCCGGCGACTCGTCCACCACGCCCGCGTCCTTGCGGCACTCCACGTGGGCGGTGGCCTCGCGGTGCTCGGCGAGGGTGATCCGCTGGCGCGCGGCCGAGCGGCTCATCGCGCGGCCGGCACCGTGGCTGCAGCTGTGGAAGCTCTCGCCGTTGCCCAGCCCGCGCACGATGTAGCTCTTGGCGCCCATGCTGCCGGGGATGATGCCCAGCTCGCCCGAGCGTGCGCTCACCGCGCCCTTGCGGGTCACCAGCAGGCTCTCGCCGCGGTGCGTCTCGCGCTGCACGTAGTTGTGGTGGCAGTTCACCGCCATCGCGTCGAGCCGGAACTTCGGCAGTCGGTGGCGCATCTCGGCCAGCACCCGCGCCATCATCGCCTCGCGGTTCTCGCGGGCGTAGTCCTGCGCCCAGGAGACCGCCTCCACGTAGTCGTCGAACAGCGGCTCGCCCTCCATGAAGAAGGCCAGGTCGCGGTCGGGCAGGTGGAAGCCCAGCACGCGGCGCGCCAGTTCCTCGCGCGCGCGCTCGATGAAGTAGGTGCCGATCAGGTTGCCGGTGCCGCGCGAGCCGCTGTGCAGCATCACCCACACCGCGTCGGCCTCGTCGAGGCAGATCTCGATGAAGTGGTTGCCGCCGCCCAGGGTGCCGAGCTGGCGATCCAGCTTGTCCGGGCGGATGCGCGGGTACCTGGCGCGGATCGCCTCCAGGCGCGCGACCAGCCCCGACTGCGCGACGCGCGTGCCGATGCCGTCGGGCAGCTTCCAGTGCTCGCCGCCGCGGCCGTTGCCGACCGGCACGCTGCGCTCGATGCCGTTGCGCAGCTGGCGCAGGTCGTCGGGCAGGTCGGCGGCGCGCAGGGTGGTGCGCACCGCGGCCATGCCGCAGCCGATATCGACGCCGACGGCCGCCGGGATGATCGCGCCGCGGGTCGGGATCACCGAGCCGACGGTCGCGCCCTTGCCCAGGTGCACGTCCGGCATCGCGGCCACCCAGGGGCCGACGAAGGAGATCGCGGCGATGTTGCGCAGCTGCTCGTGGGCCTGCGCCTCCAGCGGCACGCCGCGCACCCAGCCCTTGATCGGGGTGGCGGCGCCCTCGGCGTGCAGCAGCTCGTAGGAAGTGTTCATTGCGATGGCCTCGTTTCCATGGGCCGGCGCGGCGGTTCCTTCCGCCGCGCCGGATGTCTCATTGCTTCAGGGTGACCAGCTGCTTCAGCACGCCATCCAGGCCGCCGAACACGGTCAGCTTGTCGATCCGCTCGGTCACCTTCTCCAGCGCCTCCAGCTCCTTGAGCCGCATCAGCACCGGGCTCTCCTCGATCAGGCGGGCGGTGTTGAGCAGGGAACGCGTCGCGTTCGCCTCCTCGCGGCGGCGGATCACGTTGGCCTGCGCCGTCTTCTCCGCCTGCACCACGCCGTTGAGGATCTCCTTCATCTCGCCCGGCAGGATCACGTCCTTGACGCCGACGCCCAGCACCTCCACGCCGAGGCCGGTCATCTGGCCGCGCACGTAGGCGAAGATGTCGGCGTCGAGCGAAGCCTTGTCGCCGAGCAGCTCGTCCAGCGACTTGGCGGAGACCGCCCGGCGCAGGCCGTACTGCAGCTCGCGGTACACGTGATCGCCGATCCTGGCCACCCGGGTCCGCGTCGCCACGGCATCGATCACGCGGGTGCTCGCCGCCAGGTTGACGCGCAGGCTCACCTTGTCGCGGGTCAGCAGCTCCTGGCCGGAGACCTCGACCGCCTGCACGCGCAGGTCGACGATGTCCACCACCACGTTCTTCCGGAAGTTCCAGAAGGCGTGGCTGCCCGGCGCTAGCGTGCGACGCAGTTCGCCGTCGACGAACACCAGGCAGGCGTGCTCGGCCGGGACGTCGGCCACCACCGCCACGCGGGACAGCGTGCCCAGCTGGCGCAGGCGCCGCGAGACCGCGGCCTCCACCTCCAGCGTGCCGCCCAGCGGCACCGTCCGCACCTGGACCTCGACCAGGCCCTTCCAGTACAGCCGGCGCGTGCCCGGCGCGAGCACGTCCTCGAGCTTGCCGTTCTTCGACACCAGGCCGACCTCGTCCACGCCGATGTCGGCGAGCACGAAGGTGCCGGCGAGCGCGTCGCCCAGGCGCGCGACGAGCGCATCGACGTCGGGGCCGGCGTACTCCGGCGTGGCGATGTCGAAGCTGCGCACCTCGATCCTGCCGAACGGGTCGAACCAGCGGTGCACGCCGGCCTCCAGCACCCGCTCGAAACGACGGTTTCGGTACACCAGGCCGCGCTCGCCGTCGCCGATCACGACCCTCTTGGTCCAGAACATGATGGATCTCCTCTGTTGGCTATGGTGGTCCGATCCGGTGGAAGAGCGCACGGCGCGGCGGATCGGTTCCCGCGTCCGTGTCGCGCGACGCCCGAGGCGCCGCGCGGCATTGGGGTGCGCCGCCCGGTCCGCGGTGGCGGACGCGGGCTGCGCGCGACAAGGCGGAAGCGCCCGTCGACGCGGGACGGCGCGGGCGGCCGGCGCTGCCGGCGGAGGCCGTACCGCGCCGCCGCGCCGCGTCCCCCGCAGGGGATCGGGCGCGTCGCGCGCGGGCGGCGTCCGCGTCGAGGGCGCGGTGCCGGCGCCGGCTGCGTTGCGTCGCGCCGCCTTCGCGTTCCTTCGCCAAGGCGCCGCGCCGCAGCGGGCGCTTCCTGGTGGGGACTCGCGTCCCTGGGTCATGACGTGACAGGTCATGGATTGGAGCGGGACTCGAACCCGCGACTCTCGGACTAAAAGCCCGATGCTCTACCCGACTGAGCTATCCAGTGGTGGACGAACCGGATTCGAACCGGTGGCCTGCGGCTTGCGCCGCCGCTCTCCCGCTGAGCTTTCGTCCGCTCGCGAAGCGGCTTCTCGCACGCACGGGCATACGCCACGGCATCGCCGCGCGCACCGGGTGGGACGCAAGCCCACGCCGCTGGTTCGTGTTCGAAGAAGCTTCGCATTGCCGGCGGTCGCCCGCCGGCAATCCGTGCGGGCGCCGAGGCGCCCGGATATGGATCGCAGGCGCGGCGTCAGCGGCCGCGCTGCGGAAGCAGGAATCGATGCATGCGCATCCTTTCGCGGACGCCTTGAACGAAAACGCCCCCGGGCGGGAACCCGAGGGCGTTCGCGGGCCTCGGGAGATCGGGGTGGCCGATCTCCCAGGGAGCGGCCGGTGTCAGGTGTCGTTGCGCCGCGCGCATTCGCCGTCGCGCATGCGCAGCAGGCCGCCGCGCGTGACGCGCAGGGCAGGCAGTGCGGGGAGGGCGTGGACGGGCTTCATGGCGATGCGTGGAATGCGTGGGAAACGTCGGACGATCCGACCGAAGGGCGCGCACGATACGCGCCCGCGTCGCGGGATGCAAGCGCTTTTTCGTAGGAGCGCGCTCGCGCGCGAAGCTCTTCCCGTCCCACGCCGCAGGAAAAAAGACGCCGCAGGAAGAAAAAGCAATCGCGCGCGAGCGCGCTCCTACGAGGCGTCGGCCTCCTCGGCCTGGAAGCGCCGCGCGTAGGCGCGCTCCTCGCTCACCCGCGCGATCTCGTCCTCCGGCAGTTCCGGTGCGCCGTACACCGCGTAGGCGACGCGGCCGTCCTGGCGCCCCACGCGTTGCAGGCGATAGCGGCTGGCGCCGCTGCCGGTGTCGGGCGGGTAGTGGGCGGGCGGGGTGTCGCCGTCCAGGTCGAGCTCGCTGTTGTCGACCGGACCACCGACGAAAAGTGCGCGCATGCAGGGGACTCCGTGGGGGACGGCGCCAGGGTGACCGCGCACGCGTTCGCGGCCGATGAAATCGGCATGGACGATGCGTTGCGCCTCGCCGGCGAGCGCGTATCGCGGGCTTACGTAGAATGGAGCTCCCCTTGCGTGCGTCGCGTCCGTGTCCGATCCCGCCCTCGATGCCCTGATGCTGCCGTTCGCCGAAGGACGCATCGCGCGCGTCCCGGGCGCGCTGTTCCTCGGCGCGCGCGCCGGCGCCGCGCTGCACGCCTCGCAATGGCCGGGGCTGGCCTGCGTGCAGGGCTTCCGGCCGCAGGCGCAGGCGCTGGAGCGTGCGGGCTTCGCGGTGCGCGCGGAGGCGGACCCCGATCCTGCACGGCGCTGGCCGCTGGTGCTGGCGCTGCCGCCGCGCCAGCGCGAGGCCGCGCGCGCGCTGTACGCGCAGGCGCGCGCCCTGGCCGATGCCGGCGCCACCGTGGTGGCGAGCGTGCCCAACGACGAGGGCGCGAAGTCCGGCGAGGCCGACTTCGCCCGCCTGTTCGGCGCGGCGGGCTCGCTGTCCAAGCACAAGTGCCGGGTGTTCTGGGCGCGCGCTGACGCCGGCGGCGACCCCGCCCTGGCCGCGCAGTGGCGCGAGGCGGATGCGCCGCGCGAGATCGCGCCGGGCTGGTGGAGCCGGCCCGGCGTGTTCGCCTGGGACCGCATCGATGCCGCCAGCGCGCTGCTGATCGCGCAGCTGCCGGACACGCTGGCCGGCGAGGGCGCGGATCTGGGCGCGGGCAGCGGCGTGCTCGCCGCCGCCGTGCTCGAGCGCTGCACCGGAGTGCGCGGCCTGGACCTGTACGAGGCCGATGCGCGCGCGCTGGCGCTGGCCGAGCGCAACCTCGCGCCGCACGCGGCGCGCGTGCGGCTGGGCTTCCATTGGCACGACGTCGCCGCCGGGGTACCGGGCCGCTACGACTTCGTGGTCGCCAACCCGCCGTTCCACGCCCAGGGCCGGGCGCCGCGGCCGGAACTGGGGCAGGCCTTCGTCCGCGCCGCCGCCGCCGCGCTGCGCCCGGGCGGCGCGCTGTGGCTGGTCGCCAACCGCCAGCTGCCCTACGAGCAGGCGCTGGCCGGCGCCTTCGCCGAGGTCCGCACCGTGGTCCAGCGCGACGGCTTCAAGGTCGTCGCGGCCAGGCGCGCGCCATGAAGCTGGTGCGCCTGCTCGCCAACCTGGGCTACGGCAGCCGCAAGCAGGCCGTCGCGCTGTGCCGGCAGGGCCGGGTGACCGACGCCGCGGGCGAGGTGCTCTACGCCGACGACGTCGTCGATCCCGCCGGCGTGCGCGTGGACGGCGAGCCGCTGGACCCGCCGCAGGGGCTGGCGCTGATGCTGCACAAGCCGGTCGGCTACACCTGTTCCACGCGCGATCCCGGGCGCGTCGTCCACGACCTGCTGCCGCCGCGCTTCCGCCTGCGCAACCCCGCGCTGTCGCCGGTCGGCCGCCTCGACCGCGACACCTCCGGGCTGCTGTTGATGACCGACGATGGCGCGCTGCTGCACCGGATCGTCTCGCCGAAGTCGGCGGTGCCCAAGGTCTACGAGGCCGCGCTCGCGCAGGACCTGCGCGGCGACGAGGCGGCGCTGTTCGCCAGCGGCACGCTGCTGCTGGAATCCGAGGACAAGCCGCTGCTGCCGGTCGCGATGGACGCGCTCGGCCCGCGCCGCGCGCGGCTGACCCTGCACGAGGGCCGCTATCACCAGGTACGGCGCATGTTCGCCGCGACGGGCAACCGCGTGGTCGCGCTGCACCGCAGCCGGGTCGGCGGGCTGGCGCTGGGCGAGCTGCCGGAGGGGCGCTGGCGCGCGCTGACGCCGGCGGAACTCGACGAGCTGTTCGGGGCCGTGCCGCGATGAGCGCGGCCGACGCGCTGCCGCACGCGCCCGAGGCGGTGATCTTCGACATGGACGGGCTGATGCTCGACAGCGAGCGCGCCATCCTCGGCTGCCTGCGCCGCGCCGCCGCCGAGCAGGGCGCCGGCATCGAGCCCGACTGGTGGCTGCGGACGATCGGCCACACCGACGACATGTGCCGCGAACTGCTGGGCGCGCGCATCGGCGCGGATGCGGCCGCCGCGCTGCTCGAGCGCGGGCACGCGCTGTACGTCGCCGTGGCCGAGGCGGGCGTGCCGCACCGGCCCGGCATCGTCGAGCTGCTGGAACTGCTGGCCGCGCACGACGTGCCGCGCGCGGTCGCCACCTCCACCCGCCGTCCGCTGGCGCTGCGCAAGCTGGCCGCGGCCGACCTGCTGTGGCGGTTCGACGCGGTGTGCACCAGCAGCGACGTCGAGCGGCCCAAGCCCGCGCCCGACGTCTACCTGCTCGCCGCGCAGCGCCTGGGCGTGGCACCGGCGCGCTGCCTGGTGCTGGAGGACTCGCCCACCGGCGTGCGCGCGGCGCTGGCCGCCGGCATGACCCCGGTGCAGGTGCCGGACCTGCTGGTCCCCGACGAGGCGGTGCGCGCGCTGGGCCACCGCATCGTCGCCTCGCTGGCCGATGCGCAGGCGCTGCTGTCGCCCTGGCTGCGCGAGCGCTGAGGCTCTCCGCGGTTTTTCGGTGGCACCTGGCGTGGTCGCGCGCGAGCGCGCTCCTACGAACATCGACGCGCCACGTCTTGAGCACCGACAGGCGGCGGCGATGAGTACTCCCTGTAGGAGCGCGCTCGCGCGCGACCGTGCCGCCAGACCCGTGGCAGCGCGGCGCCGTCAGCCCGGATCGCCCAGCCGCGTGGTGCATGCCGGATTCGTGGCCGCATAGACGACATCGCGGAGCGCGCCGTCGGCATAGGCGTTCTCGTTGGTGGCATGGCCGTCGTAGCCGCCCACCTTGTTCAGCGTGGTGCCGTTGCGCCAGACCAGCAGCAGGCCGTGCTCTTCTTCCCAGCCGCAGTCCGCCTCGACCATGACGTACCAGTGCCCGTCGCCGTCGCGGCCCTTGCGCAGCTCGAGCATCTTCGGCGCGACGTGCGCCCAGATGTCGGCGGGCGTCTCCGGCACGCCCATCTGCGCGTCCAGCCAGTCTTCGCCGCCGACCGCCTCGTGGTAGTCCCGGTAGTAGGCGAAGACGTGGCGGGAATCCGAGATCCGGTCGGCGGGCGTCAGGCGCAGGAACGCGGCGAGCGCGGCCGCGGCGCCCGCGTCGCCGGGATCCGGCTCGTCCAGGAGTTCGATCTCGGCCCCGTCGAAGTACGGCGCTCTGATCATGGCGTGGAACCGTCGTCGTCCAGATTCCGCTCGATGGGAGCACGATGCCCGCCGCCGCGGCAAGGCCGGGCGATCCGGCTGCGAGGCACCGGCGCTCAGGGATCGCGGCGGTAGGGCACGTCCATCTGCCGCGCGCTGCGCTCGGCGAGGCGGTCGCCGGCCAGCCGCGCGACCAGGTGCAGGCTCATGTCGATGCCGGCGGCGATGCCGGCCGAGGTGACCACGGCGCCTTCGTCCACCCAGCGCAGGTCCTCGCGCACGCGCAGGTCCGGGTACGCGGCGCGCAGCGCATCGGCGTCCTCCCAGTGGGTGGTGGCGGTGCGGCCGCGCAGCAGGCCGGCGCGCGCGAGCACGAAGGCGCCGGTGCACACCGAGGCGACGATCGGCACGGTCCGGGCCTGCGCGCGCACCCAGTCCACCACGCGCGCGTCGGCGACTTCCGCGTCGACCTCGCCGCCCGGGACCACGAGCAGGCCCGGTGCCGGGCAGCCGGCGAGATCGTGCTCGGGCAGCACCCGCAGGCCGGCGCGCGCCACCACCGGCGTGCGCTCGCGCGCCACGGTGAACACCTCGAACGGGGCGGGTTCGCCGGGCCGTTCGCGCGCGTGCACGCGGCTGGCGGTGCTGAAGACCTCGTAGGGACCGGCGAAGTCGAGCGCCTCGACCCCGGGGAAGACGTAGATGGCGACCCGGTGCGTCATGACGATGGGGGCGGGAGCGGTCCGCCGACTGTAGCCCACCGATCGGGCGGCCCGCGCGCGCCTCAGGCGTACTGCATCTTCCGCGTCATGCCGCCGTCCACCACGAACTCCTGGCCGGTGACGAAGCCCGACAGCGCGGGCGCCAGCAGGTGGACCGCCAGCGACGCGATGTCCTCCGGCGTGCCGACGCGGCCGGCCGGATGCTGTGCGTGGTCGGCGCGCGAGAGCTTCGGCCGGCGCCGTCGCGCCGGTGCGCGCCAGGCGTCGGTGGCGATCCAGCCCGGGCTGATGCAGTTGACGCGCACCGCGGGGCCGGCGCTCAGCGCCAGCGCGTGGGTGAAGGCCACCAGCCCGCCCTTGGCCGCGGCGTAGGCCTCGCTGTGCGGCTCGGACTGGTGGGCGCGGGTGGAGGCGATGTTGACCACGGCGCCACCGCCTTCGCTCGCCGACAGCGCCGGCAGCGCGTGCTTGCTGCACAGGAAGGCGCCGTGCAGGCTCGACAGGCGGCGGTTCCAGTCCGCCCAGTCGAGCGCGGGCAGCGGCGGCACGTGCGGATCGGCGATGCCGGCGTTGTTGACCAGGCCGTCGATGCGGCCGAAGCGCGCCAGTGCCGCTTCGACGAAGGCGGACACGCTGCGCTCGCGCGCCACGTCCAGGCGCCGGAACAGCGCGTCGTCGGGCCGCTGCCATTCGGACGGGCAGGCGCGGCCGGCGGCGGCGTCGAGGTCGCCGATGGCGACGCGGCCGCCGGCGCCCAGCACCGCCTGCGCGATGCCGCGGCCGATGCCCTGCGCGCCGCCGGTGACCAGCACCACGCGGCCGTCGAGCGGCCGCGCGGGCCAGGATGCGATATCGGGGACGAGGGGCATGCGGGTGCGCTCGCGGGGCGGAACGCCAGTGTGCCGCCGCTGCCGGCAAGAGCGCGTCACGTGGAGCGCGCTCTCGCGCGACAGAATCCGCGCCGCGACGTCCGTTGCGCGCGAGCGCGCTCTTACGGCTCGTCGGCGTGTTCCAGCATGTCCACCAGCATGTCGCGGATGTGCGCATCGGCGGTGGCGTAGAGCACCTGGCGCTGGCGCCGCTCGCCGCGGACCAGGCGCGCGCCGCGCAGCAGCCGCAGGTGGTGGCTCACCAGCGGCTGCGAGGCGCCGATGCGCCGGGCGATGTCGCCGACCGCGATCGGGCCTTCGAGGCAGGCGAGCAGCACCCGCAGGCGGGTCGGGTCGCCAAGCAGGCGGTAGGTGGCGGCGATGGTCTCGACGCGGGCGTCGTCGGGCGGCGTCATGCGTGGCCGCCGTGCCCGCAGCGCGCCGCCGGCTCCAGCGCGCAGGCCGGCGCCGCCTCGCGCATCACCTCGACCGTGGTGTGGCCGATGCCGAAGCGCTCGGCCAGGGCGCGCTTCACCGCGGCCACCGTGGCGCCGGCGTCGGCGCCCTCGGCCACGCCCAGTTCCAGCGTCGCCAGCGTGCGCCCGGAGGTGATCGACCACACGTGCACGTGCGCCACGCCGGCCACGCCCGGCACCTCGTCCAGCAGGTGACGGCGCAGCGCGTCGAGGTCGAGGTCGGGCGGGGCGCCTTCCATCAGGATGTGGAAGGCGCTGCGCAGCAGGGCCCAGGCGCTGCGCAGGATCAGCAGGCAGACCAGCGCGGACAGGATCGGGTCGATCGCCATCCAGCCGGTGAAGTGGATGACGATCGCGGCGACGATCGCCGCCACCGAGCCGAGCAGGTCGCCCAGCACGTGCAGCATCGCGCCGCGGATGTTGACGTGGTCGCGGTCGCCGCGGTGCAGGATCCAGAACACGAGCAGGTTGACCGCCAGGCCGATGGTCGCCACCGCCAGCATCGGCCCGGCCAGCACCTCGCCGGGCGCGCGCAGGCGCTGGAAGGCCTCCCAGAAGATCCAGGCCACCAGCGCGAACAGGGTCAGCGCGTTGATCAGGCCGGCCAGCACCTCCAGGCGCATGTAGCCGAAGGTGCGGCGGGCGTCGGAGGCGCGGCGGCCGATGCGGAAGCCGGCCCAGGCCAGCGCCAGCGCGGCGGCATCGGTGAGCATGTGGCCGGCATCGGCGATCAGCGCCAGCGAGCCCGACAGCAGGCCGCCGATCACCTCGACCACCATGAAGCCCGCGGTCAGGACCAGCGCCGTCAGGACCACCTTCTCGTTGCGCGCCGACACCGCAGGCGCGTGGTCGTGGCCGGCGTGGCTGTGGTCGTGATCGTGCGCATGGGCATGCGCGGCGTGCGGATCGTGCGCGGTCATGGCGGGGGCGGCGTGGAGGGGCGGGCGCCGCCATCATATCGATACATGTTTATGTGTTCAATCGGCGTCCGCGGCGAACAGGTGCGCCGCCACGAAGTCCACGAACACCCGCAGCCGCGGCGAGGTCTGGCGGGCGCTGGGCCAGAGGATGCGGAACGTGCCGGCGCCGCCCAGGTGCGCGTCGAGCACCGGCACCAGCGTGCCGGCGGCGAGCTGGCGGCGGATCGCGAAGTCCGGCAGGCAGGCCAGGCCCAGGCCCTGCTCGGCCAGGGCGATCAGCGGCTCCACCGCGCTGGCCACGGCGGTGCGCGGCAGCGCCGGCGGCTCCAGGGCATGCCCCTCGCGCTGCAGCGGCCACGGCTCCAGCCTGCCGGTGGAGGGGTAGCGGTGGTGCAGGCAGGCGTGCCCGGCCAGTGCCGCGGGCGCGTCCGGCGTGCCGTGGCGGGCGAGGTAGGCCGGTGCGGCGACGATGCGGTGGCGGAAGTGCCCGAGCACGCGCGACTTCAGGCGCGAATCGGCGGCCTCGCCGGTGCGGATCACCGCGTCGAAGCCCTCGTCGACCACGTTGACCAGGCGGTCGGTGAAGTCGAGATCGAGTTCGATCCGCGGCCAGGCGCGCATGAAGGCGCCGAGCGTGGGCATCATCAGCATGCCCACCAGCGGCAGGCTCACCCGCAGCCGGCCGTGCGGCGCGTCGCGCGTACGCGCGAGCTCCAGCTCCGCGGCCTCCATCTCGCAGAAGATGCGCCGGCAGCGGTCGAGGAACAGCGCGCCCTCCGGGGTCAGCGAGATCGCGCGGGTCGAGCGGTGGAACAGCCGCACGCCCAGCCGCTGCTCCAGCCGCGCCACCGCCTTGCCGACTGCCGACGCGGACACGCCCAGCGCGCGCCCGGCCGCGGTGAAGCTGCCGGTGTCGGCCGCCTGCACGAAGGCGCCCAGGGCGCCCAGGCGGTCCATCCCGTCCATCGATTGCGGACTCCGGGTTCCGAAGTGTCCGGAACTCTAGCCGGTTTTTCCGCGAACCGTGCCGGGCCACGCTGTCCGCCTCCCCATCCCACGGCGCCCGCCCTGCCATGTCCGCTTCCTCCCCGGTCCTCCTGTCCGCGGCGTTCTCGACCGCGCCGAGCCCCACCGTCTTCGTCGTCAATGTCATGCGCCCCTCCCGGGCCGGCAGGACGAGGCCCTGCATCGCATCCGCGGCATCGTCGGCCAGGCCTCGCACAAGCCCGGCTTCCTGTGGAGCGCGCTGGCGCGCAGCGTCGACGGCCTGGCCGTGGTCAACATCGAGGCCATCGCCGGCCCGGACCGGGTCGAGGCGTTCTTCGCCGATCCCGCGTTCCGGGCCGCGTTCGCTCGCCTGGACGAAGTGGCGGCGAGCGCGTTCCACGTCTACCGGCTGGACGAACTCGTCCTGCCCGCTGGCGCGGGGGCGGCGCGATGAGCGGTGCCGGTGCGCCCTGCGCCACGGCCGCCTCCGCGCCGGAGCGGCTGCCGCTGGCGGCGCTGCTCGCGCTGGCGATGGCCGGCTTCGTCACCATCCTCACCGAGGCGCTGCCGGCCGGGCTGCTGCTGCCGATGTCGGCGGGCCTCGGGGTCTCGGAGGCGCTGGTCGGCCAGCTCGTCACCGTCTACGCGCTGGGCTCGCTGGCCGCCGCGATCCCGCTGACCGCTGCCACCCAGTCGCTGCGCCGCCGGCCGCTGCTGCTGGCGGCCATCGTCGGCTTCGCCGCGACCAACACCGCGACCGCGCTGACCGACCGCTACGCGGTCATGCTGGCCGCGCGGTTCCTTGCCGGCGTCTCGGCCGGCCTGCTGTGGTCGCTGGCCGCCGGCTATGCCGCGCGCATGGTGCCGCCGCACCTCAAGGGGCGGGCGATCGCGGTGGCCATGATCGGCACGCCGCTGGCGCTGTCGCTGGGCATCCCGGCCGGCACCCTGCTGGGCGCGGCGGTCGGCTGGCGCAGCGCGTTCGCCACCATGAGCGTCCTGGCCGCGGCGCTGGTGGTCTGGGTGCTGGCGAAGGTGCCCGACTTCCCGGGCCGCGCGTCCGGCCGCCGGCAGGGGCTGGCGGCGGTGTTCCGCCTGCCCGGCGTGCGCCCGGTGCTGCTGGCCACGCTGGGCTTCGTGCTGGCGCACAACCTGCTCTACACCTACATCGCGCCCCTGGCGGCGCGCGCCGGCCTGGTGGCGCGGCTGGACGCGCTGCTGTTCGCCTTCGGCACCGCGGCGGTGGCCGGGATCTGGATCGTCGGCGTCCTGGTCGACCGCCGCTTGCGCGCGCTGACCCTCGCCAGCACCGCGCTGTTCGCGCTCGCCGCCCTGGCACTCGGCCTGCGCGGCGACGCCGCACCGGTGGTGTGGGCCGCGGTCGCGCTGTGGGGGCTGGTGTTCGGCGGCGTGGCGACGCTGTTCCAGA
Source organism: Alterluteimonas quercicellularis (assembly GCF_021191635.1). Lineage (GTDB taxonomy): Bacteria > Pseudomonadota > Gammaproteobacteria > Xanthomonadales > Xanthomonadaceae > Luteimonas > Luteimonas quercicellularis. The sequence goes on from NZ_JAIWPR010000050.1 coordinate 14,217, forward strand.
CCGCCTCCGCGCACGCGGCCGGCGAGGCGGCCGATGTCGCGCAGTCGATGATCGTCACCGTGTGGAACCTGGCGATCGCCGGCGGCGGCCTGCTCGGCGGCGCGCTGCTGGAGAGCCGCTGGGGCGTCGCCGCGCTGCCCTGGGCCGCGCTGCCGCTGCTGGCGATCGCGCTGGCGACGGCGTGGTCGGCCCGCCGCCACGGCTTCCCCGGCCCGCGGCCGGGCGCCAACCCGTAGGAGCGCGCTCGCGCGCGACGGGCTTTCCCGAAACTCTGTCGCGCGCGAGCACGCTCCTACCCGGGCGCGTCGTCGTCGAACAGCCGCCGCCAGCCGGCGTGGCCCAGGCGGTCGAGCGTGCGCAGGTTGCGCTCGACGATCACGTCGGGGTCCGGATAGGCCGCCACCGCGCGCGCCACGCTGTCCTCGCGCAGCAGGTGCAGCATCGGGAACGGCGAGCGGTTGGTGTAGTTGCCGATGTCGTCGTCGGCGCTGCCGGCGAAGCGGTAGCCCGGATGGAAGCTCGCCACCTGCAGCACGCCGGCCAGGTCCATGCGCTCCACCAGCGCGTCGGCGGCATCGAGGAAGTCGTTGTAGTCGAGGAAGTCGCCGAGCGCGTGCGGGTGGATCAGCAGGGTGGTGTCGACGGCCTCGGCGGGCGTGTCGCGCAGGTGCGCCAGTTCCGCCGCCAGCGCGTCGAGCAGGGCCGCTGGCGTGCGCGCATCGGTCAGCGCGAAGCGGACCTGGCCCTTCGCCGTCACCGCCTTGGCGAACGGGCACAGGTTGAGGCCGATCACCGCGCGCTGCAGCCAGCGGCGGGTGGCGGCGACCGGGTCGGCGCTGGCGGGCGGGTGCGGCATTGCGGGACCCGGGACGGGCTCGTGCGGGGCGGGTGCGCACGATAGCGCAGCGACCGCGCGGCGCGCCGGCGATACCCTATGCGGCCCGTCCCGCGCCCGCCCGCATGTCCTCGCTGCCCGACCCCGCTCCCCCGACGCCCGTGGCGGCGCCGACGCCGTGCCCGCACTGCGCGGCGCTGTGGATGCTGCTGGCGGTGGCGCTGTTCGCGGTGATGGACGGCGGCATGAAATGGCTGTCCTCGGGCTATCCGCCGCTGCAGGTGGCCGCGCTGCGCGGCGCCGCCGCGCTGCCGCTGGTGTTCGCCTGGGTGGCCTGGAGCGGCGGGGCGCGCGGCTTGCTGCGGGTGCACTGGCGCCTGCACCTGCTGCGCGGCGCGCTCGGCGTGGCGATGATGTGGGGCTTCGTCTACGGCCTGTCGCGGATGCCGATGACGACCGCCTACGCGATCGTCTTCGTCGCGCCGCTGATGGTCACCGCGATGGCGGTGCCGCTGCTGGGCGAGCGGGTGGGCCCGCGGCGCTGGACGGCGATCGCGGTCGGCCTGGCCGGCGTGCTGGTGGTGCTGCGCCCGACCGGCGACGGCGTGGCCACCCATGCGGGCCTGGTGCTGGTGCTGGCCGCGGCCTGCTACTCGGCGGCCGCGATCACCGTGCGCGTGCTCGCCCAGCGCGACAGCGTGCAGGCGATGGTGTTCTGGTTCCTGGCGATGATCGCGGTGGGGGCCGGCGCGCTGGCGCTGCCGGACTGGCAGCCGATCGCGCGCGCGGACCTGCTGCCGATCGCGATCGTGGGCGCGGCGGGCGCGCTCGGCCAGGTCGCGCTGACGCACGCGTTCCGCCTCGGCGAGGCCTCGCAACTGGCGCCGCTGGAGTACACCGGCCTGGTCTGGGTGGTGCTGCTGGACCTCGGCGTCTGGGGCGTGCTGCCCGACGGCGCGACCTGGGCCGGGGTGGCGATCATCGTCGCCAGCGGGCTGTACCTGATGCGGCGCGAGCGCATCGTGGCGCAGGCTGTCGCGGGCGAGGCGCCGCCCTAGGCGCGCTCCCCGAAACGGAAACGGGCCCCGAAGGGCCCGTTTCCGTGCATCGCGTGGATCGGATCAGGCGCGGATCAGAAGCGCGCGCCGATGCCGACGCCGACGGTCCACGGGTCGAGCTTGATGTCCTCGGCCACGTTGACGCCGGTGGCGCCCACGCGGGCATCCGAGCGCGCGCGCATGTAGCGGGCGTCGAAGCGGGCGAACCAGGTCGGGTCGATGTTCAGGTCGACGCCGACGGTGCCGATCGCGCCCTTCGGCGAGGTCAGGCCGATGTGGTCGCCGCCGGGGTTCAGGTCCTCGCCGCTGATGTTGGAGTGGTAGTAGCCCAGGCCCACGAACGGACGGAACACGTTGTCCGCCTGGCCGAAGTGGTACTGGCCGCTCAGCGCGATCGGCTGCTGCTCGATGGTGCCGACCTTGCCTTCCGGCCCGCGCACGCGGCTGTCGACCGTATCGGCGAGGCCCCAGAGCTCCACGCCCCAGTTGTCGGTGATGTGGTAGCTGGCGCTCAGCGCCGGCGCGGGGCCGCCGTCGATGTCGTAGCCGGTGGCGGGGTCGTGATGCGGTTCCAGCAGGGTCACGCCGCCGACGACGGAGAAGCGCTTGCCGGAGGCGGTGCCGCCGTCCTGCGCCAGCGCCGGGGTCGCCGCCAGGGCGAGTGCGGAAGCCAGGGTGAGAGTACGAAGCACGGTCATGGGGGGAATCTCCTCAGTTGTTGTTCTGTTATCGCTGTGTGGTGCCAGCGCCCTCTTCGGGGCGCGCACACCGTAGCGCCGCGGAAGTGAACCGCGCTCTGCCCGCACGCCGGATCGCAACGGCATCCTTCACATCCGCTTCAGCGAGTTCAGGGAGGTCGCGGGGGCGTCGGCGTCCCCACGCGCGACCGCGGTGCCGGAAGTCACGGCACCGGATGGCAGGGGCGCCCGCGCGCGCGCGGCGGCAGTCTGTGCGCGGACGATCCGGGGACCCGTCATGCGCCGAACGCTCGCCTTGCTCGCACTGCTCGCCTGCAGCGCGCCCGCCTGGGCGCAGCGCTTCGACGTCTCGCCCTCGTGCGAGGTCGAGAGCGACTGGGACTTCCACCTGCGCGAGCGCAGCCTGATCCTGCTGCGCGACGGGGAGACGCCTTCCCGGCTGGTCATGCGCCAGGGCCGCCTGTTCGTGGACGACGCCTGGGTGGAACTGGGCGCCGAGGACCGCCGCCGGCTGGCTGAGTACGAGCGCGAGGCGAGGGCGGCGGTGCCGCTGGTGCGCGACATCGCCGCCGGCGCGTCCGACATCGCCCTGGGCGTGCTGTCGGAGCTGTCGATCGGCTTCGGCGCCGATCCGGCGAAGGCCCGCGCCGACGCCGAAGCCTCCCGCGCCCGCATCGAGAAGCGGCTGCACGCGACCCTGCGCCCGGACCGCTTCGCTCCCGGCGAGCTCGGCGAGGCGCTCGGGCTGGCGCTGCGCGAGACCCTGCCCAGCGTGGTCGGAGACGTCGCGCGCGTGACCGCGATGGCGGTGCTGTCGGGCGATGCCGGGCGGCTGCAGCGGCTCGACCGCCTGGACGCGGAGATCGAGGCGCTGGTCCGCCCGCGCGCCGAGGCGCTGGAGCGCGATTCGCAGGCGCTGTGCGCGCGCATGCACCGCCTCGACGCGCTCGACCAGGCGCTCGACTACCGCGCGCCCGGCGGCCGGCCGCTCGACCTGCTGCGGGTGCGCGACGCCGAGGCGTCCGCAACGCCCTGACCGGACGGCCCGCGTCCTGAACCTGTAGGAGCGCGCTCGCGCGCGACTGCGCTCCCACGGGGCGCCCGCGGGTCGTGGGTGCCGCACCATGCGCATGCGTATGTGGGCCGGCCGCCGCGCGCCGGATGCACCCCGCGGTTGGCGAGGGGTCCGCATGCGGACACAATACGCGTTCCCCTTCTCTACGTTACTGGCGGAGCGCCGCATGGCCGACCTCAAAGAAGCACGCGTCCCCGATATCGGCGATTACGACGATGTGCCGGTGATCGAAGTGCTGGTGGCGGTCGGCGACCGCGTGGCGCAGGACCAGGGCCTGGTCACGCTGGAATCGGACAAGGCGACGATGGAGGTGCCGGCGCCGTTCGCCGGCACGGTGCGCGAGCTGAAGGTCAAGGTCGGCGACGCGGTATCGAAGGACAGCGTGGTCGCGCTGGTGGAGGCCGACGCCGGCGACGGCGCGGGCGAAGCGGACGCGAAGGCGCCCGCCGCGGCGAAGGCCGAGCCGGCCGCGAAGGCGGACGAGGCCGGGACGGGCGCGCCGGCGCCGGCGCCGAAGGCCGCGCAGGAGGCCCCGGCCGCCGCGCCCGCGGCGTCGGGCGGGGTGCAGGACGCGCTCGTGCCGGACATCGGCGACTACGACGGCGTGCCGGTGATCGAGGTGCTGGTGGCGGTCGGCGACCGCGTCGAGAAGGACCAGGGCCTGGTCACGCTGGAATCGGACAAGGCGACGATGGAAGTGCCGGCGCCGTTCGCCGGCACGGTCAAGGCGCTCGAGGTGAAGGTCGGCGACAGCGTGTCGGCCGGCAGCGTGGTGGCCCGGATCGAGACCGAGGGCGGCGCCGCCCCGGCCGCCGCGGCGCGCCAGCCCAGCGCGCAGCCGCAGGCCCAGGCGCCCGCCGGGGCCGAGGACGACCCCGCGGTCGAGCCAGCCTCGCCGGGCGCGAAGCCGGACCGGATCGCCGAGGCCTCGATCGAGCAGCGCCCGCCGGGCCGCGGCGAGCCGCCGGTGCGCTTCGACGCCGACGCGGTGCTGCCGGAAAAGGTGCCTTACGCCAGCCCGGCGGTGCGCCTGTTCGCGCGCGAACTGGGCGTGGACCTGTTCCAGGTGCGCGGCAGCGCGCGCGGCGGCCGCATCGTGCGCGAGGACGTGCAGCAGTTCGTCAAGGGCGCGCTCGCCGGCGGCGGCGCGCGTCCCGGCGCCGCGGCCGCGCCGGCCGGCGGCGGCGGACTGTCGCTGCTGCCGTGGCCGAAGGTCGACTTCTCCAAGTTCGGCGAGGTGGAGGAGAAGCCGCTGTCGCGGATCAAGAAGATCTCCGGCGCCAACCTCGCGCGCAACTGGGCGATGATCCCGCACGTCACCCAGCACGACGACGCCGACATCACCGACCTGGAAGCGCTGCGGGTGGCGCTCAACAAGGAGCAGGAGAAGGCCGGCATCAAGCTGACCATGCTCGCCTTCCTGATGAAGGCCAGCGTGGCCGCGCTGAAGCAGTATCCCGAGTTCAACGCCTCGCTCGACGCCGCCGGCGAGACCCTGACGCTGAAGAAGTACTACCACGTCGGCTTCGCCGCCGACACGCCCAACGGGCTGATGGTGCCGGTGGTGCGCGACGTCGACCGCAAGGGCGTGATCGAGATCGCCCAGGAGACCGCCGCGCTGGCCAAGAAGGCGCGCGACGGCAAGCTGGGCCCGGCCGAGATGCAGGGCGGCTGCTTCTCGATCAGCTCGCTGGGCGGCATCGGCGGCACCGGCTTCACCCCGATCGTCAATGCGCCCGAGGTGGCCATCCTGGGCGTGTCGAAGTCGGCGACCAGGCCGGTGTGGGATGGCCGGGCCTTCCAGCCGCGGCTGCTGCTGCCGCTGTCGCTGTCCTACGACCACCGCGTCATTGACGGCGCCGCCGCCGCGCGCTTCACCGCCTACCTCGCCCAGCTGCTGGGCGACATGCGCCGCGTCCTGCTGTGACCCCGCGCGCGGGCCGTGGCGATGGCTGAGGACGCGGCGGCGCCGGCGGACGCGCGCTCGCGCGCGCGCCTGGCGGTGCGCGGCGCCGAGGCCGCCGACATCCCCGCGATCGCGGCGCTCACCGACCGCGTCTACGGCGAGGACGGCGGCTACACGCCGGAGATGCTGACCGGACAGATCGCGCAGTTCCCGCAGGGCGTGTTCGTGGCCGTCTACGAGGACGCGATCGTCGGCTACTGCGCCACCTTCCGCATCGACGAGGCCAGCGCCATGCGGCCGCACCGCTGGATGGAGATCGCCGGCGGCGGCTACGCCTCGCGCCACCTCATCAACGGCGACTGGCTCTACGGCATGGAGGTGTGCGTCGACCCGCGCTACCGCGGCCTGCGCATCGGCCGCCGCCTGTACGAGGAGCGCAAGCGGCTGTGCCAGCGGCTCGGGCTCAAGGGCATCGTGTTCGGCGGCCGCCTGCCGGGCTACGCGCGCCGGGCCCGGAAGTTCGGCCACGACCCCGCCGCCTACGCCGACGAGGTGCGCGCCGGCCGCCTGCGCGACCGCGCGCTGAGCTTCCAGCTGCGCAACGGCTTCGAGCTGATCGGCGTGCTGCCCGGCTACCTGCCCTCCGACCTGGAGTCCGGCGGCCACGCCGCGCACCTGGTCTGGCGCAACCCCAAGATCGACCCGCGCGCCGACACCCGCGGCACCGCCCGCCCGCTGCCGGAATCGGTGCGCGTGGCGACCGTGCAGTACCAGCAGCGGCGGGTCGCCTCGTTCGAGGAGTTCGCCACCCAGGTCGAGTACTTCGTCGACATCGCCGCCGACTACCGCGCCGACTTCGTGGTGTTCCCGGAGCTGTTCACGCTGCAGCTGCTGTCGGTGGCCAACGCGCCGCTGTCGCCGGTGGACTCGCTGCTGGCGCTGACCGGCTACACCGAGCGCTTCGCGGCCCTGCTCACCGAGCTGGCGGTGCGCCACAACATCAACATCGTCGGCGGCTCGCACCCGACCCGCACCGGCGACGAGCGCGACCCGCGCGTGCGCAACATCTGCTATGTCGCCCTGCGCGACGGCGCGCTGCACACCCGGGAGAAGCTGCACCCCACGCCCAACGAGCGGACCTGGTGGGGGATCGGCGGCGGCGACGGCGCGCAGGCGATCATGACCGACTGCGGGCCGATCGGGATCATGATCTGCTACGACAGCGAGTTCCCCGAGCTGGGCCGCCACCTGATCGACCAGGGTGCGATGATCCTGTTCGTGCCCTTCTGCACCGACACCCGCGAGGGCTACCTGCGGGTGCGCTACTGCTCGCAGGCGCGCGCGGTGGAGAACCAGTGCTACGTGGTGCTGTCGGGCAACGTCGGCAACCTGCCGGGCGTGAACAACTTCGACATCCAGTACGCGCAGAGCTGCATCCTCACGCCCTGCGACTTCCCGTTCGCGCGCGACGGCGTCGCCGCCGACACCACGCCGAACGTGGAGCAGGTGGCCTTCGCCGACCTGCGCCTCAACGACCTGACCGTGGCCCGCAACGCGGGCACGGTGCAGAACCTCAACGACCGCCGCCACGACCTGTACGCGCTGCGCTGGGCGCGCCGCCCGGGCGTGCCGGCGGGTCCCCCGCGCAAGCAATCCCCGGAGAACCCGTAATGGCCAAGACCCAGGAAGTGAACGTCCCCGACATCGGCGGCTATGCCGACGTGCCGGTGATCGAGGTGCTGGTGGCGGTCGGCGACCGCGTCGAGAAGGATCAGGGCCTGATCACGCTGGAGTCCGACAAGGCCACGATGGAGGTGCCGGCCTCCGCCGCGGGCACGGTGAAGGAGCTGCGGGTCAAGGTGGACGACAAGGTGTCCGAGGGCGCGGTGGTCGCGGTGATCGAGACCGAAGGCGCCGACGCCGGACCGGCCGAGGGCGGCAACGGCGGCAAGGCTGAGGCCAGGCCGGCGCCCGGCCCGTCGAAGCCGCCGGTGCCGACCTCGCACCGCGCCCCGCCCGAGCCGGCGCCGCTGAAGCCGGCGCCGGCCTCGGGCCGGCAGGCCGACGTGTCGTGCCGCATCGTGGTGCTGGGCTCGGGCCCCGGCGGCTACACGGCCGCGTTCCGCGCCGCCGACCTGGGCCTGGATACGGTGCTGGTCGAGCGCTACGACACCCTGGGCGGCGTCTGCCTCAACGTCGGCTGCATCCCGTCCAAGGCGCTGCTGCACGCGGCCGACGTGATCGACCAGGCGCAGCACGCGAGCGACTACGGCGTGGACTTCGGCAAGCCCGCGATCGCGCTCGACAAGCTGCGCGCCTACAAGGAGAAGGTGGTCGGCCAGCTCACCAAGGGCCTGTCCGGCATGGCCAAGCAGCGCAAGGTGCGGGTGGTGCAGGGCAGCGGGCGCTTCGTGTCGCCGAACGAGATCGAGGTGGCCGGCGCCGACGGCAAGGCCGTGCTGGTGCGATTCGAGCAGGCGATCATCGCCGCCGGTTCCCAGGCGCTGAAGCTGCCGGGCTTCCCCTGGGACGACCCGCGGGTGATGGATTCGACCGATGCGCTGGAGCTGGCGGAGGTGCCGAAGTCGCTGCTGGTGGTCGGCGGCGGCATCATCGGCCTGGAGATGGCCACGGTGTACCGCGCGCTGGGCAGCGCGGTGACCGTGGTGGAACTGGCCGACCAGCTGATGCCCGGCGCGGACAAGGACCTGGTCAAGCCGCTGGCCGACCGGCTGAAGAAGCAGGGCGTGCCGGTGCACCTGAAGACCAAGGTGGTCGAGGCCAAGGCCGGCGAGCAGGGCATCGAGGTGGCCTTCGAGGGCGACAGCCTGCCCGAGGCCAAGGTGTACGACCGCGTGCTGGTGGCGGTGGGGCGCAGCCCCAACGGCCGCAACATCGACGCCGACAAGGCGGGCGTGCGCGTCGGCGAGCGCGGCTTCATCGACGTCGACCGGCAGATGCGCACCAACGTCGACCACATCTTCGCCATCGGCGACATCGTCGGCCAGCCGATGCTGGCCCACAAGGCGACCCACGAGGGCAAGCTGGCCGCCGAGGTCGCCGCCGGAGAAAAGAAGGAGTGGGTCGCGCGGGTGATCCCGTCCGTGGCCTACACCGATCCGGAGATCGCGTGGGTCGGCGTCACCGAGACCGAGGCCAAGGCCAAGGGCCTGAAGGTCGGCGTCGGCAAGTTCCCGTGGGCGGCCAGCGGCCGCGCGATCGGCCTCGGCCGCACCGAGGGCTTCACCAAGCTGGTGTTCGACGAGGCCAGCCATCGCATCGTCGGCGCCGGCATCGTCGGCGTGCACGCGGGCGACCTGATCGCCGAGGCCGCGCTGGCGATCGAGATGGGCGCGGAGGTGGCCGACATCGGCCACACCATCCACCCGCACCCGACGCTGAGCGAATCGGTCGGCATGGCGGCCGAGGTCTACGACGGCACCATCACCGACCTCTACCTGCCCAGGAAGAAGTAGCCGCCCGCACCGGCGCCAAGGCCGGCGCGGTGGCTGAACGCGTCCGCGCACCTGCCGCGGGTGTGGCGGGGTTCGCAGTTCGCGCCTTCCATGCGCCGCGCCGGTTGCGCGCGCCGCCCCGGCCGCGGTAATCGGAAGGCCTGGCATCCAGGGGGGATCGCCAAGGCGCTGCGGCGCGAGGGGAAAGGGACGATGGGCAGGATCCGGTGGGCGGCGCTGTGCGTCGCCGGTTGTGCGTTCTGGCAGGCGGCGCAGGCCGCCGGTACCGACACCGCGGCGGCGGAGCCCGCGCAGCGCGAGGCGGCCGCGATGCAGGCGGCGCAGGCCGGCGCGCTGGAGCGCGAACGCGCGCGCTACCCGGCGCTGTTCCGGCGCGCCTACGCCGCCTATCCGCGCATCCCGCGCGGCACGCTGGAGGCGGTGGCCTACGCGCAGAGCCGCTGGCAGTCGCTGCGCCCGGCGACCGGCGGCGACGCCGGCCACCACCACATGCCGCCGGCCTGGGGCGTGATGGGCCTGTACGCCGGCGAGGGTTTCGCCGACCAGGCGGGCGAGGCGGCGGCGCTGCTGGGCGTGCCCGCCGAGCGCGTGCGGACCGACCCCGCCGCCAACGTGCTGGCGGCGGCCGCGCTGCTGGATCGCGAACTGCGCGGCGTGGCCGCGGACGACGTGGCCGGGCTCGCGCAGGCGCTGGCGCGCTACGCCGGCTTCGGCACGCCGCTGGGCAAGAGCGCGATCGACGACCACGCCCGCGCCAGCTTCGCCTTCGACGTGCTGCTGGCGCTCGACCGCGGCGTCGACGACCAGGGCATCCGCGTGCCGGTGCGCCCGGTCGAGTGGGAGCGCGCCTTCGATGCCGAGCGGCTGGTGCTGCTGAACGCGCCGTTCGTGCGCCTGGACGCGACCCGCGACCGCATCGAGACCGCCGACTACGCGCTCGATCCCGTGGCCGAGCGGCTGGTCCGGCGCGAGCGCGCCCAGGCGCCCGACGTGCAGCCGGCCAGCACCGACTACGGCCCGGCGATCTGGGACCCCGCGCACGCGTCCAACTACAACGCCTCGCGCAGCGCCGCGGTCAGCGCGGTGACGCTGCACACCGCGCAGGGCAGCTACGCCGGCACGATCTCCTGGTTCAAGAACGCCTCCGCCAGCGTCAGCGCGCACTACGTGATCCGCAGTTCCGACGGCCAGGTCACGCAGATGGTGCGCGAGGCGCACACCGCCTGGCACGTGCGCAACCACAACAGCTACACCCTCGGCATCGAGCACGAAGGCTACGTGGACAACGCCAGCTGGTACACCAGCGCGATGTACAACGCCTCGGCCGCGCTGGTACGGCACTGGTGCGCGCGCTACAGCGCCATCCCCTGCAGCAGCGCCTACCAGGGCGCGCCCAGCAGCGGCATCAACGTGCTGCCCGACACTGTGCGCATCAAGGGCCACCAGCACTTCAGCGGCCAGACCCATACCGATCCCGGCATCAACTGGAACTGGAGCCAGTACTACGGCCTGCTCAACCCGGGCGGCGGGGGCGGCGGCACCACCCGCATCCTCGACAGCTTCGAGAGCAGCGTGGGCCACTTCAACACCCAGCCGGCCTACTCCGGCAGCACCATCGGCATCTCCTCGGCCTCCACCGCCGCGCGCGACTGCGCCACCCGCCGCAACGGCAGCTGCTCACTGCGCGTGCTGCTGCGCGACGACCCCGGATCCTCGGCGAGCTGGGCGGTGCGCCTGCTGTCGGGCAGCGGCAACCCGGGCAGCAACGCCTCGCTGGCGCGCGCCAACGGCCGCGTCGGCTTCTGGGCGTGGTCGGGCGGCAGCGGCGTGAGCCTGGCCGTGGGCGTCGACGACAGCGACGGCACCGAGCGTTCGGTCGCGCGCAGCCTGCCCGCCAACCAGTGGACCTACGTGGAATGGAGCCTGACCGACGCCGCGCAGTGGGACCCCTGGGTCGGCAACGCCAACGGCGCGATCACCGCCGCCAGCGCGACCCTGGATGCGATCTGGCTGTACCGCGCGCAGACCAGCTACGACGTCAACGTCTACATCGACGACGTGCAGATCCGCAACTGAGCGTGGGCGCGACGTGCGTGCGTGTGCCGCAACGAAGAAGCCCCGGCAGGGCCGGGGCTTCGGTGTCGCGTCGGGAGCGGGACTTCAGAAGCGGAAGGTCAGGCCGGCCATCGGGCCGTGCACCTTCAGCTCGGCCTCGGCGCGGCCGTCGACCACGATCGGGTTCAGCCCGACCTCGTCGGCGGGAACGGTGGCGGTGTAGTTGTCCTTGAGCTTCAGGCGGAACCAGTCGTAGCCGACATGGATGCCCACGCGCTCGGTGACCAGGTACTCGACGACCAGGCCGGCGCGCTCGAAATGGCCGTCCTCGTCGAGGAAGTCGCCCCAGCTGGTGTCGAAGTACTGGCCTTCCAGGCCGACGCGCCAGCGCTCGTGCGGGCGCCAGGTCAGGCGGGTGTGCAGGCCGGGCGAGAAGCCGTCCCGCTTCCAGCGCACGCTCTCCGACTGCGCCGGCACTTCGTCGGTCGGGGTGGTGGAAGCGTCGGCCTCGACCTCGAGCTTGGCGTAGGTCGCGCCCAGGCCGATGCCCCACTGGAAGGCGTCGGTGCGGATGAAGCTGTACTCGTAGTTGAGGCTGGCCAGGCTGAAGGACGCCTCGCCGTTGGCGGTCAGCGCGGGCACTTCGACGCCGCCGATGTCGCCGCCGCCGTAGGCGAAGTCCTCGTCGTCGCTGTAGTCGTAGTAGTTGCCGACCAGCGCCTGGCGGTCGCTGATGCGGAAACCGATCGCGCCGCGCGGGCGGACCACGTTGCCGAACTTCGCGGTCTCCTTGCCGCCGAAGGTGACGGTCTCGGTGCCGTCGGTCGCGCTGCCCTCGGTCGACAGGCCCAGCGACGCCTCGGGGTAGAACGCCGACAGGCGCAGGGTGAAGCGGTCGTCGCGCTCGATGAGGTCCTGCGCCTGGGCGGGCAGGGCGACGGCGCCGGCGGCGATCGCCAGCAGGGACAGCGCGAGTGTGCGGGGGGCGGGAACGGTCATGGAGTCTCGTCTCGGGGAGTCAGGAGAAGGGCGGCGAAGGCGCGCGCTCGTGCGGGCGCGGCGACGGCCGTGCGCGCAGTGTCGGGGTCCGACCGGTCTTGCTTGCGTGAAGACGGGGGCGTATGGAGGCGATCCCGCGACCGCGCGCACGGTTCCCGCGCCTGCGTCCGCGCCGTCGCCCGGGATGCCGGGGACGGGAAAGAAGAAGCCCCGGCGGACCGGGGCTTCGGGTGGGGTCTGCGACAGGATCGACGAGGAAGGGTGGCAGACCGCGCAGGGGATCGGACCGGCCGTGCGGCGCGAAGTTCCGCGAGGCCGCGCCGGATCGGCCTGAATGCGCGTCCGGCGTGCGCCGGCGCGGCCGCATCCGGGCAGGACCTCCGCCGGTTGTCCGCAAAACCGGGCGACTGCTATACTTTTGCGGCTCGGCGGGGCGGTTTTCGACGGCCGCCCCGGGCCATCGCTACAGGACCCTCATGTGTTGACTTCCGTCGCTGCGGGTCGGCGGCTGGCGCAGCGCGCAATCGTCTGGCAGGCGGTCGCGGTGGCGCTGGTGGCCGTGGCGTTCCTCGCCAAGGGAACGCCGTGGGCGCTGGCCGCGCTGGCCGGCGGGGGGGCGGTGGCGGTCGGCGGCTGGCTGTCGGGCGCGATCGCGCTGGGCGGCGGGGCCAACCCGGCCGCGGGCGCGCTGGCGCGCCTGCTGTTGGGGGTGCTGGCGAAGTGGGCGGTGGTGGCGTTCGCGCTGGGGCTGGCGATCGGTGCGGGCGGACTGCCCCCGGTCGCCGCGCTGGCGGGCGTCGTCGCGGCGCTGGTGACACAGATGCTGGCCATGGCCAGCCGTTGATCGACTCAAAGGCAGGAAACGGAACATGGCGGGCGAGGCGGAAACGACCCCTACCAGCTACATCCAGCACCATCTGCAGAACCTCACCTGGCAGGTGGGCGAGGGCGGCTTCTGGACGCTCAACGTCGACACCTTCGTGACCGCGGTCGCCATGGGCCTGCTGATCACCTTCCTGTTCTGGCTGGGCACCCGCAGAGCGACCTCGGGCGTGCCGGGCAGGTGGCAGGCCTTCGTGGAGATCATGCTGGAGTTCGTCGACCGCCAGGCGCGCGACACCTACCACGGGGCCAGCAAGCTGGTGACGCCGATCGCGATCACCCTGTTCTTCTGGATCCTGCTGATGAACATGCTGAAGTTCATCCCGGCGGACTTCTTCGCGATCCCGCTGTCGTGGATCGGCGTGCACTACTGGAAGCCGGTGCCCACCGCGGACGTCAACGCGACGCTGGGCATGTCGATCAGCGTGTTCTTCCTGATGCTGATCTTCGCCCTGCGCTCCAAGGGCCTGGGCGGGTTCACCAAGGAGTTCCTGACCGCGCCGTTCGGCAAGTGGATGATGCCGTTCAACCTCATCCTCAACATCGTCGAGTGGCTGTCGAAGCCGATCTCGCTGGCGATGCGACTGTTCGGCAACATGTTCGGCGGCGAGATCGTCTTCCTGCTGATCTGGGTGCTCGGCGGCGCCGGCCTCATCGGCATGCTCGGCGGCGCCGTGTTCGGCTTCGGCTGGATGATCTTCCACCTGCTGGTGATCCCGCTGCAGGCTTTCATCTTCATGATGCTGTCGATCGTCTACCTGAGCCTCGCCGAGGACAGCCACTGACCCCGCGCGCGCCCTCGCCGCCGTCCCCCATTCGCTTCACCCCTACCGTTCAACCCTCGCACCGTCCGTTCCGGAGAAAACCATGGAAATCGCTCTGACCTCCTTCGCCCAGATCCAGGCTTCGACCGTTCTGGCCATCGGCATCATGATCGGCCTCGCCGCGCTGGGCGCCGGTCTGGGCCTGGCCATCATGGCCGGCAAGTTCCTGGAATCGGCCGCGCGCCAGCCGGAGCTGATCCCGGTGCTGCAGGTCCGGATGTTCATCACCGCCGGCCTGATCGACGCCGCGTTCATCATCAGCGTCGCGGTCGGCCTGCTGTTCGCCTTCGCCAGCCCGTTCATCGGTCCGGTCGTCGCGCAGATCGGCGGCTGAGCGGAGCCGGTGCGCGGAACGCGGGCGGCCCGTGAGCGCCGCCCGCATTCCGGGATGACAGGCGGCATGCGCGGCATGCCCGGACCATCACGACAGGCAGTGGCACACCCATGAACATCAATCTGACCCTGATCGCCCAGGCGCTGGCCTTCGCGGCCCTGATCTGGCTGATCGCGACCAAGGTCTGGCCGCCGTTGCTCAAGGCGATCGAGGAGCGGCAGCAGAAGATCGCCGAAGGCCTGGCCGCCGCCGACAACAGCCAGCGCGCGCTGGCCCAGGCGCAGGAACAGGTCAACGATGAGCTCAAGGCCGCCCGCACCAAGGCCAACGAGATCATCGAGCAGGCCCACCAGCGCGCCAACCAGATCGTCGAGCAGGCGCGCACCGAGGCCCAGACCGAAGCCGTGCGCCAGAAGGCGATCGTCGAGGCCGAGATCGAGGCGTCCGCCAACCGTGCCCGCGAGGACCTGCGCCGCCAGGTGTCCGCGCTCGCGGTGACCGGCGCCGAGAAGCTGCTGCGCCGCGAGATCGACGCCAGCGCCCACAAGGCCCTGCTCGACGAGCTGGCCGCGGAGATCTGACCGTGAGCCACGAGATCACGCTCGCCCGTCCCTATGCCCGCGCCGCGTTCGGCATCGCCCGCGACGCGGACGCGTTCGCGGACTGGTCGGACGCGCTGGCGTTCTCCGCGCGCGTCGCGGCGGACCCGCAGGCGCGGCCGCTGCTGGCCCATCCCGCGCTCGGCGACGAGGACGCGGTCGCGCTGCTCGCCCCCGAGGGCGCGCAGGGCGAGGGCGCGCTCCGCGAGTTCGGCGACTTCCTCGCGCTGCTGGCCCGCAACGGCCGGCTGTCCCTGCTGCCGGAGATCGCCGGGCTCTACGAGGACCTGCGGGCCGAGGCCGAGCACGTCGTGCGCGCCACGGTGACCTCGGCCTCCGCGCTGCCGGAGACCGAGCTCGACGCGATCCGCGCCGCCCTCAAGCGCCGGTTCGGGCGCGAGGTGCACGTGGAGACCGCGGTGGACGAGGCGCTGATCGGCGGCGCGGTGATCAGCGCCGGCGACGTGGTCATCGACGGCTCGCTGCGCGGCAAGCTCGCCCGGCTGCAGAGTGCGTTAGCAAGCTGACGCGGGATTCGGGATTCGGGATTGGGGATTCGCAACAGCAGACGCAACCGCTTAGACGAACCCCCAGTCCGAACCCCCGATCCCGAAATCGAAAAGAACCCCGTGCGTCGCCCGTAGGCGGCACACGACACAGGAACCGAGACCATGGCAAGCACCCAGCTCAACCCCTCCGAAATCAGCGAACTGATCAAGAGCCGCATCGAGAAGGTCAAGCTGGCCGCCGAGGCGCGCAACGAAGGCACGGTCACCTCCGTGGCCGACGGTATCGTGCGCATCTACGGCCTGGCCGACGTGATGCAGGGCGAGATGATCGAACTGCCCAACGAGACCTACGCGCTGGCGCTGAACCTGGAGCGCGACTCGGTGGGCGCGGTGGTGCTCGGCGACTACGAGCACCTGCGCGAGGGCGACGTGGCCAAGACCACCGGCCGCATCCTCGAGGTACCGGTGGGCCCCGAGCTGCTGGGCCGCGTGGTCAACGCGCTCGGCGAGCCGATCGACGGCAAGGGCCCGATCGGGGCCGCGCTGACCGCGCCGGTGGAGCGCGTGGCGCCGGGCGTGATCTGGCGCAAGTCGGTCGACCAGCCGGTGCAGACCGGCTACAAGTCGGTCGACGCGATGATCCCGATCGGCCGCGGCCAGCGCGAGCTGGTCATCGGCGACCGCCAGACCGGCAAGACCGCGCTGGCGATCGACGCGGTGATCAACCAGAAGGGCACCGGCATCAAGTGCGTGTACGTGGCGATCGGCCAGAAGGCCTCGACCGTCGCCAACATCGTGCGCCGCCTGGAAGAGAACGGCGCGCTGGCGCACACGATCGTCGTCGCCGCCACCGCCTCCGAGTCGGCCGCGATGCAGTACATCAGCGCCTACTCCGGCTGCACCATGGGCGAGTACTTCATGGACCGCGGCCAGGACGCGCTGATCGTCTACGACGACCTGTCGAAGCAGGCCGTGGCCTACCGCCAGATCTCGCTGCTGCTCAAGCGCCCGCCGGGCCGCGAAGCCTACCCGGGCGACGTGTTCTACCTGCACTCCCGCCTGCTCGAGCGCGCCGCGCGCGTGTCCGAGGAGTACGTGGAGAAGTTCACCGACGGCGAGGTCAAGGGCCGGACCGGCTCGCTGACCGCGCTGCCGATCATCGAGACCCAGGCCGGCGACGTGTCCGCGTTCGTGCCGACCAACGTCATCTCGATCACCGACGGCCAGATCTTCCTCGAGACCGACCTGTTCAACGCCGGCATCCGCCCGGCCGTGAACGCGGGCATCTCGGTGTCGCGCGTGGGCGGCGCGGCGCAGACCAAGATCATCAAGAAGCTGTCGGGCGGCATCCGCATCTCGCTGGCGCAGTACCGCGAGCTGGCGGCGTTCGCGCAGTTCGCCTCCGACCTGGACGAGGCCACCCGCAAGCAGCTCGAGCGCGGCCAGCGCGTGACCGAGCTGATGAAGCAGAAGCAGTACAGGCCGATGTCGATCGCCCACCAGGCGCTGTCGATCTACGCCGTCAACGAGGGCTTCCTGGACGACGTGCCGGTCAACCGCATCGGCGCGTTCGAGGAGGCGCTGCACGCGCACTTCGACAACACCGAGGGTGCGCTGATCGAGAAGATCAACGGCAGCGGCGCCTGGAACGACGAGATCGAGGCGGCGTTCAAGAAGGGCATCGCGGAGTTCAAGGCCACGGGCTCCTACTGAGCCCGCGGGAATAGAGAATCGGGAATCGGGAATCGAAAGAGCGGGGTTTCGCGAACGGAGAATTGAGGATCGAGGTCAGGGCAGCTTGCTTCTGACGATTCCCCATTCCCCATTCCCGATTCCCGGCTCGCGGAGCGAGCAATGGCCGGCGGCAGAGAAATCAAGAGCAAGATCAAGAGCGTGCAGAACACCCGCAAGGTGACGCGCGCGCTCGAAATGGTCTCGGCTTCCAAGATCCGCAAGGCGCAGGACCGGATGAAGGCCTCGCGCCCGTACGCGCGGGCGATGAAGCAGCTGATCGGCCACCTCGCGCAGGCGAATTCGGAGTTCCAGCACCCGTACCTGGTCGAGCGCGAGAACCCGCGCCGGGTCGGCTACGTCATCGTCTCGTCGGACCGCGGCCTGGCCGGCGGTCTCAACAACAACCTGTTCCGCAAGCTGCTGGGCGAGATCCGGCAGTGGCAGGAGCGGGGCGTCGAGGTCGACGTGGTCACCATCGGCCAGAAGGCCACGGTGTTCTTCCGCCGCCTCAAGGTGCAGATGCTGGCCAGCGTGACCCACCTGGGCGACACCCCCGAGGTGGAGCAGCTGATCGGCGTGATCAAGGTCATGCTCGACGCCTACACCGGCGGCTCGCTGGACCGCGTGTTCCTGGCCTACAACGACTTCGTCAACACCATGACCCAGCGCGCGGCGTTCGACCAGCTGCTGCCGCTGCCGGCCGCCGACGAGACCATCGTCAAGCACGACTGGGACTACCTGTACGAGCCGGACCCGGAGACGGTGCTGGAGCACGTGCTGACCCGCTACATCGAGTCGCTGGTGTACCAGGCGGTGATGGAGAACGTGGCCTCGGAGCACGCGGCGCGCATGGTGGCGATGAAGGCCGCCAGCGACAACGCGACCAAGCTGATCGACACCCTGAACCTGGTCTACAACAAGGCCCGCCAGGCCGCGATCACGCAGGAAATCTCCGAGATCGTCGGCGGGGCGGCGGCAGTTTAGAGCCGGGATTCGAGAATCGGGATTCGGGACTGGCAAGGGCAGCGAACCGCGCTTTTCCAACTCCCCAATCCCGACTCCCCAATCCCGAAATCCCAGGGGCGATGAAGATCGTCCGGACAGAACAAAGTTAACCGGAGCATCAAAATGAGTCAGGGCAAGATCGTTCAGATCATCGGCGCCGTCGTCGACGTCGAGTTCCCGCGCACCGAAGTGCCGAAGGTCTACGACGCGCTGAAGGTCGACAACACCGCGATCACGCTGGAGGTCCAGCAGCAGCTGGGCGACGGCGTGGTGCGCACCATCGCGCTGGGCTCCACTGACGGCCTGAAGCGCAACCTGGTCGCGACCAACACCGACAAGGCGATCTCGGTGCCGGTCGGCGCGGGCACGCTGGGCCGGATCATGGACGTGCTGGGCCGCCCGATCGACGAGGCCGGCCCGATCGACGCCACCGACAGCTGGGAGATCCACCGTGCGGCCCCCTCGTACGAGGACCAGTCCTCGGCCACCGAGCTGCTGGAGACCGGCATCAAGGTCATCGACCTGATGTGCCCGTTCGCCAAGGGCGGCAAGGTCGGCCTGTTCGGCGGCGCCGGCGTCGGCAAGACCGTCAACATGATGGAGCTGATCAACAACATCGCCAAGGCGCACAGCGGCCTGTCGGTGTTCGCCGGCGTGGGCGAGCGCACCCGCGAGGGCAACGACTTCTACCACGAGATGAAGGACTCCAACGTCCTCGACAAGGTGGCGATGGTCTACGGCCAGATGAACGAGCCGCCGGGCAACCGCCTGCGCGTGGCGCTGACCGGCCTGACCATGGCCGAGTACTTCCGCGACGAGAAGGACGAGAGCGGCAAGGGCAAGGACGTGCTGCTGTTCGTCGACAACATCTACCGCTACACCCTGGCCGGCACCGAGGTCTCGGCGCTGCTGGGCCGCATGCCGTCGGCGGTGGGCTACCAGCCCACGCTCGCCGAGGAGATGGGCGTGCTGCAGGAGCGCATCACCTCGACCAAGAGCGGCTCGATCACCTCGATCCAGGCCGTGTACGTGCCTGCCGACGACCTGACCGACCCGTCGCCGGCGACCACCTTCGCCCACCTCGACGCCACCGTCGTGCTGAGCCGCAACATCGCCTCGCTGGGCATCTACCCGGCGGTGGATCCGCTGGACTCGACCAGCCGCCAGCTGGACCCGAACGTGATCGGCAGCGAGCACTACGACACCGCGCGCCGCGTGCAGGCCACCCTGCAGAAGTACAAGGAGCTGAAGGACATCATCGCGATCCTCGGCATGGACGAGCTGTCGGAAGAGGACAAGCAGGCCGTGTCGCGCGCGCGCAAGATCGAGCGCTTCTTCTCGCAGCCGTTCCACGTGGCGGAAGTGTTCACCGGCTCGCCCGGCAAGTACGTGCCGCTGAAGGAGACCATCCGCGGCTTCAAGGGCATCGTCGACGGCGAGTACGACCACCTGCCCGAGCAGGCGTTCTACATGGTCGGCAGCATCGACGAGGCGGTCGAGAAGGCGAAGAAGATCGCCGCCTAGGCGGCGATCTTCGGGAATCGAGAGTCGGGAATCGGGAATCGTAAAGGCGGGGTTGTCGGGAAACGAGGCAATGCGGATGGACCGGGCGGAACACGCTTTTTCCATTCCCCATTCCCGATTCCCCATTCCCGTCTCGCATAGCGAGGAAACCATGACCACCATCCGTTGCGACATCGTCAGTGCCGAGGCCGAGATCTTCCATGGCGAGGCCACCCTGGTCGTGGCGACCGGCGAGGTCGGCGAGCTCGGCATCGCGCCGCGCCACGCGCCGCTGATCACCCGTCTGAAGCCGGGCAAGGTCGTGGTCACCCAGCCCAACGGCGAGAAGCTGGACTTCGCCATCGGCGGCGGCATCCTCGAGGTGCAGCCGCAGGTGGTGACCATCCTCGCCGACACCGCGGTGCGCGCCGACGACATCGACGAGGCGGCGGTGAAGAAGGCGAAGGAGGAGGCCGAGCGCGTCCTCGCCGGCCGCGGCGAGGCGATGGAGATCGCCGAGGCGCAGCAGAAGCTGGCCGAGGTCACGGCGCAGCTGCAGGCGCTCGAGCGCCTGCGCAAGAACCTCAAGCACTAGGCGCCTTCGGTCCGAAGGCTCCGAACCGACGACGCCGGCCCAGTGCCGGCGTCGTGCGTCATGGGGCGCTCAGAGCATCCCGTAGGAGCGCGCTTGCGCGCGACGCTCCTTCCATCCGGCGCCGCGACAACGCATCGCGCGCGAGCGCGCTCCTACGACGGTTCGTCGTCCGTCGCGGTCTCGAAGTACACGATCATGCGCAGGTGGCGATGCGCGTCCACGGTCAGCAGCTCGTGGGCGAAGCGCCGCCGCCGGCCCTGCGGGTCCTCGACGGTGCCGATGCCGCGGCGATGGCCGGAGATCGCGGGCGGCGCGGCCCACCAGCGCCGGAACTGCGGCGAGAGCGCCTGCAGCGCCTCGATCAGCGCGCGCATGCCGGGGTCGTCCGGCGCCACCGCGAGGTCGCAGCGGAAGTGCGAGAGCAGGCGGGGCGCGTCCTCCTCCCAGTCGGGCAGGCGCCGGCGCAGCGCCGGGTCGGCGAACACCATGCGCAGCAGGTTGCGCGCCTCACGCTCGCGGCCGGCGAAACCGAACAGCGCGTCGGCCGCGGCGTTCCAGGCCACGGCGTCCCAGCGCAGGTTGATGACGTAGGCCGGCCGCGCCAGTTCGTCCAGCAGCTGCTGCACGCGCGGGGCGACCTCCGGCCAGTGGTAGGCCTCGGGCGGCGGCGGCCGTCGGTGGGCCAGCAGGAACAGGTGGCCGCATTCGTCGTCGTCCAGCCGCAGCGCCTTGGCCACCCGCAGCAGGAAGTCCTCGGACACGCCGATGTCGCGGCCCTGCTCGAACCACGTGTACCAGGTGAGGCCCACCCCGGCGAGCGCGGCCACTTCCTCGCGGCGCAGCCCGAGCGTGCGCCGCCGGCCGCCGGCGGGCAGGCCCGCGTCGGCCGGCCGCAGCCGGCGCCGGTGCTGCTGCAGGAAGGCCGCCAGCTCGGGGCGCCTGCGGGCGAGGTGGCGCGGGTCCATCGAGGGAGGAAGTCCTGCTAACGGGATAAACACCAGAATTGTACCCGGATGTAGCGGCGGACAGACTGCGTTCCCGCCCTGACGAGTCCGCCCGGATGCCGAGCCGTCCCTTCCCCCCGCCGTGCCCCGGCGCCCGTGCCTGGGCCGGCCTCGCGGTGCTGGCCCTGCCCACGCTGTTGCTCGGGCTCGACGTCACCCTGCTGTACCTGGCGATGCCGGCGCTGGCCGCGGACCTGCGGCCCAGCAGCACCCAGGCGCTGTGGATCATGGACGCCTACGGTTTCATGATCGCGGGCCTGCTGGTCACCATGGGCACGCTGGGCGACCGGGTCGGGCGGCGCCGGCTGCTGACGATCGGCACCGCGGCGTTCGGCGCGGCCTCGGTGGCGGCCGCGTTCGCCCCCACCGCGGAGGCGCTCATCGCCGCCCGCGCCGCGCTCGGCGCGGCCGGCGCCACGCTGATGCCCTCGACGCTGGCGCTGATCGGCCAGCTGTTCCCGGACCCGCGCCGGCGCGCGCTGGCGATCGGCATCTGGGCCACGATGTTCGCGCTCGGCATGGCGGCCGGGCCGCTGGTCGGC
The DNA here is from genome assembly GCF_021191635.1 of Alterluteimonas quercicellularis. Classification (GTDB taxonomy): domain Bacteria; phylum Pseudomonadota; class Gammaproteobacteria; order Xanthomonadales; family Xanthomonadaceae; genus Luteimonas; species Luteimonas quercicellularis. The sequence continues at coordinate 35,850 of NZ_JAIWPR010000050.1, forward strand.
GGCGCGCTGCTGGCGCGGTACGACTGGGGCGCGGCGTTCCTGGTCGCGGTGCCGGTGACGGCGCTGGTACTGGCGACCGCGCCCTGGCTGCTGCCCGAGCATCGCGAGCCGCGGGCCGGGCGCCTCGATCCGGCCAGCGTCGCGCTGTCGCTGGCGGCGGTGCTGGCCGCGATCCACGGCCTGAAGGAACTCGCCCGGCAGGGCCCGGCGTTGGCACCGCTGCTGTGGCTGGCGGCGGGCGCGGCGGCCGCTGCGCTGTTCGTGCGTCGCCAGCGCCGGCTGGCGCATCCGCTGCTGGACCTGGGCCTGTTCTCTAACCGCGCGCTCTCCGCCGCGCTCGTGGTGCTGCTGTTCGGGCTGGTCGCGGTGGCCGGGGCGATGCTGGCGGTCAGCCAGTACCTGCAACTGGTGGCCGGGCTGTCGCCGCTGGCGGCGGGCGCGTGGATGGGGCCGCCGGCGCTGGCGATGGTCTGCGCCGGCATTGCGGCGCCGCTGCTGGCGCGCCGCGTGCGCCCCGGCCGGGTGGTCGCCGGCGCCCTGCTGCTGTCGGCGGCCGGGGGCGCGCTACTGGCCGGCATGGACGCGGGGTCGGGGCTCGCCTCCGCGGTGGGCGGCTTCGCCCTGGTCTACCTGGGCCTGGGCGCCATCGCGGCGCTGGGCACGGACCTGGTGGTCGGCGCCGCGCCGCCGGCGCGTGCCGGCGCGGCGGCCGCGCTGTCGGAGACCGCGCAGGAGCTCGGCGTCGCGCTCGGCGTGGCCCTGCTGGGCAGCCTCGCCACGGCGATCTACCGGGGGCGCCTGGCGGCCACGCTGCCGCCCGGCCTGCCCGCGGACGCGCGCCGTGCGCTCGACGACGGCCTGTGGACGGCCGCGGCCTTCGCCGAACGGCTGCCGCCCGGGGCGCTGGCGCAGGCCCGCGAGGCCTTCATGGCCGGCTTCCAGGCCACCGGCGCGGTCTGCGCGGCGATGGGGCTGGGGCTGGCCGCGCTGGCGGCGGTGTCGCTGCGGCACGTCGGCGCGATCGGCGGGCCGGAAGCCGCGGACGCGCCCGCCGCCTGCCGCGCATAGTGCGGCAGGCGGCGGGTCAGCGCTTCTTGTAGACCCACTGGCGCGAGATCACGAAGCCGACCACGCCCAGCGCGACCTCGATCAGCGGCTTGGCCAACCAGGCCCACTGCAGGCCGAGATAGTCGTCGACGTGGCCGATCGCCCAGGTGCTGACCACGGTGGTCGCCAGCCACATCATCAGGAAGCGCTGCAGCTGCACGCGGCCGACCGTGGTCTCCTCGCCGGCGAAGGTGAAGCGGCCGTTCATCCAGAAGCCGCACAGCGCGCCGCAGATGCGGCCGATGATGTTGGCCTGCCGCACCGGCAGCCCGGCGTGGCTGAGCGCGACCATGACCGCCCAGTCCAGCAGCCATTGCAGGCCGCCGATGACCAGATAGCTGCGCGATTGGCGGACGAGGCTCAAGGCGAGGGGGCGTGGCCGCCGGGGGGAAGGGTGAAATGCTACCAGCGCCCCCCGTTAGAATTTCGCGATCCACCCCTGCGAGCCCCCCATGAGCGTCCCCCTCCACGTCGTCATCCTGGCCGCCGGCGAAGGCAAGCGGATGTGCTCCTCCCTGCCCAAGGTGCTGCAGCGGATCGCCGGCCGGCCGATGCTGGCGCACGTGATCGACACCGCGCGGCGGCTCTCGCCCGAGGCGATCCACGTGGTCTACGGCCACGGCGGCGAGCAGGTGCGCGAGGCCTTCGCCGGCGAGCCCGGCCTGGTCTGGGCCGAGCAGCGCGAGCGGCTGGGCACCGGGCACGCGGTGCGCCAGGCGCTGGCCGAGGTGCCCGACGGCACCGAGACGCTGGTCCTCTACGGCGACGTGCCGCTGATCACCGACGCCACCCTGCGCCGGCTGCTGGCCGGCGAGCGCCAGGCGCGGCTGGCGGTGCTGGTGGCCGAGCTGGAGGACCCCGCCGGCTACGGCCGGATCGTGCGCGACTCCGAAGGGCGCGTGGCCGCGGTGGTGGAGCACAAGGAGGCGGACGAGGAGCAGCGCCGCATCCGCCTGGTCAACACCGGGATCGTCGCCGCCGACTCCACCGCGCTCAAGCGCTGGCTGTCGCGCGTGACCCGCGACAACGCGCAGGGCGAGTACTACCTGACCGACATCTTCGCGCTGGCCGCCGAGGAGTACACGGCCGCGGAGATCGTGGCCGTCGACGACCCGGTCGAGGCCGAGGGCGCCAACGATCCCTGGCAGCTGGCGCAGCTCGAGCGCGCCTGGCAGCGGCGCGCGGTGCGGGCGCTGTGCGCGCAGGGCGCGCGCTTCGCCGATCCGGCGCGGGTGGACATCCGCGGCGAGGTGATCGTCGGCCCCGACGTGGAGTTCGACGTCGACGTGGTGCTGGAAGGGCGGGTCGCGCTGGGCGAGGGCGTGCGCATCGGGCCGTTCTGCCGGCTGAAGGACGTCGGCCTGGGCGAGGGCACCGAGGTGCGCTCGCACTGCGACCTGGAGGGCGTGCGCGCCGAGGGCGCGGTGACCATCGGCCCGTTCGCCCGCCTGCGCCCGGGCACCGTGCTCGCCGACGGCGCCCACATCGGCAACTTCGTCGAGACCAAGAACACCCGCGTCGGCGTGGCCAGCAAGGCCAACCACCTGACCTACCTCGGCGACGCCGAGGTCGGCGCCGGGGTCAACGTCGGCGCCGGCACCATCACCTGCAACTACGACGGCGCCAACAAGTCGCGCACGGTGATCGGCGACAACGCCTTCATCGGCTCCAACGCCTCGCTGGTGGCGCCGGTGACCATCGGCGCCGGCGCCACCACCGGCGCCGGCTCGGTCATCACCGTCGACGTGCCGGAAGGCAAGCTGGCGGTGGCGCGGGCGCGGCAGACGGTCATCGATGGCTGGACGCGGCCGAAGAAGCGCTGACCGCGCGCGGATGCGGCGCGCACGCGGCCCGGCAACGCGCGGCCCGGAGCGGCAGGACCGTGATCCGTAGGAGCGCGCTCGCGCGCGACAAAGGCCGCGGCAAGTCCCGGCCGCGCGCAAGCGCGCTCCTACAGGAATGGCGTGTCGGGACGTGGTGTCGCGGGCGCGCGCCTACGGCGGCGGCAGCCGGCGGTAGCGGCCGTCGGCGGCCGACCAGCGCCAGCGCTGGCCGCCGCCGCGCGCGCCGCGCTCGCGCAGGCGCAGGTCGTGGCGGCCGTCGTGGCGCGCCGGCTCGACGATCAGCACGCGCGCCCATTCCTCGATGTCGTGCTGGCGGGTGCCGTCCTCGTTCCAGTCCCCGGCGATGTCGCGGTACAGCGACATCGGGGCGGCGAATACCGGCACCAGCGCGTCGCCGCGCAGCTCGAACAGGTACAGCGCGGAGAACGACGCGCCGCCGCCGGAGTAGCCGTCGGACCAGCCGCCGCGCAGGCCGAACGCGGGCGGGCCGTCGCCCAGCCGGTACGGCGCCAGGTCGAAGCGTTCCCAGCGCTGCGGCAGCGCGTACGGATCGTCCCCGATCGCCTGCGGAGCGTCGCCGTCCCATGCCATCGGCGGCCACCCATCGCCGCCTTCGAGCGCCAGGCGCGCGACCACGCGCGGCGGGCCGGGGTCGATGCGCAGCACCGCCAGCGCCGCCTGCGACGACCAGGCGTCGCATTCCGGCTCCGCCTCCGCCGGGGCCGGCCCGTCGCCGATGCAGGCGAGGGCGACCGCGTGCCCGGGATGCTGCGCCCACGGGCGAGCGCCCACCAGGCGCGCGCGCGCCGGGTCGACGCCGGGCCAGAGCACGTCGAGCAGCGCCGCGCGGTCCAGGCCGTCGGGCAGGCGCGTGCCCAGGTGGTCGGGGGCGGGCCGTCCCTCCATCTGCGTCGCCCAGACCTCGCGGCCCTCGGGCGTGGCGAGCGTGGCGGGGATCTCGTCGAGCGAGCGCACGCGCTGCTGCGCCTGGCAGGGCAGGGCGAGCGCGCAGGCGAGCAGGAGCAGGAGGCGCATGGCGGCGGTCTCGTCAGTCGGGCAGGAGGAGGCTCACCACGAGCCCGCCGCCGTCGCGGTTCTGCAGCGCGATGCGGCCGCCGTGGGCCTCGCAGATCTCGCGCGCCAGCGCGAGGCCGAGCCCGGTGCCGTTGCGCTTGGTGGAGTAGAACGGCAGCAGGGCGTTGGCCATCACCGCCTCGTTCATGCCGCTGCCGCGGTCGAGCACGTCGATGCGCCAGGCGCCGGGCACGCGGCGCAGCGCGAGCCGGACCTCGCCGGGCGCGGACCCGGACTCGTGCGCGTTGCGCAGCAGGTTGATCAGGCACTGCTCCATCTGCGCGGCGTCCAGGCGGGCGTGGCCGTCGACGCCGTGGTCCTCGTAGGCGAAGGCCACCTGGTCGCGCAGGCGCTCGACGAAGCGCGGCCAGGCCACCGGCGCCAGCCTCGGGGCGGGCAGCTTGGCGAAGCGCGCGTAGTCGCGGATGAAGCCTTCCAGGTGGCGCGCGCGCTCCTCGATGGTGGCCAGCGCGCCGGGCAGGCGCTCCAGCTGGCCGCGACGCAGCAGCTCCGCGCCCGAGTGCGCGAGCGAGGCGATCGGCGCCAGCGAGTTGTTGAGCTCGTGGCTGATCACGCGGATGACCTTCTTCCAGGTCTGCACCTCCTGCCGGCGCAGCTCCGAGGTCAGCAGGCGCAGCAGGATCAGCTCGTGGCGGCGGCCGTTGAGGCGGAAGCGCCGGCGCGAGAGGTGGTAGATGTCCTCGTGCTCGTCCTCGCCGACGCTGAACATGCCGTCGCCGCCGTGCAGCAGCGCCTCGCCCAGCGCCTGCGGCGCGGCCGCCAGCAGGGCGTCGAAGCCGCGTCCTTCCAGTCGGGTGCCGTCGCCCAGCAGCTTGCGCGCGGCCAGGTTGCCCAGCACCACGCGGCGCTGCGGATCGAGCAGCACCATCGCCACCGGCGTGTTCTGCACCATGGTGTCGAGCAGCAGCTCGCGCTGCACCAGCGCGCCGCGCTGCTCGCGCAGCACGGTGCCGAGCCGGTTGTGGCTGTCCACCAGCTCGCCCAGTTCGCCACCGCCGTCCCAGTGGATGCCGAAGCTGTAGTCGCCGTCGCGGTAGGCGGTGACCGCGCCGGCCAGCGCGCGGAACAGCGCGCGCTGCGGCGCGAGCACGCGCCGGACGCGCCAGGCCAGCAGCGGCAGCAGGGCGCCGCCGGCCGCGAGCACCGCCGCCCAGGGCAGCAGCCAGCGCGACAGCAGCGCGGCCAGCGCTGCCGCGGCCAGCGCGAACAGCGCGGCCAGGGCGGTCACCCGGGTGAGCGTCGACAGCCGGCGCGCCCGCTTCATCCCTCGCGCCGCAGGCCCAGGCGGTCCATCCGCCGGTACAGCGCCTGCCGCGACAGCCCCAGCTCGGCGGCCGCCTGCGCCAGCACCCCGCCGGCGCTGGCGAGCGCGGCCTCGATCTGCGCGCGGTCGGGCTCGGCCGCCGCCGGCACCGGCGCGGCGGCGGCCGCGGGCAGGCCCAGCGCCTCGGCCTCGATCGCCTCGCCGGGCGACAGCAGCGCCGCGCGCTGCACCGTGTTGCGCAGCTCGCGCACGTTGCCCGGCCAGCGGTGCCGCAGCAGCGCGCGCTCGGCGCCCGGCTGCAGGCGCTTGCCGGCCGGCAGGAAATGCCGGGCCAGCGGCAGGATGTCGTCGGGCCGCTCGGCGAGCGGCGGCAGCTTCAGCTCGATGGCGTTGAGGCGGTAGTACAGGTCCTCGCGGAACGCGCCGTCGGCGATCAGCGCCGGCAGGTCGGCGTTGGTGGCGCTGACCACGCGCACCCGCACCTGCCGCTCGCGGTTGGAGCCCAGGCGCTCGAAGCGCCCGGTCTCCAGCACCCGCAGCAGCTTGACCTGTCCGCCCAGGGGCAGGTTGCCGATCTCGTCGAGGAACAGGGTGCCGCCGTCGGCGGCCTCGAACTTGCCCTCGCGCGCGCGGTTGGCGCCGGTGTAGGCGCCGGCGTCGGCGCCGAACAGCTCGGCCTCGATCAGGTCGGCGGGCAGCGCGCCGCAGTTGAGGGCGACGAAGGGCCCGGCGCGCACCGCGGAGTTGGCGTGGATGATCTCGGCGATCTTCTCCTTGCCGGCGCCGTTGGGGCCGGCGACCAGCACCGGCAGGTCCGAGCGCGCCACCTGCACCGCCAGGCTGAGCACGCGCTCGCTGGCGGGATCGGCCCAGATGGTGCCGCGCAGGTCGTGGCGCTCCAGCGCGTGGCGCTCGCGGCGCTCGCGCTCGCGGCGGCGGGCCAGCTCGCGCCGGCTGGCCGACAGTTCCAGCAGGTTGCCGACCGTGGTCAGCAGCTTGTGGTCGTCCCAGGGCTTGGCGACGTAGTCCGCCGCGCCGGCCTTGATCAGCCCGACCGCGGATTCCAGGTGGGTCCAGGCGGTCAGCAGCACCACCGGCAGGTCCGGGTGGCGGGCGTGGATGGCCTCGAACAGCGCCACGCCCTCGTCGCCCGAGGTGGTGTCGGCGCGGAAGTTCATGTCCTGGATCACCAGGTCCACCGGCTCGCGCTCCAGCGCCGCGAGCCCGGCCTCGGGGGAATCCGCGTGCAGGGTCTGCAGGTCGTGCAGCGAGAACAGCACTTCCAGCGCGGTGGCCACGGCGGGGTTGTCGTCGATGACGAGCACGATGGGCATGGGGCGGTCCGGGGGCGTCACGCCGGAGAGCTTATCGGAACCGGAGTGGCCTGCCGGGCGCGGCCGCGCGGGCTCATGCGCCGCGGGCCGCGACCGCGGGAGCGACCGCGGCCGCGCGGCGGGCGGGCCCGTAGGCGGCGCACAGGCCGAGCAGCCACAGCGCCAGCGCGCCCAGCGGCAGGTAGGCCAGCGGCAGGCGCGCGATCTCGTACTCGCGCATCAGCCACTGGTTGATCGCATAGGCGGCGATCATGCCCGGCAGCACCCCGGCGCCGACCACCACCGCGTTCTCGGCGAGGAAGTGCCGCACGATGTCGCCGCGGCGCGCGCCGAGCGCGCGGCGGATGCCGATCGTGCGCCGGCGCTGCTCGACCCAGTAGGCCGACAGCCCGGCGATGCCGACGGCGGTCACCACCGACATCACCGCGATCACCGTGCCCAGCAGCCACAGTGCGGCCCGGCGCGGCCGGAACGCGGCGGCGCGCAAGGTCTCGTAGGCGTCCACGCTGGGATCGATGCCGGACATGCGGCTGGCGCCGAACTCGCGCGACAGCGCCGCCAGCGCCGCGGTCCGCACCTGCCCGCGCTGCGCGGGATCGGCGCGGACGGCGTAGGTCAGCACCGGCACCGAGACGATCCGCCCGGGCAGCAGCATCGAGAACTCCGCCTGGCCGGAATCGAGCGCATCGAGCTGGTAGCGCAGCAGGTGGCGGACCACGCCGACCACCACGAGGTAGCCGGAATCGTCCGTCTGTCCCAGCCGCCCGCCGAGCGCGTCGCCGTCGGGGAAGTAGTGCCGCGCCAGCGCCTCGGTCAGGATCACCGGGGTGCCGGGCGGGATGTCGATGCCGCCGGTCGACAGGTCGAGGTCGAAGTGCTCGGCGGGCGCGAAGTCGCGGCCCTGCACCAGTTCCAGGCCGAGCGCCTCGCGCAGCCCCTCGCCGACGAAGCCGCTGGCGCTGGCCACCACGCCCGACGGGCTGCGGGTGCGCAGCACGAACGACATCGACTGCTTCATCGGCAGCCCGAGCGCCGGTGCGACGGCTTCCACGCCCGGCAGCGCGCGCAGCGCGTCGGCGCCGGCGCGGATCTGCGCCGGGCGCCACATACCCTCGCGCGAGACCAGCTGGTCGACCAGCAGCAGGCGGCCGGGCGGGATGCCGTCGTCGACCAGCAGCGGCGCGACCTGCCGCTGCAGCTCGAAGGCGGCATTGAGCAGGATCGCGCAGGCGATGCAGATCTGCAGCGCGACGAGCGCGGGCATCAGCGCGTGCCGGCGCAGCGCGGCGAGGATGGGGCGCAGGGGCGGGAGCGACATTAGAGACTCTTGACTTGGAGGACCGGCGCCAGGCGCGCGGCGCGCAGCGCGGGCAGCAGGCCCACCAGCAGGCCGACCGCGAGCGACAGCGCCATCAGCACGGCGAACAGGCGCAGGTCCAGGCGCGCGAGGTCGGTGTAGCCGTGGTCCTGCAGCCGGATCACCCACAGCCCGAACAGGGTGAGCGGCAGGGCGAGCAGGCCGCCGGCGACGCCGGCGGCGCCGGCCTCCACCAGGCACTGTACGACCACCGAGCGGCGCGGCGCGCCGAGCACCCGGCGCACGCCCAGCTCGCCTGCGCGGCGCAGGAAGCGCGCGGCGAGCAGTCCGGCGACGTTGACCATGCACAGCACCAGCAGCCCCAGCGCCAGCCACAGGTTCAGGCGCACGCTGTCGGGGACCACGCGGTTGGCCGCCAGCCAGTCGCGCACGCCGTACAGCCGCGCCGCCGGCGCGCGCTCGAACGCGCCGGCGTCGTGGCGGGCCTGCGCGAAGGCCGCGAGCGCGGCCGCATAGTCCTCGCGCTGCCCGGGCCCGCGCAGTTCCGCCCACAGCGCCAGCCAGCGGCAGGCGCCGAGATCGATGCGGTCGAAGCCGAAGCCGCCGACGCCGTGGTCGTCGCACTGGCGGCTGCCCACCGGCGCCACGCCCGCGTCCAGCGCGGCCCGCACCGGCAGGAACGCGACGTCCGCGCCGCGGCCGCGCCAGGCCTCGTCGGCGGACTGCAGGAAGTGGAAGCGCGGCTGCGGCGTCCATGCGCCGCTGACGCCGATCACCCGGAACAGGCCCTCGCCGATCCGCACGTCGCGGCCCACGCCGTCGGCGGTGCCCAGCAGCGCCACGCTGGCCGCCTCGTCCACGACCGCCACGCGCGCGCCGTCGGCCTCCTCCTGCGCGGTCCAGAAGCGGCCGCTGCGCAGCGGCACGCCGAACATCGCCGGCATCGGCCCGGTGGTCAGTACCGCGTGGCCGTTGCGGCTGCGGGTGCCGTCGGGCGTGCGCAGCTGCAGCGGGGTGGTCATCAGCGCGGCCTGCCGCACCTGCGGGAACGCGGCCATCATCGCGCGGGCGTCGTCGAGCTTCCACAGGAACTGCGGCGCGTCGCGGTCGGGATCGGTGGATTCGGCGCTGCGCTCGGCCTGCCGCGAATCGGCCGTGGCCAGGTACAGGCCTTCGCTGATCCCGGGCAGCGGATCGCCCGACAGCATCGCCAGCAGCGTCAGCATGCTGGTCACCGCGGCCAGGCCGAGCGCGAGCAGCAACACCGACAGCGCCATGGTGCGCGGGTGGCGCGCCAGCCCGCGCAGGCCGAGTTCGATCGCGTAGCGCATCCCTGCGCGCCTCAGGCCGAGCGCGTGGCGACCGCCGGCGGCACCGCCGCGGCGCGCCGCGCCGGCCAGAACACGGCGATCTGCCCAAGCAGCCACAGCGCGATCGCACCCACCGGCAGGTACGACAGCGGCAGCCGGGGAATCTCGTAGCGCGACATCAGCAGTTGGTTGAGCCCGTAGGCCAGCAGCATGCCCAGCACGATGCCGATGCCGGCGAGGAGGAAGTTCTCGGTCTGGAAGTAGCGCAGGATCTGGCCGCGGGTGGCGCCCAGCGCGCGGCGAATGCCGATCTGCTTGTTGCGCTGCTGGACCCAGAAGCTGGCCAGGCCGACGATGCCCAGCGCGGTGACCACCAGCAGCGCGGCGATCACCACCACCAGCAGCCAGGCCATCGCGCGGTCCTGGGCGAAGAACTTCTCGCGCAGGTCGGAGACGAGGTCGGCGTTGGCGACCACGCGGTTGGGGTCGATCCGCTTCAGTGCTTCGAGTCCGGCCGCCAGCACCTCGGCGCGGCGGCCGGGCTCCGTGCGCACCAGGTAGTTCACGCCGGTATCGTTGTAGCGTACGGGGAAGACCATCGAGTACTGGCCGATCCCGAAGTTGTTGGGGCGGATCAGTTCATCGACCACGCCGACCACGCGGATGGGCGCCTCGCCCCAGCTGTAGAAGACCTTGCCGACCGCGTCCTCGCCGGGGAACAGGCGCTCGGCCATCGTCCGGTTGAGGATGGCGGCGGGAATGCCGAGGTTGCTGTCGTTTTCCAGCGCCTCCATGTCCAGGTACTCGTCGGGCGCGAAGTCGCGCCCCGCGACCAGGCGCACGCCCAGGGTCTCGACCAGATCCTCGCTGCCCGAGTACACCGCGGCGTTGAGGGTGCTGCTGGTCTGGTCGGCGCTCAGGCGCACGCCGCTGTTGTTGCTGGAGTTGCCGAACGGCAGCTGGGTGCTGGCGGCGGCGTGGGTCACCCCGGGCACCGCGCGCAACGCGGCCAGGTCCTCCTCGATCATGGCGCGCCCACCGCCGCGCGTCCGCGCGCTGATGGCCTGGATGCGCAGCAGCTCGTTCTCCGCCACGCCGCTGGGCATCTGCATGCGCTCCACGCGCTGGCCGATCAGGAAGATCGCGTTGCACACGATCGCGCAGGTCAGCGCGACCTCCAGCACGATCAGCGCCGCGGCGGTCTTGTGGCGGCGCAGGGAGGACAGGATGGGACGGAATTCCATGGGGCTCTCCGGGACGGTCGGGCGGGCGCCGGGGCGGCGCCCCGGACCTCATTGCGACTTGAGCTGGATGGCGGGGGTGATGCGCATCGCGCGCCAGGCCGGCAGCACGCCGGCGATCAGGCTGGCGGCGACCGCGAAGGCGAAGGTGGTGGCGAGCATCGTCGCGTCGAGTTGCGCCAGCTTGGCGTAGGCCGCCGGCTGCTGACGCACCGCCCACAGGCCCAGCAGCGCCAGCAGCAGACCGGCCAGGCCGCCGGCCAGCCCGATCGCGCCGGCCTCGACCAGGAACTGGGCGAAGATCGCCCGCCTGGGCGCGCCGAGCGCGCGGCGCACGCCGATCTCGGGTGCGCGCCGCAGGCACTTGGCCAGCAGCAGGCCGACCGTGTTGACCAGGCAGACCACCAGGAAGGCGAAGGCCAGCCACACCTGCAGGCGCACGTCGCTGGGCACGACCTCCTTGAACTCCAGCCACTCCATCACGGTGCGCAGGCGGATGTTGTCCGGCCGCTCGAAGCGCCCGGCCGCGCGTTGCTGGGTGGAGTAGTTGGTCAGGTAGGCGCGGTAGTCGCCGGCGTCGGACGCGGACGCCAGTTCCACCCAGTACTGGACCCAGGCGCAGGGCGCGTTCGGCGCGCGTGAATCGCCGGCGGACTCGGCCCAGCAGTTGGTGTTGCCGGACGTGCCCAGCTTCACCGCGGCGTCCATCGCCGTGGAGAACGGCACGAACAGCGATTCCACCGCGCCGAAGCGGCCGGTGGTGAGGTCGTAGAACTTGGGCACCGGGCGCCACGGCGAGAGCACGCCGACGATGCGGAACTCGGTCTCGCCCGCGCGCAGGCTGCGCCCCACGCTGTCCTCGCCGCCGAACAGGGTCTGGTTGAGCTCGTGCGAGATCACCGCCACCCGCGCGCGCCCGTCGTCGTCCGCGGCGGTCCACCCGCGCCCGTGAGCGAACGGCGCGTCGAACATGGCGAAGAAGTCGGCCGAGGTGTAGCGGCTGTCGACGAACGAGGCCGCGCGCGCGGCGTCGGCCGGCTGCACGGCGACGTAGCCGCCGCTCATCGCCGCCTGCCGCACGCCGCGGGACTCGCGCAGCAGGGACTCGGCGTCGAAGCGGGTGAGCTGCTCCTCAGGTTCCTCGCCGGGGCGGTACTCGGTCATGTTGGCCGCGTCCAGCTGCACGTTGAACAGGCGGTCGCTCTTGTGCGGGATCGGGTCGCCCGACAGCACGCGGAACACCGTCAGCGTGGTCATGCAGGCGCCGATGCCCAGCGCGATCGCCAGGACCGCCAAGGCGGTGAGCACCTTGTTGCGGCGGAAGCTGCGCAGGGCGAGGTTGGAGTAGTAGGCGAACATCGCGGGCACCTGTCGGGAGGGAGGGCTAGGCCGAGGCCGTCGCGAGCGGCTCTTGCTGCAGGTCGGTGACCATGCCGTCGACGATGTGCACGTTGCGCTGGGCGCGCGCGGCCAGCTCCGGGTCGTGGGTGACCATCACGATCGTCGCGCCCTTGCGGTGGATGTCCTCCAGCAGCTCCATCACGCTGCGCGCCATCTGCGAGTCGAGGTTGCCGGTGGGCTCGTCGGCCAGCAGCAGCCGTGGGCTGCCGGCCAGCGCGCGCGCGATCGCCACGCGCTGCTGCTGGCCGCCCGACAGTTCCGCCGGGTAGTGCTTCATGCGCGAGGCCAGGCCCACCATCGTCAGCGCCTCCTCGATCCGCCGCTTGCGCTCGGCGGCGGGCATGCCGCGGTAGCGCAGCGGCACGTCGACGTTGTCGAACAGGTCGAGGTCGGGGATCAGGTTGAAGCCCTGGAAGATGAAGCCGATCTTCTCGTTGCGCAGCCGCGAGCGCGCGTCGTCGTTGAGGCCCTTCACGTCGACGCCGTCGAGGTGGTAGTCGCCGCCGGTGAAGGTCTCCAGCAGGCCTGCGATGTTGAGGAAGGTGGTCTTGCCCGAGCCGGACGGGCCGGTGACGGCGACGAACTCTCCTTCGCGCACGTGCAGGTCGAGCGCGCGCAGCGCGTGGGTCTCGACGAGCTCGGTGCGGTAGACCTTGGCGAGGGCTTGCATGTGCAGCATGGACGGACTCCGGGCGGAAGCGGGTTGGAGGCGGGCTGGGAAGCGGAGGGCGGTCAGCCGTGGATGCGGAAGGCGGCGGGCAGCGAGGGCGCGGGCGCGTAGGCCGGCCGGCGCCCGCGCGGCGCGCGGGGCGCAGCGCCGGCGCCGCGGCCGAGGCCGGCGAACAGGTCGGTCTCGCGCAGCGGCACGGGCACCGCCTCGGCGAGCTGGCGCGCGTCCCAGCGCAGGCGGAACGGGTAGGCGGTGCAGGCGGTCTGGCGCATGGTCAGTCTCCGGAGATGCGGACGCGGTCCGCGTTGTCGAACAGGTCGCTGCCGGAGACCACCACGCGCTCCCCGGGCTCCAGGCCGGACACGATCTCGACCGCGGAGAGGCTGCTGGCGCCGGCCTCGATCGGGCGGCGCACGGCGACGTTGCCCTGCACCACGTAGGCGAAGCGGCCGCCCAGCTGGTCGAGGAACGGGCCGCGCTCGACCTGGACCACGTCGCGGCGGGTATCGAGCACGATGCGCGCGGTCAGGCGCTGGTTCTGGCGCAGGCCCGGCGGCTGCCGCTCGCTGAAGCGCACCCGTGCCGAGACCTCGCCGCTGACCACCTCCGGCGACACCGCCGAGACCTCGGCCGGGAACACCTCGGCGCCGCTGCGGATCTCGGCCGGCATGCCGATGCCCAGGTCGCGGGCGAAGCTCTCCGGCACCTTGATCTCGACCTCGAACACCGACAGGTCCACCACGCCCAGCACCGGTGCGTTCGCGACCACGTTGCTGTGCTGGACCGCCTGCACCTGGCCGACCTGGCCGTCGAAGGGCGCGCGCAGGGTCAGCGCCTCCACCTGCCGCCGGGCCTCGGCGACCACCGCGCCCTGGCGATCGGCCAGCAGCTGCTTGTTGCGCGCGTCGAGGCCCGCGCCCTGGCCCTGCAGCGTCGCGTCCTCGCGCGCCGAGGCCAGGCCGATGTCGGTCTTCTTCAGGGTGTCCTCGGCCTTGGCCAGGTCCACCTGCGCGACCACGCCGGCGTCGAAGGCGCGCTGGTAGCGCTGCAGGTCGCGCTCGGCGGCGGTGCGGTCGATCTCGGCCTGGTCGAGCATCTTGCGCGCCTCGGCGCGGGCGATGCGCGCGTCCAGCGTGGCGCGGTCGGCCTCGGCCTGCAGGCTGGCCAGGGTGGACTCCTCCTGCACCAGCTTGCTGCGCAGTTCCGGGCTGTCGATCTCGGCCAGCACCTGGCCCTGCTTGACGATGTCGCCGGCCACCACCTTCAGCGTCACTGCACCGGCGGCGATCGCGTACAGGGTGGGGTTGTTGGCGGCGATGACGCGGCCCTCGGCGCTGATGTCGCGCACCAGGTCGCCGCGGCCGACCTCGGCGACGCGCAGGCGCGCGGCATCGTACGAGCGGGCGCCGCCGCCCCAGCCGGCCACCACCCAGCCGAGCCCGGCCAGCACCGCCAGCCCCGCGGCCGCGGCCGGCAGCCAGCGGCGCAGGCGCCGGACGCGACCGGGTTCGGCGCGCACGGCGTCCTGGGCGGAGGTATCGCGGATCGGGCTCGGGCGGCTCATGCGGACGGCGTTTTCGCGAGGGGTTCGTCCATGGGTAAGCAGGATGCGTGCCAACATGCATGTGACTGTTTCGATTGAAGAAATCACGGGAGTCCCGGTGTCCGGCCGCGCCGACGGACGTCCGGACGGGCGTCCGCACCGTCGCGTCCATGCCGCGCTGTCGTGTTGTGTGGGAGAATGCGAATCATTCTCGAATCACCGCGACCCGCGCTCCGATGGCGTTTCCCGAGCCCCTGGCCGCGTGCGACGGCCACCACTTCGCCGGTGCCGGGCGCGCCGGCAACGCGTCGGCCTACTCGGTGTTCGGCCCGTTCGCCGAGTACCGGATCGACGACCGGCCGTCGCTGGACTTCGACGTCGACAACGTCGGCGACCGCGACGACGCCGACGCGCTGCTGGTCGGGCTGGCGCTCGCGCCCGGCCGCACGTTCCGGCCGGGTTTCACCCTGGACTTCTGAGCATGGCCGAAGGCATGTCCGCCGCAGCGCTGCGAGGCGCACCGTCCGCACCGCCGCCGCGGCGGCCGGGTGCGCGCCGGGCGGGCGGGCGCGGCGAGGGCGCGGCGCGGGGCGGCGCGGCGATGGTCACCGTCGCCGTGCACGCGCTTGCGGCCGTGCTGTTGCTCGGCAGCCTCAGCGACCGGCCGCCGCCGCCGCCGCCCGAGCCGGCGGTGATCAGCGTGGTGTTCCTGCCCGACGCCGCGCCGGTGCTGCCGGTGGAGGAGCGGCTCGCCCCCGAGGTCTCGCCCGAGGCCGCCGAGGCGCGGGCGGAAGCGGAGCCGGCGCCGCCGGTGGAGCGGGTCCCGCCGCCCGAGCCGCTGCCGCCGCGGCCCGAGCCGGAACCGCCGCCGCCGGTGCCCGGCGACGCGCCGGCGCTGCCCG
>NZ_JAIWPR010000051.1 GCF_021191635.1 Alterluteimonas quercicellularis
CCCGCCGCGGGGCGTCGCACGCCCGCCGGCAAGTCCAAGACGCGCGCCAGCGCATCGCGCGCGGCCGCGCCGGCGCGCGGCGGACAGCGCACGCTGTTCTCGGCCATGCCCGCGGCGCCGGCGCCGCTGAAGAAGGGGAAGCGCTGACATGACCGGTCCGCTCAACATCGGCATCGAGCGCGTGATCGCCGACACGCTGCAGACCCAGCAGAAGCTGGCCGCCGGCCTGCGCACGCTGCGCGAGCTGGGCGACACCGACTTCGGCGCGACCCCGCGCGAGGCGGTGTGGCGCGACGGCAAGACGGTGCTGTACCGCTTCCGCGGCGAGCGCGCGCCCACCGCCGAGGTGCCGCTGCTGATCTGCTACGCGCTGGTCAACCGCCCCTACATGGTCGACCTGCAGGCCGACCGCTCGCTGGTGCGCAACCTGCTCGCGCTGGGCGAGGACGTGTACATCATCGACTGGGGCTATCCCGACCGCTCCGACCGCTTCCTCACCCTGGAGGACTACATCGAGCGCTTCCTCGGCGGCGCGATCGACCACCTGCGCCGCGCCCACGGCGTGGACGCGATCGACCTGCTCGGCGTGTGCCAGGGCGGCACGTTCTCGCTGTGCCAGGCGGCGCTGCACCCGGAGCGGGTGCGCAACCTGATCACCATGGTGACGCCGGTCGACTTCCACACGCCCGACAACATGCTCTCGCACTGGACGCGCGACATGGACGTCGACCTGTTCGTCGACACCCTGGGCAACGTGCCGGCGGACCTGATGAACCTGTGCTACCTCACGCTGAAGCCGTGGCGGCTGTTCGTGCAGAAGTACGTCGGGCTGGTGGACATCCTCGACGACCGCAAGGCGCTCGAGGACTTCCTGCGCATGGAGAAGTGGATCTTCGATTCGCCCGACCAGGCCGGCGAGGCCTTCCGCCAGTTCATCAAGCAGTTCTACCAGGGCAACGGCTTCGTGCGCGGCGGCGTCGTCATCGGCGACCGCGAGGTGCACCTGGGCCTGGTGGAGATGCCGGTGCTCAACATCTACGCCGAACAGGACCACCTGGTGCCGCCGTCGGCCTCGCGCCCGCTGCGCGATCTGGTCGGCAGCCGCGACTATTCCGAACTGTCCTTCCGCGGCGGCCACATCGGCATCTACGTCTCCGGCCGCGCGCAGAAGGAAGTGCCGACCGCGATCCACGAGTGGCTGAGGGCGCGCTCGGGCTGACCGTTCGTCCGCGCCCGGGGCGGTCGCGTGCGAGCGCGCTCCTGCGTGGGTCTCCCGGGCTCACGCGCCGTTCCCGTCGCACCGGGCTAGACTCGGCCGGACGTCCCTGCCGAACGCATGCCGCCATGAGCCAGCCCCGTCCCCTGACCAGGTCCCTCAACGATCGCGTCATCGCCGGCGTCCTCGCCGGCATCGCGCACCGCTTCGGCTGGAACCCCACCTGGGTGCGCGTGGGTTACATCGTGGTCTCGGTCCTGTCCGCGGCCTTCCCGGGCATCCTGGTCTACCTCGTGCTCTGGCTGGTGATACCGGAAGGCGACTGACGCATGCGGAGCCGCGCGCCGAAGGGCGGGCTGCTGCGCCTCGCGGGCATGGCCTGGACGGCGCCGAACACCCTGCTGGGCGTCGCTGCCGGTGCCGCGGGCCTGCTGCGCGGCGCGCGCGTGCGCTGGTCGGCGGCCGAGCACGCGCTGGTGTTCTCGCGCTATCCCTGGGGCCCGGGCGGCGCGATGACGCTGGGCAACGTCATCCTGAGCACCGGTCCGGACCTCGACGCGGCCTGCGTCACCTACGCGCACCGCGCCGGCCATTGCATCGATCCGCAGATCCGGCTGGGCGACCACGAGCGCGCGCACGTGTACCAGTACATGGCGCTCGGTCCGCTGTTCCTGCCGCTGTACTTCGCCTGCGGCGGCATCAGCGTGCGCAACCGCTTCGAGCGCGCCGCCGACCGCTACGCGATCACCGGCGCGGGCTGGTGGCCGTGGAGCGACGCCGCGACGCTGCGGCGCCGGGATGCTCGCTGACCGCGACGCAAGCGCGCTCCTGCGCATCGGCACGCCGCCTTGACCGCACCGTGGGCACGATGGCCCGTGCGCGAACGGCGCGGCGGCAGCGGAGCGGCACGATGGGCATGCTGGTGGACGGACGCTGGGACCCGGATGCGGAGATACCGGTCGACGATGCCGGGCGCCTGCAGCGGCCGGACTCCGCGTTGCGCAACTGGGTCACCGCCGACGGCCGGCCGGGCCCGACCGGCGAGGGCGGCTTCGCCGCCGAGCGCGGGCGCTACCACCTGTACGTGGCGCGCGCCTGCCCCTGGGCGCACCGCACCGCGATCTTCCGCGAACTGAAGGGCCTGCAGGAGATCGTCGGCCTGTCGGTCACCCACTGGCTGATGGCCGAGCAGGGCTGGACCTTCGCGCCGGGGCCGGGAGTGGTTCCCGACCGGGTCAACGGCGCCGACGCCTTGTGGCAGCTCTACGCGAAGTCCGATCCGGGCTACACGGGCCGGGTGACGGTGCCGGTGCTGTGGGACAAGGTGACCTCGCGCATCGTCAGCAACGAATCGGCCGACATCCTGCGCATGTTCAACGAGGCCTTCGACGCGGTCGGCGCCGCCCCGGGCGACTACCGGCCCAAGGCGCTGCACGGCGAGATCGATGCGATCAACGCGCGCGTCTACGACGGCCTCAACAACGGCGTGTACAAGGCCGGCTTCGCGCGCAGCCAGGAGGCCTACGACGAGGCGGTGGCCGGCGTGTTCGAGACCCTGGACTGGCTGGAGCCGCAGTTGTCGGCCCGCCGCTACCTGTGCGGGGATGTCCTCACCGAGGCCGACTGGCGCCTGTTCACCACGCTGCTGCGCTTCGACCCCGTCTACCACGGGCACTTCAAGTGCAACCTGCGGCGGCTGACCGACTACCCGGCGCTGTGGGACTACACCCGCGCGCTGTACGCGCATCCCGCGGTCGCGCCGACGGTGGACTTCGCGCACATCAAGCGCCACTACTACCAGAGCCACCGCCAGATCAATCCCAGCGGCATCGTGCCGCAGGGGCCGCTGCTGGACTTCGACGCCCCCGTCCAACGGCACCTGTAGGAGCGCGCTCGCGCGCGATGCGCTTGTCTTCGGCGCTGGAAGGAGCGTCGCGCGCGAGCGCGCTCCTGCGGGTGCAAGGGGACGTTCTAGACTGGCGGATTCGACGGGAGATCGCAGCATGAATCCTTGGATCGCCGGTGGCATCGCGCTCGCGGTGGGCATGGTGCTGCCGCTGCAGGCGCTGATCAACGCGCGGTTGGGGCAGACGACCAGCGGATCGCTGTTCGCGGCGTTCGCATCCTTCCTGGTCGGCACGCTGGCGCTGGGCGCCGCGCTGCTGGCCACGCGCACGCGGCTGCCGCCGGTCTCCGGGCTGCTGCAGCTGCCGGCCTGGATCTGGCTGGGCGGCCTGCTCGGTGCGGCCTACATCCTCAGCGCCACGGTGCTGGTGACGCGGCTGGGCGCGGCATCGCTGATCTGCCTGATCGTGCTCGGGCAGCTGGCCGGTTCGCTGCTGCTCGACCACTTCGGCGTGCTGTCCGCGGCGCGTCCGGCCGACTGGGTGCGGGTGCTGGGCGCGCTGCTGGTCGCCACGGGCGCGCTGCTGGTGGTGCGGCCCTGGGGCACGCCGGGGTAGGGTTCCGGGGTAGGGCTCCGGGCCTTCCCCGGGGGCGTCGTCGTCGCCTTCGGACGGGCCCGGGAGGCGCGGCACGACCGGTCGTCGGAAACCTCCACGCGGCGCGGGCGTTCCGGTCGGCGGAGGACTACGTTAGGCGCCTGCGAAGCCGACATGGATGGGTCCGGCACCCTGGCCGGTCCCGGGTCCGGCGGGCAAGGAGCGCTGGCATGGCCACAGGCATCGACCCACTCGCGGCCGCCGGTCTCGGGGTCGCCCGCATCGACCTGGCCGGGCCGGATGCGCAGCCGCCGGAGGGCGGGCCGGCGCGATCGCTGCAATCCCTGTTCGACGCCGCGGGCGGCGCACTGGCCGAGGCTGCGGGCATCGGCGACGACACCGTGCACGAGGTGCTCGTGGCGAGCCTGCGCGAGGCGGCTTCGACCGACGCCTACGCCGCGCCGGTGCGGGTGGGGGAGACGCTGGTCGCGCTGCGCCGGCTCCCGGTGCTGACCACCCGCCTGGAGGGCGCAGGCCCGGCGTGGAGCGCAGGACTCGCCGCGGAGCGGCGGCTGGGCCCGATCGCGGACCGGCTGGGACGCGAGCTGTGGATCGACGTGTTCCGTCGCGTGCGCCAGCTTCGCTTCGTCCGCAGCCCGGGGGCCCCGCCGTTCCTGGCGCTGCCCGTCGTGCAGGCCGTCCGGGCGATGCGCCCGGGTGCGTTGCGCGGCGGCGAGCCTCTGGACGTCGCGGCGGGCAGTCTGTGGTTCGCGAGCGGCCTGGTGTCGGACGCCCCGGCCGGCGTGTACACCGGCGTGCGCATCTCGGGCGGCACGCTGCGCTTCTCGGCCGATGTGGTGCTCGGCGGCGACGAAGTGGTTGTGCCGGCGCAGGCGACGATCGAGCTGACGCTCGGCCTCGCGCCGCCGGAACGGGACGTCGATGCGAGCGACGGCGAGTTCGCCGCGACGCGCGTGCGGTTTCCCGAGGGCCTGCGGCTCGTCGTGCGCCAGGGGGCCGCGCGGATCGAGGTGCTGGGCGATGCGGCGCTGACGGCGTGGGGGACCGAGGTCGCGCTCGCGCCCGCGGCCGGCGACGCGCGCTACCGCGCCGACCTCCACCGGCTGGTCCTGCCGATGCAGCCCGACGCGCCGGCGTTCCGCATCGGCGAGGTCGCCTCGACGCTGTTCCTGCCGTCGGGCGAGGCCGCCATCGACGCCGGCGGGCTGGCGCTGCCGGCGGCCGCCATCGCGCCCGACGACCTCGGCGACGCGAGCGGCGTGGGCGCGCTCCTGCTGGCGCTGCGCGCCGGCCTGGCGGCGACCTGGCAGGGCGAGCCGCAGCGCGCCGACCTGGGCGCGTCGCTGCTCCTGCTGGACGCGTCGCGACTGGCCTTCGCCGCGGCGGCCGCGCGCGCCACGGGCCGCGTCGCCCGCTGGCGGCTGCAGGGGCCGGCCGCGGCGCAGGGGACGGCGGAACTGGCGGACGCGCGGATCGACGGCGCGCCGGTGCACTACGTGGCGATGGCCGATGGTGCGGAGACCGTCGCCCACACGGCGGCCGTGGACGTCCGGCCGCCGAAGCCGGTGGACGTGGCCGGCCGCCGGGTCGGCGCGAGGCTGCCCGCGGCGCAGGTGCTCGTGGGCGGCCGTGGCGACGGCGCCCGCAGCCTGATGGTGCTGGGCCATGCGTCGGCGCCCGCGCCGGGGGCGCGAGGCGCGCCCGCAGGCCTCGCGTTCGGCCTCACCAACGCGCTGCTGCGCGCCACCCCGCCGCGCGCGGTGCTGGCGACCGGCCGCCTCGACGGCGATGCCGTGGTCGAGGGCCAGGTGCTGACGGCCTACGGCCTGGCCGGCGTGCTGCCTTCGCTGCCCGATCCCTATGCCGCCAACACCGTGCTGGACCCGAAGTTCGGCGCGGCCGACCAGGGCGGGCTGGTCAGCCGGTACGGCTTCCGGCCGGACGGGGAGGCGCTCGATTTCGCGTTGCCGTCGGGGGCGGTCGTCGAGGCCGGCGGCGTGCGCGGCCCGGCGCCGTTCGGTGCGACGCCGGCGGCGCGCGACGCGTGGATGGGCAAGGCGGGGCCCGGGCGCGGCCTCGGCGACCTGCTGGATTTCGAGGAGCAGCCGAAGATCGTGCTGCTGGACGTGTCCACCCAGGCGAGCCGCTTCGGCGTGGCGCTGCGTCCGCCGCGCCCCGAGCAGCGCAAGGCCAGCGCCGAGCATCCGTTCCATCCGCCGGCGGTGCGCGGGCTGGAACTGGCCGTCGACGGTCGCTTCATGGTGCTGCTGGCGCTGCCGGCCGTGCAGTGGGAACCGGTGCGCGCGCTGCCCGGGCCGGAGCCCTTCCCGGACGAGGTGCGCTTCGCCAACAGCGGGGTGCCGACGACGATCGACGTGCCGAGCGTGAACCTGGTGCCGTTGCAGCCGATCGCGGCCTACCGGACCATCCTCGACAACTTCGCGGGGCACGCGCCGAGGACGTCGCACGCGCGCTTCACCCTGCCGTTCGGCCTGCTCGCCAAGGCCACGCTGTCGGCGCCCTCGTCGGTCGCCGGGGCGCGCGTGGCCGAGGTGCGGCCCGAGGCCGACGGCCTGCTCGGCGCGCACCAGCTGCGGCTGGAGGCGGTGGATCCGACGCTGGCGCCGGCGGAGACGCCGGCGCTGCCGGGATTCGCGGTCCAGCTGCCGGTCGCGCAGCCCACCGACGGCGGCGCGCCGGTCAGCGTCCTCGGCGATTCGGTGACCTGGATCTTCAACGGCTACCTGGGCGCCGGCCAGCCCACGGCGCTGGTGCCGGTGACCCGGGTCGACCTGTCCGGCCACGGCGAAAGCCTCTTCAGCGACTGGGCGAACCCGGACGATCCCGAGACCGGCGTGTCCAAGGCCGAGTTCCAGGTGCTCAACGGCCGCGCCGCGCACGAGGTGATCCAGGTCAAGAGCATCCTGCTGCCGTACTTCGTGCCGGTGGTGCGCACGATCACGCTCGAGCGCCGCGGCAACGCCGTCTTCACCCGGCACGACAGCGGCTGGGTCGCGGTGCGCGACGGTGCGTACCGCGCGGGCGCGGGCAGCGGCATCGTCACCCATCCCGGCGTCGTGCTGCGCGCCACGCGCGTGACCAACATCTTCGAGACCGGCACGCGCTTCGAGGCGGGGGGCACGGAGTTCGTGGCGGCGTACTTCGACACCGACCTGGTCGTGGACGGCGCCGCCGCGCCGGTGCCGGCGCGGCGCCAGCTCGGCTGCGTCAAGCTCTCGATCCCGCCGCTGGACCCCGCCGCCTACGCCGCGCTGATCGCGGCGGTGGGCCCGATGGGCGGACCCGTGGACGCGGCCATCGCGATCGGCGGCGGCCCGCAGCGCATGCGCCTGCATCGCGTCGGCGTGGGGACGGCCGCGCCCGAGTTCGCGATGGCGGCGTGGGGCAGCCTGGCGTTCCCCGGCGGCGGCGACTGGTCGGTGCTCGAGGCCGCGAACGCAGCCGATGCGCCGACCCCGGTCGCCGCCGACCGCGGCCTGCCGATCGTCCGCCAGGGCGCGGCCGGCGCGCCGACCGCGGCGGCCTACCGGTTCGCCGACCCCGAGGACCTGTTCGATGCCGCGTCGCCGGGACGCGACTACGGCATCCTGCACTCGATGGGCACGCAGCGCGCGTTCTTCCGCCGCCCGCGCATCGAGCCGGCCGCGCCGCACCGCCTGGTGTCGACCGAGCGGCCGGTCGTCGCCGATCCCTTCATCCTGGCCACGGCGGTCGGCCCGTTCCCGCGCCAGGACGACGCGATCCCGTTCCCGTCCGCCGCCTTCGCGCTGGAGGTACGTGCCGACGACACCTGGCGGCTCGATGCGCCGGAGACGTTCCCGGCCGGCGTCGGGCGGCGGACGATCCGCAGCGCAGGCACCGTGCGCAGCGATCTCGACTACGCCGGCGCCACCGTCACCTACGCCTTCGATACCGCCGAGCCGGTGCCGTGGCGCTTCGGGCTCGACAACGCGGTGAAGATCATGGCCCACACCGCGATGGGCGACCTGTTCTCGATGTCGGCCGACATCGACGCGCGTGCGGGCCAGGCCACGGGCTTCGCGCAGCCGCGCATCGCGATCGGCGGGCCGTTCGACATCGTGCAGGACCTGCTGACGGTGTTCGCCGCGCTGGGCGTGCCGGCGCGGCCGGAAGTGCGCATGACCAACAAGTGGGCGCTCAGCGTCGGGCTCACCGTCCCGTTCGTCGACGCGGCCGGAGACGACATCAAGATCGTCCCCGGCGAACCCATTCCCACCATCAAGTTCGCCGACACCGGGCTCAAGATCGAGCTCGCGGTGGCGCCGGAAGCCGACGAGGCGCTGCTGGAGCTCGGCGGGTCGCCGATGTTCGCGATCAAGTCGGTGCCCGGCCTGTACGTCGTGGCGATCGTCAAGTTCAAGCTGCAGCTCTCCACCGAGAGCGGCACGACCTACGGCTTCCTGCTCGGGGTGGGGATCGCCTACAGCCTCGAGGCCGGCCCGTTCGAGCTCAAGGGCCTGTTCGCGATCACCTTCTTCGCCGTGTTCGGCGACACCGTGCTGGGCTACGGCGTGGGTTTCATCGTCAAGCTCTCGGCCGAACTGCCGCCCATCGTCGCCATCGAGATCTCGCTCGAGGGCAAGCTGGCGCGCCTGGTGGCGCACAAGGACCTGCCGGACGAGACCGTGTTCCAGATCGCCAAGCTGGTGTTCGCGATCGAGGTCTCCGTGTTCCTCGTCTTCAGCATCTCCCTGGAAGTGGAGACCAAGCAGGTCGAAGTGCTGCGCGGGCCGCTGCTGGCCAGCGAAGCGCCCGACGTGCTCTGACCGCACCCGTTGCAGGAGCCGCCCATGTCGCTGCCCGTCCGCCTGATCCTTCTGCCGTTCCTGCAGGGCTACGACGGTGCGCGACTGTCGGTGCGCCTGCTGGTGGCCCCGCAGACCGACCCGACCGCGCCGCCCGCGGCCGGCCTGACGCCCTACGTCGAGACCGACTTCGGGTTCGAACTGCACTTCGTGCCCGGGCCGTCCCAGCTGCCGGTGCCGGGCGCGGCGTCGATCGCCGAGATCCGCTCGTCGCCCGCCGCGCCCGAGGCCGCGGCCATCTGCCGCGCGCTGGACGCGCGGTTCTCGATCGACGCGTCCGTGG
The DNA here is from genome assembly GCF_021191635.1 of Alterluteimonas quercicellularis. Lineage (GTDB taxonomy): Bacteria > Pseudomonadota > Gammaproteobacteria > Xanthomonadales > Xanthomonadaceae > Luteimonas > Luteimonas quercicellularis. Next base: position 8,809 of record NZ_JAIWPR010000051.1, read on the forward strand.
GGCCGGTCGACGGGCGCAGCGGCGCGCCCACGATCGTCAAGTACGCGCCTCCCGCCTATCGCCGGGCCACCGGCTACGGCGGCGGCAACCGGTTCCTGCTGACCGACGAGAGCTATCGCTGCGCGATCGACGCGCCCGTCCAGCCGGGGACCTCGCTCAAGGTCGAGCCGCCGGTGATGTCCTGGGGCAAGGTGCTCGCGCAGGCGCTGCGCCAGCCGCTGCTGGCCGAGGCGATCGGGCTGGTCCGCCGCTTCGAGCTGCCGCTGCCGGCGGACGTGGCGCTCCACGGCGGCTGGCTGTTCGCCACGCTCGGCGCCGGCACGCCCTGGAGCGGGCTGGCGGGCACGCCGGGCGCGATCCGCACCTACGCCGCGCGCATCCCGCCGCTCGATGCGCCCCGTCCGCTGTTCACCCCGGTGCTGTTCCCGGTCGCCGACGCGCCGGCGCCGGGCATCGCCTGGGACGACCTGTTCCGCGAGTCGATCGAGTACGACGACGGCTTCGCCAAGGCGGTCTACGCGCGCCAGCCGCACCAGGCCGACCCGATCGCCGACGACGCCGGCGAGCGGCCGGCGGAGGACCGTGGCATCCAGCTCGGCTGGGACGACGAGCAGATCGTCGACTGGTTCAATCGCCAGGTCGACGCCTCGGCCGGCGCGGCCGATGCGCCGATGGGCGTGATGGGCTACCGCGTCGACGTGCGCGAGGCGGGCGCGGCGGCGTGGGACTCGCTGGTGCGCGCGAGGACGGCGGTCGTCCTGGACGGCAGCGACCTGGGCCAGGCCGAAGGCGACTGGCGCATCGAGGTCGCGCCCAACCGCCTGCTGGGGGACGCGCCCGGGCGCAGCTGGATCCCCAGCTACATGACGGCGTGGACGGGCAGCTCGCTGATCGGCGTCGACGCCCTGGCCGCGCGCCTGAAGGGGCTGCCGGCGCCGGCGGGCGCGGTCGAGGGACTGCCGCCCGCGACCGCGCTGCGCTACGGGCGCGACTACGAGTTCCGGGTGCGGTTCACCGACCTGGCCGGCGGCGGGCCGGCGCTCGACGACGCGCCGCGCAACGGCGGCCCGCAACCGGTCGCCACGGTCGAGTTCCGCCGGCACGTGCGCCCGACCGGCGTGCACGTCGCGCCGCGCCTGCCGCTGGAGGCCGATCCCGCCGATCCGCCCGCCACGCTGACGGTGTCGCGTCCGCTGCTCGGCTTCCCGGCGTGCCTGATGGCCGGCGGGTCCGCCGGCGACCTGCTCGCGGACATCGCGCCGGCGGCCGCCGAGGACCGCGCGCCCGGGCTGCCCGATCCGGACGTCGATGCGCTGGAGATCGCGGTGGAGGTGGCGACGCCGGAGCCCGGCGCCGCCGGTCGCCACCGGCTGCTGTACACCGCGATCCGCGCCTATCCGGCCGGCGGTCCGCTGACGCTCGACCTGGACTGGACCGACGTCGCGGACGCGCGCGACCTCTCCGCCGCGGCCACCGGCGCGCTCGCGCTGCCGACCTCGCGCGACGTGCGGCTGCGGCTGACGCCGCTGGCCGCCCGGAAGCCCGACTACTACGCCGGCGAGGACGTCCGCCGCGGCGAGACGCGCACGCTGTGCGTGCGCGCGCCGGCCCGCGACGAGCGCGAGCTGCTCGCGCAGGGCGGGGGATCGCTGATCGAGGCGTTCTTCCTGCAGCCGGCCGAGCCCGCTTCGGCCGCGTCCGCCGTCGCGCAGAAGGCGGCGGGCCGGGGCGCGCTGGCCACCGACGACCCGCTCGGGCGCCTGGCTGCGGCGCTGGACCTCGACCGGAGCGGCAACGCCCTGCGCGCGCGGCCGGGGCGCCGCCTGATGCTGGGCGCCAGCCCGCTCCTGCGCCATGTGATCGGGCCGGACGGGGCCAGCCTGAGCTTCGCCACCGCGGAGGAACCGACGCGCCTCTGGCTGGTCGCGGTGACCCTGAAGCTGCGCCGGGACTGGAGCTGGGACGGCCTCGACCACCTGCGCATCGAGCGCGACGGCAAGGAGGCCGGCAGGATCGCGGCCTCGGCCAGCGCCGCCCACGAAGCGGAGGGCGAGGCCGGGCGCGACGGCTCGATCCTGCTGTTCCTGGACGCCATCGATCCCAGGCCGGCGGCCGGGCGCCATCCGCGCCCGCCGGCCCCGGCCTACCGCATCGTGCCGGTCCTGCGCGTCGATGCCGAACGCCTGGACCCGCCGCTGTCGGCCTCGATCCAGCTGCCGGTGACCACGCCGCCCGCCCAGGTGCCGAAGCTGGTCTCGGCCGGGCTCGCGCTGTCGCCGTACCGGCGCGACCCCGCCTACGCCGCCACCCAGGAACGGCAGAAGGCGGTCTGGCTGGAGTTCGAGCGGCCGCCCGACGATCCCGAGGACCGCTACTACGCCCGCGTGCTGGCCAGCGCCCCGGACCCGGTGCTCACCGACGTCGCGCATCCCGTCGCCGAGGTGCAGGACCACCCGCTCCCGATCGACCCCGAGCCGATCCGGCGGATCGTGCCGGGCCAGGGCGACGACCGCGCGGGCCAGGCCAGCATGCAGCGGCTGCTGCCGACCTCCAGTCCCGTCCACTTCCTGCTGCCGCTGCCGCCCGGCCTGGCGGCGGATTCGCCGGAGCTGTTCGGCTTCTTCGCCTACGAGTTCCGGCTCGGGCACTACGGGGTGTGGACCACCGCGCAGGGCTTCGCGGGACGCCCGCTGCGCGTGGCCGGCATCCAGCACGCGCCGCCGCCGCTGTCGTGCGCGGTCACCCGCAGCAAGGCCCGGCTGACGGTGAGCGCGGCGTTCGCGGTGCCCGTGCACGAGGGGCGCGCGCTGCGCCCGACGCCGCCGGTGACCGAGCTGTGGGCGCTGCTGTACGCCCGCGTCCACCAGGCCGACGACGCCGACCGGCGCAACATCCTGCTGGGCACGCGCCGGCTGGACCCGCCGCGGGGCCGGAAGCCGCCGCGCGGCCGCGCGCAGGGCGCCGAGGCCATCGACGGCCGGACGGAATGGTCGAGCGCGGAGATCGCCTCCGGCCTGGCGCTGCTGACGCTCGGGCACGATGCGCCGCTGAGCTGCCTGGTCGTCGAAACCCTGCCGGGCGAAGTGCCCTATGCCGATCCGCTGGCCGAGCAGCTCGGCTACGAGCGCTTCCTGCGGACCTCGCCGCTGACCGCGGTGCCGGCCGTGTGCTGACGGACGTCCGCGCTCAGCGCGCCGCGCCCAGCACCAGGTCGACCGCGCCCTCGGCGGGCAGGGCCACGCGCACCGGGACCGAGGCCAGGTCGCCCTCGGCCGGCGTCGCGCTGCCCGAGGCGGACATCCGCGCCAGCACCTCCACCTCCTGCAGCGCCGACAGCGGCTGCGTCGGCATCGGGCTGTCGCGGTCGGTCAGGGTGAGGTCCAGCGGCAGCTCGGCCACGCGGCGGCGCTGCACGGCCGCCGGCATCGGCGGGCCGCCCGGCGCGCGGGCGATCACGAACACCACCGCCTCCGGGTCCAGGCGCACGCGCGCGGCGAACTCCGCATCGAGCGACACGCGCACGCGCAGGCCGGGCGCGGTGGCGTCCTGCGCGGGCGCGGGCAGCGGGTCGAGGCCGGCCGCGCGGCGCGCCTCGTCGATCTGCTCGCGCAGCCCGCCGGCGGCCTCGGTGCTGAGCGCGGCCAGCAGCGGCTCCCACACCGCCGCCGCCTCGGCGTCGCGGCCGTGCTGGCGATAGGCGATGCCCAGGAACAGGCGCGCGCGCTCCTGCTCGGGGTCGAGCTTCAGCACGCGCTCCAGAGCCTGCAGCGCGGTGGCGTCGAACCGCCGCTGCGGGTCGGCGCGCGAGCGCGACTCGGCGTACTCGATTTGCGCGGGCAGGTCGTCGGGCGCCAGCGCGACCGCGCGCGCGAAGGCGTCGCGCGCCTCCTGGGCGCGGTCCTGCTGCTGCAGCGCGCGGCCCAGCAGGCGCCAGCCGTCGACCTGGCGCGGATCGCGCTGCAGGTCGGCCTGCAGCTGCGCGATCGCCTCGTCCAGCGTCTCCGGGGCCTTGCGCTGGGCGGGGTCGAGCGCGCCCGGCGTGCCGACGAACTGGTACAGGCACAGCGCCAGCACCGGCACCGCGACCACGATCGCGGCGAAGGCCGCGCGCGAGCGCCGCAGCGGCCAGGCCAGCGCCACCGCGGCGGCGACGGCCAGCAGCGCGGCCAGGACGAGATAGGTCGCCATCACCACTCCTGCCCGTCGTCGGGCGGCACCGGGCGGCCCTGGGCGCGGCGGCGCACGATGCGCGCCACCACCACGCCGCCGACCAGCAGCACCAGCGCCGGGCCGAACCACAGCAGCCAGGTCTGCGCGCCCAGGCGCGGCCGGTACAGCACGAACTCGCCGTAGCGCTCGACCAGGTGCTGGCGCACCTGCGCGTCGCTCATGCCGCCGCGCATCAGCGCCAGCACCTCGCGGCGCAGGTCGTGGGCGATCTGCGCGTTGGAGTCGGCCAGCGACTGGTTCTGGCACATCACGCAGCGCAGCTCGGCGACCAGGGCGCGGAAGCGCGCCTCCTCGGCGCCGTCGGCGAACTCCAGCGGCGCCGGGTCCTGCGCGGGCTGCGCGAGGGTCGCCAGCGGCCAGCAGGCCAGCAGCAGGGCGAGCAGCAGGCTCCTGAGAACCTGTCCGAAGTCTTGCTGCGCTTGCCAGCTGGCGCGCGTGCGGTGCTCGGAATGCTCATGTACCGCTCGTACACTGCGCTTCCTGCGCTCCGCCACGCGCCATCCGGCTGCGCTCGCGACAGATTTCGAACAGGTTCTCATCCGCCGATCGCCTCCAGCGCGGGCAGCAGGCGCTCGCGCACGTCGTCGTCGGTCATCGGGCCGACGTGCTTCCAGCGCACCACGCCCTCGGCGTCGACCAGGAAGGTCTCGGGCGCACCGTAGATGCCCCACTCGATGGCGGTGCGGCCCTCGTAGTCCACCAGCACCACCCAGTACGGGTTGCCGAACTGGTCGAGCCAGCGCAGCGCGTCGGCGCGCTCGTCCTTCCAGTTGTAGCCGATCACGCGCACGCGCCGGGTCTCGGCGAAGCGGGTCAGCACGCCGTGCTCGTTGCGGCACTCCGGGCACCAGCTGCCCCAGACGTTGAGCAGGTAGGGCGCGCCGCGCAGGTCCTGGTCGGTGACCAGCCGGCCGGCCTCGTGCAGCACCGGCAGCCGGAACGCCGGCGCGGGCTTGCCGATCAGCGGCGAGGGCAGCGCGTCGCGGGCGGGGTCGCGGCTGAGCCAGACGCCGGCGGCCAGCAGCGCGGCGATGGCGGCGAACACCGCCAGCGGCAGCCAGCGTTGCAGTTTCATCGGGTCTCTCCCAGCGGTGCCTCGGGCGCGGCACGCGCCGGGGCGCGCGGCGCCGGGCGGAAGCGGCGGTCGAAGGCGGTCACCAGGCCGCCCAGCGCCATCAGCGCGGCGCCCGCCCAGATCCAGCGCACGAAGGGCTTGACGTGTGCGCGCACGCCCCAGGCCTCGTCGCCCAGCGGCTCGCCGAGCGCGACGTAGACGTCGCCCAGCACGCCGGCATGGATCGCGGCCTCGGTCATGACCTGGCCGCCGCTGGCGTAGTGGCGCTTCTCCGGGTGCAGCAGGGCCACTTCGCGGCCGTCGCGCAGCAGGGTCACGTCGCCGCGGTCGGCGAGGTAGTTGGGGCCCTGCACGCGGCCCACGCCCTCGAAGCGGAACGCCTGGCGGCCGATCTCCAGCGTCTCGCCCGGCCGCAGCGCCACCTCGCGCTGCACGTTCGTCGCCTCCACCAGCAGCGCGCCCACCACGAACACCGCGACGCCCAGGTGGGCCAGCAGCATGCCGGTCATCTCCGGGGTGAAGCGGCCGCGGCCGCGCACCCGCGTCCAGGCGAAGTACGCCGTGCCGGCGGCCACCCAGACCGCGCCGGTCAGGCCCATCGCGACCTTCCACGGGCCCTGCGGCGCGATGAAGAAGCCCACCGCGCCCACGATCAGCGCCAGCGTCGCCCACGGCGCCAGCAGGCGCACCGGCCGCGCGGCCTCGTCGCGCTGCCAGCGGGTCAGCGGGCCGAACGGCAGCAGCAGCACCAGCGGCGCCATCAGCAGCAGGAACAGCAGGCCGAAGTAGGGCGGGCCGACCGAGATCTTGCCCAGGTCCAGCGCGTCGGCCAGCAGCGGGTACAGCGTGCCCAGCAGCACCATCGCGCAGGCCGCCACCAGCAGCAGGTTGTTGAGCAGCAGCAGGGTCTCGCGCGAGGCGGCGGCGAAGGGCTTGCCGTCCTCGACGTCGGGCGCGCGCAGCGCGTACAGCAGCAGCGAGCCGCCGACCACGATGCCGAGGAAGACCAGGATGAACAGCCCGCGCGAGGGATCGGCGGCGAAGCTGTGCACGCTGGTCAGCACGCCCGAGCGCACCAGGAACGCGCCCAGCAGCGACAGCGAGAAGGTGGCGATGGCCAGCAGCAGGGTCCAGCCGCGGAAGCTGCCGCGCTTCTCGGTGACCGCCTGCGAGTGGATCAGCGCCGCGCCGGCCAGCCAGGGCATGAAGCTGGCGTTCTCCACCGGGTCCCAGAACCACCAGCCGCCCCAGCCCAGCTCGTAGTAGGCCCACCAGCTGCCCAGCGCGATGCCCACGGTGAGGAAGGCCCAGGCCACGTTGGTCCAGGGGCGCGTCCAGCGCAGCCAGCGCGCGTCGATGCGGCCGTCGAGCAGGGCGGCGATGGCGAAGGCGAACGGCACCACGAAGCCGGCGTAGCCGATGTAGAGCATCGGCGGGTGCACGATCATCCCCGGGTCCTGCAGCAGCGGGTTCAGGTCGCGGCCCTCGAGCGCGGCCGGCAGCAGGCGCTCGAACGGGTTGCTGGTGAAGATCAGGAAGGCGAGGAAGCCCAGCGACACCGCGCCCATCGTCGCCAGCACGCGCGCTACCACCTCGGGCGGCAGGCTGCGCGACCAGCGCGCCACCGCGCCGTTCCACAGCGCGATGACCAGCACCCAGAACAGCAGCGAGCCCTCGTGGTTGCCCCAGACCGCGGTGATCCGGTAGGCCATCGGCAGCAGCGTGTTGGAGTTCTCGGCCACGTAGCGCACCGAGAAGTCCTGCTCGACGAAGGCCCAGGTCAGCAGCGCGTAGGCCAGGAACACCAGCGCCAGCTGCACGTAGGCGGCCGGGCGGGCGGTGCCCATCCAGGCAGGGATGCCGCGCTGGGCGCCGAACAGCGGCAGCGTCGTCTGCACCGCGGAGGCGATCAGCGCCAGCAGCAGCGCGACCTGCCCGAGCTCAGGCAGCATGGGAGGAAGGCCGGGATTGGGGATCGGGGCGTCGGGATTCGGCGAATCCGCGATCCGGGACGCCATGGGGCGCCGGGGAGGGGCGCATCGTCGCGACGCGCGCGGTCAAGGGGCCCGCTCCGGTGGGGACGCGCCCGGCGCGTCCACGCCGTGCTTCTCGTGCGCCAGGCCCATCTTGTCGGCGACCTCCTTGGGCACGTAGGTCTCGTCGTGCTTGGCCAGCACCTCCTCGGCGACGAAGGTGCCGTCGCGCATGCGCCCGGTGGCGACCACCGCCTGGTTCTCCCGGAACAGGTCCGGCAGCAGGCCGGTGTAGACGACCGGCATCACCGCGTCGCCGTCGGAGACCAGGAAGCGCGAGTCGAGCGAGCCGGAATCGCGCTGGAACGAGCCCTCGGCGACCATGCCGCCCAGCCGGAAGCGCGCCTCGCCGGAGGACACGGATTCGCCGGCGCGGCCGTCGAGGATCTCGGCCGGGGTGTAGAGGTAGGCGATGTTGCGCTGGAGCGCGAGCGCGACCAGGGTCGTCGCCAGGCCGGCGGCGGCCACCAGCGCGACGACGAACCACAGGCGGCGGCGTCGGATCGGGTTCATCGGGTCAACTCGTCGGTCTGCGGCCTGCCGCCGGTCGCGCGGCGCGCGGACAGCAGGCGCACGCCGCGCAGCAGGCGGCGGATGCGGATGCGCGGGGCCACGAAGTCCCACAGCAGCACCGCGGCGAAGAACAGGTAGGCGGCGAGCACGTAGCCGGCGTAGCTCATGCGCGCTTCTCCGCCATCTTCCGCACCCAGTCCTTGCCGCCCTCGCGGTAGAGGTTGTCGGCGCGGGCGCGGTTGAGCAGCGAGCCGACGAACCACAGCTTGGTGCCGACCAGCATCCACACCAGCGGCGGCATCATGCTCGGGTCCATCGAGGACTCGCCGAAGATGCGGATCGTCTGCCCCTGGTGGAGCGAGTTCCACCACACCACCGAGTAGCGGATCACCGGCAGCAGGGCGACGCCGACGATCGCCAGCAGCGAGGCCGCGCGCGCGGCGGCGCGGCGGTCGTCGATGGCCTGGTACAGGCCGATCACGCCGAGGTACATGAACAGCAGGATGAGTTCCGTGGTCAGCCGCGGGTCCCAGTCCCACCAGGTCCCCCACATCGGCCGCCCCCAGATGCTGCCGGTGACCAGGGTGACCAGGGTGAAGGCGGCGCCGATCGGCGCGCAGGCCATGGCCAGGATCTCGCACAGCTTGATCCGCCAGATCAGCGCGATCGCCGCGTACAGCGCCATCAGCGCGTAGACCGCCAGGCTCATCCAGGCGCTGGGCACGTGGATGTAGAGGATGCGGAAGCTGTCGCCCTGCTGGTAGTCGGCCGGCACCTGGAACAGCGCGCCGTAGGCGCCCCAGGCCATCGCCAGCAGGCCGAGCGCGTAGGCCCACGGCGCCCAGCGCGCGGCGAAGCGATCGAAGTACGGGGGCGAGCCGAGTTGGTGGAACCAGCGGACGACAGGATTCATTTCTTGGCTACCCCCTCCGCGTCGTGCCCGAGGGTCGTTGGCATGGGTGGCTCGGCGGTCAATTCAGTGCGATCCGGATGGCGGCCGCCGCCGCGACCGGCGCCAGCACGACCGCCAGCACGAGGCCGGCGGCCAGCAGCAGCAGGCCGCCGCTCGGATCCTGTCCCTGTCCCGCCTGGGCGACGCTGCCGGCGCCGAACACCAGCACCGGCACGTACAGCGGCAGCGCCAGCAGAGCCAATAGGATACCGGACCGGCGCATCCCCACGGTCAAGGCGGCCACGACCGCGCCGATCAGGCTCAAGAGCGGCGTGCCGAGCGCGAGCCCGGCGAGCAGGGTGGGCAGCTGCGCGCGCGGCAGCTGCATCAGCTCGGCCAGCAGCGGCGCGGCGACGATCAGCGGCAGCGCGGTGGTCGCCCAGTGCAGCGCGGTGCGCACCAGCACCAGCCAGGCCAGCGGCACCGGCGACAGCATCCACTGCTCCAGCGAACCGTCCTCGGCGTCGCCGCGGAACAGCGTGTCCAGCGCGAGCAGGCCCGACAGCAGCACCGACACCCACAGCACGCCGGCGGCGACGCCGGCCAGGGTGTCGGCGTCGCCGCCCAGGGCCAGCCCGAACAGCACCACCACCAGCAGGGCGAACAGCGCGGGCTGCAGCGCGTCGCCGCGGCGGCGCCACAGCAGGCGCAGGTCGCGCGCGGCCAGCGCGGCGGCGGCGCCGGGGAGCGAGGGCCGGCTCACGCGGCCCGGCCCGCCACGGCGTCCGCGGGGTCCGGCGCGTCGCCCAGCACCAGCTCGCGGGTGCGCACCGGCGGCGCGGCGTAGGCGCCGTGGGTGGTCACCAGCGCGGCGCCGCCGGCGCGCAGCTGCGCCTGGACCATGCGGTTGACCAGCCCGATGCCTTCCAGGTCGAGGTTGGCGTAGGGCTCGTCGAGCAGCCACAGCGGCGCCGGCGACAGCCACAGCCGGGCCAGCGACAGGCGCTTCTTCTGCCCCGCCGACAGCTTGCGCGCGGGCGTGTCCTCGTAGCCGGCCAGGCCCACCGTGGCCAGCGCCGGCTCCAGGCCCTGGCCCGCGCGCAGCCCGTGCAGGCCGCACAGGAAGCGCAGGTTCTCCAGCGCGGTGAGATCGGCCTTGAGCCCCGGCAGGTGGCCGAGGTAGGCGATGGCGCGCGCGCGCAGCGCGGTGGCGGTGGGGCGGCCGTCGATGTCCACCTCGCCGGCGTCCGCGCGCAGCAGCCCGGCCAGCACCCGCAGCAGGGTGGTCTTGCCGGCGCCGTTGCCGCCGCGCACCAGCAGCGCCTCGCCCGCATCCACCGCAAAGGCCAGCGGCCCGAACACCGGGCGGTCGTTGCGGCTGAAGGTGAGGCCCCGCGCGGCGAGCAGCGGCGGGGGCGCTGAGGGTTCTGGCATTCGGCGGGCGCGACGCGCGCGGCGGCGGCTGGAAGACGCGCCATTCTACCCGGCACCGGCCCGCGGGATCGCGCGCGGACCGGGGCGCGGCGCGTAAGTCGGCTGTAAGTCGCGCCCGGGCACGGTGGCCTCCCCCTCCGATGGCGTTCCCCCACCATGCACAGGCTTGCCCCCGCACTCGCGCTCCTGCTCCCCGCCGCCGCGCTCGCCCAGTCCGGCGAGAGCGACCGGGCCATCGCCGCCGAACCGCCGGCCGACGACCGCTGGACGCTCGGCGTCGCCGTCGCCGCCCGCGACAGCGCGTATGCGGGGGAGGGCGTGCGCGTGCGCCCGTTCCCCTACGTCGGCTACGAGGGCGAACGCGTCTACTGGCGCGGCGTCACCCTCGGCGTGCACCTGCTGCGGACCGAGCGCTTCGTCCTGGACGCGGTGGTCTCAGGCCGCTTCGACGGCTTCGACCGCGACGACCTGGGCCGGCCCGAGCTGGCGGCCAACGGCGTCGACGCGGACCGGCTGGCCAGCCGCCACGATGCGGTCGACGCCGGCATCGCGGCGCGCTGGTCCTGGGGCGACCAGGAACTGCACCTGCGCGCGCTGGCCGACGTCACCGACACCAGCGGCGGCTACGAGCTCTCGGCCGACTACGGCTACCGCTTCCGCTTCGGCCGCAGCGCGATCGTCCCCGGGATCGGCGTGCGTTGGCTCTCGGAGGACCTGGCGGACTACTATTACGGCGTCCGTCCCGAGGAGACGTTCGCCGGCACGGCCTACCGGCCCGATGCGGCCCTGGTGCCGCACGTCGGCGTCGCGTTCTCCCGCCCGCTGGTCGGGGCGTGGCGGCTGCAGGGCCTGCTGCAGTACGAATGGCTGCCGGACGAGCTCGCCGACAGCCCGCTGCTGGAGCCCGATTCCAGCGGCAGCGGGCGCATCATGATCGGCGTGACGCGCACGTTCTGAACGCCGTCGCGCGCGCACGGCCTTTCCTTTCGTCCAGCTCCGATCGCCCATGAGCCGCATCGCCCTAGTCGAGGACCACGAGCGCATGGCCGACCTGATCGTGCGCGGGCTGCACGCGGCCGGCATCGCCGCCGACGTCTTCCACACCCTGGAATCGGCGTGGCGGCCGCTGAACGAGCGCGAGTACGGCGCGATGATCGTCGACCGCGGCCTGCCCGGCGGCGACGGCCTGTCCCTGGTGCGGCGACTGCGCGCCGCCGGCCGCCTCACGCCGTGCCTGATGCTGACCGCCCGCGACGCCCTGCGCGACCGCGTCGACGGGCTGGAGGCCGGCGCCGACGACTACCTGCCCAAGCCCTTCGCGATGGAGGAACTCGTCGCCCGCGTGCGCGCGCTGCTGCGCCGGACGCCCGCGCTGCAGCCCGCCGAGCTCGCCTACGCGGGGCTGCGGGTGATCCCGGAGGGCGGCTGCATGCGCGCGGGCGACGACGTGGTGACGCTGTCGCCCGCCGAGCTGCAGCTGATGATCTGCCTGGTGCGTGCGCAAGGCCGCACCGTGCGGCGCCACAGCCTCGAGCAGGCGGCCTGGGGGCTGACCGACGCGGTGACCCCGAACGCGCTCGACGTGGCGGTGCACCGCCTGCGCAAGAAGCTGGCGGCGATCGGCACGGACCTCGTGCTCGCCAACACCCGCGGCCAGGGATTCGCCCTGGAGACCGGCGATGTGGCCGACTAGCCTGTCCAGGCGGCTGATGCTGTCCGCGCTGCTGGGCGTGCTGGCCGCGAGCGTCGCGGCTGCGGCGGTGGCCGGCGCGCTGGCCTACCTGCGCGCCCCCGATCACCTGGTCGACGTGGAGCTGGGCGAGGAACTGGACGACCTGGAGCGGGCCTTGCGCGGCGACGGCGCCGGTGGGCTCGCGCTGGGCGAGATCTCGTCGGCGGACATGTACGACGCGCTGCGCAAGGACACCGCGTTCCGCATCGTCGACGCCGACGGCCGGGCGGTGTTCGCCAGCCCGGACGGTCTCGCGCTGCAGGCGCTGGAGCGGATGGCGCCGGGCGCGGACGCGCTGCAGCTGCAGGGCGAGGACATGCCGGTCCATCTGAAGGTGGGCGAGCGGCAGGTCGTGCGCGACGGCAAGCGCTACACGATCCTGGCCGCGCAAAGCCACCGGTTCGTGGAGCGGCTGGCGGAGTACGCGCGGAAGATCCACCTGGGCGCGGCGCTGGCGGCGGTCTGGTTCGCGCTGGCGGTGTTCGCGCTGGTGGTCTGGGTCAACGTCCGCCGCGCGATGGTGCCCTTGCAGCGCGCCTCCGCGATCGCCGCCCGGATCGGGCCGCGCACGCTGTCGGCGCGCCTGCGCGTGGACGGCGTGCCGGCGGAGATGACGCCCTTGATCGATGCGCTCAACGCCGCGCTCGAACGCGTCGAGCACGGCTTCCGGGTGCAGCAGGAGTTCCTGGCCACGGCCGCGCACGAACTGAAGACGCCGCTGACGCTGCTCCAGGCGGAGATCGAACTGAGCCAGGGCACCGACAAGGCGGCCATGCTGCGCGAGACGCAGCTCATGGCCCGGCAGGTGAACCAGCTGCTGCACCTGGCGGAGGTCAGCGAGGTGCACAACTATCGCTTTGCACGGTGCTCGCTGTGGGCGCTGGCGGCGGACGCGACCGGCTACCTGGCGCGGCTCGCGGAGCGCGGCGGGGTGTCGCTGCGGGTGGAGCGGGCGGGCGCCGAGCCCTGGGTCGAGGCGGACGAGGGCGCCGCGTTCGTGATGCTCAAGAACCTGCTGGAGAACGCGGTGAGGCATTCGCCCGCGGGCGGCGTGGTGACGCTCGAGGTGTCGTCGCGCGGCCTGGCGGTCGCCGACGAGGGGCCGGGCGTGGACCCGCAGGACCGCGGGCACCTGTTCGAGCGCTTCTGGCATGCGTCGGGCGCGGCCGGCGGCGCCGGGCTGGGCCTGGCCATCGTCCGCGAGATCTGCGTGGCCCACGACTGGCGGGTGTGGTTCGAGGATGCCGCGGGCGGCGGTGCGCGCTTCGTGGTCGCGATCGACGGCGCGGACGGGCCGGGCGCGGGATGACCGGCCCGGCGCTCGAGCGGCGGATCCTCGCCCTGGCGGAGCGGCTGTCGGCCGACCCGCGCGAGGCCCGCGACTGGTACCGCTCGGTGCCGATCGAACGGCTGGAGCGCGCGACCGCGTGCGAACTGGTGGCGTCCGGGCAGGGCGCGCGGGTGCTCGACTTCCTGCTCGACGTGCTCGCCCAGGAGGCCCGGGCGGCCCCGTGAGCCCGCGCCGGCGCCGTCCGCGTGGGCGCGGCCGTCCGCGTGCGCAATGGGCATGGGGGAAAGCGCGCGCCGGGGTGTCGTACTTCGATGCCTCCCACTCCCCCATCGCCCAAGCGCTTGCGCCACCCGGATTTTCCGGCGTAGCGTCAGGCGACCGCCGCAGCCGACCCCATGGCCGACACCCGCCACGAGCGTTTCTCGCAGTTCTTCGCCGAGACCCGGCAGGGCCTGCTGCGCTACGTGCGCGGGCTGACGCGGTCCGAGGCGGCGGCCGAGGACATCGTGCAGGACGCCTATGCCGCCACCCTGGCGCAGGGCGAGCGGCTGGAGACGCCCAGGGCCTTCCTGTTCGTCACCGCGCGCAACCTGGCGAGCAACAGCCGCCGGCACCAGCGCATCGCCGCCACCGAGAGCGTCGCCGACCTCGACGCCCTGGGCATCGCCGACGGCGCGCGCGCCTCGCCCGAGGACGCGCTGATCGCCGACGAGGCGTCCGCGCTGCTCCGGCAGGCGGTCGAACGGCTGCCGCCGCAGTGCCGGGCCGCGTTCGCGCTGAAGGTGTTCCACGGATACGCCTACAAGGACATCGCCGGGCGGCTGGGGATTTCCCCCAAGACCGTGGAGAAGCACGTCGCCCGCGGCCTGCGCGACACGCACGCCTACCTGCGCCGCAGGTACCAGTTGCCGGACCGGGACGGAGGGGGCGAGCGATGAGCGAGGTGCACCGGCTCCCCGGCGCGGACGAGGCCGAGCGGCAGGCCAGCGAGTGGATCGCGCGGTTGCAGGCCGACGACGTCGGCGCCGACGACCGCGCCCGCTTCGAGGCCTGGCGCAGCGCGCACCCGCGCCATGCCCGCGCCTACGACGAGCTGATGGCGACCTGGGCGCGCTACGCCGAGGCGGGCCGCACCGTGCGCGCGGTGTCGTTCGGCAACGCCATGCAGGCGGCGACGTCGGCAGGCCGCCGGCGGCGCGGCATCGTCGCGTTCGCGGCCGCGGCCGTGCTGGCGCTCGCGGCGGTGGGGGGCTGGTGGCAATGGCGTTCGCCCGCCGCCTTCCAGACCGGCATCGGCGAGCACCTCGCGGTGACCCTGCCCGACGGTTCGCGCCTGGAGTTGAACAGCGACAGTGCGGTGCGCGTGACCTACGGCGAGCGCGCCCGGGTGATTCGGCTCGACCGCGGCGAGGCCTACTTCACGGTGGCGCACGATGCCTCGCGGCCGTTCTGGGTCACCGCCGACCGTACCTGGGTGCGGGCCGTGGGCACGGCCTTCGGAGTCTACCGGCGCGAGGGCGGCGTGCGGGTGACCGTCAGCGAGGGGCGGGTGAAGGTGGCCTCGGCCGACCGCGACCGGCCCTCGGACGAGGCGATGTCGCGGCTGTCGTCGTCGCTGCTGGGCGCCGGCCAGCAGGCGGACCTGCACGGCGCGCGCACCCGGGTGCGCAGCCTGCCGCTGCCGGAGGTCGAGCGGCAGGTCTCGTGGCGGACCGGCAGCGTGCACTTCGACGACCGGCCGCTGCACGAGGTGGTGGACGAACTGGCGCGCTACACCCCGCTGCGCATCGAGCTGGGACCGGCCGCGCGCGAGCTGACGGTAGGCGGCACCTTCCAGACCAATCCGCAGGGCGCGGAGGCCCTGCTGCGCATGCTGCACGACGGCTTCGGCCTGCAGGTGCGGCGCGATGCGGATCGCGTGTACGTAGAGTGATCGAAGCCCTTGCGCCGCCTCGGGTCCAGTCGCGCAGTGCGCCAGCCGCGAGCGCGCGCCGCCAAGCTCGCATCGGCAAGGATCTCGGGGGCCGATGCCACGAGCTCAGGGGCGTTTCGCGCAGCGAGCGGCCAGCTCATCAGGTGTTGCGATCAGATCCGGAAAGAGTTCGCGCATTGCCAGAACATCGCCATCGCCGGTGACCAGGCTGTCGGCCTTTCCGACATGGGCGAGCACCACGAACACCTGATCGTTCGCGTCTCGACAGGCGGGCAGGTCCGGCCAGGGCGTCGGCAGGTCCACCACGTCGGCGTGCTGCAGGAAGTCCGCCAGCAGATCGCGCTGCTCCAGCGCCGTGAGCTTGAACTTCGGATAGGCCAGAACGCGTAGAAGCTCGCCGGCCGTTTCCTTGCAGACCAGCGGTTGGAACTGCTGTCGCTGCCACGCATGACGGATCCAGGCGAGGCGCCCTCCCGTGAACAGCAGCGCCGACAAGACGACATTGGTATCGAGGACGACGCGTCGCGTCATCGCCGCGCCCAGGCGACGGCGTCTTCGACGTCCTGTTCGGTGATCCCCATTCGCTCCAGCTTGTCGCGCACTGCCTGCGCACCCTGCACGCGTACCGGCGTCAGGACGATCCGGCCATGCTCGACGGTCACGTCGAAGTAATCGGCGGCATCCACGCCGGAAACGGCGGCCTTGGGAAGGGTGATCTGGTTCTTCGACGTGAGCTTGGCAAGCATGATCGATTCCGTTATCCGTGATTGCTGGTAATCTTACTTCCTTGCTTCCTGTGCAGCAAGTTGACCGTCCAGACGCCGGTGCGGCGCGTTCGCGTCGGTCGCAGCCGAGACGTCGGGCCGGCGAAATCCGGCTGGGGGAGATCGGCCGCTCGCGGTTCGTTCCATGCAGGCGTCTGCACGCGCAGCCGCGGGCACACTCCACCGGGGAACGGATCGATGACGCAGGCACGGGTTCGCAGCACGGTATTGCACAGGGGGATCGTCGGGACGCTGTACGCGGGCGTCATCGCCGCCGGGCTCTGCGCGCCGCTCTCCGCGGCCGCCCAGGCGCCCTCGGCGGCGACGGAGTTCGACATCCCGCCGCAACCGTTGCCGGCCGCGCTGAAGGCCTTCGCCGAGCAGGCCGGCATGCAGCTGCTGTATCGCGCCGAGACCGTCGGCGGCATCGCCGCGCCGCCGCTGCGCGGCCGCCTGGACCGGCGCGAAGCCCTGCAGCGGCTGCTTCAGGGCACCGAGCTGGAGGTGGTGTACAGCGGCGACGACGCGGCGACGATCCGCCCGAGGGCGCCGGCGACCCCGGCCGGCGAAGGCGAAGGAGACGCAGGTCGGGCGCAGCCCGCAGGCGCCGGCGAGACGACGGCCGTTGTCGGCACCGCCGCGCCGGCGGGCGATCGGAACGCGCCCGCGACCTCCATGGACACGGTCACGGTGACCGGCACCCGCATCCGCGGCGGCAGCACGCCGTCGCCGGTGATCGCGATCAGCAGCGAGCGCATCCGCGAGGAAGGTTTCGCCGACCTGGGCGAGGTGATCCGCAGCCTCCCGCAGAACTTCTCGGGCGGGCAGAACCCGGGGGTTTCGAGCAGCGGCAGCATCGCCAACCAGAACCTCACCGGAGGTTCCGGACTGAATCTCCGCGGCTTGGGGCCGGATGCCACGTTGACATTGCTCAATGGGCGGCGCATGGCGTATGGCGGTCCCTTCCAGTCGGTCGACATCAGCGCGATCCCGGTGGAGGCGGTGGAGCGCATCGAGATCGTGGCCGACGGCGCGTCGGCCATCTACGGCTCCGATGCGGTGGGCGGCGTGGGCAACGTCATCCTCAAGCGCGATTTCGACGGGTTGGCGATCGGCTCGCGATACGGCAGGGCCACGGATGGCGGTCTGTCCAGCCGCGAGTACACGGTGACCGCAGGCACTGCATGGTCGACAGGCGGCTTCATCGCGACCTGGAAGGACGCTTCTGCCGATCCGATTCGCGCCTACCAGCGCGACTATACCGGGCACATGATCGAGCCGAAGACGATCTACTCCGGAAGCGAGCTGCAGAGCGGCTTGCTGAGCGCTCACCAGTTGCTGGGCGACAACGTCGAATTGCGCCTGGACGCGCTCAGAACCGAGCGCGATCTCGAATCGTCTACCGCCAACCTGCTCGCGTACACGCGGCTCCCGTACAGGACTACGACCACGCTGGTGTCTCCCGGCGCGGACTGGATGCTGCTCGGCGATTGGACCCTTTCGGTTGGGGCCGCCTTCGGGAAAGACGAGAACAACATCAGGTACGAGAGAACGGAACGATCGACAGGTATCTCTGCGGTCACCGTCGACAACTGCTTCTGCAACGAGAGCTGGACATACGAAATCGGGGCGGAAGGTCCATTGTTTCCGCTGCCCGGCGGCGATGCGCGTCTGGCGGTCGGCGCCGGCTATCGGAAGAACAGCTTTCAGGATCGGAATTACATGGTCGGCCCCTCTGCAGTCCTGAGCGGCGTGGAAGGGGACGAAAGGAGCCGTTTCGCCTACGCCGAGATCAACATGCCGCTCGTCGGCCCGGAATCCGGCGTAGCAGGCGTGCAGCGGCTGACGCTGACCGCCGCTGTCCGCGGTGAAGACTATGATGGCTTCGGCGGGGTCGCCACGCCGAAACTCGGCCTGATCTATAGCCCCGACCCCGACTTCACCTTGAAGGCATCCTGGGGGCGATCCTTCAAGTCGCCGACACTGGTGCAACGCTATCAGCCCGCGACCGCCAACATCAATCCGATCGCCTGGTACAACGGAACCGGCTACCCGGCCGATGCGACGATCATGCTGCTATGGGGCGGAGACACCGATCTCGAGCCGGAGCGCGCCCGTACCTGGACCGCTTCGCTGGCGTTCCATCCGGAGGCGCTCCCCGGACTCGAGGCGGAGCTGACCTGGTTCGATGTCGATTACACCGACCGGGTCGTGCAGCCGCTCGGAAGTTACTGGCTGGTGCTGCACGATCCGGCCTACACCGAATTCATCGTGTACTCGCCGAGCGCCGAACAACTGGCCGAGATCACCACCGCCCTGCCGATCGTCGACGGGTCGGGAATCGGCTACGACCCGGACGATGTGTATGCGGTCCTTGATCACCGATAC
Source organism: Alterluteimonas quercicellularis (assembly GCF_021191635.1). Lineage (GTDB taxonomy): Bacteria > Pseudomonadota > Gammaproteobacteria > Xanthomonadales > Xanthomonadaceae > Luteimonas > Luteimonas quercicellularis. The sequence goes on from NZ_JAIWPR010000051.1 coordinate 27,094, forward strand.
ACCAATGCGATGCGGCAACGGGTCAGAGGCCTGGACCTGTCGGGGTCCTATCGGCTGGACCTGGCCGGTGGGCGACTGACCATTCGAGGGTCGGGCAGCTGGCTGGACATGTCGCAGCAGACCACTGCGGGACAAGGCGCCGTCGATCTGTCCGGCACGCTGTTCAATCCGGCCGAAGTCAATGGCCGTCTAGGCGTGGTCTGGGAGCGCGGAGGGTTGAGCGCATCGGTGTTCTCGAACTACACCGGCGGTGTGACCGTGAGCAGCTCCGTGTCGGCCGTCGAGCACGAAACGGCCTCTTTCACCACCTTCGACGCCAACCTTCGCTATGCCATCGGGGAGCACGCTGGCGCGTGGTCCGGGTTGGAGTTCGGACTATCCGTGCAGAACGCCTTCGATCGGGCGCCGCCCCTGTATGCGCCGATCTCGACGACGGTCGAGCCCTACGACTCGCTCAACTACTCGGCGATCGGGCGCTTCGTGTCGGTGTCGATCGTCAAGCGCTGGTGATGCCGCCCCCGCCAGCCGCAAGACCGCATTTTCCGGCGCATCCTGCTGCGTGCGCCGATCCCTGAGTCCATCGAGGATGCCGCCGCCGGCGGCACGCCCACGCATCCGGAGACGCCCATGCCGTCGCTCGGCCGAGTCCTGTGCACGCTTGTACTGCTCGTGGTCTGCGCTGCAGCGCAGGCGGGGCGCCCGGTCGCCTTCGACGATCTCGACGGGGTCGGGGACAATGGCGATACCGCCTTCGTCACCCTGGACCTCACGGCCGACGGCAGATACCTGGCCTTGGGGCGCGGGCGCGAACTGCAGGTGCGGGACACGGGCACCGGGCGGGTGTCACACGCGTTGGGAGAGGGGCAGTTGCCGCGCTGGTCTCCATCCGGGGATCGCCTCGCATTCTATTCCGTCCGTTCCGGCGCCATGCAGCTGTGGATCTGGAACGCGAGCGATGGCGTCCTCCAGCAACTGACGGATTTCGAGGCTGGCGTGGACCCGGACCCCACGACGCGTGTGGTCGGATTCGCCATCGAATCCTTCCACTACGATTGGTCCCCGGACGGTACCCGCGTGGTCTTCGCTTCGCGCGTGGCGTTTCCCATTCCCGAGCAGGCGAGCGGCGCGCCGCTGGTGCTCGATGCGCATACGTCGCCGGAACTCACCCTTTCCGGCGTGTTCAGCCATCCGAGCAGCGCGACCGGGGGAATCGCCGAGTCGCCCGATGGGAGGGTCTGGCGATACCGGTCGCCGAAGTCAGGCGAAATGCTGCGCAGCCGCCTGTTCGTGGCGGATATCGAAGCGCGCACGGTCGCCATGCTCGACGCGCGATCCGGGAACGTGTTCCATCCACAGTGGTCGCCGGACGGCCGGTCGATCGCGTTCGCAGCCATCGACGAAGCCGCAGCCGACATCTTCTCGGCCTCGTCCGGGGAGATTCGGGTCATGGATGTCATGGCCGGCACCGAGAACGTCGTGGCCGCTGGCGACGGTATCCACCACCGACCGCGCTGGTCCCCTGACGGCAGCGCGCTCGCCTATCTGGTGGGTAGAGCGAAGCCCGATATCGGGATGGTCACGATCGACGGGGAACGCCACGAGAGAAGTGCGCTCGGTCGGGACGTGCTGCGGTACGAATGGGCAAGCGACGGTGACGGCCTGCTGTTGTCCTATCCCGAAGGCGCGGAAGGACGCCTGGAACGGCTCCGATTCGGAGCGCCGGCACTCCAGCCGCTGGCGAGCGGCATGGAAAGGCACTGGGCGCAGGCGCAGGACGGGACCCTGGTATGGCTGCGGGGCCTGAGGGGAACCGATGTCTGGATGAAGCGCCCAGCCGCAGAGGCCGCGGTCAGGCTGTTCAGTTCGACCCCGAGCGGAGACCGTGGCGACTTTCGCCTGGGCCGGCTGGAAACCATCCGCTATCGGACGGCCCGCGGATTCGACCTGGAGGGCGTATTGCTGTACCCGCCGGACCATCGACCGGGCACGCGCTATCCGCTCATCGTCGATGCCTACCCGAACAGCCATGGCAGTTACTGGATGCATCCGATGTCGGGCAACCAGGCCTGGGCCGCTGCCGGCTATCTGGTGTTCAAGCCCTATGCTCGCAGTCCGCATACCTGGTCGAACTGCAACGACGAGGATCCCGGGTTCTGTGCGTCCGGCCGGGGGGCGCAGGGGTGGGACGTCACCGTGGACGACGTCATGACCGGGGTCGATGCGCTGATCGAGCGTGGACTCGCGGATCCGGCACGGATGTGCGTGTACGGGCACAGCAATGGCGGCGGGCTGGTCTCGTACCTGATCACGCGAACCGACCGCTTTCGATGCGCTGTCATTGTCGCGCCGGTCTGGCCGAACTGGGTCGGGGCGCCGCTCCTGTCCACGCAGATCTGGCCGTTGATGGCGGATTGGGCGGGCGTGGATGTGCTGGCCGATCCGGATAGCTATGTGAAGCTTTCCGCCGTGTTTCGCGCAAGGGAAGTCCGTACTCCGGTCCTGCTCGCCGCCGGGGACGAGGATGGCATGTTCCTGCTGGGCGCAATCGAGATGTACAACGCGCTCCGCTTCGCTGGCAAGGAGGTCACCCTGCTGCGCTATCCCGACCAGGCACACCTGTTCGAGGGCGACGGCCTTCACGATCTCTGGCGCAAGGAAATGGCGTTCTTCGGCGAGCACCTCAACCCCGGCCAGACCGGCGATGGGTCCGGTTCGGATAGGTAACGGAGGTTTGTCGACAGAACGGATGGACCCTTCTTCGGAACATCGGGCGGCTCGGAGCATGTGCACCGCGGCCGATCTGGTGCAGTCCCCAGTCTCGACACGAATGGGTCGCCGCTCGACGACCGCTCGCCACTTCACCACGTGGGCCCGAAGAATCGACGTGACGATCAGGGTAGATGCGCGGAGGCGCCGCAACCTCACCCCTGTTTTTCGTCTGCGCAGGACTGGCGTTTTCCGCGTTGCGCAGCGACGGGTGGCCGTGCTAATTCAGGGCGATGGACGGCCTTCGCCCACTGCTTTCCAAGCTCCGCCGCGTGCTGGCCAGCCGCGGCCGCTCGGCCGACGACATCGACGACCTGATGCAGGAAGCGTTCCTGCGCCTGCAGGTCTACTGCCGCGAGCGCAGCGTGCAGAACGCCGAGGCCTTCCTGGTCAGGACAGCGATCAACCTGACGGCCGAGCAGCACCGCAAGGCGCGCAGCGGGCGGGCGGTAGCTGGCGACGCGGTCCTGGAGGCGCTGGTCGATCCGGCGCCGCCGCCGGACGAGCTGTACATGCGCAACGCGCGCACCGAGCGCATGAAGGCGGGCCTGGCGCGCCTCAACCCGCGCCCGCGCGAGGTGCTGCTGCTGCACCGGCTCGACGGCCTGAGCCATGCGCAGATCGCCGAGCGGCTGGGGATCAGCGTCAGCATGGTGGAGAAGCACATCGCCCGCGCGTCGTTCTTCCTGCGCGACTGGATGGCGAGGAGTCCGGAATGACGACGCCGGGACGTGACGACCGCGCCAGTGCCGTGCTCGCCGCGCGCGCCGAGGCCTCGGTGTGGATCGCGCGCCTGCACGGGCCGGACCGGAGCCCGGACATGGAAGCCGGCTTCCGCCGCTGGCTGGCGGAGCGGCCGGAGAACGCGCAGGAGTTCGAGGGCCTGACCGAGGTCTGGGACCTGTTGCCGGCCAGCGTGCCGTCGCGTGCGGCGACGCGCCTGGAGCGCTGGGAGCGCAGCGAGGAAGCGCGGGAACTGCAGGCGATGCGGGAGCGGCGACCCGCCCGGGCCAGGCCGCGGGCGGCGTTCGCGCTGGCCGCGTGCGCCGCGCTGGCGCTGGCCGCGTTCGGCGCGCTGCGCTTCTGGCCGGACCCGGCCTACGCCACCGCCGTCGGCGAGCAGCGCATCGTGCGCCTGGACGACGGCACGCGCATCTCGCTGAATTCCGATTCGCGCGTCAGCGTCGCCTATGGCGATGACGAGCGCCGCGTGCGCCTGGCGCGCGGCGAGGCGCTGTTCGACGTGGCCCGCGACCCCGGTCGACCGTTCGTGGTCGCCGTCGAGGGCCACCGGGTCACGGCGCTGGGCACGTCCTTCGTCGTGCGTCGCGACGAAGGACGGGTCGCGGTCACCCTGATCGAGGGCCGGGTCGCCGTCGAGTCCGCATCCACGCCGGCGGGGCGCGGCGCGACCGGGGGCTCCGGTGCGCCGCCGCCTGCCGAGGTGCTCGCGCCCGGCCAGCGCATCACCCTGGCAGCGAGCGCGCCGCCCCGGATCGACGCGCCGCAGCTGGAGACGGTCACCGCCTGGCGGCGCGGGGAAGTGATCCTGGACGACACCCCGCTGGCCGAGGCGGTCGCCGAGATGAACCGCTACGACCGGACCGCCATCGTCATCGACCGCCCGGAGGCGCGGGCGCTGACCGTCAGCGGGCTCTACCACACCGGCGACAGCGCGGGCTTCGCCGAGTCCGTCGCGCAGATGTACGGCCTGCAGGTCGTGGAGCGCGACGGGAGGATCCACCTGCAGTAGCGTCCTCCGCCGCGGCTCCTTGGCGTCGGCGAAAACGACGGTGAGGTTTCCGGGCGCGCGTGCATCTACCCCGTGGAGCCGCACGCCGAGCGCGTGACGGCACGATGCCAACGACCACGGGGACCCCGACGCCATGCACGACCGATTCCGCGGCATCCTCGCCGCCAGCGCCCTCAGCCTCGGCATCGCGACGGCGCTGGGGGCCGCCCCGGCCCACGCGCAAGCCGAGCAGGCCCGCGCCACCTACGGCTTCGACCTGCCCGCGCAGCCGCTGGCCGACAGCCTGCGCGCCATCGCCCGCCAGACCGGCGCCAACGTGCTGTTCGAATCGAAGGACGTCGAGGGCGTCGCCGCGCCCGCGCTGCGCACGACGGCGACCGCGAGCGAGGCCATCGAGCGCGTGCTGGCGGGCACCGGGCTGTCGGCCCGGCGCACGGCGCCGGGGACGGTGGTGATCCGGCGCAGCGCGCCGTCGCGGGCGGAGAACGTGCATTCGTCGGCGCCGGCCGGAGGCGACGCGCAGGATGAGCGGATGGCGGAGCCAGAGCCGCTCCCCGACGGCACATCACCGGGCGGGCTTTCGCAGGCGAGCCCGGGCGCGACGACGATGGACGCGATGGTGGTCACCGGCACCCGCATCCGCGGCGGCAGCACGCCGTCGCCGGTGATCGCGATCGGCGCCGAGCGGATCCAGGAGGAAGGCTTCACCGACCTGGGAGAGGTCATCCGCAGCATCCCGCAGAACTTTTCCGGCGGGCAGAACCCGGGCGTGGTCACCGCGACGGGCTCGGGCAATAACTACAATCAAAACGCCACCGGCGGGGCGGGGCTCAACCTGCGTGGTCTGGGTGCGGATGCAACCTTGACGCTGCTGAACGGCCGGCGCTTGCCCAACACCGGGTTTGGGCAGGCGGTGGACATCAGTGCGATCCCGATCGATGCGGTGGAGCGCATCGACATCGTGATGGATGGGGCCTCGGCCATCTATGGCTCCGATGCGGTGGCCGGCGTGGGCAATGTGGTGCTCAAGCGGGAGTTCGACGGGGTCACGCTGGGTGCCCGGTATGGCGGCGCGACGGACGGAGGCCTGGACAGCCGCGAGTACACCGTGGTGGCGGGCACCACCTGGGCCAGTGGTGGCCTGCTGGCGACCTACAAGGACGCCGCGACGGATCCCATCTTTGCGCGCCAGCGCCACTACAGCCGCTACATGGACGATCCCTTTGCGCTGTATCCGCAGGGCGATGTGCGCAGCGGGCTGATCAGCGCGCACCAGGCGCTGGGGGAGCGGGTGGAGCTGCAGCTCGATGCCTTCCGCACCGAGCGTGGGCAGACCTGGTATCAGAACTTTGGCGCTGCCCAGTACATCAACGAGAACGACACGACCACCAGTTCGGTGGCGCCCGGCGTGGAGGTGGCCTTGAACGGCGGGTGGACGCTGACGGCCGGGGCGGCCTGGGGCAGGGACCGCAGCGTCGCCAGGACTTATCGGGTTGATTGGGGCAGTGGCAGCAGGCTGCTGGGCGTGCACGGCTGCTTCTGCAACGACAGCGAGTCGTTTGACCTGGGCATGGAGGGGCCGCTGTTCCTGCTGCCAGGCGGTGAGGCACGGCTGGCGGTCGGGGCCGGACGCCGCAAAAGCGACTACACCAACATGTCCTACTTGAGGGATTCGAGAGAGGAGGGGAGTCAGGCCAGCCGCCATGCCTATGCCGAGTTGAACCTGCCATTGGTCGCGCCTGAGATGGGCGTTGCGGGCGTGGAGCGCCTGTCGGTGTCGGCCGCGGTGCGCGGGGAGGACTACGACAGCTTTGGCGGTGTCACCACACCCAAGCTTGGCTTGATCTACAGCCCCAGCGCGGATTTCAGCTTCAAGGCATCCTGGGGCAAGTCCTTCAAGGCGCCGATGCTGAGCCAGCTCTATGCCGAGCGGGTCACTGCGCTGTGGATGGCCAGTGACATCGGCGCAAGCGGCTATCCGGCAGATGCCACGGTGTTGATGGCCTTCGGTGGCAACCCGGATCTGCAGCCGGAGCGCGCACGGACGCTGAGTACCTCGCTGGCGTTCCACCCGACAGCCCTGCCGGGGCTGGAAGCCGAGCTCACCTGGTTCCGTATCGATTACGACCAGCGCGTGGTGCAACCGCTGGCGCTGTACAACCAGGCCCTGAGCAACCCGGCACTTGCCGACTTCATCCACTATGCGCCCGATGCCACGGCCCTGCAGTCGTTGCTGTCCACCTATGGCGATGCGTTCTATGACTACGCAGGCGTTGCCTACGATCCTGACAAGGTAGTGGCCATTGCCTATGCGCAGTACGCCAATGCCACCGAGCAGCGGATCAAGGGCGTTGATCTGAGTGGGTCATACCGGCTCGATGCGGGTCAGGGCAGTGTGACGCTGCGTGGTTCGGCCAGCTGGCTGGAGAGCGAGCAGCGCAGCACGGCCAATCAGGCGCCGTTCGATCTTGCCGGGATGATCTTCTACCCGGCCAAGCTCAACGCGCGTGCCGGCGCAGTCTGGAGCACCGGCGGCCTGACCACCTCGGTCTTTGCCAACTACGTGGCCGGGGTGACGGACACAACCACGGGTGACAAGACCGCCTCGTTCACCACGTTCGATGCAACGGCGCGCTATGTGATCGATGCACAGGGGCCGTGGTCCGGGCTGGAGGTCTCGATCAGTGGGCAGAACCTGTTCAACCGGGCTCCGCCGCTGTATGCCTATGGCGCGCTGACCAATGCCCCCTACGACTCGACGAACTACTCGGCCATTGGACGGTTCGTCAGCGTCGCTGTGGCAAAGCACTGGTAAAGGGCCGGCATGTCGACTTCTTCGGACTTTCGGCTGGTAGGCTCGCCGCGGGTGCCAGGCAGTGCGTTGCGGATGGCATTTGCCGCGCTGGCCGTGGCGTTGGTGCTGCTGCCCTGGCGTGCTCAGGCGCAGCCAGCGCCGATTTCGCCGAAGCGGCTGGTCGAGGTGGTGGACATCGTGGCGCCGGTCGTCTCCCCTGACGGGCGCAAGGTGGCATTCCGCACCGAGCAGGCATCGACCGAGCGCAACGACTACATCACATCCTGGTATGTGCAGGCGCTGGAGGGGGCGGCGCCTGCACGGCGGGTTGCAGATGGGGGCACGCCGCTGCGCCGGCATTCGAGCGGGCTGACGATCCCTGAGGTGGCTGTGTGGTCGCCCGACAGCAGTGCGATCTACTACAAGGCCTTGGTCGACGGGCAGGTCGCCGTGTGGCGGGCCGCTGCCGACGGGTCACATGCCAGCCCCGTGGCCAGCGGTCCGGCGGATGTCCGCGAATTCATCCTGTCCGAGGACGGGGCCACCTTGAGGTTCAGCACCGGTGCCACGCGGGAGGACACGCTGGCTGCCGAGCTGGCCGAGTACGACCGGGGTGTCCATATCGACGAAACGGTGTTCATTGGCGCCGGGCTGTTCCGATCCAGCCAGATGCAGGGGCGTGCGGCCAGCCAGAAGTTCCAGGGGCAGTGGTTCGAGGCCGGTCCACTGCTTGGAAACGTAGCGCCTACGTGGCATGCGCTGGATCTGGCAACCGGCAAGGTGAGTGACTTGGCATCCGATGTCGTTGGAGCACCGGCACAACCACCGGAGCACCTGGATGCCTGGAAGTGGGCACGCAACGAGCGCGATGGGCGCTTTGCGGTGCTTTCCCGCACGGGCGAGGCGGAAGGAAGGTTTGCCAAGCCGGACGTTGCGCTGTCGGTGTGGTCGCCCGGAGGGAACGAGGCTGCAGTGAAGTGCGCGCATGCGCTGTGTACCGGCAAGAACATCACCGCTGTGCAGTGGCGACCCGGCAGGGACGAGGTGATGCTGACGGTCACCGACCGCCAACAGGGCAGGGCGCAGGCGATCTATCGCTGGAACATAGCGCAGGGGGCGGTCAGCGAAGTGGTGCGCGCTGGCGGCATCGTGCAGGGGTACAGCACACAGCAGGGCTTCACTGATGTGCCATGCGGGGTCTCCGCCCAGGCGCTGGTGTGCGTGACCGCCGAAGCGGATGGCCCGCCGCGACTTGAGCGGATCGAGCTGCAAAGCGGGCTGCGGACGGCGTTGTTCGAGCCCAACGCAGCGTTGGCGCAGGACATCGCGGACACGATGGAGGCCCAGCTACTCCACTGGAAAGGAGACAACGGCGAGGCGTACTCGGGCTGGTTCTTCCCCGCGCAAGGGCAGGGGCCAAAGCCCCTGTTTGTGACCTACTACGTCTGCGAAGGCTTTCTGCGAGGCAGCATTGGCGACGAATGGCCGTTGATGACACTGGCCGGCCACGGCATCTCGGCCTTGTGCATCAACGGCAATCCAGGCTACCTGGATGTCGTCCGCTACTACGACCAGGGCCGGTCTGCGGTGGAGGGTGCGGTGGCCGAATTGGCGCGACGAGGTCTGGTCGATCCGATCAGGGTCGGCATGGGCGGCCTAAGTCACGGGGGCGAAATCACAATGTGGACGCTGATGCGCTCCAACGTCGTGTCTGCGGCGTCCATCGCTTCGCTGTCGCTGACGCCGAACTGGTACTTGTTCAACAGCCTGCGCAAGGAATTCCGCGAGGGCGTCATGAGCAACTGGCAATTGGCCACACCTCAGGAAACCCCGGGTCAGTGGAAGACGATGTCGCCGGCGATGAACCTGGACAGGTTCCAGGCGCCGATCCTCTTCCAGATGCCGGAGCAGGAGTACCTGATGGCAACCGATTACACGCTGCCGCTGGTACGCGAGCGCCGGGCGGACATGTACGTCTTCCCGGATGAGCCGCACATCAAGTTCAAGCCTCGCCACAAGCTGGCGGCCTACGAGCGCAACGTCGATTGGTTCCGCTTCTGGCTGCAAGGATTCGAGGACAATGACCCGCAGAAGACAGAGCAGTACCAGCATTGGCGTCTGATGCGGTCGGGCCGATGTGAACCGGCGACGGCAGCGACTGAAACGCCATGGTACTGTCGTGCCGGGGAGTAGAAGAAACCTGCCCCGAGATTCGGCCGCGCAGGCCGACCTGGCCGTGACGTCCGAGATGCGATAGCCCGGACTCGGATTCGGGGAAAGGCCGAAACTTCAAAAAAACCATCGTCCTCGGTGAAACACGCCGCCATGGACGATGCATGCGTCGCTCCGGCCGTGAGCTGCGGGCCAGGCCGGCCGTCGGGTCCCGGTCCGGCCGCCGACCCGGCGGCTTCGGAGATGTCCGACCTGGAGCGCCGGACCCGCAACCCGACCGGGACGCACGACGGCGCGGTCTCCCCCAATCCGTTTTCGGGTCCTGCGGAAATATCGGATCGGCCCTGATTTTTCCGTGCGTTCAGGCCGGAAACGGCGCTATCGTCGCGGCCATGGACAACCCCCTGGACGAATGGTTCGCGCGCGAGATCCTCGTGCACGAGCCGGCGCTGATGCGCTACCTGCTGCGCTGGTGGCCGCATCGCGACGAGGTGCCCGACCTGCGCCAGGAGGTCTACGTCCGCGTCTACGAAGCCGCCGCCCGGGCCCTGCCGCAGCAGCCGAAGTCGCTGCTGTTCACCACCGCCCGCAATTTCATGACCGATCGCTGGCGCCGCAACCGCGTGGTGCCCCTCGAAGCGTTGGGGGAACTGCCGCTGCCGAGCGTCCTGGTGGACGAGATCACGCCGGATCGGAGCCTCGCCGCGCAGCGCGAACTGCGCTGCCTGGTGCGCGCTTTCGATCGCCTGCCCGCGCGGCGCCGCGAAGTGCTGTGGCTGCGGCGGGTGGAGGAACTGCCGATCAAGGAGATCGCCGAACGCATGGGCATCACCCCGAAGACCGCGGAGAACCATCTGGCGCTGGCCACCCAGGCCATCGCCGACATGGTGCTGGGCGGCAGCGACCGCCCGCTGCGGGCGGCACGGCCCGAGAGCGGCCACGGACAGGAGGACGGGCATGGCGAGCAGCGCAGAGATTGAACGCGCCGCCGCCGGCTGGCTGGCGCGGAGAGAGTCCGGCTGGAGCGCGGCCGAGCAGGCGGCGTTCCAGGCGTGGCGGGAGGCGTCCACGGCGCACCGCATCGCGTGGATCCGCGTGGAGACCGGCTGGCAGCGCGCCGCCCGCCTCAACGCGCTGGGCGCGGGCCTGCCGCCGGGCGAGGTGCCGCCGCCCGGCGCGTGGCCGGAGCTGTCCGGCGCCGGGGAGGCGACCGCCGCCCCGGCGGTGGACCTGCGCGACGTCGTGTTCCGCGCGCCGCGCCGGCGACGGCTGCCGCGCTGGCCGGCCGCGGCCGCCGCGGCGCTGCTGGCCGCGGTCGGCCTGGCCGGGTGGTGGCAGTTCGGCGGCGTCGAGCGCGCCGAGTACGCCACCGCGCTGGGCGAGACCCGGCGGGTCGAGCTCGCCGACGGCTCCGTCGTCCTGCTCAACAGCGACAGCCACGTGGACGTCGTCTATTCCCGGCGCGAGCGCAGCCTGCGCCTGGTCCAGGGCGAAGCCTTCTTCGAGGTCGCGCCGAACCCGGACCGGCCCTTCGCCGTCGAGGCCGACGCCCGGCGCGTGGTGGCCGTGGGCACCCGCTTCGCCGTGCGTCGCGGCGATGGCGGCCTGCGCGTGGCCGTCGCCGAGGGCCGCGTACACCTGCAGGATGCGGCGCAGCCCGGCACCGCGCCCACGCGGCTGATCGCCGGCATGGTGGCGGTCGCCCGGCGCGACGGCGTGCAGCTGCGCCAGCGCAGCGTCGGCGAGGTGGAGGACCTGTTGAGCTGGCGCGAGGGCATGCTGGTCTTCCGCAGCACTCCGCTCGCCGAGGCCGTCGCCGAGTTCAACCGCTACAACGCCCACAAGCTGGTGGTGGACGATCCGTCCATCGCCGACATCCCGGTCGGCGGCGGCTTCCGCTGGGCCAACACGGAGGCCTTCGTCCGCGTCCTCGAGCAGAGCTTCGGCCTGCACGCCGAGCGCGGCGACGACGAGACCCGGCTCCGCGCCGAATGAACCCGGCGCACGGGTCCGCAATGCCGTCCGGCGCGGCAGGGCGTGCGCCGGGACCGGCCCGGGGGCTTGCGGTCGCCGGGTCGCGGAGGCTTTCGGTTCGATTGGGGGTAACGCGGCGGCCCCGCGTCCCGGGGAATACATGGCCCCGCGACGGGCGCCTTCGGGGAGAGTTGGACCCATGCGCAAGACCAGACCGATCCGTACCGCCCTGCTCGCCATCGCCTGTTCGCTGTCCCTGGCGGTGTCGGCGCAGACCGCGGCGCCGAAGGCCATCGACATCCCGCCCGGCGACCTCGTCAGCGGCCTGCAGGCGCTGACCCGCCAGTCCGGCGCGGAGCTCGCCTACCGCGAGGACCTGCTGGCCGGGCTGCGGACGCAGGGCGTGCGCGGCACGCTGACGGCCGAGCAGGCCCTGGGCGTGCTGCTGGAAGGGAGCGGGTTCGCGGCCAGGCGCGATCCGTCGGGTGCGCTGATGATCCTGAGGGACGAGGCGCCCGCACCGCGCGCCGCGCCCCCGGCGCGCGCGCGCCCCGTGCCGGCGACGGCGCCGCCGCCGGAGCCGGAGGTCCAGGAACTGGCGGCGATCGCGGTCACCGGGACGCGCATCCGCGGTGGCGCGACGCCGTCGCCGGTGATCGCGATCGGCGCCGAGCGGATCCAGGAAGAAGGCTTCACCGACCTGGGCGAGGTGATCCGCAGCATTCCCCAGAACTTCTCCGGCGGCCAGAACCCCGGCGTGCTCAGCGGCAACCTGGCCGGCGCCGGCAACGCCAACCAGAACATGACGGGCGGGTCGAGCCTGAACCTGCGCGGCCTGGGGGCGGACGCGACGCTGACCCTGCTCAACGGCCGTCGCATGGCCTATGGCGGCTTCACCCAGTCGCTGGACATCAGCGCGATCCCGGTGGAGGCGGTGGAGCGCATCGAGATCGTGGCCGACGGCGCCTCGGCGATCTACGGCTCCGATGCGGTGGGCGGCGTCGGCAACGTGATCCTCAAGCGCGACTACGAGGGCGTGACCGTGGGGACGCGCTACGGGACGGCGACCCAGGGCGGGCTGACCACCCGCGAGTACGCGGTCACCGCCGGCACGGCCTGGAGCAACGACCGCTGGGGCAGCGGCGGGCTGATCGCGACGTACAAGGACGTCTCGGTCGACCCCATCTACAGCAGCGACCGCCGCTACACCGAGCAGCTGGTCGATCCTTCGACCCTCTATCCCGGCAGCGACCTGCGCAGCGGCCTGCTCAGCGCGCACCAGTCGCTCGGCGACGTGGCCGAGCTGCGGCTGGATGCGCTGCGGACCGAGCGCGACCAGCTGCACTTCTACAACTGGAGCGGTCGGAGCAGCCGGGTCTCGCCGGAGACCACGACGACGCTGGTCGCGCCCAGCGTGGACATCTGGCTGCCCAACGACTGGACGCTTTCGCTCGGCGGCTCGTTCGGCAAGGGCCGCCACGACCAGTACCGGCTGGAGACCGTGATCGCGACCGGCGTGGCGACCGTCACCGATCTCTGCTACTGCAACGACAGCCGCAGCTACGAGCTCGGCGCCGAAGGCCCCCTGTTCGCACTGCCCGCGGGCGACGCGCGCCTCGCGGCCGGCATCGGCTACCGGAAGAACACGTTCCGCAACGTCAACCACGTCACCGGCGCCGAGACGATCCGCGGAAGCGAGAGCGCCCGCTTCGCCTACGCGGAGATCGACCTGCCGCTGGTCGGGCCCGAACAGCGGGTCGGCGGCATCGAGCGCCTGAGCCTGACGGCCGCGGCGCGCAGCGAGGACTACAGCACCTTCGGCGGCGTCACCACGCCGAAGCTCGGCGTGGTCTACGGCCCCAATGCGGACTTCACCCTGAAGGCCTCCTGGGGCAAGTCGTTCAAGGCGCCGACGCTGTTCGAGCGCCACTACGCATCGGCTGCCTGGCTGATGCTGCCGGCCAGCTTCGGCGGCACCGGCTATCCGGCCGATGCCACCGTGCTGGTGCTCGACGGCGGCAACCGCGACCTGCAGCCGGAGCGGGCCATCACCCGGTCGGTGTCGCTGGCCTGGCATCCCGAGGCGCTGGACGGCCTGGAAGCGGAGCTGACCTGGTTCAGCGTCGACTACAGCAACCGGGTGATCCAGCCGATCGCCAACGCCGGCCAGGCGCTGAACAACCCGATCTACGCGCCCTTCGTCGATTCCTCGGCGACGCCGCAGGCGCAGGCGGACGCCATCGCGGCGGCCCAGGCGTTCTACAACTTCGCCGGGGCGGCCTACGACCCGGCCAAGGTGGCGGCGATCATCTACACCCAGTACGCCAACGTGGCCCGGCAGGAGATCCAGGGCGTCGACCTGTCGGGCGCGTACCGGCTGGCGCTGGCGCACGGCGAGCTGACGCTGCGCGGCTCGGCGAGCTGGCTGGACAGCACCCAGCAGACCCTCCCGACCCAGGACGCGTTCGACCTGTCGGGCATGCTGTTCAATCCGCCCGAGATCAGCGGCCGCGTCGGCGCCGTCTGGAAGCAGGGCGGATTCAGCGCCTCCGTCTTCGCCGACCATCGCAGCGGGGTGACCAACCGGGTCGACGACGCGAAGTCCGCATCGTTCACCACCTTCGATGCGGCGCTGCGCTACGCCACCGGCCCGCGCGGCGATGCCTGGTCGGGCCTGGAGTTCGGCCTCTCGGTCGACAACCTGCTCGATCGCGATCCGCCGCTGTACCAGGTCACCGCGCCGCTCTACGTGGCGCCCTACGACTCGACCAACTATTCGCCGATCGGCCGCTTCGTGAGCCTGTCGGTGTCCAAGCACTGGTGATGCCCGCCGACCGGACGATGCGACCCGCGTTCCCCGGCGTTCGGAGAGAGGCCGCCATGTCCCTGCCCAAGTACATCCCGCGGCGCCTGCTGGCGGCCGTCCTGGCGGGCGGGCTGGCGTGCGCCGCGCACGCCGAAGCGGTCTCCCCACGCCGGCTGCTGGAAGTGGCCGACATCGGCGGCCCGACGCTGTCCCCGGACGGCCGCCGCGTGGCGTTCCGCGTCGAGCAGGCCTCGGTGGAGCGCAACACCTACGACACCGCCTGGTACGTGCAGGGCCTGGACGACGCCTCGCCCCGGCGCGTCGCTGACGGCGGGATCGCGCTGCGCGACTCGGCGGGCGGTGCGCTGCCGGCCGCCGCGGTCTGGTCCCCCGACGGGCGCTGGATCCACTACCGCGCGCTGGTCGACGGCAGGATCGAGGTGTGGCGGGTGGCGGCGGACGGATCGGGTGCAGGACCGGTCACGCACGACCCCGCGGACGTGCGCGACTTCTCGCTGGCCGAGGACGGGCGCGTGCTCCGCTACAGCGTCGGCGCGACGCGCGAGGAAGTCCTGGCGGCGGAACAGGCCGAGTACGACCGGGGGATCCGGATCGACGAGACGGTCCCGATCGGCCAGGGGCTGTTCCGCTCCGGCAACGTCGAGGGGCGCCTGGCGACGCAGCGTTTCGGGACGGTCTGGTTCGATCGCGGCCCGCTGCTGGCCGAGATGCCCGACCGCTGGATCGAGCTCGACCTCGCGACCGGCGCGAAGCGGGCGCTGGACGGGCCGCCGGCGAGCGGCGAGCCGGTGCCGGCAGGCGCGGACCGCGCCGATGGCGATCCCTGGAAGCGGGCGCGCGAGCCCGGGGGCGAGCGGATCGCGCTGCTGACGCGCATCGGCGACGGCACCGGCCAGATGTTCCGGCCCGACGTGCGGCTGTCGGTGCTGTCCGGTCCGCAGGCGCGCCGGGCCGTCGATTGCGCAGCGGCAGCGTGCACCGGCCAGGCCATGACCGGCATCCAGTGGCGTCCCGGCCACGACGAGGTGGTGTTCACCGTCACCGATCCCGGCCTGGGCCTGGCGCAGTCGCTGCATCGCTGGAACGTGGCGAGCGGCGAGGTGCATCCGGTCGTGCGGTCGCGCGGATCGATGAGCGGCGGGCGCGACACGTCGTCGAGCTGCGGCCTCTCGGCCGAGGCGCTGGTGTGCGTGACGGCGGAAGCCGATCGCCCGCCGCGGCTGGAACGCATCGACCTGGACACCGGGGCGCGCCGCGTCCTGTTCGATCCCAACGACGTGCTCGCCCGGGACATCGCGCGGACCGTGCCGGCGCGCCTGCTGCAATGGACCGACGCCGGCGGGACGCGTTACACCGGCCAGTTCTACCCGGCCCGCAGCGCGGGCGACGCGCCGGCGCCCCTGTTCGTCACCTACTACAGCTGCCCGGGCTTCGTGCGCGGCGGGGTCGGCGACGAGTGGCCGCTGGTCTCGCTGGCGCAGGCCGGCATCTCGGCGCTGTGCATCAACCAGCGGCCCGGCTACACCCTGGACGCGATCGAGCGGCACGGGCAGGGCCTGGCCGCGGTCGGGAGCGCGATCGACCTGCTGGCCTCGGAAGGCGAGGTCGATCGCGCGCGCGTGGGCATGGGCGGCCTGAGCTTCGGCGGCGCGGTGACCCTGTGGACGGCGACCGAATCCGACCTGCTCGCCGCCGCGTCGGTCGCCAACCCGGTGGTGTCGCCGTACTACTACCTGATCGGCAGCATGAAGGGCGACGTGTTCCTCGACGGGCTGCGGAGCATGTGGGGGCTGGGCGCGCCCGACGAGACGCCGGAGCGCTGGCGGGCGATCTCGCCGGTCTTCAAGCTGGACAGGCTGCGCGCGCCGATCCTGTTCCAGCACTCCGAGCAGGAGTACCTGTACGCGCTGGACTATGCGATCCCGCTGATCCGCCAGGACCGGGCGGACCTGTACGTGTTCCCGAACGAGCCCCACCAGAAGTTCCAGCCCAGGCACAAGCTGGCGGTATACGAGAGGAACCTCGACTGGTTCCGGTTCTGGCTGCAGGGGTTCGAGGATCCGGACCCGTCGAAGCAGGCGCAGTACGCGCGCTGGCGGCGGATGCAGGCGGCCATGGCGACGCGCGCGCGGTAACGGCGGCGCCAGCGGTCGCACCGGAAAGCGGCGATCGCGTCTCGGTGTCACCGGCCCTGGCCGCCGACCCGTAGGAGCGCGCTCGCGCGACGGGCTCTCCCCGCGAATCCGGTCGCGCGCAAGCGCGCTCCTGCCATCGCGGGATCGCCGGCCGTCGCGCCGGTACCGAGGACCCGGTAGGAGTGCGCTCGCGCGCGATAGGCTCTCCCCGCGGACCAGTGCTTTGCGGCCCCGCGGCCGTCAGGCCCGCCAGTCGGCGTGCGGGTGCGCCGCGGCCGCGCCGGGCGGCGGCGCGGCGTCCATGCGCAGGCGCACCTTGCCGCCCGCGGCCCAGTGCAGGGTGCCGAGCTGGCCGAAGCGGCGCGCCAGGCGATCCAGTGTGGCCGTGTCCAGGCCCGGCACCAGCCAGCCCGGCTCCTGCCAGCCGCCGTCAGGCGCGCAGGCGCGGGTGCGCAGCGGCGCGGCCGCGGCCAGCGCGTCGAGCGCGGCGCGCAGCCGCCGGTCGGCGGCCGCGTTGCGCTGCGCATCCCACGGGGCCGAGCCCGGGTTGCAGGCGGTGATCACGCCGAAGCGCGCCAGCCCGGGCAGGGCCCGCAGCAGCGAGGGCGGCGGCGGGGCGCCGATCCGCAGCGCGCGCCAGCGGCCGCCCGCACGCACCGCGTAGCGCGCGCGCAGGTAGGCGTCGAACAGTGTGGACGCACGCGTGTGGTCGTGGTCGCCCATGGCGGCGGGTACACTCCGGGGCCCATCCCGTCCTACAGGCTAGCAGTGGCGATGCGACCCGAGAGCAAGCTGCCCAACGTCGGCACCACCATCTTCACCGTGATGTCGCAGCTGGCCGCCGAGCACGGCGCGGTCAACCTGGGGCAGGGCTTCCCGGACTTCGAAGTGCCGCCGCGGCTGGTGGAGGAACTGGACCGGGCCATGCGCGCCGGCCACAACCAGTACGCGCCGATGACCGGCGTGCCGGCGCTGCGCCAGGCCATCGCCGCCAAGACCGCGCGGGTCTACGGCCACGTGCCCGATGCCGACGCCGAGGTCACGGTGACCAGCGGCGCGACCGAGGCGCTGTTCAACGCCATCCACGCGGTGGTGCGCGCCGGCGACGAGGTGATCGTGCTCGACCCGGCCTACGACAGCTACGAGCCGGCGATCGACCTGGCCGGCGCCCGCGCGGTGCACGTGCCGCTGGACCCGCGCACCTTCGCCGCGGACTGGGACGCGGTGCGCGCCGCGGTCACTCCGCGCACGCGCATGCTGATCGTCAACTCGCCGCACAACCCCTCGGGCGCGACGTTCTCCGCCGGCGACATGGCGGCGCTGGAAGCCCTGCTGGACGGCACCGGCATCGTGCTGCTCTCCGACGAGGTCTACGAGCACATCGTCTTCGACGGCGCGCGCCACGAGTCGGTGCTGCGCTACCCGGCGCTGCGCGAGCGCGCCTTCGTGGTGTCGAGCTTCGGCAAGACCTACCACTGCACCGGCTGGAAGATCGGCTACTGCATCGCGCCGCCGCGCTTGAGCGCCGAGTTCCGCAAGGTGCACCAGTACAACGTCTTCTGCACCTTCGCCCCCGCCCAGCACGCCTTCGCGGCCATGCTCGAGGCCGAGCCCGCGCACTACGAGGGGCTGGGCGCGTTCTACCAGGCCAAGCGCGACGACTTCCGCGAGCAGCTGCTCGGCACCCGGCTGAAGCCGCTGCCGGTGCCCGGCGGCTACTTCCAGCTGGTCGACTACGCCGAGGTCAGCGATCTGGACGACGCCGCGTTCTGCCGCTGGCTGACCGTCGAACACGGCGTCGCGGCGATCCCGCTGTCGCCGTTCTACGCCGAGCCGCCGGCCGGCCAGCGCCTGGCCCGGCTGTGCTTCGCCAAGAACCCGGCCACCCTGAACGCCGCGATCGAGCGATTGATGAAGCTCTAGCGGCCTTGAAACCGGATCTTAACGCAGGGGTTGGTCTGATCGGCTTGCGGATTCGACGATACCGGTTGGTTCGGATCCGCGCATGCTGCGCGGTCTCGAGGCAACGCCGCCTCGATTCCGTGGCTCGCGAGGGATCGCAGCCTTTCCAAGCCGCGTCCTCGCATCACGTTCCAGTCGTCGGAGGATGATTCCATGATGAAGCGTGTGATGAAGCAAGCGGTCAGGTCGATGGCCAGGGCCGTCGGAGCGGAATCCAGGCCCCGGAAGTGGATCTGGCCGGCCTACTACAAGATCTGATGTGACGAGGCGCCGTGCCGTCTTCGGGCGGCTCGGCGCTTCGGGTATCCCGACCGCTTCGGATCGTTCAGGTGATTCCGGACTGGCTTGGCGCGCTGTTCGGTGTCCCGCGGGCGCGAACCGACTGGCGGTTCATCCGGAATTCGCTGCGCCGATGCGAGCGCATGCCCCTTTACCGGACGCTCGCGGGCAGCGTGGTGGTCTGCCGATCGGATTACGCGCGCAGGGCCCTGATCGACAGCGAAAGCGTGCTCGAGCACCTGCCCGCGTTCTGGCAGTTCCCCAATGGAGCGCCGATCCCCGAACCCGCTTGCGCCGAACTGAACCGGTGGGTCCATCATTCGCTCGACCGCCACGACGCCGCCGAGGCGGCGGAGATCGCGGTGAGTCGCATCGCCGCGTCGTCCGGAGATCTGCACCGGGCCTGCCTATTGGCGGTCACCGAATCCGCGGGCTCCATCCTGCGCACCGATGTCGACCACGCATTGCGCGCACTCGTCCGGTCCTACGTCGGCGAACTGTTCCATACGGTCGTCGTCGGCACCCGGCGGCGCGAGCACGAGCTGCGTGCTCGTGCGCTGGCGCGGAAGGTGGCGCCGCTGCTGGCCGCCCATCGCGACGCGTTGCCCGGGGTGCTTGCCGAGGACGGGGCGCTCAGCGGGGCCGAGCGGGGAGAGCTCTACCTGCGTGCGGTGACTGCGTTCGTGGGCGCGTCGGCCGTCGCCATGGCGTGGCTGATCTGCGCGTTGAGTGAAGACGACCTTGCGGAGGTCGACCTGTCCGGCGCTGCCCGCGAGCGCATCGAGCAGGGTCCGCCCGGCCCGGTCGCCATGGAGCTGCTGCGGTTGTGGCCGCCCGCCTGGCAGCATCGCAGGCGCGTCCTGCGGGACCACGCGATCGGTCCGTTGACCGCGCTTCGCGACGACGACCTGGTGATCCCCGTCGTGGCGCTGCATCGCCACCCTGCGGAATGGGCGAATCCGCGCGTCTTCGATCCCGATCGATGGCGGACCGATCCCAGGCCCGCAGCGTTCATGCCGTTCGCGCTCGGGCCGCGGGCCTGTGTGGGCGGACGCTACGAAATCCGCTGGCTCACCGAGGTGGCCGGCCACGTGCCGACGCTCAAGTCGCTACGGCTCGCCCGTCTTTCAAAGAAGCCCTGCGTCACCGCCGTGTTCTCTCCGCCGCGCTGCGAGATCGCGCCAGGGTGAAGCGCCGGTACGGCCCGCAGGGTGCCTTCCGGCGGAGCGCCGCGGTATGGTATCCGCAGTCGCCGGCACCGCGTTCGAGCGGGTGAGCAGTGGCCGCCTTTCGGTGGGCGCTGGCCGGCACCTCATCGAGTCAGGAGCAGATGGATGCAGGATCTCCGCATCTCCACCGTCCAGGGCGCCACGCTGTGGCACGACCCCGCCGGCAACCGCGACTACTACCGCGAGCTGATCGCGCCGCTGCACGGCACCACCGACGTGGTGGTGCTGCCGGAGACCTTCACCAGCGGCTTCAGCAACGACGCCATCGACCGCGCCGAGGGCATGGACGGCCCCACCGTGGCCTGGATGCGCGAGCAGGCCGCCGCGCTGGACGCGGCGGTGACCGGCAGCGTGCAGCTGCGCACCCCGGAGGGCGTGTTCAACCGCATGCTGTGGGCCACCCCGGACGGCGCGCTGGCGCACTACGACAAGCGCCACCTGTTCCGCTACGCCGGCGAGCACAAGCGCTACGCCGCCGGGCGCGAGCGCCTGAGCGTGGACTGGCGCGGCTGGCGGATCAACCTGCAGGTCTGCTACGACCTGCGCTTCCCGGTGTTCTGCCGCAACCGCTACGACGCGGAGCGGCCGGGGCAGCTGGACTTCGACCTGCAGGTGTTCGTGGCCAACTGGCCGGCGGCGCGCGCCTACGCCTGGAAGACGCTGCTGCGCGCGCGCGCCATCGAGAACCTGTGCTACGTGGCCGGGGTCAACCGCGTCGGCCGCGACGGCAACGACCTGGACTACGCCGGCGACAGCGTGGTGCTGGACTTCGCCGGCAAGCCGCTGGCCGAGTCGGCCGACCACGAGGTGGTCAGCACCACCACGCTGCGGGCCGAGGCCCTGGAGTCCTTCCGCGAGCACTTCCCGGCCATGCTCGACGCCGACCGCTTCGCGCTCGACGGCCTGCCCGGCGGCCGGGCGTTGCCCCCGCGTTGACGCCGAGCGCGCTGTAGTGGCCGCGCATCCCTCTGCAGGAGTCGCGTCATGGGACAGTTCGCGCCGCGCGTGCATACCGAACCCGGCGACATCGCCCGGCTGGAGGCGCTGATCGGGGCGCTGGACGACGAGGCCGTGGTCGAGATCGAGCTGGAGGACGGCGCCCGGGTGAACGGCGTGGTCTCGGTGCGGCCAACGGTGCAGACCTTCCGCGACCCGGAGGGGCGCGAGGGCAGCAACGGCGTGGTCCGCATCGACGACATCCTGGAACCGGGCCGCTCGCACACGCTGTGGCTGGATACGATCCGCCGGGTGCGGCGCCTGGGCACTGCGTAGCGGGGGGCTGGCGTCGCGCGCGAGCGCGCTCCTGCGCGGCGGAGCGGTCGTTGCTCCTGTAGGAGCGCGCTTGCGCGCGATGCGGGCCGCGGGGAAAGCCCGTCGCGCGAGCGCGCTCCTACGGGAGCGCGGCTG
>NZ_JAIWPR010000052.1 GCF_021191635.1 Alterluteimonas quercicellularis
CGGCCGCCGCCGCGCCGGGCGCCGGGGCCGGGCCGGCCGCGACCGCCGTGCCGCCGGCGCCCGCTCCCGCCGTGGCCGGCCGCGCGTCGTGCAGCGCCTGGAGCGCCTGGCGCATCTGGTCGCGCTCGGCCTGCAAGGCGCCGAGCTCGCGCTCCATCGCCTCCATCCGCGCCTGGATCCGCGCGATCTGCGCCTCCTGGCTCGCGTTGCCGGCCTCCTGCGCGCCGGCGGCGGCGCTGGCCGCCAGGCCCGCTGCGGCCAGCAGCGCCACGGCTGTATGTCTGCTCATGTTCCCTCCCGATGCGGCCTGCGCCGCGCTTGTCGGGCGGGGTCCGCGCGCCACCGGCCAGCACGCGCCCGCCAGCGCGACCGGGATCGCGTCGGGTACGGGCTTCGGCAGGTCGGCGAGCCGTTCGGCCCCACCGCGTTGTCGTGTGTGGATCGTCCGTCCGGGGGCGCGCGCGTCCCCGGGGCGGGATTACCCGGGCTCCCGCGGATGGCGGGCCGGGAACATCGATCGGCCGCACCGGACGTGGGGCGGGGCGTGCGCTGCGATGCGGAACCGGACGTTCATGCGAGGCCCTCCTCCTCCTGGGTCGCCGCGGCCCGCCGGAGCGGGCGGGCGGTGCGACCGTGGCCGGAGTCTAGGCGCGGCCCCGCGGCGCTCGCAGCCGGCGCGCAGGCATTGCTGGTATTCCAACGCAGACATGTCGGCGCGGCGGCGCCGTCGCGGCCGGCCCGCACGCGGCGGGCGCGACGCGCACCGTGCGCATCGCGCGGCCAGATGCTGCAATGCAGCACATCGCCGCGTCGCGGCGGGCCGGATCGTCCGCGGGGCTGCTACGCTGTCGCGCCGGCAGGAGGGCGACACGCCGGCCGCCGACCGCCGCAGGCGCGCCGGTGCCTTCTCCCCCGCTATGCGGTTCCGGATATATGCAGCCCGCCAAGGCGACCGAACTCGACATCGACCTCCTCGCCCACCTGGGCCGGTGGCGCGCCTTCGTCGCGATCGGCGAGCTGGGCAGCGTCACCCGCGCCGCGCTGTTCCTCGACAGCAACCAGTCGCTGCTCTCGCGCCAGCTCAACGCGCTCGAACGCGACTGCGGCGGGCGCCTGTTCGACCGCACCGGCCGCGGCGTGCAGCTGTCGGAACTGGGCGAGCGCATCTTCCCGCGGATCAAGGCGCTGCTGGCCGAGGCCTCGCAGCTCGAGCAGGACATCCGCAGCGAGGGCCGCGAGCCGGCCGGCCGCGTCACCGTGGGCATGCTGCCGTCGATCTCGCAGGCGCTGACCCTGCGGCTGTACGCCGAGGTCAGCCAGCGCTGGCCGGCGGTGAGCCTGAAGATCCTGGAAGGCTCCGGCGGCCAGGTCGAGGAGTGGCTGGCCGACGCGCGCGTCGACATCGCCATCCTCTACCGCTACGGCGCCTCGGTCCCCGAGCAGGAGCAGGCGCTGGCGACGGTGGACAGCTATCTCGTGGGCGGACGCGGGGATGCGCTGACCGCGCCCGGGACCGTGCGCTTCGCCGACCTCGACCGCCTGCCGCTGATCCTGCCCAGCGCGCCGAACGGGCTGCGCACCGCGCTGGACGCGATCGCCCGCCAGCGGCACATCGCCCTGGCGCCGGCGATCGAGGCCGATTCGCTGCCGCTGCAGAAGGCCCTGCCCGGGCGCGAGGCGGTGTACACGGTGCTGCCGATCCACGCGGTCTGGGACGAGGTGGCGGCGGGCACGCTGCAGGCCGCGCGCATCGTCGACCCCGCCCTGCAGCGGAGCATCGTCATGGCCACCGCGCGCGCCAAGGGGCCGTCGCGGGCGGTGAAGGCGATCGCCGCCCAGATCGACGCGACCTTCCACGACCTCGCCCGCGCCGGCATGTGGCACCGCGGCCGCGGCGCGCCCGCATAGCAGCCATGCCGCCGCCGTCATGGCCGCCGCCGCGGCCCGGCGATACCGTGCGGCCTCGCCCGGCGCCATCGCAGGAACCGCCATGCCCCGCATCCCGCTTCCCAGCCCCGAATCGATGACGCCCGAGCAGCGGCAGGTCCACGACAGGATCGTCGCCGGGCGTCGCGGCAAGATCCAGGGACCGCTGCGCGCGGCCCTCCACAACCCCGCCCTCGCCGACCGCTGGCAGGCGCTGGGCGAACTGCTGCGCTACGACACCTCGCTGACCCGGCGCGAATCCGAGCTCGCGATCCTGGTCACCGGGCGCGCCTGCCACTCGCCCTTCGAGTGGTACGCGCACCGCCTGGAGGCCGAGCGGGCCGGCCTGTCCGAGGCGGCGCTGGAAGCGCTGCTGGCGCAGCGCGAACCCGAGGGCCTGGACCCGCGCGAGGCCGCAGTGGTGGCCTACGCGCGCGAGCTCAACCGGGACGATTCGGTCTCCGACGCCACCTATGCGCGCGCGCTGGAGCGGCTGGGCGCCCGCACGCTGGTCGAGCTGACCGCCCTGGTCGGCTACTACACGATGGTCGCGATGACCCTCAACGCGCACGAGATCCCGCTGCCCGACGGCATCGAGCCCGCGTTCCCGCTGCCGCAGCACGCGCCGGCATGAGCGGCTGGGACTGCCACGCGCACCTGTTCGGGCCCTACGCGCGCTATCCCCTGGCCGATTCGAGCGTGCACGCGCCGCCGGAGGCCCCGCTGGCGGACTATCTCGCCCTGCTCGAACGGCTCGGCCTCGACCACGGCGTGCTCGTCCAGCCCAGCGCCTACGGCCGCGACGCCTCGGCGGTGCTCGACGCGCTCGGCGCCTGCCCGCGCCTGCGCGCGGTGCTGGTCGCGCGCGCCGGCGAGGCGCCGGCGCTCGCCGGCCTGCGCGCGCGCGGCGTGCGCGCCCTGCGCTTCAGCCAGCGCCGGGCCGGCCGCTTCCCGGGCGCGGCCGACCTCGACGACCTGGTGGCGCTGGCACCGGCGCTGGCCGATGCCGGCCTGCACGCCGAGCTGTGGACCGACGCGCCGACGCTGGCCGGCATCGCGCCGCTGCTGGCGGCGCTGCCGGTGCCGGTGGCGATCGACCACATGGGCGGCTTCGACCCCGCCGCCGGCATCGACCAGCCGGGGTTCTCGGCGTTGCGCCGGCTGCTGGCCGCGGGCGGCACCTGGGTCAAGCTATGCGCCTACCGCAACACCGGCGGCGACGGCCTGGCCGCCGCGGCGCCCTTCCAGCGCGCCCTGGCCGCGGCCAACCCGGAGCGCCTGCTGTGGGGCAGCGACTGGCCGCACCTGCGGGTGGATCCGGCCCCCGACGCCGCCGCGCTGCTGGCCGCGATGGTCGCGGCCTGCCCCGAGCCCGGCCTGGCCGGCCGCATCCTGCGCGACAACCCGGCCGCGCTGTACGCCTGATCGGCCGCCGCGGCTATGCGCCGCGGGTCATAGCTGCTCTGCGGCCCGCCGCGTCGATCGCCGCGACCGGCCGCCCTAGACTGGCCCGCAGCTCGACGAAGGAGGCGCACGCAATGGACGACCTGACCCAGCTCGAGGTCCGGATCGAGGCCCACGTGGCCGTGCTGACCCTGGACGCGCCGCCGGTCAACGCGCTCACGCGCACGCTCAACGACGAGCTGGTCCTGGCGCTCGACCGCATCGGCGAGCTGGAGGCCGTGCGCGCGGTGGTGCTGACCGGGCGCGGCAAGGTCTTCTGCGCCGGCGCCGACCTGAAGGGACGGGCCGAGGCGATCCGCGGGCCCGGCGACCTGTCGGCGCACCTGCGCCGCACCCGCGCCTGCTTCCACGCGATCCGCGAATGCGCCAAGCCGGTGATCGCCGCGCTCAACGGGCCGGCGCTGGGCTCGGGCCTGGCCATGGCCGCCTCGGCCGACATCCTTGTCGCCGCCGAGCGCGCCAGCCTCGGCCTGCCCGAGATCGACGTCGGCCTGCTCGGCGGCTGCCGCCACGCGATGCGCCTGTTCGGCCATTCGCGGCTGCGCCGCATGGCGCTGACCGGCCTGCGCGTGGACGGCGCGGAGCTGTATCGCCTGGGCCTGGTCGAAGCCTGCGTGCCCGCCGCCGAGCTGTTGCCCGCCGCCCTGGAGATCGCCGCCGCGATCGCCGCCAAGAGCCCGCTCGCGGTCGGCATGAGCAAGCACACCCTGAACACCATCGAGGACATGAGCCTGCGCGACGGCTACCGCTACGAGCAGCACATGACCGCCACGATCGGCGGCAGCCGCG
This sequence comes from Alterluteimonas quercicellularis, assembly GCF_021191635.1. Lineage (GTDB taxonomy): Bacteria > Pseudomonadota > Gammaproteobacteria > Xanthomonadales > Xanthomonadaceae > Luteimonas > Luteimonas quercicellularis. Next base: position 4,180 of record NZ_JAIWPR010000052.1, read on the forward strand.
ACGCGCAGGAAGCCCAGGCGGCGTTCCGCGAGAAGCGCGCGCCGGTCTTCACCGGCACCTGAGCGCCGGCTTCCCAGGACCCGTTCCCGCCCCGCATGACCACGCCCCCCGCACGCCCGCTGAGCGGCATCCGCGTCCTCGACCTGAGCCGCATCCTCGCCGCGCCCTGGGCCGGCCAGATCCTCGCCGACCTCGGCGCCGAGGTGATCAAGGTCGAGCGCCCCGGCAGCGGCGACGACACCCGCACCTGGGGCCCGCCGTTCCTGCGCGGCGCCGACGGCGCGCCCAGCCGCGAGGCCGGCTACTACCTCGCCGTCAACGCCGGCAAGGAATCGATCACCGTCGGCATCGACACGCCCGAGGGACAGGAGATCGTGCGCCGGCTGGCGGCCGAGGCGGACATCGTGCTGGAGAACTACAAGGTCGGCACGCTCCGCCGCTACGGCCTGGACGCCGACGCGCTGCGCGCGCTCAACCCGCGCCTGATCTACTGCTCGGTGACCGGCTTCGGCCAGGACGGCCCGCGCGCCGAGCAGCCGGCCTACGATTTCCTGATCCAGGCGATGGGCGGGCTGATGAGCGTGACCGGCGAGCGCGACGGCCGCCCCGGCGGCGGGCCGCAGAAGGTCGGCATCCCGATCGTCGACCTGATGACCGGCATGTACGCCGCGGTCGCGGTGCTCGCCGCGCTGCACCGCCGCGACGCCACCGGCGAGGGCGAGACGATCGACATCGCGATGCTGGACGTGCAGGTTGCCTCGCTCGCCAACCAGGCGATGAACCACCTGATCTCCGGCCGCACCCCGCAGCGCAACGGCAACGCGCACCCGAACATCCAGCCGCAGGACGTCTACCACTGCGCCGACGGCGACGTCATCCTCGTCGTCGGCAACGACCGCCAGTTCGCGAAGCTGTGCGAGGTGCTGGGCCACCCGGACTGGGCCGAGGGCGAGTGGGCGACCAACGCCGGCCGGGTCGAGCGCATCGACGCGCTGTCGCCGCGGCTGCAGGCGGCCATCGGCGCATGGACGCGCGCCGACCTCGTCGCCGCGCTCGACGCCGCCGGCGTGCCCTGCGGCGCGATCAACAGCGTGCCCGAGGCGCTCGGCGACCCGCAGGTGCGCGCGCGCGGCATGGTCGGCGCCGCGCCCCACCCGCTCGGCGTCGACGTGCCGCTGGTCGCCAGCCCCATGCGCTTCGCCCGGGCGCCGCTGCACCCGCGCACCGCGCCGCCGATGCTGGGCCAGCACAGCCGCGCGATCCTGGCGCGCCTGGGCTACGGCCGCGACGAGATCGAGGACCTGGTGGTCCGGGGCGTGGTCTGATGCGCCTGCACTGGTCGCCCAGGTCGCCCTTCGTGCGCAAGGTCATGGTGGCCGCGCACGAGCTCGGCTGCGCCGACGCGCTGGTCCTGCAGCGCTCGGTGGCCGCGATGCTCGCCCCGAACGCGGCGATCATGGCCGACAACCCGCTGTCGAAGATCCCCACGCTGGTGCTCGACGACGGCCGCGTGCTGTACGACTCGCGGGTGATCTGCGAGTACCTGGACGCGCGCTACGCGCCCGGCACGCTGTTCCCCGCCGACGGCCCGGCGCGCTGGCGCGCGCTGGCCGACCAGGCGCTCGGCGACGGCCTGCTCGACCTGCTCGTCCTGTGGCGCAACGAGCGCGAGCGCGCGATCCCGCTCGCGCCGCTGCTGGACGCCTTCGCGACCAAGCTCGACGCCGCCCTGGCGCGGCTCGACGGCGAAGCGGCGCGGCTGGCGGCGTCGCCGTTCGACATCGGCCAGCTCGCGCTCGGCTGCGCGCTCGGCTATCTCGACTACCGCTTCGCCGCGCTCGGCTGGCGCGCCCGCGCGCCGGCGCTCGCCGCCTGGCACGCCGCGATCGCGCAGCGCCCCGCCTTCCTCGCCACCGAGCCCGCCGATGGCTGACGCCGTCCCGCTGCCGGCCGACCGCGCGGTGCTGGTGCTCGGCGCCGGCACCATGGGCGCCGGCATCGCCGAGGTCGCCGCCGCGGCCGGCCACGCGGTGCTGCTGCGCGACGCCGATCCCGCCGCCGCCGGGCGCGCCATCGCCGGCATCCGCGCCGGGCTGCAGCGCCGCGTGCAGCGCGGCCGGCTCGACGCCGCGCAGGCCGAGGCGATCGCCGCGCGCATCGGCACCGACGCGGACGAGGCCCCGCTGCCGGCGGCGGGCCTGGCGATCGAGGCCATCGTCGAGGACCTCGACGCCAAGGCCCGTGCGCTCGGCGCCCTGCTGCCGCGCCTGCCGGGCGACGCCCTGCTCGCCACCAACACCTCGTCGCTGTCGGTGACCGCCCTGGCCGCGCGCCTGCCGGCGCCCGGGCGCGTGGTCGGCATGCACTTCTTCAACCCCGCGACGATCCTGCCGCTGGTCGAGGTGGTCCGCGGCCAGGCCAGCGACCCGGACGCGGTCGCGCGCATCGCCGCCACCGCGCGCGCCTGGGGCAAGGTGCCGGTCGAATGCGCCTCCACGCCCGGCTTCATCGTCAACCGCGTCGCGCGCCCGTTCTACGGCGAGGCGCTGCGCCTGCTGCTCGAACGCCACGCCGACCCGGCGACCCTGGACGCGGTGATGCGCGAGGCCGGCGGCTTCCGCATGGGGCCGTGCGAGCTGATGGACCTGATCGGCCACGACGTCAACTTCGCGGTCACCCGCTCGGTCTGGGCGGGCTTCTTCCACGACCCGCGCTACCAGCCCTCGCTGGTGCAGCAGGCCCTGGTCGACGCCGGCTGGCTCGGCCGCAAGCGCGGCCGCGGCTTCTACGCCTACGGCGACGACGCGCCGGCGCCGGTGCCGGCCGAACGCAGCGGCCCGCGCCCGCGCGAGGTGATCGCCGAAGGCGATCTCGGCCCGGCGCACGCGCTGGCCGAGCGCCTCCTGGCCGCCGGCCTGCCGCTGCGCCGCGCCGCCGGCGCGGGCCTGCTGCGCGTGGACGGCCACGCCGTCGCGCTGACCGACGGCCGCACCGCCGACGCGCGCTCGCAGGCACAAGGCGAGCCGGTCGCGCTGTTCGACCTCGCCCTGGACTGGTCCGCCTGCACGCGCGCCGCCGTCGCGCTGCCGGCCGGCGCCTCCGACGCCCACGCCGAGGCCGCGTTCGGCCTGTTCTCGGCGCTGGGCATGCGGGTCTCGCCGCTCGGCGACGCGCCCGGCCTGGCGGTCGCGCGCACCGTGGCGATGCTGGTCAACGAGGCGGCCGACGCCGTGCAGCAGGGCGTGGCCGCGCCCGACGACATCGACGCGGCGATGCAGCGCGGCGTGAACTACCCGCGCGGTCCGCTCGACTGGGGCCGCGCGCTGGGCCTGGACTACGTCGCCGGGGTGATCGCCCACCTCGCCGACGCGCACGGCGAGGACCGCTACCGGGTCTCGCCCTGGCTGCGCCGCGCCGCGCTGCAGGCAGCGCCCGCCCATGGCTGAGTCCGTCCGCAGCGCGCGCGAGGGCGCGGTCGCCACCGTGGTCATCGACCGCCCGGAGCGCCGCAACGCGCTCGACGTGCGGCTCAAGCGCGAACTCGCCGATGCGCTGGCGGCCGCCTTCGCGGAGCCCGCGATCGCCGTCGTCGTGCTGACCGGCAGCGGCGGCTACTTCGTCGCCGGCACCGACATCGCCGAGCTGCGCGACATGCGGCCGCTGGACCACCTGCGGCTGGGCTCGGAGGACCTGTTCCGGGTGGTGCGCGACGCGCCGAAGCCGGTGATCGCCGCGGTCGAGGGCTACGCCCTGGGCGGCGGCTGCGAGCTGGCGCTGTCCTGCGACCTGATCGTCGCCGCCGAGGACGCGCGCTTCGGCCAGCCGGAGATCCGGGTCGGGATCATGCCCGGCGCCGGTGGCACCCAGCGCCTGCTGCGCGCCGCCGGCCGCTACAAGGCCGCGCTGTGGACGCTGACCGGCGAGCCGATCCCGGCCCCGGAAGCGCATGCGGCGAATCTCGTCTCGCGGCTGGTGGCCCCGGGTACGGCGCTGGCCGAGGCGCAGGCGCTGGCCGCGCGGATCGCCGGCATGCCGCCGCTGGCGGTGCAGGCGATCCGCGAAGCCCTGCGCCTGGGCGCCGACGTCCCGCTCGAAACCGCGCTTTCGCTGGAACGCCGCCTGTTCGAGCGCCTGTTCGACTCCGACGACCAGCGCGAGGGCATGGACGCCTTCCTGCAGAAGCGCGCGCCGCGCTTCGAAGGGCGCTAGGCGAGCCCGCTCCTACGAGGGCTTGCGCGCCTTCCCGGGCGCGCGCAGGCGCGCGTGCAGGGCCATCGCCGCGGCCGGGTTGCGCACCTTGCCGGCGCCGATGAAGTACACGAACACCTCGCGCGGGCCCGCCGCCGGCGGCGGCGCTTCCACGTAGGGCAGGTCCGGCGGCGATTCGCCGCGCGCCCAGGCGCGGGCGCGCGCGGCCCAGGCGTCCAGCTCGCGCGCCGGGTAGCCGCTGGCCACGGTCTCGCGGCTGCGCATCAGGCGGGCGTAGACGAAGTCGCCGGTGGGATCGGCGAACGAGGGATGGTCGGGCGAATCGGTGAATACCGTCGGCAGGCCGTGCGCGCGCGCCAGGGCGAGGTAGTCCGGGCTGCGGAAGCTGTCGTGGCGCACCTCCAGCACGTGGCGCAGCGGCGCGCCGGCCAGCGTGCGCGGCAGGCGGTCGAGGAAAGCGGCGAAGTCGTCGCGGTCGAACGCGCGCCCGGGTCCGAACTGCCACAGGATCGGCCCCAGGCGGTCGCCCAGCTCGGCCAGCCCGCCCTCCACGAAGGCGCGCGCACGCGGCGCCGCCTCCGCCAGCCGCCGCGCCTCGGCGATGTGCCGCGGCGCCTTCAGCGAGAACACGAAGCCCTCGGGCGTCTCCGCGCGCCAGCGCGCGTAGGTCTGCGGCTTCTGCGCGGCGTACCAGGTGCCGTTGATCTCGATCGCGGTCAGCCGGCGGCTGGCGTACTCCAGCTCGCGCTTCTGCGTCAGGCCCGGCGGGTAGAAGGCGCCGCCGCGCCAGGGCGCGTAGGTCCAGCCGCCGATGCCGGTGCGGATGCCGTCGACCGGCGACGGTGCGGAAGCGAAAAGATCGTCCATGGCGTGTCCTCGGGCGTGGCGCATCGCCACCCTACTCCGCCGGGGCGTGCTGGCGCGCGATGCGGGTTCGCGTCGGTGCAACAAAAAGCAACGCGCGCGAGCGCGCTCCTACAACGCCAGCCGCGGGCGCACGTGGCGGTCGAGCAGGCCGGCCAGCGGCGCCAGCTCGGGCAATCCGGGCAGCGCTTCGTCCAGGTAGCCGAGGAAGCGCGGCGCGTCGTGCAGGTAGTGCGGCTTGCCGTCGCGGTGGTGCAGGCGCGCGAAGATGCCCAGGATCTTCAGGTGGCGCTGCGCGCCCATCAGCGCGGCATCGTGCCGGAAGCGCTCCAGGCCGGGCACCGGCAGCCCGGCCTCGCGGGCGCGGGCGTGGTAGCCGCGCAGCCAGGCGTCGGCGCGCGGCGCCGGCCAGGTGTGGAAGGCATCGCGCAGCAGGCTGGCCGGGTCGTAGGCGATCGGGCCGCGCACCGCGTCCTGGAAGTCCAGCACCGCCACGCCGCCGTCCACCGGCATCAGGTTGCGCAGGATGTAGTCGCGGTGCACCAGCACCCGCGGCTGCGCCAGCGTGGCGGCCAGCACCCGCTCGCGCAGCGCGCGCCAGGCGGCGGCCTCGCCGGCATCAAGCGCGACGCCCAGGTGGCGGACCAGGAACCAGTCGTGGAACAGGCCCAGGTCGCGCTCGACGAGCGCGGCGTCGTAGTCGGGCAGCCATGCCGGCGGCGGGATCGCCTGCAGGCGCAGCAGCTCGGCGAAGGCCGCGTCCATCAGCGCGTCGGCGTCGAGGTCGTCCAGCGCCTGCAGCGCGGTGCGCGCGCCCAGGTCCTCCAGCAGCAGGAAGCCGGCCGCCTCGTCGCGCGCCAGCACCGCCGGCACGCGCACGCCATGCGCGGCCAGCAGCGCATGCAGGCGCAGCCAGCGCCCCGCGTCCTCGAGGCCCGGCGGCGAGTCCATGACGATGCGCGCACCGGCCGCGGTGGCCGCGCGCCAGTAGCTGCGGAAGCCGGCGTCGGTGGACGCGCGCTCGAGCGCCAGCCCGGGCTCGCCGGTGGCCTCGCGCGCCCAGGCCAGCCGCTGCGCGGCGCGGACGGCGTCCGGCAGGTGAGCGGCGATGGCGGGCGGCGGCAGCATGGACGGTTCCGGCGGGCGAAGGCGCGCAGCGTAGCAAGCCCGTGCGCTCAGAGGCGGGCGTCGAGGCGCAGCAGCAGGTCGCGCCACGGAGTGAAGCGGGTGGCGAGCCCCGCCGCCACCCCGAGCGCGTTGGCCAGCGCGTCGAGCGGATCGGCGGTGCGGGTGGCGGTCAGCGCGCCCTGCGCGAACTCGACCCCGGCGCCCAGCAGCGCCAGCCCCGCGGCGGCGACGGCGAGCGCGCGCCAGCGCGCGAACAGCTGCACCGCGCAGGCCGAGAGCGTGCCGTAGGCCAGCAGGTGGCCGAGCTTGTCGCCGCCGTCCACCGGCGGCATCGGCGGCGGCGGCGCCAGCGAGACCGCCACCACCGCCGCGATCGCCGCGCACCACAGCCCCACCCACAGGCGCGGCCGGCGCAGCGGCTTGAGCGGCCCGCCTCCGCGGCCGGCGGTCACAGCCGGTAGCTCAGGTCGCCGGCGAGGAAGGCGTGCCCGAACTCCGCCCCGCGCGCGAAGCCCATCGCCTGGAAGCGCTCGCCCATCGCGTCGGGATGGGTCAGCGTCTTGACCTGCTGGCGCAGCGCGTAGCGCGCCGCCTCGTCCGGCGCGCGCGCCTCGTGCTCGGCCAGCCGCTGCGCCAGCCCGTTGCCGATCAGGAAGCTCGCCTGGTTGCAGTAGCCTGCGAAATCGAAGCCCGCGCCGGTGCCGGCCTCGGCCAGTGCGGTGAAGTCCACCGAGGCGGTGAGGTCCTGCAGGCCGGCGTGGGCCAGCACGTCCTCGCGCAGCTGGTGGCGGCGGAAGGCGCGCAGGGTGCCGCCGGCGCGCTGCGGCAGGTAGTACTCGCGGCGCGGGTGGCCGTAGTCCACGAACAGCAGCGCGCCCGCCTGCAGGCCGCCGATGACCGCCTGCACCCAGTACGGCAGCTGCGGCAGCAGCTCGGAGCGGTAGCCGTCGGCGAACGGCGCGTCGAGCTGGCGCTCGACGTGGCGCACCGCGGCGGCCAGCAGCGCATCGGCGGGCCGGTCGACGCAGACGAAGGCGCCCTGCGCGTCCAGCGCCACGTGTTCCTCGAACACCTCGCCCTCGCGCAGCGCGAAGCGCGGCGTGGGCAGGGCGTCGATCACCTCGTTGGCGAACAGCACGCCGCGCCAGCGCGCCTGCACCGGGCCGTCCAGCCATTCCACGCGGTCGAACACCGGCGGCGTCAGCCGCTGCCGCAGGTGCGCGCGCTGGCGCTCGCGCAGGTCGGCGCTGGGCTCGAGGATGGCGTAGCGCGCCGGCATCGCATCGACCGCCATCAGCCGCTTGATCGCGTACTCGGCGAAACGGCCGCTGCCGCCGCCCAGTTCCACGAACCAGGCCTCCTCGCCGATCCCGCGCAGCACCGGCGCGACCGCCTCGGCCACGCACTCGGCGAACAGCGCACCGATCTCGGGCGCGGTGACGAAGTCGCCGTCGCGGCCGAACTTGGCCGCGCCGGCGCTGTAGTAGCCCAGGCCCGGCGCGTAGAGCGCCAGTTCCATGAAGCGGGAAAACGGGATCGCACCGCCGGCGGCGCGGATCTCGTCGCGGATCAGCGCCTGCAGGCGCTGGCTGTGGGCGAGGACGTCGGGGTCTTCGTGCGGAGAGGTCATGCGGCGGGTCCGTGGCGAGGCGTACAGGATACGACCGCGCCTGCCGGGGCCGTCGCGCCGCCGCCCCGGGCCGTCGTGGCAGGATGGCCCCCGGCGCGCGCCGCCCGCGCCGCTCCCGGAGACCGCATGCCCGATCCGAACGCCCGCCCGGCCCCCGTCGCCCTCGTCACCGGCGCCGCCCACCGCCTCGGCGCCGCCATCGCCGCGCGCCTGCACGGCGCCGGCTACGACCTCGCCCTGCACTACCGCACCCCGCGCCCCGAGCTCGACGCGCTGACCGCGGCGCTGGAGGCCGCGCGACCGGGCAGCACGCTGCGCCTGCAGGCGGAGCTGGCCGAGTTCGACCGGCTGCCGGAACTGGTGGCGCGCACCGTCGGCCGCTTCGGCCGCCTCGACGCCCTGGTCAACAACGCCTCGTCCTACTTCGCCACCCCCATCGGCGAAGCCACCCCGGGCGACTGGGACCGGCTGTTCGCCAGCAACGCGCGCGCGCCGTTCTTCCTCGCCCAGGCCGCGGCGCCGCACCTGCGCGCCGCGCGCGGGGCGATCGTCAACCTGACCGACATCTACGCCCGGCGCCCGCGGCCCGACCACGCCCTGTACTGCATGGCCAAGGCCGCGCTGGAGGCCGCGACCCGCTCGCTGGCGCTCGACCTGGCGCCCGAGGTGCGGGTCAACGCGGTGGCGCCCGGCGCCATCCTCTGGGGCGAGGGCGAGGACGACCCGCAGCGCCGGCAGCGCATGCTGGCCGGCACGCCGCTCGCGCGCACCGGCACGCCCGACGAGATCGCCGGCGCCGTGCTCTGGCTGCTGCGCGATGCGACCTATCTCACCGGCGAGAGCCTGCGCGTGGACGGCGGCCGGCTGGTGGCGGGATAGCGATGCGCGGGCCGGCTCCGCTCGCGCGCGAGCGCGCTCCTGCAAGAGCGCCTCGCGTCGCCAGCCCGCCGTAGGAGCGCGCTCGCGCGCGACCCGGCGACGGACGGCGTTCCGCCGCCGGACTCAGCCCCCGCGCCGCGCGAAGGCGTGCTCGAGGGCGGCGGGCCGGAACCCGTCCGGCGCCTGCCGCGTCGTGGCATAGCGGTACAGCACCGCCGAGTACACGCCGCCGAGCGCGGACTGCAGCACCCCCAGCAGCAGCACGGCGATCGCGAACAGGCCGCCGACCAGGATCGCCAGCCCCAGCCAGGCCTGCGCCGCCAGCATGGTGAGGCCGACGCCGGCCAGCACGGTGGCGAAGGTGATCAGGCCGAAGGCGGCGCCGATGCCGACGTTGCCGATCGCGTTCTCGCCCCAGGTGCCCTTGAGCAGCCGCACGCTCTCCTTCAGCGCGTCGACCGGGCCGATCCGGCGGCTCACCAGCACCGGCACCACCAGGAAGGTCGCCAGCGTCCACGCCGCGCCCAGCAGCGCGCCGAACAGCCGCACCAGCACGTTGCCCTCGCGGTTGCGCAGCGACTGCAGCAGCACGCCCACGGTGGCCGCGATCGCGGCGTAGCCGAAGATCGCCGGCAGCCGCGCCCGGGCCGCCCTCAGGCCGTCGGCCAGGGTGGGATCGCCGCCGTCGAGGCGGATCATGGCCGCGGCCACCAGCGCGCAGTTGAAGAACACGATCACGCTGTACTGGCAGAAGTAGAACGCGAACGCGGCCGCCGCCAGCGCCGGCGTGAAGCCGTGCGAGAACCCGCCCAGCAGCGACATCGGCAGCACGAAGCTGGCCACCACCACCAGCGCGCACATGCCGGAGATCACCGGGAACAGCAGCAGTTCCTTGTCGGAGCGCAGCACCCCGGCGCTGGCCTTCACCAGCGCCCAGCTGCGCGAGAACCTCTCGAGCATGGCCAACCCCCTGTCGTCGACGCGCGGATGGTGCGCCCGGCGCTGCGCGCCATCAAGCGCCGGAAGTCACCTCTCGACGGGCGGCGGGGGACCGCTGTGACCGGGACGGCAGCGGCCCTTCAGGCGGGGACCGCCACCTCGTCCATCGCCACCGCCCGCTCCTCCGATTCGGCCCACAGCGCGGCCAGGGTGCGCCCGCTGCGCGGCTCCACGATCTCCGGCGCGATCTCGGCCAGCGGCCGCAGCACGAAGGCGTGCCGCAGCTCCGGCCGCGGCAGCCGGAAGCGGCCCGGCCCCTCCGCCACCAGGTCGTCGAACAGGACGATGTCGATGTCCAGGGTGCGGTCGCCGTAGCGCGGGCCGCTGCGGTCACGGCCGTGGGCGTCCTCCAGCGCGTGCAGCCAGGCGTCGAGCGCGCGCACGTCGAGCTCGGTGTCGATCACCGCGGCGGCGTTGACGAAGTCGGGGCCCTCGAAGCCGACCGCGCGGGTGCGGTAGAAGGCCGACACGCGCACCGCGCCGAAGCGCTCGCGCAGGGCCCGCATCGCCGCGCCCAGGTGGCGCTCCGGCTCGAGGTTGCTGCCGAGACTGAGGCAGGCGGTGTGCATGGCGCGCTCCGGTGGGGGCGCCATGATCGCGCATGGCGCCGGCCCGCGCGAGGCGTCCCGGGGCGCGGCGGCCGGCTCAGCCGGACGCGGCGGCCTCCGGGGCGGCTTCGGGCTCCGGGCGCGGCCCCTCGACGCGGCGCAGGTTGACGTCCAGCGGCGCGTCGCTGGAGCCCTGGAACACGCGCAGCCCGAACTCCGGCAGGATCGCCAGCAGGTGGTCGAAGATGTCGGACTGGATGCCCTCGTACACCGCCCAGCGGGTGTCGGCGGTGAAGCAGTACACCTCCAGCGGCAGGCCGTGCTCGGTCGGCTGCAGCTGGCGCACCAGCAGGGTCAGGTCCTGGTTGATGCCGGCATGGCGGCGCAGGTAGTGCTCGACGTAGGCGCGGAACGTGCCGAGGTTGGTGACCCGGCGGTGGTTGACCGGCTCGGCGCCGCGCGCGGCCAGCTCCGCGTTCCACTCGCGCAGCTCGCGGTCCTTGCGGTCCAGGTACTCGTCGAGCAGGTTGAAGCGGCGGAAGCGCTCGATCTCCTCGGGCTCGAAGAAGCGCACGCTGCGCTGGTCGAGGTAGAGCGCGCGCTTGATCCGGCGGCCGCCGCCCTCGGACATCTGCCGCCAGTTCTTGAACGAGTCGCTGACCAGCTTCTTGGTCGGCACCGTGGTGACGGTGCGGTCCCAGTTGCGCACGGTCACGGTGTGCAGGGCGATGTCGATGACGTCGCCGTCGGCGTTCTGGCCCGGCATCTCGATCCAGTCGCCGATGCGCACGCGGCCGTCGTTGCTGATCTGCACGCTGGCCACCAGCGACAGGATCGTGTCCTGGAAGATCAGCATCAGCACCGCGGTCATCGCGCCCAGGCCGGTGACGATGTGCAGGAACTGCGCGCCGACCAGGGTGGCGACCACCGAGATGCCGACCAGCACGAACATCACGATCTTGACCACCTGCACGTAGCCCTTGATCGGCTTGTCGCGCGCGTCGGGCCGGCGCTCGTAGGTGCGGTTGATCGCGTCGAGCAGGCGCGAGAGCGCCAGCGCGATGGTCACCACCACGAACACCTGGCACAGCGCCTTGACCACGGCCACCAGCTGCGGCGGCAGGTCGGGCACCACCGAGACGCCGGCCGAGATCACCAGCGCCGGCACCACGTTGGCCAGCCGCGGGATCACCTGCAGGCGCACCTCCTGGTCGTGCTGCGCGCCGCCCAGCGGCGTGGCCCGCAGCGCGCGCCTCAGGCCCCGCAGCAGCACCCGCTTGGTCAGCCAGTTGGCCAGCCACGCCGCCAGCAGCAGCCCGGCGGCCACGATGGCCGTGTAGACCCAGGGATAGGGCGCGAGCAGTTCGCGAAGTCGTTCGAGCTGGTCCTGCATCCGGCGGGGTCTCCTGCGGTCGGCGCACCGCGTGCGCGGCGCGGCGCCGGGCCCGCGCTCAGGCCCGGCGGCTGCGTTCGATGGTCACGCCGACCGCGCGCGCGCCGCGCACCGCACCCGGCTTGCTGAGCTTCAATCGTAACCAATCGACCTTGAACTCATCGATCACGAGCGCCGCGCAGCGCTCGGCCAGCGTCTCCACCAGCCCGAAGTCGGACGCCTGCACGTAGGCGATCAGGCGCTTGCTCACCGCCTTGTAGTTCAGCGTGTCGGCGATGTCGTCGCTGGCCGCCGGCACGCGGTTGTCGAAGCCCATCTCCAGGTCGAACACCAGCGGCTGCCGGATCCGCCGCTCCCAGTCGTAGATGCCGATCAGCGCCTCGATCTCGAGGCCTTCGATGAAGACGGTGTCCATAGGGCCGGGAATGGGGAATAGGGAATGGGGAATAGTAAGAGCGTCGGGCTCCCGCCTCTACGATTCCCGATTCTCCATTCCCGATTCCCGACCCGCCGCCAACGGCGGCAGCTGCGCCATGTCCCACCTCGGCACCGCGCGCACGGCCGCGTCGTCGTGCTGGCCGGCCTGCAGGCGCAGGGCGCCGGCGAAGGCGATCATCGCGCCGTTGTCGGTGCACAGGGCCGGGCGCGGGAAGCAGGCGCGGCCGCCGCGGCGGGCGGCCATGGCGTGCAGGCGCTCGCGCAGGCGGCGGTTGGCGCCGACGCCGCCGGCCACGATCAGCGTGTCGCTGCCGGCCGCATCCAGCGCGCGCTCGCACTTGATCGCCAGCGTCTCCACCACCGCGTCCTCGAAGCCGCGGGCGATGTCGGCGCGGGTCGCCTCGCCCTGGTCGCTGTCGCGCCACGCCAGCAGCACCTGGGTCTTGAGGCCGCTGAAGCTGAAGTCGAGGCCCGGGCGGTCGGTCATCGGGCGCGCGAACCTGTACGCGCCCGGCGCGCCGCGCTCGGCCAGCGCGGCCAGCTGCGGGCCGCCGGGGTACGGCAGGCCCATCAGCTTGGCGGTCTTGTCGAAGGCCTCGCCGGCGGCGTCGTCCAGCGTCTCGCCGAGCAGGCGGTAGCGGCCGATCGCCTCCACCGCGACCAGCTGGGTGTGGCCGCCGGACACCAGCAGGGCCACGAACGGCGGCACCGGGGGATCGTCCTCGATCAGCGGCGCCAGCAGGTGGCCCTCCATGTGGTGCACCCCGATCGCGGGCACATCCAGCGCCCAGGCCAGCGCGCGCCCCACCCCCGCACCCACCAGCAGCGCCCCGACTAGGCCCGGCCCGGCGGTGTAGGCCACGCCGTCGAGGTCGGCCGGCGCCAGCCCGGCATCGGCCAGGGTCTGCCGGACCAGCGGCACCAGCTTGCGCACGTGGTCGCGGCTGGCCAGCTCCGGCACCACCCCGCCGTACTCGGCGTGCAGCGCGACCTGGCTGTACAGCGCCTGCGCGCGCAGCGCCGCCGCACCGCGCAGAGCGGTGTCGTAGACGGCGACGCCGGTCTCGTCGCAGGAGGTTTCGATGCCGAGGACGCGCATGGGCTGGGAAAGAGGCTGGCAGGGGCGGGGAGACGGTCCGCCGGGCGCCCCGGAGGCGGCCGGAACGGCGCGGTTGCGCGGACGCGGGCGTCGCCGGTATCATACGCGGCTCCCCGGGCGGGCGGTGCGCTGGACGCGCCTCGCGGATGTCCGGTCCGCACGGCCCAGGCCGGCGGATTACCCACTTCCAGAGATTCCTATGCCCAGCGTCAAAGTCCGCGAAAACGAGCCGTTCGAGTTTGCCCTGCGCCGCTTCAAGCGCACCTGCGAGAAGGCCGGCGTGCTGGCCGAGACCCGCAAGCGCGAGTACTACGAGAAGCCGACCCAGGAGCGCAAGCGCAAGGCCGCCGCCGCGGTGAAGCGCCAGGCCCGCCGCGTCTCCCGCGACGTCACCAAGCGCCAGCGCCTGTACTGAGGGCCGCCCGGCCCGCCGGCCGCCGCGCGCCCAGCGCGCGCGCCGGGGCTCGACCCGAAGCCGGCACGCGCGAGCGTGGCCGGCTTTTCTGCGTCCCGGCGCCGCCTCCGCCCCATTTCCGCCGGGCCCGGCCCGCGCCCCCAAAGGAGCACCCAATGAGCCTGAAGCTGCGACTCACCGACGACATGAAGGCCGCCATGAAGGGCGGCGACAAGGCCACCCTGGGCGTGATCCGGCTGATCAACGCCGCGATCAAGCAGCGCGAGATCGACGAGCGCATCGAGCTGGACGATGCCGCGGTGCTGGCCGTGCTGGACAAGATGGTCAAGCAGCGCCGCGATTCGGTCGCCCAGTACGAGGCCGCCGCCCGCGAGGACCTGGCCGCGGTGGAGCGCGCCGAGATCGGGGTGATCGAGCGCTACCTGCCGGCGAAGCTGGGCGAGGCCGAGATCCTGGCCGCGATCGACGCCGCCGTGGCCGAGACCGGCGCCACCGGCCCGGCCGACATGGGCAAGCTGATGGGCACGCTGAAGCCGCGGCTGGCCGGCCAGGCCGACATGGGCCAGGTCTCGGCACTGGTGAAGCGGCGGCTGGCCGGCTGAGCCGCGTTTCCGGCCGCCCGCGCGCGCCCGCTCACGGCCCGGCCACCGCGGTCTGGCATCCTGCCGGGCATCGCCGCCCGCCCCGATGCCCGCCTTCATGTCGAAACCGCCCAGCAAGTTCAAGCGCCAGTTGGATCGCCTCCAGCAGAGCCTGCCGGTGGCGCTGGGCAAGCGCTTCGTCGAGATCGACCTGTTCACCCATGCGGCCTCGCTGTCGTTCTTCGCGCTGCTGTCGCTGGCGCCGCTGCTGATCCTGCTGCTGTGGCTGGCGGCCTCGCTCTATCCCACGGCGCAGGACGAACTGCTCGAGCAGGTCGGCAGCCTGGCCGGCAGCAGCGCCCAGGAGGTGGCCGCCACCATCCTGCGCAACGCCAGCGAGCGCCCGGACGTGGGCTCCCTGGCCGGGCTGTGGAGCACGCTGCTGCTGTTCGTCGGCGCCACCACGATCTTCGCCCGCCTGCAGGGCACCCTGAACCTGGTCTTCCACACCAGCGGGCAGACGCTCGGCGGCATCGTCGCCTTCCTGCGCAAGCGCGTGTTCTCCTTCGGCGTGGTGCTGGCGCTGGGCTTCCTGGTGATCGTGTCCACGGTGCTGTCGGCGGTGATCGAATGGGTCTTCGCCGGCGTGCCCAGCCTGCTGCCGACGGTGGGCATCGTCGTCTCCCTGCTGGTCTACGCCCTGGCCTTCAGCCTGCTCTACCACTACGTGCCCGACCGCCGGGTGCGCTGGCAGCAGGCCTTCCTCGGCGGCCTGATCACCGCCGCGCTGTTCATGCTCGGGCGCTGGGCGATCGGCCTCTACATCGCCCAGGCCGCGCCCGGCAGCGCCTACGGATCGATGGGCACGCTGGTGATCCTGCTGGTGTGGATGTACTACGCGGCGATGGTGTTCTTCGTCGGTGCGCTGATCACCGCGGTGATCGACGAGCGCGCCCAGATCCGCTGCGGCGAGATGCCCGCCGGCCCGGTCGAGGCCCCGGAGACCGACCCGGAGGCCGGGCAGGTGTTCCCGCCGACCCTGGCGGTCGATCCCGAGGCGCCGCGCGAGCCGCCGCCCGCTTCCCCCGGGCCCGCGGACAGACCATAGAGCCGGCCGCGGCCGCCGGCCGCATACACTAGCGCGATGGCCCGCATCCCCGACGCCTTCATCGACGACCTGCTGGCGCGCACCGACATCGTCGAGGTGGTGGGGGCCCGCGTGCCGCTCAAGCGCAAGGGCAAGGAGTACGCCGCCCCCTGCCCCTTCCACGACGAGCGCACGCCCTCGTTCTACGTCTCCCCGACCAAGCAGTTCTACCACTGCTTCGGCTGCGGCGCGCACGGCACCGCGATCAGCTTCCTGATGAACTACGACCGCCTCGAGTTCCTCGACGCGGTGGAGGAACTGGCGCGCGCGGCCAACATGGAAGTGCCGCGCGAGAACCGCCAGCGCACGCCGGACGACGACACCCGCGGCGTCTACGAGGCGCTGGAGGCGGCGGCGCGCTTCTACCGCCAGCAGCTGGCCGCCAGCGGGAAGGCGTGCGACTACCTCGACCGCCGCGGCGTGGACGCCGAGATCCGCGAGCTGTTCGCGATCGGCTACGCGCCCGAAGGCTACTCCGGGCTCAAGGACGCGCTGGGCACCGACGAGCGGCGGCTGAAGCTGCTGGAGCGCGCCGGCCTGCTGTCGAAGAACGACCGCGGCCACAGCTACGACAAGTTCCGCGACCGGGTCATGTTCCCCATCGCCGACCGCCGCGGGCGCACCATCGCCTTCGGCGGCCGCGTGCTCGGCGCCGACGACGGCCCCAAGTACCTCAACTCCCCCGAGACCGCGCTGTTCCACAAGGGCCGCGAGCTGTACGGCCTGTGGCAGGTGCGGCAGGCGCAGCAGAAGATCGCGCGGCTGATCGTGGTGGAGGGCTACATGGACGTGATCGCGCTGTTCCAGCACGGCCTGCGCGAAGCGGTCGCCACGCTCGGCACCGCCACCACCGCCGACCACGCCGAGCTGCTGTTCCGCAACGCGCCCGACGCGGTGTTCTGCTTCGACGGCGACGCCGCCGGGCGGCGCGCGGCGACCAAGGCGATGGAATCGGTGCTGCCGCGCATGCGCGACGGCCGCCAGGCCTTCTTCCTGTTCCTGCCCGAGGGCGAGGACCCCGATTCCCTGGTGCGCGCCGAGGGCGCGGCGGGCTTCGAGGCGCGGCTGCGCGAGGCCACCCCGCTGTCGCAGTTCTTCTTCGACCATTTCGCCGAGGGCGTGAACCTGGGCACGCTCGACGGCAAGGCGCGCCTGGCCGAGCGCACCCAGCCGCAGCTGGCGCAGATCCCCGACGGCGCCTTCGCCGACCTGATGCGGCAGCGCCTGACCGAGCTCACCGGCGTCGGCGCGCGCGCCAGCCCGCCCCAGACCCACGTACCGGCGCAGCGCGCCGGCCGCAGCGGCCGCGGCGGGCCCGCGCCCAAGCGCAGCCTGGTGCGCACCGCGATCACCCTGCTGCTGCAGAAGCCGGCGCTGGCGCTGGACGCGCCCGCCGACAGCGGCTTCGCCGTCCTGCGCCAGCCCGGCGTGCCGCTGCTGGCCGAGCTCATCGCCATCGTGCAGGCGAGGCCCGACATCAGCACCGGCGCCGTCCTCGAGCACTTCGCCGAACGCGAGGAAGCCGAAGCCCTGAACCGGCTGGCCGCGATCAGCCTGCCCGGCGACGAGAAGGCCTGGCGCGGCGAGTTCCTTGACGCGCTGGACCGGCTCGCCGAGCAGACCCGGCAGCAACGCGTCGACGAGTTGCAGGCCAAGCAGCGCGAAGGCGTGCTCGACGCCGCCGAGAAAGCCGAGATGCGCGATCTGCTGACCGCCCGGGCGCGGCCGCGCACCGCCTGAGCGCTCGCGAATGCGGATCCCTCCTCCCGATCGCGGCGCGATCTCCCTCCCGACGAAGGCCTGAGCCGTTGAGAATCGGACGACTGCATCTCCGCCTGCTGCCGGCCCGCCGCGCGCGATCCGCGCCGCAGGCGGCGGCCGAGCTCGTCTTCCGCTGCAACGTCTGCGGCGCCGGACAGCGCCAGCGCGTGCGCGACCTCGAGCGGGAGCGGGCCTCCTGCGATCACTGCGGCTCCAACGTGCGCTTCCGCGGGCTGATGGCGGCCCTGTCCGAACGCCTGTTCGGCCACGTCGCGCCCATCGTCGAGCTTCCCGCCACGAAGGGCCTGCACGGCATCGGCATGACCGACTGGACCGGCTATGCCGACGTGCTCGCGCACAAGTTCTCCTACACCAACTCCTACCTCCACAAGGCGCCCGTCCTCGACGTCCTCGCGCCCGATGCCGCGCACCTGGGCCGGTACGACTTCGTCGTCTCCAGCGACGTGTTCGAGCACGTCGCCGCCCCCGTCCAGCGCGCCTTCGACAACGTCCACCGGATGCTGAAGCCGGGCGGCGCCTTCGTGTTCACCGTCCCTTACCTGGCCTCGGCACGCACCGTCGAGCATTTCGGCGAGATGGCCTCCTACCGGATCGAGGAGACCGCGCAGGGCCGGCAGCTGCGGGCGACCCACCACGACGGCCGCGAAACGGTGCATCGCGATCTCGTCTTCCACGGCGGCGACGGCCAGACGCTGGAGATGCGGGTGTTCGGCCTCGAAGACCTCGTCCTGCACCTCGAGTCCGCGGGCTTTCGCGACATCCGCGTCCACGACCGGCCTTGCTACGACTACGGCATCCTCCACGACGGCCCGGATTCGCTTCCGATCTCGGCCGTGCGCGAGCCGATGCCGGCGCGACCGGCGGCGTAGTCGCGAAGCCGGGACGGCCGCAGCGGCGTTTGACAATCCGCGCACGAATCGCTGAACTGCCCAGGCCGGCCACGCATTCAGCCGCACCGGCACCGCCCCCACAGGATCCGCCCCGCATGACCTCCCGCTGGCTCGACACCCCCGATCGCTACGGCCTGGTCACCCGCCTGCTGCACTGGGGCATGGCCGCGCTGTTCGCGTGGCAGTTCGCCGGCATGGCGGTCAGGATCCTCCTCGGCCGGCATCCGCTGACCGCCTTCATGGTCGGCAGCCACAAGCCGATCGGCACCGTCCTCATGCTGCTGATCCTGCTGCGCGGGGCCTGGGGCCTGTCGCAGTGGCGACAGCGCCCGCCGCACCCGGGCACCCTGGTCGGCCGGGCCGCCACCGCCGGCCACGCCCTGCTCTACGCGCTGATGCTCTACGTGCCCACCGTCGCGCTGCTGCGCGAGTACGGCTCGGGCGAGGGCTTCGCCCCGTTCGGCATCCGCCTGTTCCCCGCGACCGGCCAGGAGATCCCCTGGATGCTGGCTCCCGCCGACGCCTCGCACGGCCTGCTCGCCTGGACGCTGCTGGCGCTGGTCGTCGGCCACGTGCTGATGGTGGTGATGCACCACTGGTGGTGGCGCGACGACACCCTGGCGCGCATGACCGGGCGCCTCTAGGCGCTGCGGCGTCTCCCGGCCGCCGCGGTGGGTTAGGCTCGGGCACCGTCCCGAGGAACTGTCGCCATGCGCCGCCTGCGCCTGCTCGCCCTCCTGCCTGCGCTGGCCTGCGCCGCCGCACTGGCCCAGCCCGCCCCCGCCGCGCCCGAGCGCCAGCACGTGGGCAACCGCGTCAGCGAGAACGTGCCGGAGATCCCGGCCGAACTGCGCGCGCGCCTCAACCGCTACCAGAACACCCGCGGCGCCAGCGTCGCCGGCTGGACCCGCGACGGCTGCCTGCTGATCTCGACCCGCTTCGCCGAGACCAGCCAGGCGCATCGCGTCTGCGAACCGCTGGGCATGCGCGAGCAGCTCACCTTCGAGCCCGAGCGCATCGGCGTGGGCAGCGTGGCGCCGGCGCGGTTCGGCCTGGACGGCTTCCTCTATGCCCAGGACCAGGGCGGCGACGAGTTCTGGCAGATCCACTGGTACGACCTCGCCACCCGCGAGACCCAGCGCCTCACGCCGGGCGGGCGCACCCGCAACCAGGGCGGGCTGTTCTCGCGCGACGGCCGCCGCGTGGCCTGGAGCAGCACCGCCCGCAACGGCACCGACACCGACGTGTGGGTGATGGACTTCGCCAGCCGGCAGACGCGGGCAATGGTGACCGAGGGCGGCGACTGGAGCGCGCTGGACTTCTCGCCCGACGGGCGCCGGCTGCTGGTGTCGCGCTTCGTCTCCGTCAACGAGTCCTATCCCGGCGAGCTGGACCTGGCCACCGGCGAGCTGAGGATGTTCCCGGTCGACGGCGGCAAGGCGGGCTTCGGCGACTTCCGCTACGCGCCCGAAGGCGACGCCGTGTTCTACGTGTCCGACGAGCCGGTCGACGGCCGGCCGCAGGAGTTCCGCACGCTGCGCATGCACCGGCCCGGCAGCGCGCCGGCGATCGTCAGCCGCGACGTGCCCTGGGACGTCGGCGCGTTCGAGATCGCCGGCGACGGCCGGCACCTGGCCTACGTCGCCAACGAGGACGGCGTTTCGCGCCTGCACCTGCTGCGCCTGCCGGACCTGGCGCCGGTCGCCGTGCCCGCGCTGCCGGTGGGCGTGCTGGGCGGGCTGCGCTTCTCGCCGGACGGCAACCGGCTGGCGCTCACCCTCAACACCAGCACCTCGCCTTCCGACGCCTACGTGATCGACGTCGGCACCGACCGCCTGGAGCGCTGGACGCGCAGCGAGGTCGGCGGCCTGGACACGGCGAAGTTCGTCGAGCCGGCCCTGGTGCGCTTCCCGACCTTCGACACCGTCGACGGCGCGCCGCGCACGGTGCCGGCGTTCTACTACCGGCCGGCGGGCCCGGCGCCCGCGGGCGGCTGGCCGGTGGTGATCGACATCCACGGCGGCCCCGAGGGCCAGGCGCGGCCGGTCTTCAGCCCGAACGTGCAGTTCCTGGTCAACGAGCTCGGCGCGGCGGTGCTGCTGCCCAACGTGCGCGGCTCGTCGGGTTACGGGCGCAGCTACCTGCAGCTCGACAACGGGCCGCTGCGCGAGGACTCGGTCAAGGACATCGGCGCGCTGCTGGACTGGGTGGCGCAGCAGCCGGAACTCGACGCCGGCCGCGTCGGCGTGACCGGCGGCAGCTACGGCGGCTACATGGTGCTCGCCTCGCTGATGCACTACAGCGACCGGCTGCGCGCCGGCATCGACATCGTCGGCATCTCCCACTTCGGCACCTTCCTGCGCAATACCGAGAGCTACCGCCGCGACCTGCGGCGCGCCGAGTATGGCGACGAGCGCGATCCCGAGATGGCCGCCTTCTTCGACCGCATCTCGCCGCTGACCAACGCGCAGCGCATCCGCGCGCCGCTGTTCGTGGCCCAGGGCCGCAACGACCCGCGGGTGCCCTACACCGAGGCCGAGCAGATCGTGGAGGCCGTGCGCGGCAACGGCCAGCCGGTGTGGTTCCTGATGTACGACGACGAGGGCCACGGCTTCTCGAAGAAGTCCAACAGCGACCACTTCGGCGCCGCCGCCGTGCTGTTCTGGCAGCGCTACCTGCTCGACGGCGCGGACGGAGGCGGAGCAAGTCCAGATCGCCGCCCGCAATAAGGCACTTGTAGGAGCGCGCTCGCGCGCGACATGGCGTGCGGGGAAGACCCGGTCGCGCGCGAGCGCGGGGCAAAAACCGCGCCCGCTTAGTACGGCGTTGCATCACGAGCGCGAGCGGGGCGCGGCGCGCAGTGGGGGGGGGGGGACCCCGGGGGCCGCCCCCCCCCCGCTCCTACAACGGCGCCGGATTCGAACGGCGTTCCATCAGGAGCGCTCGCGCGCGACCTCTCGGCTCAAGCGCCGGCGTCGCTCTCCGGCGCCAGCGCCGCCAGCGCGGCGGCGCGCTCGGCCGGCGTCAGGTCGATGCGCTGCAGGCCCTCGTCGAGCAGCGGCGGGATGCCGCCCTCGGCCGGGCGCAGCGCCAGCGCCAGAGGCGCGTCGTCCTCGCCGCGCAGGAACAGCGGCGACTCGTCGCCGCGGAAGCGCCCATGCGCCTGCGCCCCGCGCTTGCCCCGGCCGCTGGGGTAGCGGTAGGTCACCAGGGTGCGGCCGAACGACTTCTTCACCGCCTCCACGGCCACCAGTTGCGGCTGCCAGCGCTGCGATACCTTCGCGCGGCGGTTGGCCGCGGCGATGCGCAGCGACGAGCGCACCAGCGCCAGTCCCAGCCATGCCAGGCCGCCGGCGAACAGCACGAACACCACCACCCGGTTCCAGTAGTGGTCCAGTCCGATGCTGAGCGTGGCCTTCGAGGGCTCGTCGGAATCCACCACCAGGCTGGCGCTGTAGTCGCCGGAGGAGAACGACACGAACATCAGCTCGATGTGCGCCTCGTGGCGCTGGCCGTCCACCACGTAGGCCACGTCCGCCTCGCAGTTGGTGAAGATCGCCTTGCGCGTGGTGCACTTGCCGTCGCGCAGGTCGTAGTCGGGCAGCTCGAAGGGGTTGTTCCGGATCGCGTAGTCCCGCGCCAACCCCGGCAGCTGCCACCAGGCGATCGCGGCCGCCGCCACCAGCGGCAGGATCGCCAGCAGCAGGTGCACGAGCGCCTGCGCCAACGGCGCGCGGTGGAAACGGAGGTTGCGCTGCGGGAGCAGCTGATCGAGGTTCGACATGACGATGGCGTCCTGGGGCCTGGCCGGAAGGAACGACACGCACCGGCCGTGGGCGCGTGCCGGGCCGGCGTGTCCGCTGCGGAGTGTGCTGGCCTGCCGGTCCCTGCCCGGCGGCTGGCGAGAAGCGCCTGCGCGGGTCCGCTGCCGGCCGCCCGGCGCGGATCGCGCGGAGGCACCGGCCCGGCGCCGGGCAGGCCGCCATGATAGATGAACAGGGCCAAGCGCCAGAGTGCCAATGCACGTTCGATGGCGTTGCGGCGCCCGACGATCTGGGGTTTGCCCCAGTATGCGCCGCCGTATCGTGCCGATACGGTAGGTGCACCGGCGTCCCGCCGCCGCCCAGCCCGCGCCCATGAGCTTCGAACTCCCCCGGCAGGAGATCCTCCCTCCCCCGGACTGGAACCGGCAGTTCGCGTCGCTCCGGGCACAGGCGGGCGAGCCGGGCTTCGACCCGCCCGTGCTCGACGCCGACCCCGCCGAGGTCCGCTTCGAGGCCGACCCGCAGTCGGTGCGCATCGGCGACGAGACCACGCAGAACCGGCGCACCCGCTTCGAGGCCAGCGCCGAGATCGCCGTCGGCGCGCCCGGCGGGCACACGCAGGCGCCCGTGACCGCGCAGTATCGCGTGGACATGTCCTCCACCGGCGCCACGCCAGAAGCGATGCGCGCGATCAACCCCTTCGATCCCGACACCATTCCCGCCGGCGCCACCGTGCGCCTGGACGGCGGCGACTACGCCGGCACCCCGTTCGAGGCCGCGTTCGGCGAGATCGCCCGCGCCAACGACGTGCCGCTCGACCAGCTCGCGCTCACCATCGGCCGCACCCGCGAGGGCGAGATCCGGGTGATGTCCGGCCCCGCCTCCATCTTCGACGCGCCCACCGAGCACGGCCCGGCCTCGCAGCCGCTCGACCGCGAGGACTTCAGCAAGCACACCGTGCTGTTCGACGATCCCGCCAGCCGCGAGCAGCGCGCCGCCTTCAACGACCTGCTGCTGACCGGCACTCAACCTGATGCCACCGTCGCCCTGCGCGAGGACGTGTCCGCCGGGCGGGTCGACGCCACGATCACCGAGGTCGGCTCAGGCGAAAGCAACGACGTCACCTGGACCTTCGACGCCGAGGGCCGCCCCACCGGCGCCGAGGCCACCTTGACCTGGGAGCCCAGCAGCGCCGGCCGCGATTCCGACGCGGTGGAGAACAGCGCGCAGTCGAAGTTCCGCAGGGACCACGACATGCAGGGCAGCGGCGACCACGTCGGCCACATGCTCGCCTACCGGTTCGTCAACGGTCACGGCCCGGTCAACATGTTCCCGCAGGAAGGCGGCTTCAACACCGGGCCCTATGCGCGCATCGAGCAGGAATGGTCCGACTGGCTGGCCGAGGGCATGGAAGTGCGCGTGAGCATCCAGCTGGCGCCCGAGGGGCAGCAGCGCCCCGACCAGGTGCGGCTGGACTACGAAGTGATCGACCCGGCCAGCGAAGCCATCGTCTATGATCCGGCGCTGACCGTGTTCGACAACGAGGCCGGCCAGGTGTACGACCGCATCGCCAGGAACGACATGCCGGGCATGATCGAGAACGCCAGCTGATGACCGCTGCCGACCGCGACGCCCTGGTCCACGCGATCGGGCGCGCCATCGTCGCCGACCCCGCCGCCGCCGACGGCGACTGGGACGGCTACGCCCTGGTGGCCGACTACGCCGACGGCAGCCGCCGCCTCTCCGGCTTCCGCTACCGCGACGGCGAGGCGCCCCGCCCCGCCACCCCGCGCTCGCCCGCGCTCGAATCCGCCCTCGACGCCCTGCGCGACGCCACCCGCACCGAAGACCAGGCCCCCTGGACCGTCTGCATCGTGCGCATCCAGCGCGCCACCGCCAAGGTCGCGCTCGAGTTCGCCTACGACGACGATGCCGCGCAGTGGCAGGTCACTCCCGCCCGCCTGGGGGAGATCGCGGAGCGGGCGCGACCGCGGGGGTAGCAGCAAACCGACGCAAATTCTTCGCGCCTCATTGGTACTACCGGAACTCTTCCGACTGTCGCGAAGATCGCTCCTGGCGAGCCAGCGTGACCGGGGTCGTGCTTCGCCGCGCCCGATCCCGTGATCGATTGACACTGCGCTATCGACCATTGTATTCAGCAAGACAACGTGGCGAGCGCAATGCTCGTTGCGCCCGGGGAATCGAATCGGATCAGGCAGTCCATCAGCCGCACGGCTGCAGGGGCGAGAGGACATGGACGATGCATGGGAACGGATCGCTACGTGCGAACGATCGCGGACAGGCCGTATCGCGATCCCACTTCACCATCCGGAGCGGCTGAAACGCTCCCCGCTTCCGCTTTTCCACCCATCCACGCCTCGCAGCCAGGCAGGCCGTCGACGACGGAACGTCAGCCAAACACACGCAGGCCGATAAGGACATCCAATGAAAAGAGTATTGCTTGCCCGGCTGGCGTTGTTCCTCATTTCGCTCGTTGGCACGGCCCAGGCGCAGGAGAGCGGGCTCACCTGGACGGTGGGTTCCACATCGTTCGGAACGCACAGCGAAGCGCTCGCGCACGTGCGCTCTCAGTATGGCGCCGACTACCGGTACCTGAAGGATGTCCAGTTACGGCAGGACGGCGCCGACTACACCTACTGGGTCGGCGCCAGAGCGCCGTTCAGGGGCCTATGGAGTTATCAGTGGACGTACTACGGAGTCTATCGCGCCGATAACGAGCAGGACATGGAGGCAAGGACCAAGGCCGTGATCGCTCAGAGCGCCTGCGCAGTCGCAGGATCCGAAATCAGCATCGAGAAGCATGGCTGGACCCCCTCGTCGACGTGGACGAACGGCGAGAGCCTGAGGGAACAGCAGCCCATCACCATCAAGTATCACCGGCGGGGAGCGAACGCCTCGGTGTGCGGCGCTTCCGTCGTGTTGAACAGCCGCTGGGAGCGAAGCAGGGAGGTCTATTGCAGAGGCGGTATTTATTGGAGGTGGAATCCCGAGTACGGGGCCTGCGCAGACTGGGCCGCGCCCCAGATCGTGGTTCGGGCCAACATGGCGTTGCCGTGCGACCCCTGCCACCGCGTCGGCAACCCGGTCGACGTCACCACGGGATCGAAGTACCAGTCCGAACTGGATTTCGATCTCGGGTGGATTTCTCTCATCCGCCACTTCCATTCGGCCGCCAATACCACCAGAAACGGGCTCGGGCACGGATGGACTCATTCGCATAACGCCCGATTGACGATCGACGCGCAAGGCAGCGAACCGCTTCTCGGCCTGGTAGATCGCGACGGCGCGCAAATCGTGTTTCACGCGACGGGCAACGGCCTCTACGAAGCCACAGATGGATCAGGAGACCGCATACTCCCCGAGGGCGACCAGTGGCTGCTGTACCGCGCAGAGGGATTGTGGGCATTCGGATCCGATGGACGCTTGCTGGAACAGCGCAGGGATGATGGCAGTTCTCTGGCGTACGCATACGACGAGATGCGACGACTTGTTTCGATAGCGCATTCGAGCGGCCGAACCGTTGTTTTCCGGTATGGCGACGACATGCTCGACGCCCCGCTCCAGGCAGTTCTCCTCGAGGGCGCAGCCTTGGTCGAGTACACCCATGACGCGGGCGGCCTTCTCCAATCCGCTTCATACCCCGATGGCAGCACGCGTGGTTACCACTACGAGGACTCCCGTTTCCCGGGCTATCTGACCGGCGTTACCGATGAAAGCGGCGTTCGCTACAGCA
Source organism: Alterluteimonas quercicellularis (assembly GCF_021191635.1). Taxonomy (GTDB): domain Bacteria; phylum Pseudomonadota; class Gammaproteobacteria; order Xanthomonadales; family Xanthomonadaceae; genus Luteimonas; species Luteimonas quercicellularis. The sequence goes on from NZ_JAIWPR010000052.1 coordinate 29,700, forward strand.
CGTTCACGTATGACGCGAAAGGCCGCGTCCTGTCCAGCGAGCATGCTGGCGGGGTCGGCAGGGTCGGGCTGACATACACCCAGAACGGTGGAGCGATCGTCCGGGATGCGCTCGGCCACGCCCGAGATCACGCGCTCACGCAGGGAGATGCGCCCGGCCGACCTCGCAAGGTATCGAGCGTCGTCGGCGAGGACGGCGTCGCAACCCGAACCTACTACGACGAAGCTGCTGATTTCCGGCGACGCATCGCTACGGAAATCAACAAGGCGGGCGTCTCAACCTCCCACGAGTACATCGAGGGTACCGATCCGTACAGTGGGCACCCCGTCGCCATCCATATCGCCAATGAAGCCGCAGGCACACCGTTCGAAAGACAGCGGGAGGAATGGCGCGATGCGCTCAACAACCGGATCGTGCTGAGCAGGAAAGGTGGAAGCGAGTTCCGGACCCTATACAACGGACGCCTGCAGCCTGTGTCGCAGGCGCGGTCGGACCAGGCAACCGGACTTGTCCGTACTGCGACTTATACCTATTGCGAAGACGCCGATGTCGTCGCCGGCACCTGCCCCCTCGTCGGCCAGCTATTGTCCATCGACGGTCCTCGCACCGACGTCGACGACCGCGTGTTCTACGCCTACTACCCTGCCGAGCACGCGGACTGCGCCGCGTCGCCCACGACCTGCCCGTACCGCAAGGGCGACCCCTGGACGGTCACCGACGCGCTCGGCCGCGTCACCGAGACCTTGCGCTACGACGGGGCCGGCCGCCCGCTCTCCCTCCTCGACCCCAACGGCGTGGTCACCGACCTGGAATACCACCCGCGCGGCTGGCTGGCCGCACGCAAGGTGCGCGGCGCCCACGACGCCGTGGAGACCGACGACCGCATCACCCGCTTCGACTACTGGCCCACCGGCCAGGTCCGCCGCGTCACCGAGCCCGATGGCGCCTGGACCGAGTACGACTACGACCCCGCCCAGCGGCTGGTCGCCATCCGCGACAACGCCGGCAACGCGATCGACTACACCCTCGACCTGGCCGGCAATCGCCTGGCCGAGGACACCTCCGATGCCGGCGGCACCCTGCGCCGGACCCTCTCGCGCGTCTACGACCAGCTCGGCCGCCTGGTCACCCAGGCCGACGCCTCGGCCAACCCCACCGCCTTCGCCTACGACGCCAACGGCAACCTCACCGCCACCACCGATGCGCTGGGCCGGGTCACGGCCCAGGCCTACGATCCGCTCGACCGCCTCGTGCAGACCCTGCAGGACGTGGGCGGCATCGAGGCCGGCACCACGTTCCAGTACGACACCCTCGACCAGCTCACCCGGGTCGTCGACCCCAAGGGCCTGGCCACCGACTACGCCTACAGCACCCTGGGCGACCTGCTGCAGCTCGACAGCCCCGACACCGGCCTGACCTCGTACACCTACGACAGCGCCGGCAACCGCATCGGCCAGGTGGACGCCCGCGGGCAGGCCACGCACTACGGCTACGACGCCCTGAACCGGCTGACGGCGATCCAGTACCCCGGCGCCGTCGACCTGGACGTGAGCTACGTCTACGACCTCGCCCAGCCGGCCTGCCAGGCCGGGGAGACCTACGCCGTCGGCCGGCTGAGCGCCATGGCCGATGCCAGCGGCAGCACCCAGTACTGCTACGACCGCTTCGGCGACCTGGTGCGCAAGGTGCAGGTAACGAACGGGCAGACCTTCAGCCTGGGCTACACGTATACCCCCGGCGGCCGGCTCAGCACCCTGACCTATCCCGACGGCACCGTGGCCGACTACGTGCGCGACGCCCTGGGCCGGGTCACCGAGATCGGGGTGACCGCCCCGGGCGGCACCCGGGACGTCCTGCTGACCGGCGCCACCTATGCCCCCTTCGGCCCCACCACCGGCTGGACCTACGGTAACGGCCGCAGCCTGCTGCGCAGTCACGACCTCGACTACCGGCCGCAGGCCATCCACGATCCCGCCACCGGCGGCCTGGACCTGGGCTATGGCTACGACCCGGTCGGCCAGTTGCAGACGCTGCACACCGCCGACCTGGCCCAGCCGCCGCGGGCCCGGTTCGACCACGACGCCCTGGGCCGGCTGACCGCCTTCCGCGACGGCGCCGCCAACACGCCCATCGAGACCTACGCCTACGACGCCACCGGCAACCGGACGAGTTTCGCCAACGCCGCCGGCCCCCAGGCCTACGCCTACCCTACCGACAGCCACCGGCTCAGCGCCGTAGCCGGCCAGGCCCGCACCTACGACGCGGTCGGCAACACGCTCACCGACGGCAGCGGCCGCAGCTACGTCTACAGCGCCGCGAACCGGCTGGCCCGGGTGGACCAGGGCGGCACCGCCCGCCGGCACTACGTCTACAACGGCAAGGGCGAGCGGGTGCGCAGCCACCTGAGCAGCGACGACATCGCCACCCTGTACGACGAAGCCGGCCGCTGGCTGGGCGATTACGCCCCGGACGGCACGCCCAGGCAACAGGCGATCTGGCTGGACGACCTGCCGGTCGGCCTGCTGGCACAGGGCGCCACGAACCGCCTCCACTACGTGCAGCCCGACCACCTCGGCACGCCCAGAGCGGTCATCGACCCGGTGCGCAACGTGGCCGTCTGGACCTGGGACCTCGCCAGCGAAGCCTTCGGCAACAGCCCGCCGCACCAGGACCCGGACGACGACGGCGCCGCGTTCGTGCTCGACCTGCGCTTCCCGGGGCAGCGCTACGACGCCGCCAGCGGGCTCAACTACAACTACCTAAGAGACGGCTACGATGCCGGGAGCGGCCGCTACACGCAATCCGATCCAACTGGCCTGAGTGGCGGCGTCAACACCTACGCGTACGTCGAATCCAATCCGCTTCTATTCACTGACTCTCTTGGATTACGTAAAGACCAAGGCTGCGTTGCCGCTTACATAGCCGGGGGAGCGGTTTGCGGCGGCGCCATCGGCTACTACGGAGGTGGCGCACTGGGTGGTATAGGCGGAGGATTGGTTTGTTCGCCAGCGGGGCCGGGTGCATTGGGTTGCGCCGGAGGGGGTGCTATCGCAGGGAGCAATGGCGGGGGACTGCTCGGCTCTGCCATTGGCGGGGCTCTGGGGAACCTTGCTGGGCAAGCGATGTGTCCGGATGAGGATGAAGACAAGTGCGAAGAGCAAGCTCAAAAAGACGAGCAGATGTGCAGAATGGCGACTATTCCTGGGACAGGCCCCAGAGCTAGATGCTGGGCAAGTGTTCAAGAACGTTATGGCGCGTGTAAAGCTGGACGCCCACTTCCTCCCCTTGTTATCTGGTGATCGACAATGCATGAAATAAAAGAGCCCATTGCGCAAAGAACACTCAAGTCCGGCGATGCCATCATCGTAGTAACGATCGACAAGCCGGAAGAGGACGAAGGGGATTACCGTTGCCGGTATTTATTAGACGCCGGACAGAAAAAAAAACTGAGCTATGCGATTGGCGTAGACTCTGTGCAGGCCTTGCAGTTGGCAATGAAAAAAATCAATGCCGACCTTCTTGCTATAGGTAAAGAAATAGGCACGCCTGTTACTTGGCTAGATGGCACTCCGGGCGATAATGGTTTTGTTGCATGATTGCAATGAAAAAATAGCAAATAAAATGGAAAGAATTTGATTAAATCCACTCACTTGCCACGCCCATTTCACCCGAAATCACAGGCATGAAACTTAAAGCAGGCTCCGCATATTTCATTCTACTTTATTCAGACAATCTCTCCGGCCCCCAATAATACAGACTATTATTTTCAATAGCGAAGTGACGAATGAAATCGGTTTGCATGAATACTATTTCACTCTCAAGACCGGAAGGAGAGGAGGCCTCTTGGCGGACTTGCCTGCACTGCATTCGCACCGGGAGTTGGCACAGCAGGCTGCGGTGTTGCCGGCGCCGCCGGTGGTAGTAAAGGAGGTGGCTTGCTCGGGTCTGCTCTAGGTGGTTTTGCGGGTGGACTGCTGGGACAAGCTGTGTGCGAAGAGGATGAAGATGAGTGCGAGGCGTTACTGGCTACGGACACGTCCACGTGCAATGCCATTACTCGCATAAGAGGAAAATCAGCGGGCGCGCGATGCCATGCCGTGGCAACTCAACGCTACGCGGCCTGCTTGCGTGGAGACCCCATTCCCCCGCTTGATGCTTGGAATAACTAAATGAACAACAATTACTCACACATTGTCGAGATTATCGAAGAAGAAAGATTAATTACTATTCATAGATGGACGCCAAAAGGTAGAGTTCTTTACACAAGCACGAGAATTCCAGAGGGGAAGCTAGAAGACCACCCGAAAGTATTCTCTGAATTTTTAAGAAAGCTCGGTGAAAACATTCTTCTCGATTCGCCCGCAGGTAGACGCTGCCTGGGGGTGGATGAATAGAGACACAAAAGGCGGCTACGGGTCGACCAGGGCGACACCGCCCGCCGGCACTATGTCTACAAAGGCAAGGGCGAGCGGGTCCGCAGCCGTTTGGGCGCGGACGACATCGTCACCTTCTACGACGAAGTCGGCCGCTGGCTGGGCGACTACGCTCTGGACGGCACGCCCAAGCAACAGGCGATCTGGCTGGACGACCTGCCGGTGGGCCTGCTGACGCAGGATGCCACGAACCGCCTGCACTACGTGCAGCCGGACCACCTCGGCACGCCAAGGGCGGTCATCGACCCGGTACGCAACGTGGCCGTGTGGACCTGGGACCTCGCCAGCGAAGCCTTCGGCCACCGCCACCGAACGCCGACCCGGACGGCGACGGTGCGGTATTCGTGTTCGACCTGCGCTTCCCGGGCCAGCGTTACGACGCGGCCAGCCGGCTCAACTACAACTACTTCCGCGACTACGACCCCGGCGTCGGGCGGTATGCGCAGAGTGATCCGATTGGGCAAAAAGGTGGGCTCGCTACGTATGGGTATGCCAACTCCAACTCCACGCTCTACATCGACCCCAAGGGACTTCAGCCTATAACCTGCGGAAACTTACGAGGCGCAATAGGCACCCTTCAGTGCGATGGGAAGGGTGGCTATGAAGTGGTCAATTGCGCACAAGGATGTTTGAGGCAATGCACTCAACAACACGAAGAACAGCATATCCAAGACTACATCCAGCGATACGGCAGAAATAGCTGTAGAGGTCGGGCCCGCGGCGAAGCACCCTCGGAGGCCACGGCGAATCCGCTCAACATGATGCCCTACGAAAACTTCCAGGCAATGTCCGAATGTAGAGCTTGGCGCGTGAGCAAGGCCTGCGCAGAGAGCCTCATCGCGAGCAATTGCATATCACCCAGCTGCAACGAACGAGCCACTGACCTCATCAGGAGAGCAAAGTTATGGTTCAACCACTATCGTTGCGATTCGTATGGATGATAATCGCCCTAGGATTCGGAGGATGTCAGGCAAGCGTCCAAGAACAGCACAATTGCGCTCCAGTCGACTGGCAGAGCTTAGAATTCAGCCAAGAGGATATCTTCGATTACATGAGTGAGCACTTCTCGATACAACGCCATGAGATCGAGCTGGGAGACCCGTGTGCTCAGGGCGAAGATGTTACGGTGAGTATTCGCGGCAGGGGCGAAACGGTTCCCAAGCACCAAGTCTGGCTCGCGATCACGAGACATGGAAAGATCGATATCGCTCCTTCGGAGTAGATACTGAGACGTTGCCATAACTTTGCGTCTATTGACTTCAGAGTGTCCAATCGTCATGCAGAGCCGGTGGCAAGGACGACCGCTCGCGCGTAAGCGTGCTCCGGCAGAAGCCCTCAGATCTTCACCACCCACCCGCGCCGGTCCATCCACCACACGACGCACCACCAGGCGCCGACGAAGGCGAGGGCGAAGGCGAGCGAAGCGGCCTTCGGACCTGCGAGCGGTGCGAGCCAGCGGGCGATGCCGTGGGCGTACAGCGGTCCCCAGGCGCCGGCGGCGACGAGCAGCAGGACGGAGGCGATGGAGCCGGCGTAGGCGACGATGGCGTTGATGCCGAAGCGCCGGCCCAGCGGCGGCCAGCCGCGGCGGTCGACCAGCACGTGCGCGGCGGCCAGCGCCCAGAGCGCCCAGCCGCCGGTCCACAGCACGTAGGCGGGCGTCCACAGGTTCTTGTTGACCGGCTGCCAGGCGCCGAGCGCGGCGCCGGCCAGCAATGCGCAGGCGCCCGCGATCCAGAGCCGGCGCACGCGTCCGCTGCGCAGCCAGTCGCCGGCGCGCAGGCCGAGCACGGTCGTGGCGAGCGCGCCGACCGTGGACAGCAGCCCTTCCGGGTCGTGCCCGAGCCCGGTCGCGAGGTCGTAGCGGTACAGCCAGGGCGCGAACAGCGCGGTGTCGAGGCGGCTGGCCGGGTTGGTCCAGGGCGCGGTGCCGCCGATCGTCAGCACCGCGGCGTAGGCGGCCAGCAGGCCGGCCAGCAGCATCCACTGCGCGCGCGGCGACAGCCATAGGACCGCCGCGCCGGCCAGGGCGAAGCACAGGCCGATCCGCTGCAGCACGCCCCACGGGCGGAAGTGCGGCAGGTCCAGCGCCCACCACGCCAGCGCGTGCAGGGCCAGGCCGAGGGCGACGATGCGCGCGGCGCGCACGAGCACGCCGCGCAGCAGCGCAGGACGCCGGTCGCGCTCCGCGGCGCGCGGGGCGATGCCCAGCGCCAGCGAGACGCCGACCACGAACAGGAAGAACGGGAACACCAGGTCGGCGAACGTGCAGCCGTCCCACTCGGCGTGCAGCAGCGGCGCGTAGACGTGGCTCCAGTCGCCGGGTGTGTTGACCAGCAGCATGGCCGCCACCGTGCAGCCGCGCAGGGCGTCGACGGAGGCGTAGCGCATGCGTTGCGGCGACCTACTCGCGCTCGCCGCCGATCCAGGTGGCGGCGACGTCGAGCGCGTCGTCGAGCAGGACCAGGTCGGCGCGGCAGCCGGCAGCGATGCGGCCGTAGCGGTCGTCGATGCGCAGGCACTGCGCCGGGTACAGCGAGGCCATGCGCGCGGCTTCGGCGAGCGGCAGGCCGAGCGTGCGCACCGCGTTGCGCACCGCGGTGGCCATGTCCAGCGCCGAGCCGGCCAGCGAGCCGGCGGCGTTGCGGACCACGCCGTCGACGGCGGTGATGGTCTCGCCGTAGAGCACGTAGCGCGGGTCGTCGGCGCCGACCGGCGGCATCGCGTCGGTGACCAGGAACAGCTTGCCGCGCGGCTTGGCGGCCAGTGCCACGCGCAGACTGGCCGGGTGCACGTGCACGCCGTCGGCGATCAGCCCGCACCAGCTGTCGCGGTCCTCCAGCGCCGCGCCGACCGCGCCCGGCTCGCGGCCCTGCAGCGGGCTCATCGCGTTGTAGAGGTGGGTGAAGCCGCGCACGCCGGCGTCCAGCCCGGCACGGATCTCCTCGTAGCTGCCGGCGGTATGCCCGGCGAACACGATCGCGCCACGGGCGACGAACGCGCGGATCGTCTCGGCCGGCACCCGCTCCGGCGCCAGCGTGATCAGGGTGGGGCCATTGTCGAGCGAGGTCACCAGCGCGATCTCGGCGGTGTCGGGCACGCGGAACTTCGTGGCGTCGTGGGTGCCCTTGCGCGCGGGCGCGAGGTACGGGCCTTCGAGGTGAATGCCCAGCACGCCCGGCGCGCCGGCGGCGATCGCCTCGCGCACCGCGGCCACCGCGCGGCGCATGACGCCGGCGTCGTCGCTGATCAGCGTCGGCAGCAGCGCGGTGGTGCCGAAGCGGCGGTGCGCGCACGCGATGCGCGCCGCGGCTTCGGCCTCGGGCGCGTTGTTGAACAGCACCCCGCCGCCGCCGTTGACCTGCAGGTCGATGAAACCGGGCAGCAGCGATCCGCCGCCCAGGTCGACGCGCTCGGCTGCGCGCACGCGCGGGTGGTCGTCGGGGAGCACCGCTTCGATGCGCCCGCCGTCGACCAGCACGGCGTGGCCGTCGAGGAAGCCGTCGTCGCCGAGGACGCGTGCGTTGGACAGCGCCTGCATCAGACCGTCTCCGTGACCTTGCGCAGGTGCGGCGGCCGGTCGGGGTCGTAGCCGCGCGCGCGCGACAGCGCCTCCACCGCGCGATAGAACCCCTGCACCGCCAGCAGCGGCGCGCAGGCCGGGTGCGGCGCGGCCGGCACCGGCAGGTCGCCGCCCTCGCCCGCGGTCCACACCCGCGCGCCGCGCGCGACGAACTCCTGCACCAGCGCCAGGGTGCCGGCGCCGGTCTCGTCGGGCTGCGCGAAGGCCAGCACCGGGAAGCCCGGGCCGACCAGCGCCATCGGCCCGTGCTTCACCTCGGCCGAGCTGTAGGCCTCGGCGTGCAGGCCGCTGGTCTCCTTGAACTTGAGCGCGGCCTCCTGGGCCACGCCGAACCCGAGCCCGCGCCCAAGCACGAACAGGTTGCGCGGCTCGCGCAGGCCCTCGACCAGCGGCGACCAGTCCTGCGCCCAGGCCGCGCGCAGCGCGTCGGGGAGGCTGCCGAGCGCGCGCAGCAGCGCCGCGTCGTCCTTCCACAGCGCGGCCAGCTGCAGCAGCGCCGACAGCGAGGCGATGTAGCTCTTGGTCGCCGCGACGCTGCGCTCCGGCCCGGCGCACAGCGGGACCACGGTATCGGCCAGCGCGGCCAGCGGCGAGTCCTCGGCGTTGACCAGGGCGACGACGTGGGCTCCGGCCTCGCGCGCGCCCTCGGCGTTGCGCAGCAGGTCGGGGCTACGGCCCGATTGCGAGATCGCCACGAACAGCGCGTCGCGCAGGTGCAGCCGCGCCGCGTAGACCGAGCCCACCGACGGCGAGGCCGAGGCGGTCACGCGGCCGAGCTGGGTCTCGAACAGGTACTTGCCGTAGGTGGCGGCATGGTCGGAGCTGCCGCGCGCGCAGGTCGCCACGAACGCCGGCGGGCGCTCGCGCAGGCGCGCGGCCAGCGCGGCCAGCGTGCCGGCGTTGCGGTCCAGCTGCGCGGCGACCACGTCGGCGGCCTGCGCCGCCTCGCGGAACATCCAGCTGGCGCCGTCGGAGGAAGGTTCGGGCGGGGCTGCCTGCATCGGGCTCACTCGGCGGGCTGGGCGCGCGGCCGCGGCGGCGCGGTGGAGCCGCGCACCACCAGCTGCGGCACGAAGCCCTGGTTGTGCAGGGCCGGCGCGGCGCCGGCGTCCTGGCGCAGCTGCGAGATCAGCAGCCGTGCGGCGGCGCGCGCGATGTCCTCGGTGGCCTGCTTGGCGGTGGTCAGCGGCGGCCAGGACTGCTTGGAGAAGGGGCTGTCCTCGAACCCGGCGATCGACAGGTCGTAGGGCACGTTCAGGCCCGCCGACTTCGCCGCCGCCAGCACGCCGGCGGCGATCTCGTCGTTGGAGCCGAAGATGGCGCTGGGCGGGTCGCGCAGCGCCAGCAGCCGGCGCGTGCCGCGGAAGCCGTCGTCGAAGGTGTAGTCGCCGGGCACCACCAGGTGGCGGTCGGGGGTGATGCCGTAGTCCTTCAGCGCGCGCTCGTAGCCGAGGTAGCGCTCGGAGCTGGAGCGGTGCTCCTCGCCGCCCCACAGGAAGCCGATCCGCTGGTGGCCGAGCTGGATCAGGTGCTCGGTGACCTCGTAGGCGGCGTCGCGGTCGTCCACCCACACGCAGGGCCCGCCGTCCTGCGGATCGGCATCGGCGGCGATGATGCGCACCAGCCGCACGCCGCGCGCTGTCAGCGCCTCGACCAGCTCGCGCCGCTCGGACATCGGCGGCGCCAGCACCAGCCCGGCCAGGCGCGAGCGCCGCATCCAGTCGCACAGCTCGTCCACCAGCAGCGGCGAGCTGGCATCGCAGGGATGGATCTGCAGGTCGAACCCGGTCTCGCGGCAGGCGGCGAGCACGCCGTTCTGGACGCTGATGATGTAGTACGGGTTCGGGTTGTCGTAGGCCACGCCGATCACGAACGCGGTGGCGCTGCGCAGGTTGCGCGCGGAGGGATCGGGCTCGTAGTCGAGCTCGGCGATGGCGTGCAGCACCCGCGCGCGGGTGGCCTGCATCACCGAGGGCTCGTTGTTGATGACGCGCGACACGGTCTTGAGCGAGACCTTGGCCCGTTCGGCGACGTCGCGGATGGTCGGCTTGCGCACGTGGTGTCCTGGTCCTGTCAGTTGCCCTGTCTGCTGCCCTGTCCGGCTCGGCGCATGATGCCGCGGATCACCCGCGGCCGGCGAGCCCGGCGCGGTGGCCGCGCGCGGCGTAGTAGAGGATGTAGGCGTAGCAGGGCAGCATCAGCAGCGCGAACACGGACTGGAAGTCGTAGTGCTGCTTGAGCACCGCGAACGCCTGCGGGACGATGGCGCCGCCGGCGATGCCCATCACCAGCAGCGCCGAGCCGGTCTCGGTGGAGGCGCCCAGGCCGCGGATGGCGAGCGGGAAGATCGCCGGCCACATCATCGCGTTGGCGAAGCCCAGCAGCGCGACGCAGGCGACCGAGACGTAGCCGGAGGTGAGGAACGCGCCGGCGGTGAACGCGATGCCCAGCAGCGCCGAGATCCGCAGGTACTTCTCCTGCGACACGTACTTCGGGATCAGCACGATGCCGGCCACGTAGCCGGCGAGCATGCAGGCCAGGGTGGCCGAGGTGAAGTACTTGGTGTGGTCAAGCGGCAGGCCGAAGGCCTGGCCGTAGGTGCCGATGCCGTCGCCGGCCAGCACCTCGACGCCGACGTAGGCGAACAGGCACAGCACGCCCAGCCACAGGTGCGGGAAGTGGAACACGCTGCGGCGCGGCCCCTGTGCGGGCGCCGAGGCGTCGGTGTTGGCCTCCGCCGGGCGCAGCTCCGGCAGCGGCGAGAACAGCACGCCCACGGCCACTGCCAGCAGGATGCCGGCCATCACCAGGTAGGGCACGTGGATCTGCGCGGCGAACGCGTCGAGCAGCTGCGCGCGGCCGGCTTCGTCGGCGGCCTCGACCCGGGCGGCGAGGTCGCCGATCCCGCGCATCACCGACATCCCCAGCACCAGCGGCGCGAGGATGCCGGCGGTCTTGTTGAAGATGCCCATCAGCGCGATCCGCCGCGCGGCGCCCTCGATGGGACCGAGGATGCTGACGTAGGGATTGACCGAGGTCTGCAGCAGCGCCATGCCGCCGCCGATCACGAACAGCCCCGACAGCGCCCCCGGGTACCAGCGCTGGGTGGAGAACTCGCCGAACATCATGGCTCCCACCGCCATCACCGCCAGGCTCAGCGCCAGGCCCTTCTTCATGCCGGTGTAGCGCAGCACCCAGGCCGAGGGCAGCGCGAGGAAGAAGTACGACAGGTAGAACACCATCAGCACCAGGAAGGCGTTGACCTCGTCGAGCTCGAAGGCGAGCTGGACGAAGGTGATCAGCGGGCCGTTGATCCAGGTGAAGAAGCCGATGATGAAGAACAGCAGGCCCATGATGGCGATCGCCGTCGTCGGGCTGGACGGGACCGGTCGGGTCGCGGCGCTGGTGGCGGACATGCGGACGTCTCCCCTCGTTCGCTTCGGCCGGGTGTCGCCGGCCGGTCATCGATGACTAACGTTGTCATACTTTCTTCCGCAATGGCAGACCCGCCGGCGACTTTCCAGGACGGAAGTCGTGCTGCCCCGCAACATGCGCAGCGCCCGCCGGGCGGCATTCCCGGGCCATTGAACACAGCAACGGCGCCAATCCCGGCCACGCCTCGCCTTTCATGACCGCTTTGTGATCAAACCGGAAGGCAGTCGCCCGAATCGGCCGCAAGTGATTGACATCGTTGTCACGACATTTCCAAACTCCGGACATCGCGCTGCCGCGGGGATCGATCGGCGGCGCCCGCCAAGGGAGACACCGTGGTCGCCATTTCCACCCCGCCGCCCGTGGCCGGCACGAGCGCGCGCACTGCGCCCTTCGTCGCCGCCGACGTGGGCGGCACCCATGTCCGCATCGGCCTGGTCGAGCCCAGCGGCGATCCGCTGCACCCGGTGCGGGTGCTGCAGTACCGCAAGTACGCCTGCGCGCAGTGGCCCGGGCTGGCTGCCATCGTCGAGGACTTCCTCTCCGGCCTGGACGGCGCGCGCGTCGACAGCGGGGTGATCGCCAGCGCCGGCTACGCGCTCGAGGACGGGACGGTGATCACCGTCAACCTGCCCTGGCGGATCTCGCTGGCCGCGATCCGCGAGCGGCTGGGCTTCCGCGACTTCCGCCTGGTCAACGACTTCGAGGCGGTGGCGCACGCCGCCGTGCACGTCGACGCCAGCGAGGTCATGCACCTGGCCGGGCCGGCCACCGCGCCGGCCGGCCCCAGCCTGGTGGTCGGGCCCGGCACCGGCCTGGGCGCGGCGGTCTGGATCCCGGGCCCGGGCGGACCCGTCGTGCTCGCGACCGAGGCCGGGCAGGCCGCGCTGACCACCCGCACCGAGCGCGAGATGGCGGTGCTGCGCGAGATGCAGCGCCGCGGCCGCCACGTGGCCAACGAGCACGCGCTGTCGGGCCCGGGCCTGGTCAACCTCTACGCGGCACTGTCGGCGCTGGCCGGCGAGGCAGGCGAGCCGCCCACGCCCGACGCGATCACCGCCGCGGCGCTGGCGGGCGAGGACCCGCGCGCGGTGGAAACGCTCGACCTGTTCTGCGGCCTGCTCGGCGGCACGATCGGCGACATGGCGCTGCTGTACGGCGTCAGCGGCGGCGTCCACCTCGCCGGCGGCATCCTGCCGCGCATCCGCGACCTGCTCGCCGCCAGCCGCTTCGTCGAGCGCTTCCTCGACAAGGGGCCGATGCGCGAGGCGCTGGAGCGCATCCCGGTGAAGCTGGTCGAGCACGGCCAGCTCGGGGTGATCGGCGCGGCGAACTGGTACCTGGGGCAGCGCGCGGCGCCATGAGCGCGCCGCGCACCGCCGCCGGAAGGAGACGACATGCCGTGCGGCCGGGACGGCATGCGCAACGGACGCAGCTCGGCACGGCGGGGGATGTCCCCACCGCCGCAACTCGGAACACGACAGGAGAGAGACCATGAGCTACAGCAAGTCCCTGCTTTCGGCGGCGGTCGCGTCCTGCCTGGCATTCGGTGCCCAGGCGCAGGAGCCCTCCAGCGGTCGCGACGATCCGACCGAGCTCGACGCCATCACCGTGGTCGGCATCCGCGCCAGCCTCGAGCGCTCGCTCGACACCAAGCGCAACAACGACACCGTTTCCGAGGCGATCACCGCCGAGGACATCGGCAAGTTCCCCAACACCAACGTCGCCGAGGCGATGTCGCAGATCCCGGGCGTCTCGCTCGACCGCCGCTTCGGCCAGGGCGAGCGGGTCAGCATCGACGGCACCGATCCCAGCCTCAACCTGACCTTCCTCGACGGCCGCCCGGTCGCGCAGGCGATCTGGCTGTACGGCGAGCAGCCCAACCGCGGCTTCGACTACACCCTGCTGGCGCCGCAGATCCTCGGCCGCCTGGAAGTCATCAAGTCCTCCGAGGCGCGCCTGCCCGAGGGCAGCCTGGGCGGCACGGTGCTGATGCACACTCGCCAGCCGCTCGACCTGGAGGCCAACGAGGTCGCCGCCTCCATCGGCTACAGCTACAACGACCAGGCCAGCAGCGGCGCGCCGAACGCCTCGCTGCTCTACAGCTGGAAGAACCCGGACGAGACCTTCGGCGTGGCGATCTCGGCGCAGCGCTACGAGGAGAAGGTCGACCGCCAGGGCATGGAGGTGTTCGGCTACGCGCCCGCCTCCACCTTCCCCAACGCCGCCGCGTCCGGCCTGGACCCGGACGCGATGGTGCCCAACTCCATCAACGCGGCCTGGTTCCAGCAGGAGCGCAAGCGCGACAGCGCGGTGGTCAACCTGCAGTTCAAGCCCAGCGACGCGCTGGAGTTCAACCTGCAGGGCCTGTACATCCGCGAGAACTTCGACAACTACAACCAGTCGCTCTACAGCTTCCTGACCTGGAACCCCGGCACCATCGGCGCGGTCGACCGGCTCGACCAGGGCCCGGACGGGGTGGTCGTGGGCGGGCATTCCGGCCCGAACGCGGACCCGGACGGCGGCACCGTGATCTACGACAACAACGTGCGCGAGTCCGAGGTCACCACCAAGGGCCTCGACCTGCGCGGCGCCTGGCAGGGCGACGTGTGGGGCGTGTCGGCGCAGATCGGCCGCAGCAAGTCCGACAACATCGACCTGGCGCAGTACTTCATCGAGCCGGTCTACAACGGCGGCTTCAGCTGGAGCATCGACGACGGCATCCGCTTCGACGATCCCGACGCCGCGCGCGATCCCGCCAACTGGGGCTCCAACGGCTGGCTGGGCAACAACGGCGTGTTCTCCACCGAGAGCGAGAACCGCTACGGCCAGGTGGACTTCAGCGTGCGCCTGCCCGGCGCCTTCAGCCTGCTGCGCTTCGGCGCGCGCCAGGTGAAGCACGAGGAAAGCTTCGCGCTCAACGTCTACGGCGGCGTCAACACCGGCTTCCTGGACGAGGTGGGCACGATCGGCTTCACCGACATCCGCGGCTTCCACCCCGACCACGGCCGCCACCTGCAGGTCGGGCGCGGCAACGTGATCGACTGGATCCGCAACAGCCCGGTCGACTACACCAGCCCCGACCCCGCCAGCTACCTCAACAACACCTGGGCGCTGGAGCAGACCAACACCGCCGGCTACGTGCAGGCCGACTTCTCCACCGGCCTGCTGCGCGGCAACGTGGGCCTGCGCTACGTGGAGTCCGAGATCGACGGCAGCGGCTTCGTCTACAGCGGCACGCCGACGCTCGACGACCTCGACAGCAAGTGGCAGACGCGCACCGGCAAGGACGACTTCCTGCTGCCCTCCGTCAACCTGGTGCTCGACCCCGGCAACGACTGGCTGTTCCGCTTCGCCGCGGCCAAGGTGATCGCCTGGGCGCCGTACAACCAGCTGGTCAACAACACCTTCCTCAACGACACCACGCTCAACGGCGCCGGCGGCAACGCCGAGCTGTCGCCCTACGAGTCGAAGAACTTCAACCTCTCCGCGGAGTGGTACTTCGCCCCGCAGTCGGTGCTGGCCGCGTCGGTGTTCTACAAGGACATCGACAACTACATCGACACCAGCGCCACGATCGAGCGCCAGTACAACTCGATCCGCGACAACGACCCGGCGGCCTGGGCCGCCCTGGTCGGCAGCAACGGCTGTACCGAGGACGGTTACTGCGACTACAGCATCTCGCGCCCGCGCAACGCCGGCGGCGGCAAGGTCAAGGGCTTCAACCTGTCCTACCAGCAGGCGTTCGGCGACAGCGGCTTCGGCCTGACCTCCAACTACACCTACGCCGACGGCGAGAACAACACCGGCAACCCGCTGCCCTACCAGTCCGAGCACAGCGTCGCGCTGAGCCCGTACTACGAGCAGGGCCCGCTGAGCGTGCGGCTGACCTACAACTGGCGCGACCACTACCTGGCCGGCGGCTACGTGGCCGGCGCCGCGCCCGCCAGCGTCGACGACTACGCCGAGCTGGGCGCGAGCGTCGGCTGGCGCTTCGACGACCACTGGTCGATCAGCTTCGACGCGCAGAACCTGCTCGACGAGGAGTACTTCCAGTACCTGGGCGAGAAGAGCATGCCCGCCGGCCGCTACCACACCGGCCGCCGCTACATGGCCACCCTGCACCTGCGCTTCTGATCGCGCCGCCGGGATCATGGCGGCGGGGACGCGCTCCCCGCCGCCTCCCGCCGCAGGGACCTGACGAGGGAGACGCCCCGATGCCGCACGACCCGCTCCGCCTGGCCGCCCTGGCCTGCGCCCTGCTCGCGCTGTCGGCCTGCAGCGGCCGCCCGCCCACGGCCCCCGCCGGCGAGGACGCCGCGGCGCCTTCCGCGGCCGCCGCCGCGCACGGGCCGCAGGCCGAAGCCGGCTACGGCGCGCTGGTGCCGTTGCCGGCCTCGGTCGCGCCGCAGCCGGGGCGCTTCGTGCTCGACGGCGACACCCGCTACGTCGCCGAAGGCGAGGGCGCGCAGGCGGTGGCCGAGCGCTTCGCCGAGCTGCTGGCCCGCTCGCGCGGGCTGCGCCCGGCCGCTTCGCGCGAGCCCGGCGCGGGCCTGCGGTTCCGCATCGACCCGGCACTGGAGGTCGCCAACGACGAGGGCTATCGCCTGCGCGTCGGCGACGACGCGGTGGAGGTGACCGCACGCACCGCCGCCGGGCTGCAGCACGGCGCCACCACGCTGTGGCAACTCGCCGGCACCGGCCGCACGGCACGCGTCGAGCTGCCGGGCGTGCGCATCGACGACGCCCCGCGCTTCGGCTGGCGCGGGCTGATGCTCGACTCCGCGCGCCACTTCCAGAGCGTCGACGAGATCAAGCGCCTGCTCGATGCGATGGCGCTGCACAAGCTCAACACCTTCCACTGGCACCTCACCGACGACCAGGGCTGGCGGATCGAGATCGAGCGCTATCCGCGGCTCACCGAGGTCGGCGGCTGCCGCATCCCGGCCGGCGACGGCGGCGTCGATCCCGCCACCGGCAAGCCGGTGCCCTACTGCGGCCACTACACCCAGGACCAGATCCGCGAGGTCGTGGCCTATGCCGCCGCGCGCCATATCGCGATCGTGCCCGAGATCAACATGCCCGGGCACGCGCAGGCCGCCGTGGCCGCGTACCCGGAGCTCGGCGTCACCGGCGAGCCGCTCCCCGTGCTCAACGAGTGGGGCGTCAACACCACGCTGTTCAACGTCGAGGAGCGCACGTTCGCGTTCCTGGAGAACGTGCTGGCTGAGGTCGTGGAACTGTTCCCGGGGCGCTACGTCCACGTCGGCGGCGACGAGGCGGTCAAGGACCAGTGGGAAGCCTCGCCGCGGGTGCAGGCCCGCATGCGCGAGCTGGGCGCCGCCGACGAGGCGGCGATGCAGAGCCTCTTCGTCGGGCGCATGGCGCGCTTCCTGGAGGCGCGCGGGCGCCGGCTGATCGGCTGGGACGAGATCCTCGACGGCGGGCTGCCGCCGGAAGCGACGGTGATGTCCTGGCGCGGCATCGAGGGCGGCATCGCCGCCGCGCGGATGGGCCACGACGTGGTGATGACGCCCGTCTCCGACCTCTACCTCGACTACCTGCAGACCGATTCGCCCGACGAGCCGCCGGGCCGGCCCGCCACCAACACCCTGCAGAAGATCTATGCCTTCGAGCCGGTGCCCGCCGCGCTGACCGCGCAGCAGGCGCACCACGTGCTCGGCGTGCAGGCCAACCTGTGGACCGAACACGTGCGCAGCTTCGAGCGCGTGCAGCACCACGTCTTCCCGCGCATCGCCGCGCTGTCCGAGATCGCGTGGACGCCGGCGGCGCGGCGCGACTGGGCCGGTTTCCTCGACCGCCTGCCCGCGCAGCTGGCACGCTACCGCGCCACCGGCATCGCCTACGCGCAGACGCCGTTCCAGGTGCAGGCCGACGCGCGCGAGGAACGCGCGGCCGGCCGCGTCGAGGTGACGCTGCGCAACCCGCTCGGCTACCCGGTGCGCTACACCACCGACGGCAGCGCGCCGACCGCCGCCTCCTCCCGCTACGAGCGCCCGCTGGACCTGGCGCTGCCCGCCGCCGTGCGCGCGGCCGCCTTCCACGGCGACGAGGCCCTGGCGGCGCCGAGCCTGCACCGCTACAGCGCCGAGCGCCTGCTCGCGCGCAGCGACCGCCGGCTCGTCGCCTGCCCCGGCCCCGGCTCGCTGCGGCTGCGGCTGGAGGACGACGGCCCGCTGCGCGGCCCGCGCGACAACTTCGACGTCGACATCTTTTACCCCTGCTGGCTGTGGGAAGACGCCGAGCTGGACGGCGTCGTGGGCGTGAGCGTGCGCGCCGGTCGCATGCCCTATGCCTTCCAGCTGGCCCACGACGAACCGGCGCGCCGCTTCGCGCCCGCGACCGCGCCGCACGGCGAGCTGCGCGTGCACAGCGGCGGCTGCGAGGGTCCGGTGGTCGCCGAGGTGCCGCTGCCGGAAGCGCCGGGCGCCGACGGCTTCGTCGTCCTCGACGCCGACCTGCCCGCCTCCACCCGGCGCACCGACCTGTGCCTCGTGTTCACCGGCGACACCCGGCCGACGATGTGGGTGATCGACGAGGTGCGCCTGCGCACGGAGTGATCCCGCACGACCGGCCCCTGTAGGAGCGCGCTCGCGCGCGACCGGCCTGCCCCGCGAAGTCCGGTCGCGCGCCAGCGCGCTCCTGCAAGGGATCGCGGCGAACGCCGAACATCACGACGCGACCCGAACCCGTAGGAGCGCGCTCGCGCGCGACGGGCTGCCCCGCGACGCCCGGTCGCGCGCCAGCGCGCTCCTGCAAGGGATCGCGGCGAACGCCAAACGTCACGACGCAACCCGAACCGGTAGGAGCGCGCTCGCGCGCGACGGGCTTGCCCCGCGAAGTCCGGTCGCGCGCCAGCGCGCTCCTACAAGAGATCGCGGCGAACGCCGAACATCACGACGCGACCCGAACCCGTAGGAGCGCGCTCGCGCGCGACTGGCTGCCCCGCGACGCCCGGTCGCGCGCCAGCGCGCTCCTACAAGGGATCGCGGCGAACGCCGAACGTCACGACGCGACCCGAACCGGTAGGAGCGCGCTCGCGCGCGACGGGCTGCCCCGCGACGCCCGGTCGCGCGCCAGCGCGCTCCTGCAAGAGATCGCGGCGAACGCCGAACGTCACGACGCGACCCGAACCCGTAGGAGCGCGCTCGCGCGCGACCGGGC
>NZ_JAIWPR010000053.1 GCF_021191635.1 Alterluteimonas quercicellularis
CCGCCCCGCCGCCCGGCCGCTCAGCGCGCCAGCGAGCTGCGCTCGACGGTGTAGTCCTCGCTGCGCACCCAGACGTTGACCTCCGCGCCCGCGGCGGTCCGGCCGCCGAGCGTCGGCGGCGCGCCTTCCGGCTGCCGCGGTTCGAACACGATCTGCACCAGGCCGTCGGCCGGCGGCTTGACGTGCACGATGTACTGGTCGAGCTGCGCCTGCGGGGCCTTCTCGGCGAACGCCGGCAGCGCCGCGGCGAGCGCGCGGACGCTGGCGCCGTCGAGTTCGACCGCGGGCTTCGCGGCCGGCTGGGAGCCCGCCGCGAAGGCGGCGTTGGCGAATGTACTCATGATCAGGATTCCTGCGAGGAGAGCGGTCTTCATGGCACGGGCGGCTGCGGAGGTGCCGGCGGGGGCGGATGCCGCGCCGGTCACACCGGGATCATGATACCGGGCGGGCGCGACGGGGCCGGCTCCGCCGCCTGGTCGCGGGTGCCCTGCTGGATCACGGTGTCCTCGCGGGTCGCCGAATCGTACTTGCGGAAGTCCCCGCTGGGCGTGGAGACGTAGATCACCGGGCCCCAGTAGCCGCCGTCGGCGACGCGCTTGTCCTGCTCGGAGAAGTGGTCGCTGTTGAACTCGTCGCCGGCCTTGTCGGTGCGGGTGCCGTCGGCCTTCGAGTAGTCGGCGTGGCCGTGGTAGCAGGCCTCGAGGGTCATGCCGTCGGGCTGCGGCACCTGGCTCGGGTCGAAGCCGGCGAGGGTGCCCTGCATCGGCGTGCTCACGAAGAACTGGCCGTCGGCGTTGCTGAAGACCAGCCCGCCGTTCTCGAGGTTGGCCTCGATCGACAGCGGGTTGGAGTAGTTCATCATCTCGATCGCCGCGGCATCGGCGGATTCGAACGGGCCCAGCGCGGTCCCCGGCGCCACCAGCGGCGCGACCTGGGCGACCTGCACCGGGATGGTGCGGTTGTCGGCGATCGCCTGCGCGCCCTGCTGTGCCAGCGCCTCGTCGGTCACCTGCCCGTCGGCCTCGACGCCGGCGACCAGGTCGTAGGCCTGGTCGCGCTGCTCCTGCGTCGCCGCCGGCGCCACGAAGCGGTCGACCAGCTGTTCGTAGCGCGCTTCGCCGCGGGCGGGCTGGGCGGCCTCGGCGGCGCGGGCGCCGTCGACGGCGGAGGGAGAGACGGCGGATACAGTCATGGCGGGAATCCATACGGGAGCGTCCGTGACGTTGTCGCCGTTCGCCGCCCCTGCCGGCAAGCTGGGGCCGGCCCTAGGCCAGGGGCCAGGGGGATCGCCGCCTTTTCCCGTTCTCCGGGCCCTGGCCCCTGGAGCGAGCAGAGCGAGCGCGTCGTCCCTCCTCCCGCGTGCGGGGGAAGGACGATTGCTCTCGTATGTCGATAGGGCCTATGGCGGTTCCGGTACCGCGACGACGCGCCCCGGCTAGCCCTGCAGCTCGCGCAGGGTCAGCGCCGGCGGCGCGTCCACCACCCGGCGCGTGGCCACCAGGCCCGCGGCCAGCGTCACCGCCATGCCGAGCGCGCCGCCCACCGCGGCCATCGCCCAGTTCGGCCGCCACGGCAGGTCGAACACCTGGGTGGCGACCACGCCCGACAGCAGCGAGGCGGCGATCGCGGCGACCAGCCCGGCCAGCAGGCCGATCGCGGCGAACTCCGAGGCCTGCGCCAGCCGCAGCTGCCGGCGGCTGCCGCCCAGCACGCGCATCACCCCGCCCTCCAGCAGGCGCTCGTCCTGGCTGGCGCTGACCGCGGCCAGCAGCACCAGCACACCGGCCGCCAGCGAGAACCAGAACACCGCCTGCACCACCACCGAGACCTGGTCGGCGGTGGTGCGCACCTGCTGCAGCACCGCGTCGACGTCGATCACCGACAGGTTGGGGAACGCGCCCACCAGCTCGGCGGTGAAGCGCGCGTCCTCCGGCGGCACCGAGACCGCGGTGATGTAGCTGGCCGGGTAGCCGTCGAGCGCGCCCGGCGAGGCCAGCACGAAGAAGTTGGGGCGGAAGCTCTCCCAGTCCACGCTGCGCAGGCTGGTGATCGGCGCCTCCAGGCGCTGCCCGGCGATGTCGAAGGCGATGCGGTCGCCGACCTTCCAGCCCAGTTCCTCGGCGAAGCCCTCCTCCACCGAGAACTCCGGCGACGCCGGCGCGCCTTCCCAGAAGCGGCCGGCGGTGACCCGGTTGTCGTCGCGCAGGGCGTCGGCCATCGACAGGTTGAACTCGCGCTCGGCGCGGCGGCGGGTCTGGCCGTCCCGGCCGGCGTAGGTCTCGGCGGTGACCGCCTCGCCGTTGCGCGCGGCCAGGCGCCCGCGGACCATCGGGAACAGCTGCGGCGCCTCCAGCCCGCGCTCGGCCATGAAGGCGCGCACCCGCTCCAGCTGCTGCGGCTGCACGTTGATGATGAAGCGGTTGGGCGCGTTCTCGGCCAGCTGCAGCTGCCAGCGGTCGAGCAGGTCGGTGCGCACGAAGGTCAGCAGCAGCAGCGCCATCAGGCCCAGGCCCAGCGCCGAGACCTGGGCGATGCTGGTGCCGGCGCGGCGGCTGACGTTGGCCAGCCCGTAGCGCAGGCCGCCGCGCAGGCGCCCGCGCAGACGGCGCACGGCCACGATCAGCCCCCAGGCGATCAGCGCCAGCACCGCCAGCGTGGCGAGGATGCCGCCGAGCATGGCCGCGGCCAGCTCCGGCGAACCGGCCTTCCACCACAGCAGCGCGCCCAGGCCGGCGAACCCGGCCAGCGCCACCGCCAGCGCGGTCGGCTCCACCGGCTCCAGGTCGCGGCGGATCACCCGCAGCGCCGGCACCCGGCGCAGCGCCAGCACCGGCGGCGCGCCGAAGGCCATCAGCACCACCAGGCCCACGCCCAGGCCCTGCACGGCCGGCAGCCAGCCGGCGCCCGGCAGCTCCAGTTCCAGCTCGCGCGCCAGCCAGCCGCCGACCGCCCACTGCAGGCCGAAGGCCAGCGCCACGCCGATCGCGCCGGCCAGCGCGCCCAGCAGCGCCAGCTCGCCGACGTGGATGCCCACCAGCGTGCGCTGGCTCGCGCCCAGGCAGCGCATCACCGCCGCGCCGGACAGATGCCGCTCGCTGTGCCGGCGCGCGGCCATCGCCACCGCCACCGCGGCCAGCACCACCGACACCAGCGCCGCCAGGCCCAGGAAGCGCCCGGCGCGGTCGAGGCCGGAGCGCACTTCGGGGCGCGCGTCCTGGATGGTCTCCAGGCGCTGGCCGCGGGCGAGGCCGTCGCGCAGGCCGTCGGCGAAGCCCTCCACCGCGCCCGGCGCGCCGGCCACCACCAGCCGGTAGCGGATGCGGCTGCCTTCCTGCACCAGGCCGGTGGCCGGCAGGTCGGCGAGGTTGAGGAAGACCTTCGGCGCCACGTTGAAGTAGTCGATCGACGCGTCCGGCTCCTGGGTCACCAGCGCGGCCAGGCGGAAGCGCGCATCGCCCAGCGCGATCTCGTCGCCCACCGCGGCGTCCAGGGTGTCGGCGCCGGCGCGGCTCATCCACACCGTGCCGGCCGCGGGGATGCCCTCGGCCTCGCGGTCAGCGCCGCCGCTGCGCTCGGCGATGCGGAACGCGCCGCGCAGCGGGTAGCCTTCCGCGACCGCGCTGAGGTCGCCCAGGCGCAGGTCGTCGCCGGCGCGGATCATGCTGTCCAGCTCGACCGTCTCGGTCGACTGCAGGCCGGCCGCGCGCGCGGCCTCGCGCACGCCGTCGCCGATCGGCGAGTCCGAGCGCAGCACGGCGTCGCCGCCGAGCAGGCGGTTGGCCTGCTGCGCCAGCGCGCGCTCGGCGCGGTCGGTGACGAAGCCGACCGCGGTCACCGCCAGCACCGCCAGCACCAGCGCGGCCAGCATGATCCGCACCTCGCCGGCGGCGAGGTCGCGCGCGAACTGGGTCCAGGCGAGCTTGGCGGTCCTCATGCCGCGACCAGCCGCCCGCTGTCGATGCGCAGCACGCGCCGGCAGCGCTCGGCCAGGTGGTCGTCGTGGGTGACCAGCACCAGCGTGGTGCCGGCCTCGGCGTTCATCGCGAACAGCAGCTCGATCACCGCCTGGCCGGTGCGGGTGTCGAGGTTGCCGGTGGGCTCGTCGGCGAACAGCAGCGACGGGCGCGTCACGAAGGCGCGCGCCAGCGCCACGCGCTGCTGCTCGCCGCCGGAGAGCTGGCGGGGGTAGTGGCCCAGGCGCTCGCCCAGCCCGACCCGGCGCAGTTCCGCCTCCGCCGGGCCGCGCGCGTCGGCGTCGCCGCGCAGCTCCAGCGGCAGCATGACGTTCTCCAGCGCGGTCAGCGAGGGCAGCAGCTGGAAGTTCTGGAACACGAAGCCCACCTTGTCCGCGCGCACGCGGGCGCGGCCGTCCTCGTCGAGCGTGGACAGCGCGGTGCCGTCCAGCTCGACCTCGCCGCCGCTGGGCAGGTCGAGCCCGGCCAGCAGCGACAGCAGCGTGCTCTTGCCGGAGCCGGAGGCGCCGACGATGGCGACGCTGTCGCCGCGGGCGATCTCGAAGCCGACGCCGTCCAGGATCGTCAGCGCGCCCTCGGGCAGCGCCACGCGCTTGCCCAGGTCGCGCACCCGCAGCGCGGGACGGGGATCGGCGGCCGTCGCCGACGGCGCGGCGGGCGCGGCGGACAGGGGGGACGGCGAATCGGGCATGCGGGCACCTGCTGCGGGCGGCCTGCGCCGGCCCGGCGTGGGACGGGGGGAGACCCGCAGTGTACGGGCGGCGGCCGAACGCCGCGCGAATCCGCCGCGGGACGCTGTGGCCCGAACCGCCTCCATGCGGCCTGCACGCGCATTCTCTAATCTGTCGTGCCCCCCTTCGCCGAGGCCGCCGCATGCCCGTCCCGCCCCGCCCGCACCCCGCCCTCGCCTGGCTCGCCGGCTGCCTGGGCCTGCTGCTGTCGCTGGCGGCCTGGGCGCAGCCCGCGGCGCAGGCGGTGCCGCCGCCCACCCGGACCGTCCTGGTGATGGGCGACTCGCTGTCCGCCGGCTACGGCATGGCGGCCCCGGAAGGCTGGGTGAGCCTGCTCGCGGAGGACCTGCGCACGGATCGCCCCGGCTGGCGGGTGGTGAACGCGAGCATCAGCGGCGAGACCACCGCCGGCGGCTCGGCGCGCATCGTCGACGAGGTGGTGCGCAACCGCCCCGGCGTGGTGGTGATCGCGCTGGGCGCCAACGACGGCCTGCGCGGCCTGCCGCTGCGCGAGATGCGCCGCAACCTGGCGCGGATGATCGGCGCCTCGCAGTTCGTCGGGGCCAAGGTGCTGCTGGTCGGCATGCGCATGCCGCCCAACCTGGGCCCGGACTACACCCGGGGCTTCGAGCGCGTGTACGCGGAGCTCGCCGAGTTCTTCGACGTGCCGCTGCTGCCGTTCCTGCTGGAGCCGATCGCGCTCGACCGCGCCAGCTACCAGCCCGACAACATGCACCCCACCGTGCAGGCGCAGCCGGCGCTGCGCGACCACGTGAAGCGGGCGCTGGAGCCGCTGCTGGACCGGTAGGCCCGCGCCCGCCCCCGTAGGAGCGCGCTCGCGCGCGACGCGCTCCGTGCGGATGGAGAGTTCGCGGCGCCGGATGAAAATGGAGCATCGCGCGCGAGCGCGCTCCTACGGGGGGCTGCGCCCCCCTGGGGCCGACCCCATGCTGGGGCGCGCCCCAGCTTGAGCCGGTCTCCGCCGGACCGGTATCCATGGCCCAGGCCATGCGCCCCCGCATGGCCGTGGGAGGCAGACATGAACCTGGACGCGGTCTCGACCCGCTTCGACGCGAACCCCGATCTCCGCCTGCTCGACGGCGACGCCGATCGCCCGCCGCTGCTGCGCGAGGACCCGGGACCGGCGCGCCACGCCGTGCAGGAGCGGTCCGCCGACGGCCGCCGGGCCGGCAGCGGCGGCGGCGATGCCGACCCGCACGCCGGGCGCGACGCGGTCCTCGCGCGCCTGCAGCCGGCGCCGGAGCGTGCCGCGCCCGCGTCCGCCCCAGCCGCCGCCGAGGCGCCGGTCGCGGAAGGCCCGCGGATGGCGGCCGCGCAGTTCAACGACCAGTCGGTGTGGATGCTCTCGCGTGCCGCCGACCGCCAGGGCCTGCTGGCGCCGCGCCAGGGCGAACTCAACGCCGGGCTCGCGCAGGCGCTGCTGCAGCCCGGCGCAGCGCCGCCGGCGCCGCTGCGCTTCGCCGCGCAGGACGTGGCCGCGCTCGCGCTCGCCTCCGGCGCGGCCGAGGCCTCGGTGCGCGCGCTCGACGCCGACGCCGCCGCGGCCTGGCTCAACGGCGCCGGCGACCCCGCGCTGCAGCAGGACCGCCTGCGCAGCGTGCTCGACCTCGCCCACTCGGCGGTGCACCTGGCGCCGCCGCGGCCGTCCGCGCACGAGATGAAGCAGGAACTGCGCGCCCTGCTCGGCATGCCCGAGAAGGCGTTCAAGAAGATGAGCGACGCCGAGATCGCCCGCAAGTACGACGAGGTGATGGCCGCGCTGCAGAGCGGCGGGAACTTCAAGATGAAGTTCGGCAAGTACACGGTGACCTTCAGCGTGGACGGCAACGGCCAGATCACCGAGTGCCGCTGCAAGAAGCGCGGCCTGTTCGGCGGGCTGTTCTCCGCCATCGGCAACTTCTTCGGCAAGTTCGGCAAGGCGCTGCTGACGGTGTGCAGCTTCATCCCGATCCCGTGGATCTCGATCCCGGCGCGCATCGTCACCGGCGTGATCGCGGTGGTCGAAGGCATCAAGAAGGGCAACGTGCTGCAGGCGGTGGCCGGCGCCGCGGGCGCGGTGGTCGGCGGCGTGGGCGCGATCGCCGGCAAGGCGGCCAGCGGCGTGGCCGGCACCGTGGCCGCCGTCGCCGGCAAGGTCGAGACCATGGCGCGCGGCGCGCAGGCGGCGATCGCCTCGTTCCAGCGCGGCGGCTTCAACGGCATCGTCAACGGCGTGCTGCAGGCCGCCTCCACCGTCGCCGGTGCGTTCGGCGACGTCGCCGGCGGCATCGCCGAGGGCGCGAAGAGCGTGCAGCAGTGGTCCGAGCGGGTGCTGGTCGGCGAGAAGGTGGTGGTGGACATCAAGAACGGCCGCATCGTCGACGCGCTGCAGGGCGGCGCCGGGCTGGCCGGGGACGTGGCCGGCGCGCTCGGTGCGCCCACGGCGGTGACCTCCGCCATCGGCCAGGTGCAGCAGGCGGTGCGCCACGGCGACGCCGCGGTGGACACGGTGTCGGCGCTGCTGCGCGGCGACGTGCAGGGCGCGCTCGGCCGCGGCGCGGCGCTCGCGCAAGGGCTCGACGCCGACCTCGGCACCCGCATCGCGCCGCAGTTCGACGCCGGCAGCGGCTGGGTCGGCGCGGCCGGCAAGTGGATCGGCCACGGCGCGGACGCGGTGGGTGCGATCCGCGAGCTCGGCGCGGGCCGCGTCGACGCCGCGCTGCAGTCGTTCGCCGGCCTGGCCGACGGCATGCGCTGGGACGTCGCGCTGGAGCGCATCGCGGCGCCGGCCGGCCTCGACCGCGCACGCTGGGACGCGGCCCGCGCAGACGCCGCGCAGACGCTGCGGGCGTGGTCCGGCTTCATCGCCGAGGGGCGCGGGATCGTCGACGGCGTGCGCGCCGGCGACTACGACGGCGCGTTCTCGCGCGCGCTCGGGCTCGGCAACGGCGTGGCCGCCTCGCTCGGCGCCGGCGCGCCGCTCGACCCGGACGCGGGCTGGGCGCAGCGCGCGCAGCGCCTGCTCGGCCATGCCGAGCGCGCGCGCGACGCGATCGCCGCGGCCGCCTCGGGCGACGTCGAGCGCGCCCTGGACCGCGCCAGCGACCTCGCCCGCGAGGCGGGCATCGACTTCGGCCTCGACGACGGCCACGCCGCGGCGGTGCAGGCGCACCTGTCTGCCTGGGCCGGCTTCGCCGGCGACGGCATCCGCGTCGCGACCGCGGTGCGCGCGGGCGACGCGCGCGCCATCGCCGCGCGCTCGATCGACCTGGCGGCCGGCCTGGGCGGCTACATCGACGACGCCGACGCGCACGCGGCCGGCACGCCGCCGGCCTGGACCGGGATCGCGCGCCATCGCGTCGGCCAGCTCGCCGACGCGGGCCTGGACGCGCGCGATGCCATCCGCAGCGGCGACGTCGCCGCGACGGTCGACGCCGCGCGTGCGCTGTACGCCGCGGTGAAGGCCGCGGTGGAAGCGCGCGACGCGGCGCCGGCGCCGCTGCCGAAGGCGGCCTGAGCCGCGGCGGCCGGCACTCCGCCTGAACCCGCGCGGGGCGCCGGGCGCGCTGCCGGCGCCGCCGGCTTGAATCGCCGGGGAGCGGGCACCACACTCGAAGGCGTCGCCCCGAGCGCCGTCCTTCGAGGAAGCCCGTCATGGCCCGCGCCTTCGCCGCCATCCTGCTCGCCGCCGTGCTGACCGCCTGCGCGGGCGGGTCGGTGCGCGACGTCACCAATCCGGACCTGCCGCGCGCCCTGCCCGAGGCCGGCGCCGTCGCCGTCTCCTGGACCGACCCCGCGCAGTTCTCCGACCTGGCCCGCAGCGGCAACCGCTGGGAATCGCGCCGCGGCAACTGGGTGCACGACCTGGCCGAGCACCTGCGCGACGCGGTGGCGGCCCGCCTGCCGGCCGGCGAACGGGCCGAGATCGTGATCACCGACATCCGCCGCGCCGGCGACTACGAGCCCTGGCTCGGGCCGAACCTGCAGGACGTGCGGATGATGCGCGACATCTACTGGCCGCAGCTCACCCTGGAGCTGCGCCGCACCGACGCCTCCGGCCGCGTGCTCGACGAGGGCGAGCGCATCCTGCGCGATCCCTCCTACCTCACCACCGGCCTGCAGTCCTCGCGCAGCAGCCAGCCGCTCTACTACGAGAAGCGGATGATCGACGAGTGGGCGCGGCGCGAGTTCCCCGCCCCGGCGCGCTGACGGGCCGGGATGGCGGTGTACGTGGACGATGCCGTCACCCTGTGGCGCGGGCGCCGCTGGGCGCACCTGATGGCCGATACGCTCGATGAGCTGCACGCCTTCGCGGCGCGGCTGGGCATCCCGCGCCACGCGTTCCAGAACAAGACCAGCGGCGCGCACTACGACGTGCCCGCGGAACTACGCGAGCGCGCGCTGGCGCTGGGCGCGGTGGCGATCTCGCGGCACCGCGACCGCGAGCGCGTCCGCGCCGTGATCGCCCGCGCCCGCGCGCAGGGCCGCGGACTGGCCTCGTAGCGCGCGCTCCGCGGGGAAGCCGGCCGGCCGCGCGAGCGGCTATGCTGCGCGCGATGAACGCCCCGCGCACCGTCCAGGTCGATCGCTACGTCGCCCCGCTGCGCGAGGGCGGCTCGATGCCGGCCGTGGTCGAGGCCGACGACGACGGCCTGTACGTGCTGAAGTTCCGCGGCGCCGGCCAGGGCGCGCGGGCGCTGGTCGCGGAGTGGATCGCCGGGCGCATCGGGCAGGCGCTGGGCCTGGCGGTGCCGGAGCTGGTGTACGCCGAGCTCGATCCGGAACTCGCGCGCACCGAGGGCGATCCCGAGATCCAGCACCTGATCCGCGCCAGCGGCGGCCTCAACCTCGGCCTGGACTACCTGCCCGGCGCGATCAACTTCGATCCGCTGGCCTGGGAGCCCGATCCGGCGCTGGCCTCGCGCATCGTCTGGTTCGACGCCTACGTCTGCAACGTCGACCGCACCGCGCGCAACCCCAACCTGATGCTCTGGCACCGCCGCCTGCACCCGATCGACCACGGCGCGTCGCTGTACTTCCACCACGGCTGGGACGGCGGCACCGAGGGCGCCGGCATGGCCTTCCCGCTGATCCGCGACCACGTGCTGCTGCCCTGGGCGGATGCGATCGCGGAGGTCGACGCGGAACTGGCGGCGAAGCTGGACCCGGCGCGGATCGCCGCGATCGTCGCCGAGGTGCCCGACGCCTGGCTGCTGGGCCCGGACGCGTTCGCGCCGCCGCAGGCGCAGCGTGAGGCCTACGCCGCCTGGCTGGAGGCGCGGCTGGCGCGGCGCGCCGCGTTCGTCGAGGAGGCGCAGCGTGCACGCCGCTGAGACCTACGACTACGCCGTGGTGCGCGCGGTGCCGCGCGTGGAGCGCGAGGAATTCCTCAACGTCGGCATCCTGCTGTCCTGCGAAAGGCGGCGCTGGCTGCAGGCGCGCATCGAGCTGGACCGCACGCGGCTGCTGGCGCTGTGCCCGGGGGCCGACGTCGAGGGCCTGGCGCGCGCGCTGGCCGCGATCCCGCGCGTGTGCGCGGGCGGGCCGGAGGCCGGGCCGATCGGCCTGCTGCCGCCGCGCGCGCGCTTCCACTGGCTCACCGCCCAGCGCAGCGCGGTGGTGCAGACCTCCACCGTGCACATGGGCCGCTGCCGCGACGGCGATCTCGACGCGGTGATGGAGCGCCTGCTGCGGCGCATGGTGCGCGTCTAAAGACCGGCTCGCGCACCGCGCTCAGGCTGCGTTCGCGCAGGTGAGCACGTTCGCCCGTTTATTTCACGCCGACGCGCGGGCCGGTCACGCCTCGTGGACGACGCGGCGGGGAGACTGCGCCCACACCCAACACGACAGGCTGTCTCATCATGAACCGTTTCCGCACCAAGCACGCCGCCCTCGCCGTCGCCCTGTCGGGCGGCCTGATGCTCGTCGCCGGCGGCGCGCTGGCCGACGACCATCGCCCGACCAACACCGACCGCGCGGCGGCCGCCGATTCCGACCAGCCGGTCAACGACACCTGGATCACCACCAAGGTGAAGTCGAGCCTTCTGGCCGATTCCGACGTGTCCGGCATGGACATCCGCGTCGTCACCAACAACGGCGTGGTCGCGCTGTCGGGCAACGTCGAGACCCAGGCGCAGGCCGACAAGGCCAAGCAGATCGCCGAGGAGATCGAAGGCGTCGCGCGCGTGGACGACAGCGACCTGACCGTCGGCAGCGCCACCGCCGGCCGCAACTGAGTTCCGCGCCTCCGGCCCTTCCGGGCCGGTGCGGACGCGAACGGCGCCCTTCGGGGCGCCGTTTTTTTGCGCGCGATCCCGCCCCTCGCGTTCGTAGGAGCGCGCTCGCGCGCGACAGGCCCTTCCCCACGGATCCCTGTCGCGCGCGAGCGCGCTCCTACGGGTC
>NZ_JAIWPR010000054.1 GCF_021191635.1 Alterluteimonas quercicellularis
GCCCCCCCCCGGGGCGCGCGCCGGGCCCCCCCCCCCCCGCCCGCCCCCCCCCCCCCCCCGCTCCTACGGGTCCCACACCGGCAGCCGGCGTTTCCATCGGCCCGCGCCCGGATGGTGTAATGCCCGTCCTCGAGTGGATCGTGGAGGCGGCGGACGGGTGAAGGCGCGCATGTTGCTGGTCGTGGCGGTCGCCGCCGCGCTCGCCTGGTCGTTCTGGCGCAACGAGGGCTGGCTGCAGCTGTGCGCGGGGCTGGCGATGTTCCTGTTCGGCATGCAGTGCCTGGAGGAAGGCCTGCGCCAGCTCGCCGGCGGCCGGCTCGAGCAATGGCTGGCGCGCAGCACCGGCACCCCGGCGCGCGGGCTGGCCTTCGGCATCGCCGGCACGATGGTGCTGCAGTCGAGCACGCTGGTGTCGCTGCTGACGATCGCGTTCGTGAGCGCCGGCCTGGTCCAGCTCGCCGGCGGCATCGCCATCGTGTTCGGCGCCAACCTCGGCGCGACCAGCGGCATCTGGCTGCTGGCGCTCGCCGGGCAGGACCTGAGCCTGTCGCCGCTGGCGCTGCCGATGCTGGTGTTCGGCGTGCTGGCGGGCTTCAACGGGCCGAAGAGCAAGGCGGCGGGGCGCGTGGTGCTGGGCGTGGCCTTCGTCTTCCTCGGCATCGACCAGATCAAGGCCGGCTTCGGCGCCTTCGGCGGCGGCCTGGACCTGGGCGGGATCGCGCTGCAGGGGGTGGCCGGCACGCTGCTGTTCGTCGCCGCCGGCCTCGCGGTCACCGTGGTGCTGCAGTCCAGCCATGCCACACTGATGCTGACCCTGGCCGCACTCGCCGGCGGCCAGCTGCAGCTCGACCAGGGCCTGGCGATCGCGATCGGCTCCAACGTGGGCAGCAGCCTCAGCACCGCGGTGGTCGGCATGCTGGGCGGCAACCGCAGCGGGCAGCGGCTGGCACTCGCGCACGTGCTGTTCAACGCGGTCACCGCGATCCTGGCGCTGGCGCTGCTGGCGCCGTTGGGCTGGCTGGTGCGCGCGGCGGCGGACCTCGCCGGCTTCGGAAGCAACCCCATGCTGCAGCTGGCGCTGTTCCACACCCTGTTCAACGCCGGCGGCGTGGCGCTGTTCTGGCCGGCGCAGGCGAAGCTCGCGGGCTGGCTGACGCGGCGCCTGCCCGACCCCGCCGATCCGGCCGTGCTCACCGCACCGGGCGCGGCGACCGGCGCGGCCGAGACCGGCCGCGTCCGCGCGCGCCACCTCGCCGAGCAGGCGCTGGACTCCGCCGACGCGGCCGCTGCCGCGGTGGCGCTGGAACTGCGCCACCTGGGCCGGCTGTGCATGGAATCGATCTGCCGCGCGCTGTACCTGCCGGTCGAGCGGCTGGACGGGCCGGAACCGGACCCGGCGGCGCTGGAGGCGCGCCCGGCCGACGGCGACGAGGACGCCGAGGCGCTGTACCAGCGCCACGTCAAGGGCGTCTACGCCGACCTGCTGAGCTTCATGGGCCGGCTCGACGCGCCGCTGGACGAGGCGCACCAGCGCTTCTGGGCGCAGAGCCAGCTGGTCGCGCTGCAGCTGGTCAACGCGGTCAAGGACGCCAAGCACCTGCAGAAGAACCTCGGCCTGCGCCTGCGCGAGGCCGACTCGCCGCGGCGCGAGGCCTACCTGGCGCTGCGCCGCCACCTGTTCGCGCAGCTGCGCGCGCTGTACGCGCTGGGGCGGCTGCCGCCCGAGGACGCCGGCCGCCGCGGGCGCCTGGACGCGCTGGACCGCAGCGCGGCCGAGTTCGGCAGCGCGTTCCGGCTGCGCCTGTTCGCGATGGTGCGCAGCGCCGAGCTGGACGGCCTGCAGGCGGGCTCGCTGATGAACGACCTGGGCTACGTGGACCGCATCTTCCGCAGCCTGCGCGAGGCGATGCGCGCCGCCGACGAGCCGGAATCGCTGCGCGAGCTGCGGCGGCTGGCGGGCGACGGCGAGGTCGTGGCCGCGAGGGCTTGAGCGGTGCGGGATGCGCGGGGAAAGGCCGTCGCGCGCGAGCGCGCTCCTGCGGGACGGTCCGATGCCGGGCTGCGGGTCGCTTTGTAGGAGCGCGCTGGCGCGCGACAGAGGTGCGCGGGGAAGGGCCGTCGCGCGCGAGCGCGCTCCTACAAGGTGGTCAGGGCTCGATCGCGACGATGTCGCCGGCCTCGCGCGCGTAGTCGAGCGCGTAGGCCAGGGTGCCCGGTACCTGCGCGTGCACGAACAGCAGCGGCTCGCCGCGCGCCACCGCGTCGCCCGGCCGCACCCGCAGGTGGACGCCGGCGGCCGGGTGCTCCGGCGCACCGGCGAGCTTGGCCAGCCGCGCGAGCCGGCGGTTGTCGATGCCCGTCGCGCGCCCGCTGCGCGGCGCCGGCAGTGGCGCGACGTGCGGCGCGCGCGGCGGTTCGCGCAGGCCGCCCTGGGCCTCGCAGATGCGCCGGAACTTCTCCCAGGCGCGGCCCGAGTCCAGGGTGGCGTCCGCCAGCGCGGCGCCCGCGCCCTCCGCCGCCGCGCCGCCCATCTCCAGCACCGCGCCCGCGACCAGGATCGCGCGGGCGCGCAGGTCCGCCGGCGCGCCGGGCTCGCCGCGCAGCACGGCGAGCACGTCGCACGCTTCCAGCGCGGGGCCGATGCCGCGGCCGACCGGCTGCGCGCCGTCGGTGCGCAGGCAGCGCACGGCCAGGCCGAAATGCGCGGCGGTGGCGGCCAGGCGTGCGGCCAGCCGGTCGGCCGCCTCGATGCTGCGCACCTTGGCGGTCGGGCCCACGGGAATGTCGATCAGCACGTGGGTGGCGCCGGCGGCGATCTTCTTCGACAGCACCGAGGCGATCAGCTGGCCCTCCGTGTCGATGTCGAGCTCGCGCTCGATGCGCACGAAGACGTCGTCGGCCGGGCTCAGGTGCATGGCGCCGCCCCAGGCCAGGCAGCCGCCCTCGGCCTCCACCACCCGGCGCAGCGTCGGCAGGTCGAGGTCGACCGGCGCCAGCGTCTCCATGGCGTCGGCGGTGCCCGCCGGGGAGGTGATCGCGCGCGACGAGGTCTTGGGCATCACCAGGCCGCAGGCGGCGGCCACGGCGACCACGATCGGCGTGGTGCGGTTGCCCGGCAGCCCGCCGACGCAGTGCTTGTCCACCACCACCGGCGCCGGCCAGCGCAGGCGTGCGCCGGCCTCGACCATGGCGCGGGTCAGGCCGGCGGTCTCCTCGTCGTCCAGCGGCGGCGAGGCGGTGGCGGTCAGGAACGCGGCCAGGTGCACGTCGCTGTAGCGGCCGGCGACCACGTCGCCGACGATCGCCGACAGCTCGGCGGCGTCCAGGCGGCCGCCGTACAGGCGCCGGCGCACGCCGGCCAGCGATTCGAGCAGCGGCGGGTGGCGCACCTCGACCGTGTCGCCGTCGGCGATCCCCAGCGCCCGCCAGGCCGCCTCCGAGAGCGCCACCTGGCCGTGCCCCAGCAGGTCGCCGTCGGCCTGGTACAGCACCGCCTGCACCTGCCGCGCGCCGGCCGACACCAGCACCTGCGAGCGCGCGGCCAGCCCTTCCGCGCGGCAGACGTCGCAGTCGGTGCGCATCACCGCGATGGCCTGGTGCTGCGCGTGCAGGCGCATCCGCGTGGCCCGCATCGATGCGCCGCGCGGCGCGACCGCCGGCCGCGGCGCGGCGTCGTCGCCGGCGCTCACAGCGCGAAGGCCTGCTGGGCGCGCGGCACCACCGCGTCCCAGCCCAGCTCGCGTTCGATGCGCACGCGCAGCGCGTCGGAGGCGCCGGGCTCGCCGTGGACGATGAAGACCCGCCGCGGCGCGCGCCGGAACCCGGACAGCCAGCGCAGCAGTTCGTCGCTGTCGGCGTGGGCGGAGAGCATCGGCAGCTCCGCCACCTCCGCGCGCACCGGCACCCACTGCCCGTACACCTTCGTTTCCTGCGCGCCGTCGAGCAGCTTGCGCCCGCGCGTGCCGGCGGCCTGGAAGCCGGAGAACAGCAGGGTGTTGCGGTGGTCGGGCGCGAACGCGGCGATGTGGTGCAGCACCCGCCCCCCGGTGGCCATGCCGCTGGCGGAGACGATCACCTTCGGGTAGCGGTTGGCCGACAGCGCCTTGGATTCCTCGACGTCGCGCACGCAGGTCACCGCGGCGCAGGCGGCCTCGTAGTCCTGCGGCGCGAGGCGGTGGTCGTCGGGATAGGCGTGCAGCAGCTCGGTGGCGCTGGTGGCCATCGGGCTGTCCAGGTACACCGGCACGTTGTGCAGCCGGCCGGCCTGGCGCAGCAGCCAGAGGTGGTGGATCAGCGACTGCGCGCGGCCCACCGCGAACGCCGGCACCACCACCGTGCCGCCGCGCGCGGCGGTGCGCTCGATCACCGCGCCCAGCGCCTCGACCGGGTCGGCGGGATCGTGGCGGCGGTCGCCGTAGGTGGACTCGATCACCACGTAGTCGGCCTCGGGCACCGGCTCGGGGTCGGGCATCACCGCGTCGCCGTAGCGGCCGAGGTCGCCGGAGAAGACGATGCGCTGCCCGCCCAGGTCGATCTGCGCAGTGGCCGCGCCGAGGATGTGGCCGGCACGGCGCAAGCGCAGCGTGGCGCCGCCGGGCAGGGCGACGTCGCGGTGCAGCGGCGCCGGCGCGAACGCGGCGATCGCGCGCTCGGCGTCGCTCACCCGGTACAGCGGCAGCGCCGGCGCGTGCCGGGAGAAGCCCTTGCGGTTGGCGAACTCGGCGTCCTTCTCCTGCAGCCAGGCGCTGTCGCGCAGGATCAGCGCGGCCACGTCGCGGGTCGCCGCGGTGGCGTGGATGCGGCCGGCGAAGCCGTCGCGCAGCAGCCGCGGCAGGTAGCCGGAATGGTCGAGGTGGGCATGGGTCAGCACCACCGCGTCGATCCCGGCCGGGTCGGTCTGCAGGCGCTGCCAGTTGAGCTCGCGCAGGTTCTTCAGGCCCTGGAACAGGCCGCAGTCCACGAGCAGGCGGGTGTCGCCGTGGGCGAGCAGGTGCTTGGAGCCGGTGACGGTGCCGGCACCGCCCAGGCAGGTCAACGAGAGCATGCGGGGTCCTGTGTCTTCGAAAAAGGGATCAGCGCGCGTCGGCGTCCGCGGCGAGCAGGTCGGCGGGCGCGCCCTCGCCGTCCACCGCGCGCCGCTGGGCGTCGTCGAGCAGCTCCTCGCGGCGCCAGCCGGCCACGGCGGCGGCGGCGTCGACCGCATGCGCCCAGGTGCTGCGGTTGGCGAACAGCATGCCGGCCACGTCCAGGGTGCCGCCGCGGCTGAGATAGCCCAGCGCGCGCGTCGTCGCCGGGCCGCCGTCGAGCCGGCGCAGCACGCCGAGCATCGGCTCCGGCCGGGTGTGGCTGATCAGCACGCGCGGCAGCGCCGGCGGGAACAGCGCCTGCAGCGCGTCGTCGCCGAGGACGAAGGCGGCCTCGAGCGGATCGCGCGGGATGCGCAGGCGGCCCGGCTCGACCACCACGGTGACGCAGGACGCCAGCCCGCGCCGGGCCAGCTGCCGGTGCGCCTTCATCGCCTCCTCCAGCTGGTAGGCCCCGATGGCCACGAACTGCACCTGCGCGGTCGCCGGGTCGCCGGCCACGTGCGCGGCGCCCTGCGCCAGCAGCGCCTGCGCG
This sequence comes from Alterluteimonas quercicellularis, assembly GCF_021191635.1. Classification (GTDB taxonomy): domain Bacteria; phylum Pseudomonadota; class Gammaproteobacteria; order Xanthomonadales; family Xanthomonadaceae; genus Luteimonas; species Luteimonas quercicellularis. The sequence goes on from NZ_JAIWPR010000054.1 coordinate 5,620, forward strand.
CCCGCGGCGTCGAAGCGCTCGGGCAGCGCGCGCTTGGACACCACCAGGCAGGCGACGCGGCCGCGCTCGGCGTAGACCGCGCGCAGCGCGGCCACCGCGCTGTGGCCGTCGACCGGGAACAGCACGCGCGCGGTATCCGACATCTCGCCCAGCAGCGCCTCGCCCATGGTCGGGTCCTGGTGCGACTGCTCGTTCTTGGCGTTCTCCCAGGTGTGCGAGGTCACCACCAGCGGCACCGACAGCCAGCCAGGCGCCTGCCCCAGCTCGCGCTGGCGCCGCGCGAAGATGATCTCCTGCCGCAGCATGCCGAGCATCTTCACCGCGAAGGCTTCGTAGCTGACGATGAGGTTCAGCCCGCCCTTGTTGCCGGTGGCCGCGGCGGCCACGGCTTCCTCGTTGAGCGCGGTGATCACCGCGCCGTGCAGCGACTCGGGCACGCCGGGCTCGGGCGCGTTGACGCGATGCCGCAGCCGCGCCAGGGTGCCGCCCATCTGGTTGCTGGCCAGCTCGTCGGGATTGCCCACGCGCACGCGCAGCCCGGGGTTGGCGTCGACCAGCGCCACGAACCAGCGGTCGAGCGCATGCATCGCCGAACCCGGCGCATCGCCGGCGGCCTCCGCCGCCTCCGGCAGCACCGGCGCCTCGGGCCGGCGGTGCGCCAGCGGGTGCGCGCTTTCGCGCACGCGGCCCTGCGCCTCGTGGTTGGCCAGCGCGGCCAGCGCCTGCGCCAGTTCGTCCTCGGGCACGAACAGCGCCTGCGCGCCGGCGGCGAACACCGCCCGCGCCTCGGCGTCCACCCGCGGGTTGCCGCCCAGCGGCAGGTTGTGCGCGGCGTTGGTGCCGGCGCCTGCGAAGCCGAAGCCCTTCTCGGTCTCGGCGATGACGTAGGGCAGCGCGGCCGGATAGCGGTGGTCCGGGTCGGCCGCGAAGGCCTCCAGCGCGGCGTCGGCGTGCAGGATCGCCCAGGCGATCGCGGCCGGGTCGCGGCCGTCGACGATCACCGGGTCGAAGCCGTTGTGGCGCACGTCCTCGGCCAGCCAGGCGGCGCCGCCCTCCTGCAGGATCTGCGTGCGCTGCTCGATGCGGCGGCCGTTGAGGATCATCACCGGCACCGCGAAGCCGCAGTCCTCGGCGCGCCACCAGCGCGGCGTCCAGTCCGAGCCGCGCTGCTCCTCGAACGCGCCGTCGCTCAGGAACGCCACCAGGCGCTCGCCCGGCAGCGGCATGTGCACGTACTGCAGGCCGGCGAAGCCGAGGTAGCCGCCCTCGGAGATCGCGCCGGCGGTGTTCGGGCCGGCGTGGCTGCCCACCGGCACCGCAGGCCGGCCCTGGGCGTCGATGGCGTAGGAGTAGAAGTCGGAGATCAGCCGCGACAGCCCGGCCTCGCTGCGGTCGTAGCGGCCGGCCTGCGCCGGCGAGACGTCGCCGGTGAGCGCGTTGACCGCCTCGATCGCGGCGGCGCAGTGGCCCTGCCCCATCAGCCAGGAGCGGGTGGTGCCGGCGAGCGCGTTGGCCAGCAGGTAGCCGACGAAGGCCGGCACCATGTTGAGCGCGCCGCCGGTGTGGCCCTCGGGCGTGGCCTTGAAGTCCTCCGCCGCCAGCGGGCGGCCGGACAGGTCGATGCGGCGCGCGTAGGTCATGTGCGCGACCACGTTCATGCCGGCGCAGGCCAGCCGGTCGGCCGCGGCCAGCAGCGTCCAGGCCTGCGCCGGGTCGGCGACGCGGCCCCCGGCGGCCAGGCGCGCCACCAGCGCGTCGAGGCGCTCGACGGTGTCCTCGCGGTGCGCGATGGGGCCGTAGCCGGCGAGCCAGCGTGCGCGCGCGTCGGCCGCGCCTGCGGTGTGCGGGGTGTTCATGGCGTCTCCCTCCTTCTTCGGTGCTGCGGTGATGGTCTATGCGGCGCCCGCGGCGGGCGCGGGCGGATCCTCCAGGCCGTCGGCCAGCGCCTGCGCGAACAGCGGCGCGAGCGCGATGGCGTTGCTCGGGTGCGGCACCGCGTCGGTGGACGCGATGCGCGAGAACAGCGGCTGCAGCTGCGCCCAGGCGTCGTCGGCGAACAGCGCGTGCACCACCGCGCACGCCGGCTGCGCCAGCCCTTGCGCGGCGAGCCCGTGCGCCGCCGCGGCCAGGGTGCGGCCCGACGAGGCGATGTCGTCCACCAGCACCGGCCGGCGGTCGCGCCAGGCGGACAGGTCCGGCAGCGCGATCTCGACGTCGCGGTCGCCGCGGCGGGTCTTGCGCAGCACCGCGTGCGGCGCGCCGATGCGCCCGGCGATCGCCGAGGCCCACTGCTCGCTCTCCTCGTCGGGGCCGATCACCAGCGGCGACGGCACGTGCGCGGCGATCCAGTCGGCCAGCAGCGGCGCGGCGTGCAGGGTCGCGGTGGGAATCGCGTAGAGCGCGCCCAGCGCGGGGTGGCGGTGCAGGTGCGGGTCGACGGTGAGCAGGCGGTCGAAGGTGGACGACAGCAGCCGCGCGAACGACAGCGAGCTGACGCACTCCCCGGGCAGGAAGCGGCGGTCCTGGCGCATGTAGGCCAGGTAGGGCGCGACCAGGCTGACCTCGCGCGCGCCGAGGTCGCGCACCGCGTCGGCGGCGAAGACCAGGGTCAGGAAGCCCTCGTCGGGCCGCGACAGGGTGCAGACCAGGTCGACCGCGCGGCCGGCCGGGTCGGCGTGCACGCGCAGGTAGCGCTCGCCGTCGGGAAAGCGCCGGGTCTCGATGCGGCCCAGCTCGCCGCCGCCGGCCGCGGCGAGCTGCGCGGCGAAGGCTTCGTTGCCCGGAAGGGGAAGGACGAGGCGTCGCCCGCTGTCTGCCGTCACGCTGTCTCCTCTCAGAACCGCTTGCTGATGGTAAAGCTGCCGTACACCGGCGCCTCGCGCTGGCCCTCGAACTCGCGGGTGCGGTGCGAGCGCGCGAAGGCGAACTTCCAGCGCCCGCGCGTCACCGCCAGGCCGTAGCCGACGTCGGCGACCAGCGGCCGCCGGTCCACGCTGTGGCTGGACTTGAAGGTGTTGCCGTCCAGGGTGATGTCGTGCAGCACCCAGCGCGCGTCGAAGGCCAGGAACAGGTGCGCGGCCCAGCCGGCGTCGCGGCCGGGCGACGCGACGGGCGCCATGTTCTCGCCCGCCGGCCGCAGCGGCGCGGTGCCGAAGTCGTCGGGCAGGCGGTAGCCGAAGCGCCACTCCATGCCGGTGTTGGCGTAGGTGGCGAAGTTGCCGAGGCTGCCGCCCCAGTGCCCGACCGCGTCCCAGCCCCAGCCCGCGGGCGATTCGCGGCGCTGCCAGCGCCGGCGGCGCTCGTGCACCAGCTGCAGCACCGGCTCGTCGCGCAGCTGGTGGTCCCAGCCGAGGAAGCGCTGGGAGCCGATCAGGTCGTGCCAGCCGTTCTGCACCTGCTCGCCCAGCGCCGACGGCCCGACGATGCCGACCCGGATCTGCGAGGTGCGCAGGTGGCCGCCCTTGCGCGCGTTGTAGCCGGAGCCGACCAGCAGCGCCGCCGCGTAGGGCCGGTCGTCCGCGACCAGGTCGGCCCGCTTCGGGTCGGCCGGCGTGAACAGCGCCTGCCCGAAGCCGAGGGTCATGTTCTGCTCGTCGTAGCCGCCGGGCTGCAGCCAGGCCAGGTAGCGGTTGAGGCGGCGCACGATCCCCGGCAGGCAGGGATCGTCGCGGTAGTCGACCAGGTTGGGCGAGACGTTGGTGACCATGAAGCCGTTGGTGTAGCCCTGGTCCTGGCCGGCGCCGCCGAACATGTCGTTGTCGAAGCGGACGTTGGTGGTCGATTCCGAGGCCAGCCGCGCGCGGCCGTCGCAGCCCTCCCGCGCCTGCGCCGCGGCGGCCAGCGAGGCGGCGCACAGCAGCGCGGCGGCCGCGGCGCGGCGCGCGGGCCTGTCGCACCGGCCGGCGGCGCGAAGCCTCATGCGAGGCCGCGGGCGTGGCGGGCGGCGATCCATTCCTCGTTGGTGGGTTCAACCCCCACCCGCACGCGGCTGCCGGCGGCGGAGATCGTCGGCGCGTCGGCCGCGTTGGCGTCCGGGTCCAGGGTCACGCCCAGCCAGTCCAGCTGCGCGCAGACGCGTTCGCGCAGGACCGCGCTGTGCTCGCCGATGCCGGCGGTGAACACCAGCAGGTCCAGGCCGCCCAGCACCGCGGCCAGGGCGCCGAGCTCGCGCACGATGCGGCGCACGTAGAGCTGCAGCGCCAGCGCCGCGCGCGGCGCCTCGGCCTCGCGCGCGATCAGTTCGCGCGGGTCGGCGGAGATGCCGGACACGCCCAGCAGCCCGGACTCGTGGTAGAGCACGTGCGCGACCTGCTCCAGGCCCAGCTTCTCGATCTCCATCAGGTAGATCACCGCGCCCGGGTCGAGCGCGCCGGTGCGCGTGCCCATCATCAGCCCGTCCAGCGCGGAGAAGCCCATGGTGGTGGCGACGCTCTGCAGGTCGCGCATCGCGCACAGGCTGGCGCCGCTGCCCAGGTGCGCGACCACGGTGCGCCCGCGCGCGAGTTCGCCGTGGCGCCCGGGCAGCGCCGCGGCCATGTACTCGTAGGACAGGCCGTGGAAGCCGTAGCGGCGCAGGCCGCGTTCCCAGGCCGCGTAGGGCAGCGGCAGCAGCTGCTCGACCTGCGGCAGGGTGTGGTGGAAGGCGGTGTCGAAGCAGGCGACCTGCGGCAGTTCCGGCCGCTCGCGCAGCAGGATCTCCATCGCCTCCAGCGCGAACGGCTGGTGCAGCGGCGCCAGCGGAATGTAGGACTTCAGGTCGGCGACGACGCCCTCGTCCACGCGCACCGGCGCGAAGTAGCGGCTGCCGCCGTGCACCACGCGATGGGCCACGCTGTGCAGGCGGCGGCCGCCGAGCCGCGCCAGCACGCGCTCGCGGATCGCCTCCAGCGCCGCGTGGTGGGGCTGCGCGGGATCGAGCGCGAGCGGCGCGGGGGCCACCCCGGTCTCGCCGCAGGTCGGCGACGGGCCGCCGATGCCCTGCACCTTGCCGTTCCACACCGGCGCGCGCGGCAGCGGGTCGCGGCCGGCGTCGAACAGCGCGAACTTGATGCTCGACGAGCCGCAGTTGAGCACCAGGATCAGGTCGCCCTCGGTGGGATAGCGGTCGGCGGCCGGCGAAGCGCTCACGGCGGCGTCTCGCGGTAGCGGTGGGCCAGCATCAGCGCGATCGCGCAGGAGGCGATCCGCGATTCGCGGCTGTCGGCGCGGCTGGTCAGCACCACCGGCACCTTCGCGCCCATCACGATGCCGGCGCTGGCCGCGTCGCCCATGTACATCAGCTGTTTGGCCAGCATGTTGCCGCTCTCCAGGTCGGGCACCACCAGGATGTCGGCCTGCCCGGCCACCGGCGAGGCGATGCCCTTGGTGCGCGCGGCCGCCAGCGAGACCGCATTGTCGAAGGCCAGCGGCCCGTCGAGCACGCCGCCGGCGATCTGCCCGCGGTCGGCCATCTTGCACAGGGCCGCGGCGTCGAGCGTGGCCGGCATCGCCGGGCTCACCGTCTCCACCGCGGCCAGGATCGCGACCTTGGGTTCCGGCACCCCGATCGTGTGCGCGAGGTCGATCGCGTTGCGCACGATGTCGGCCTTCTGCTGCAGGTCGGGGGCGAGGTTGATCGCGGCGTCGGTGACGATGAACGGCCGCGGGTAGTGCGGGGTCTGCAGCACGAAGCAGTGACTGACCCGGCGCTTGGTGCGCAGGCCCGAGGCCGAGGCCACCACCGCCGCCATCAGCTCGTCGGTGTGCAGGCTGCCCTTCATCAGCGCCTCCACCTCGCCCGCCGCGGCCAGCTCGGCGGCGCGCGCGGCGGCGGCGTGGCTGTGCGGCACGTCCTCGACGGCAAGGCCGGCCAGGTCCAGGCCGTGCTCGGCGGCCACCGCCTCCAGCCGTGCGCGCGGCGCGACCAGCACCGGTTCGATCAGGCCGGCGGCGCGGGCGTCGAGCGCGGCCGACAGGCTGGGCGCGTCGCAGGGGTGCACCACCGCCACGCGCACGGCGGCCAGCGGGCGCACGTGCGCGAGCAGGCGGTCGAGCCCGTCGCGGCCGCCCACGTCGAGCCGGATCTCGGGCAGGCTGGTGCGCGGGCGCTCGATCCGCTCGGCCGGCGCGATCACCCGCGCCTCGCCGCGGATCGCCTCCACCCCGTCCTGGTTGACGCAGGCGCAGTCGAGCACCACGCCGCGGCACTCCGGCTCCAGCGCGCTGACCGTCACGCTCACCCGCAGCCGGTCGCCCACCCGCACCGGGGCGAGGAAGCGCAGGCTCTGGCTGCGGTAGATCGTGCCCGGGCCCGGCAGGCGGGTGCCCAGCAGCGCGGAGATCAGCGCCCCGCCCCACAGGCCGTGGGCGATCACGCCCTGGAAGCGCGAGGAGGCGGCGAACTCGGCATCGACGTGCTGCGGGTTGACGTCGCCCGACAGCGCGGCGAAGACCTGGATGTCCTCCAGCGTCAGCACGCGCTCGACGCTGGCGCTGTCGCCCACCGCCAGCTCGTCGAAGGTGCGGTTGCGCAGCACGCGCAGGTCGTCGGCGCCGTGCGCGTTCATCGCGGCGCGCTCCGGCGGCCGGCGTGCGCGGCGGGCGCGGGCGGCGGCGGGACGGCATGGCTCGGGGTCATCGGGTCTCTCCCTCGGGGACGGGCGGGCGCGCTCAGGCCATCTGCGCGATGGTCTTGCGGAAGCGCGACAGCGACAGCGAGAACAGCACGGCGCCGATGCCGGCCAGCCACAGGAACGGCTTCCAGACCACTTCGATGCCGGCGCCGCGGTACAGGATCGCCTGGCCCAGCTCGACGAAGTGGGTGGTCGGCGCGGCCAGCATGATCGTCTGCACCACCTCCGGCATGCTCTCGCGCGGGGTGCTGCCGCCCGAGAGCATCTGCAGCGGCAGCATCACCAGGATCAGCAGCATGCCGAACTGCGGCATGTTGCGCGCCAGGGTGGCGATGAAGATGCCCATCGAGGTGGTGGCGAACAGGCACAGCGCCGCGCCGGCGAAGAACAGCGTCAGCGAGCCCTCCACCGGCACGCCGATCAGGCCCCGCACCACCACGTTCAGCGACAGGCACGCGGCCACCAGCACCACCAGCCCCATCGACCAGACCTTGGACAGCATGATCTCGGTCGGCGTCACCGGCATGACCAGCAGGTGCTCGATCGTGCCGTGCTCGCGCTCGCGGATCAGCGCGGCGCCGGTGAGGATGATCGACAGCATGGTGATCTGGTTGATGATCTGCATCATCCCGCCGAACCAGCTCTTGTCCAGGGCGGGATTGAAGCGCGTGCGCAGCGCCAGGTCCACCGGCGGCGCGGCGCTGCCGCGGGTGCGCTGCACGAACTCGGCGATCTCGCCCATCGCGATCTGCTGCACCGCGCCGCTGCCGGAGAACGCCTGGCTCATGCGGGTGGCGTCGACGTTGAGCTGCAGGTCGGGCGCGCGGCCGGCCAGCACGTCGCGCTGGAAGCCCGGCGGGATCACCAGCACGAAGGTGTAGCGGCCCGCGTCCATGCCCGGATCGATCTCGGGCAGGGAGATCATGGCCGGCGCGGTGAACTGCGGCGGGTAGAACGCCGAGGCGATGCGCTGCGACAGCGGCGAGGCGTCCTCGTCGACGATCGCGATCGGCGCGTTGTGCAGGGTCTCGGGCATGGCGGTGGCCGAGGTGTACACGCCCAGCGAGAACACGTAGACGATCAGCACCAGCATCATCGGGTCGCGCCACAGGCTCCACAGCTCCTTGACGCCCAGGCGGTAGATATTGGCGAGGTGGTGCGGTCGGGTTCCGGCGCGTGCCATCTCAGCGCTCCTGCTTCTTCAGCAGCGCGATCGCCGCGCCCAGGATCACCGGCACCGACAGCAGCAGCGGCCAGAACGAGGCCGCCAGGTCGCCGAAGCCGAGCGCCTTGTTAAACACGCCGCGGCTGATCGTGACCATGTGCGTGGCCGGGTAGACCTCGCCGATGAACCGCGCCGCGCCCTCCATCGAGGAGACCGGGTCGATCAGGCCCGAGTAGGTGGTCGCCGGGATCAGGGTGCCGAGCATGGCGAAGAACATCGCCGCGATCTGGCTCTTGGTGGCCGCCGAGGCCAGCAGGCCCATGCCGGTGGCGGCGAAGGCGAAGATCAGCGCCGCCAGCGCCAGCGCCGGGTAGCTGCCGGTCACCGGCACCCCGAACACGGTCACCGCCAGCAGGCTCATCAGCAGGAAGTTCACCATCGCCAGCGCCACGTAGGGCAGCTGCTTGCCGAGCAGGAACTCGGTGCGCGTGACCGGGGTGACGTAGAGGTTGGTGATCGAGCCGGTCTCCTTCTCGCGCACCACCGCCAGCGCGGTCAGCATGGCCGGCAGCATCAGCAGCAGGATCGGCACCACCGCCGGCACCATCGCCGGCAGGCTCTGCACGTCGGGGTTGTAGCGGAAGCGGGTCTGCACGTCGGCGACGGCGGCGCTGCCGCCCACGCGCTCGGCCAGCTGCGCCGACAGCCAGTGCTGGTGCATGCCCTGCACGTAGCCCTGCACGGTCTCGGCGCGCTGCGGCATCGCGCCGTCCACCCAGGCGCCGATCTGCACCCCGTGCCCGCGCAGCGCGTCGCGGGCGAAGCCCGGCGGGATCTCCAGCGCCAGCGCCAGCTCGCCGCTGCGCATGCGGCGGTCGAGCTCGTCGTAGTCGGCGATCGGCGGGCGCTCGACGAAATAGCGCGAGCCCGACAGCTCCAGCGCGTAGTTGCGGCTGAGCGCGGTCTGGTCGCGGTCGAGCACCGCGTAGCGCAGGTCCTCCACGTCCATGCTGATGCCGAAGCCCATCACGAACATCAGGATCAGCGAGCCGCCCAGGGCCAGGGTGGCGCGGACCGGATCGCGCTGCAGTTCCAGCGCCTCGCGCCACAGGTAGCTGAGCATGCGCTGCAGGCTGAAGGGGCTGCGGCGCGCGTGCGCGACCGGGCGCGGCGCCGCGGCCTGCACCGGGGCCGCGTCCGCGGGCGCCTGCTCGGTCGCGCCGCCGCCGGCCTCGACCAGGTAGCCGATGAAGGCCTCCTCCAGCGTCGCCGCGCCGCGCTTGGCGACCAGCCGCGCGGGGGCGTCGCTGTCGAGCACCTTGCCGGCGTGCATCATCGACATGCGGTCGCAGCGCTCGGCCTCGTTCATGAAGTGGGTGGAGATGAAGATCGTCACCCGGTCGCGCCGCGACAGCTCCACCAGCAGCCGCCAGAACGCGTCGCGCGCCACCGGATCGACGCCGGAGGTCGGCTCGTCCAGGATCAGCAGGTCGGGCCTGTGCACCATCGCCACCGCCAGCGACAGGCGCTGGCGCATGCCCAGCGGCATGCCGGCCGGCAGGTCGTCGAGCGCCCCGCCCAGGCCGAAGCGGCCGGCCATTTCCTCCACCCGCGCGGGGATCTCGTCCTCCGGCACGTGGAACAGCCGCGCGTGCAGCACCAGGTTCTGGCGCACGGTCAGCTCGGCGTAGAGCGAGAAGGCCTGCGACATGTAGCCCACGCGCCGGCGCGTATCGAGATCCCTGGGATCGACCTCGTGGCCGAACAGCCAGGCCCGGCCCTCGCTGGCCGGCAGCAGGCCGGTCAGCATCTTCATGGTGGTCGTCTTGCCGCAGCCGTTGGAGCCGAGGAAGCCGAAGATCTCGCCGCGGCGGATGCGGAAGGACACGTGGTCCACGGCGACGAAGTCGCCGAAGCGCATGGTCAGCCCCTGCGCCTCGATGGCGATGTCGTCCTCGCCCTCGGCCGGCAGCGGCGGGATCTCCACCGGGCGGTGGTCGCGGCGCTTGGCCTCCGGCAGCAGGCCGATGAACGCCGCCTCCAGCGACGCGGTGCCGGTACGCGCCAGCAGTTCGGCCGGCGTGCCGGTGGCCAGCACGCGGCCGTCGTCCATCGCCGCCAGCCAGTCGAAGCGCTGCGCCTCGTCCATGTAGGCGGTGGCCACGATCACGCTCATGCCGGGACGCTGGCCGCGGATGCGCGCGATCAGGTCCCAGAACTGCGCGCGCGCCAGCGGGTCCACGCCGGTGGTCGGCTCGTCGAGGATCAGCAGGTCGGGATCGTGGATCAGCGCGCAGCACAGCCCGAGCTTCTGCTTCATGCCGCCCGAGAGCTTGCCGGCCGGGCGCGCCAGGAACGGCCGCAGCCCGGTGGCCTCGGTCAGCTCGTCGATGCGGCGGCGGCGCTCGCCGGCGTCGTGGCCGAACAGGCGGGCGAAGAACTGCAGGTTCTCCTCCACCGACAGCGTGGGGTACAGGTTCCGGCCCAGGCCCTGCGGCATGTAGGCGATGCGCGGGCATACCGCCTCGCGGTGCCGGCGCCGCGCGATGTCGCCGCCCAGCACCTCGACGCTGCCGTCCTGCACCCGCCGCGCGCCGGCCACCAGCGACAGCAGGCTGGACTTGCCCACGCCGTCGGGGCCGATCAGGCCGACCATGCGGCCGGCCGGCACGTCCAGGTCCACGCCGGCCAGGGCCTCGACCTTGCGGTAGCGCAGGCGAACGCCGCGCAGGCGCACGACCGGCGGCGGGGCGTCGGCGGCGGCCACGGTCACTCCGCCGCCTGCACCCGCAGCGCGTCGTCGACCGCCAGCGAGGCCGGCCACTCGGCCTGCGGGTCGGTCCTCAGCCAGGCCACGCCCGGCACGCCGGTCTTGACCTGCTCCAGGTGCCGCTTCAGCAGTTCCGGCGCGATCTGCGCGCGCACGCGGAACATCAGCTTCTGCCGCTCGCTGGCGGTCTCCACCGTCTTCGGGGTGAACTGCGCCTGGCTGGCGATGAAGGAGACGGTGGCCGGGATCACGTACTCCGGCGCGGCATCCAGCACGATCCGCACCTCGGTGCCGAGCGCGATGCGGCCGGCGGCCGTCTCCGGCACGAAGAAGGTCATGTAGACGTCGGACAGGTCGAGCAGGTTGAGCACGCGGCCGCCGGCGCCGAGCACCTCGCCGGGCTGGGCCACGCGCACCTGCACGCGGCCCGCGCGCGGGGAGACCAGCACGCTGTCGCGCAGATCGACCTCCACCCGGGCCACGGTGGCGGTGGCGGCGTTGACGCTGGAGCGCGCGCCCACCAGCTGCGCCTCGGCGGCCGCGACCGCGGCCTGCGCGGCGGCGGCCTGGGCGCGGGTTGCGGCCAGCGCGGCCTCGGCGCCACGCACGCGGGCGCGGTCGTCGTCGAGTTCCTGCACCGAGGCCGCGCCTTCCTGCGACAGCGTCTGCGAGCGCGCCAGCCGCCGCCGGGCGGCGTCCAGCTCGGCCTCGCGCTGCGCCACCAGCGCCTGCGCCGCGGCCAGGTCGCTCTGCCGCAGCGCCACCTGCGCCTGCGCCGCGACCACGCCGTGCTCGGCCTGCTGGCGGCCGGCGTCGGCCTCGTCGCGCTGCGCCTGCAGGGTCTCGATCTGCATCCGCGCCAGCGGCTGGCCGGCCTCGACGAAATCGCCCTCGCGCACCAGGATCTCCTCGATGCGGCCCGGCAGCTTGGTCGCCACGTCGATCTCGGTGGCCTCGATGCGGCCGTTGCCGCTGACGAAGCCCTCGCCCGGGCCGTCGTCGGAGGCCGCCCGCCAGGCCCACCAGGCCAGCGCGGCGACGCCCGCCACGACCACCGCGGCCAGGAGCTTCTTCTTCAGGGGGGGAGAGAGGGTCATGGGCTCGGATCGTCAGGGAGAGGGGGCGGAAGCGGAGGCGGGCGGTGGCGCGAGGTCCGCGACCGCGCTGCCGCCGCCCAGCGCCGCGTACAGCGCGATCTGGCTCGACAGCAGCGCGCGACGCGCCTGCACCAGCTGCTGCTCGGCCGCCAGCAGGTCGCGCTGGGCGTCGAGCACTTCCAGGTAGGCGGACGAGCCGTTGTCGTAGCGCAGCTGCGCCAGCCGCGCCCGCTCCGCCTGCGCCTGCAGCGCAGTGCGCTGCACCTCGAGCTGTTCGGCCAGCCAGCGCCGCGCGGACAGGGCGTCGGCCACCTCGCGGAACGCGGTCTGGATCGCGCGCTCGTACTCGGCCACGGCGATGTCGCGGCGGACCTCGCTGAGGTCGAGGCTGGCGCGCAGGCGGCCGCCTTCGAAGATCGGCAGCGACAGCGTCGGCGCGAAGGTCCAGGCGCGGCTGCCCGATTCGAACAGGCCGTCCAGCTCGGCGCTGGCGCTGCCCCAGCTGCCGGTCAGCGCGATCCGGGGGAAGAACGCCGCGCGCGCGGCGCCGATGTCGGCATGCGCGCCGCGCAGGCGGTGCTCGGCGGCGACGATGTCCGGGCGCGCGGCCAGCAGCTGCGACGGCAGCCCCGGCGCCAGCGCGGCCAGCACCGTGGTCTCGTCGAAGGGCGCCGCCGCCGGCAGCGGCCCCGGATGGGCGCCGACCAGCTGGCCCAGCGCATAGGTCTGCGCGGCACGCGCCTGTTCCAGCTGCGCCAGCAGCATCTGCGCCTGGGTCAGCAGGGTCTGCACCTGGGTCAGCTCCAGCTTCGAGGCCGCGCCGACGTCGAAGCGGCGGCTGAAGATGCGGAACGACTCCTGGCGGGTGTCCACGGTGCGCCGGGCCAGGGCGACCCGCTCGTCGAGTTCGCGCAGGCCGAGGTAGCCGTCGGCGACCTGGGCGACCAGCGCCAGCGCCACCGCGCGGCGGCCGGCCTCGGTGGCCAGCCATTGCTGGAGCGCGGCGTCCTTCAGGCTGCGCACCCGGCCCCACAGGTCCAGCTCCCAGCTCGACAGGCCGACCTCGGCGCGGTACTCGCCGCCGACGGCGGACACGCCGCTCAGGTTGAGATCGCCGGGGACCCGCGCCCGCGCCGCCTGCGCGCCCAGGCCCAGGCCCGGGAACTGGTCGGCGCGCTGGATGCCGAACGCGGCGCGGGCTTCCTCCACCCGCAGCGCGGCCACGCGCAGGTCGCGGTTGTGGTCGAGCGCGGTGGCGATCAGCCGCTGCAGCACCGGGTCGGCGAAGTAGTCGCGCCAGGCCAGGGTATCGGCGCGCACGCCCGTGGCGCCGGCGGCGGCCGGGTCCGGCCAGGCGGCGGGCACGGGCGGCGGCGGGGCCTCGTAGCGCGGCGCCATCGAGGCGCAGCCGCACAGGGCCGCGGCCAGTGCGCCGGCGGCCGCGCGGCGGAGCGCGCGGGTGGAGCGGCGGAGCGTCGTCATCGAGCGTCCGGTCTCAGTTGAGGATGTGGTGGCCGCCGTCGACGTAGAGCGTCGTGCCGGTGATGGCGCGCGCCCCGTCGCCGGCCAGGAAGGCGCACAGCGGCCCGACGTCGTCGATGCCCAGCGGCGCCTTCAGCGGCGCGCGGCGGCGGCTGTCGTCGAGCAGCGCGTCGAGGTCGGCCAGCCCGGAGGCGGCGCGGGTGGCGATCGGCCCGGGCGACACCGCGTTGACGCGGATGCCGGCGGGCCCGAGCTCGGCGGCCAGGTAGCGCACCGACGATTCCAGCGCGGCCTTGACCGGCCCCATCAGGCCGTAGCGCGGCATCACTTCCTGGCTGCCCAGGTAGCTCATGGTGATCAGGCTGCCGCCGTCGGGCATCAGCGGCTCCGCCAGCCGCGCCATGCGCAGGAACGAATGGCAGGACACGTCCATCGCGCGCAGGAAGCCCTCGCGCGAACTGTCCACCACGCGCCCGTGCAGGTCGTCGCGCGGGGCGAAGGCCACCGAGTGCAGCAGGAAGTCCAGCCGCCCCCAGCGCGCGCGCACCTGCTCGAAGCAGGCGGCGAGCGAGGCGTCGTCGTCCACGTCCAGCGGCCCCCGCAGCTCCGCGCCCAGCGCGTCGAGCAGCGGTTCCACGTGCGGCCGCGCGCGCTCGTTCTGCCAGGTCGCCGCCAGCGCCGCGCCCTCGGCGCGGAACGCCCGCGCGCAGGCCCAGGCGATGCTGCGATCGTTGGCGATGCCCACCACCAGCCCACGCTTTCCGTCCAGCGCGCCCATGTTCCCCGCTCCTCTAGCCGATGTCCGGTCGCGCCGCGGCGCGGCATCGCGCCGCAGCCGTTCCAGCATCCGCGGCCGGCGCCGGCGCCGCATTGATTGCGATCAATTTAACGACCGCGGAGTCGTTAGTCTACACTGTCCCCGCCGTCGCCCCGGCACCGCGGGAGGCGGCGGCTAGAATCGCGGTCCTTTTTTTCGCTCCCGGCGGACACCCCGGCCCCATGACGCCATCCAGCCCATCCGCCGGCCGCAAGCGCATCCGGCTCAAGCCCGAGGTCCGCGCGCAGCAGATCCTCGAGGCGGCCCTGGCCGAGTTCTCGCAGCACGGCTTCGCGGCCGCCCGGATCGAGGACATCGCCGCCCGCGCGGGCCTGTCCAAGAGCGGGGTCTACGCCCACTACGCCGGCAAGGACGAGATCTTCGAGGCGCTGCTGATGGAAGTGCTGAGCCCCCACGGCTCGCCCGAGGGCGCCTGGGAGCCGGAGCCCGACATGCCGCTGCCGGCGCTGGTCGAGTCCTACATCGAAGCCCTGTACGGGCGGCTGCAGGCTCCGACGGTGCAGGCCACCTTCCGCCTGCTGATCGCCGAGAGCGAGCGCGCGCCGGCGCTGATCCGGCGCTGGCACGCGCAGACCGCCGAGCGGCGCAAGCGCGACCAGGCCTTCGTCGACGACTGCGTGCGCCGCGGAGTGATGCGCGCCAGCGCGCTGACCGAGCACTTCACCCTCGCCGCCGCGCCGGCGGTGATGTGGATGAACATGTACGTCGCGCTCAAGGACAACGTGCCCTTGTCGCTGGCGCAGGCGCGCGACGCCCATGCGCGGCTGCTGATGGACCTGCTGCAACCGCGATGAGGCCGGATCCCCGCTCCCGACGTGCCTGCGCCCGCGTTCGCCGCGCCGCCGCGGGCTGCGCGCGCCGGCTGCTGCCGGTGGCGGCGCTCCTGCTGCTCGGCGGCTGCGCGGTGCTGCGCGAGTTCGGCCCGTCGGTCGAGGTGCGGCAGATGAGCGCGGGCGAGTACATCGCGCTCAAGCGCGGCGACATGCTCACCCAGGGCACGCTCAGCGCGGCCACCCGCGAGACGCTGCAGGTCGCCGGGCTGGACGAAGGCCCTTGTGCGCAGCCGGGCCCGGCCTGCATCGGGGCGCTGGCCGATGCAGGCGGCCTGACGGCCGAGCGCAGGCAGTCCGCGCTGTCGGAGCTGTGGCTGCAGCGGGCGATGACGCTGCCGGCCGGCGACGGCGCGGCCGCCGCCGGAGAAGCGCGGCTCGACGCCTGGCTGGAGACCGCCCGCCACGCCTATGCCTACCTGTTCTTCAGCGAGCGCGCGCCCGACGCGCGCGCCTTCGAGGACCGCCAGACCCAGGTCCGCGACTGGTACAACCACGCCGTGCAGCAGGCCGTCACCCAGCTGTTCGACGCGCGCGCGCACGGGGCGGCCGATCCCGGCACCGGCACGATGGACGTGCAGCGCGCCGGCTGGACGCTGCAGGTGGACCTGACCGGCGTGCGCATGCCCGAGGGCGTGGACACCGTGCAGGAGCTGCTGCCGGCCTCGTCGCTGTCGTTCCAGGGCCTGCGCAGCGTCTACCGCCGCGACGGATTCGGCGCCGAGCTGGTGGCGGTGATGGACGACCCGGTGACCGCGGTGCCGGCGGCGGCGCCCGACGGCGCGCCCGGCCCGCGGCACCCGCGCCCGCCGAGCTGGAGCGAGATGCCCTCGCCGGCCCTGACCGTGCTGCTGCGCTTCGAGGGCGACGACCTCGACGCCGTGCTGCGCACCCGCCGCACGCGCATGAGCGTGCACGATCCCTACGTCGACGCCGAGGTGGACCTGCGCGGCCAGCGGGTGCCGCTGGCGGCCAACTTCACCGCCGGCTACGGCCTGTGGCTGGCGCGCTCGGGGTTCTCGCGGCAGTCGCTGCGCACGCTGTTCGGGCGCGAGCACGGCATCGACCGCCCGCATCTGTACATGATGCAGCCCTACGATCCCGACCGCCGGATCATCCTCATGCTGCACGGGCTGGCCAGCAGCCCCGAGGCCTGGGTCAACCTGGCCAACGAGATCCTCGGCGACGAGACCCTGCGCCGGCGCTTCCAGGTCTGGCAGGTCTACTACCCCACCAACGCGCCGATCGCGCTGAACCACGCCGCGATCCGCCGCACCGTCTCGGACGCGCTGGACCACGTCGATCCCTACCGGCTGATGCCGGCCTCGCGCGACATCGTGCTGATCGGCCACAGCATGGGCGGGGTGATCTCCCGGCTGATGGCGTCCTCGGCCGGCGACCGGCTGTGGGACGCGGTGCTCGCCGAGCGCGAGATCGACGACGGGCGCCTGGCGCGCGCGCGCCCGCGGCTGCAGCCGGTGCTGGGCTTCGAGCCGTTCCCGGGCGTGGAGCGGGCGATCTTCATCGCCGCGCCGCACCGCGGCACCGCGGTGGCCGGCAGCCGCGTGGGCCGCTTCCTGTCGCGGCTGGTGCGGCTGCCGATCACGGTGCTGGAAGGCTTCGGCGACGCGGTGCAGGCGCTTTCCGGCGAGCCCGGCGCCGGCGAGCCGCGCCTGCCCAACAGCATCGACAACCTCGACGCGAACGACCCGTTCGTGCGCGCCGCCGCCGACCTGCCGATCTCCCCCGCGGTGCGCTACCACTCGATCGTCGCCCGCACCCGCGCCGCCGGCGCGCTGGAGGACAGCGACGACGGCCTGGTGCCCTACCGCAGCGCGCACCTGCCGGGCGCGGTCTCCGAGCGCGTGATCGTGTCCGGCCACAGCGTGCAGCGCAGCGCCGAGGCGATCCTGGAGATCCGCCGCATCCTCCACGAGGACCTGCGCGAGACCGGCGACGCGCCCGCGCGGCCGCCGCTGCCCGGCAGCCCCTGACCGCCCGGAGCCCCATGCGAGACCTCGTCCAGATCGACGCCTTCCTCGGCTTCACCCTCGCGATCCTGCTGCTGTTCGCCGGCAAGGGCCTGGCCGAGCGCGTGGCGCCGCTGCGCCGCTACGGCATCCCCGAGCCGGTGGTCGGCGGCATGCTCTGCGCGCTGGCGGTGTGCGTGCTGTACTACGCGGCCGGGCTGCGGGTGGAGTTCGACCTCGGCGCCCGCGACATGCTGCTGCTGTACTTCTTCGCCGCGCTCGGGATCAACTCCGACATCCGCGCGCTGTTCAAGGGCGGGCGCCTGCTAGTGGTGCTGGTGGTGCTGGCCAGCGCCTTCATGGTGATGCAGAACGGCGTCGGCATGGCCCTGGCGAGCCTGTTCGGCATGGACCCGCGCGCCGGCCTGATGGTGGGCTCGATCTCGCTGACCGGCGGCGTGGGCACCACGCTGGCGTGGACGCAGCACTTCACCGACGTCCTCGGCATCGAGGGCGCGGGCGAGCTGGGCCTGGCCGCCAACATGATCGGCCTGGTCGCGGCCTGCGTGATCGGCGGGCCGATCGCCGGCTCGCTGATCCGCCGCTACCCGGTGATGCCCTCGGCCGACGCCGACCTGGAGGTCGGCACGCTCTACGGCGACACCTCGCGCCAGCGGCTCAACTACTACGGCGTGCTGCTGGCGGTGTTCTGGCTCAACGTGGCGCTGATGCTGGGCCACGGCATCGGCGCTCTGATCGCCACCAGCGGCCTCAACCTGCCGGCCTTCGTCGGCTGCCTGCTGGCCGGCATCCTGATGCGCGCGCTGGGCGACCTGCTGTCGCCGCGCGGCGGCCGGCTGTGGCGCTACGACAGCATGCAGCCGGGCATCGCGCTGATCTCCGACATCAGCCTGGGGCTGTTCCTCACCATGGCGCTGATGGGCCTGCAGCTGTGGGCGCTGCAGCCGATGCTGGGCTTCATCACCCTGACCATGACCCTGCAGATCCTGATGGTGGTGCTGTTCACCATGCTGGTGGTGTTCCGCGCGATGGGCCGCGACTACGAGGCCGCGGTGATCTGCGCCGGCTTCGGCGGCATCACCCTGGGCTCCACCGCCACCGCGGTGGCCAACATGAGCGCGGTGACCCGCGAGTACGGCGCCGCGCCCAAGGCCTTCGTGGTGGTGCCGCTGGTATGCGGCTTCTTCATCGACCTGATCAACGCGCTGGTGATCGGCCTGATGGCGGGCTAGCTGTGATCTCTCAGTAGGTTGTTCATCCGGGGCATCTCTGGAAGATGGGGAGTTGCGAAGCCAACCAGCCCCCAGGAGCCCCGGATGAACCTGCATAAACATGCCCGTTTGAGTCCTCGCGGTCGAACCCTGCTCGTGGATCGGGTCCTCGTTCACGGCCTTCGAGTGGAAGAAGCTGCGCATGCAGCGGGCGTCAGCGTGCGGACCGCCTACAAGTGGCTGAAGCGGTTCCGGGAGGAAGGGCCAGCGGGATTGACTGACCGCACTTCCCGGCCGCATGCCTGTCCCCATGCCACGCCTGCGGCCATCGTGGCCCAGGTGCTGGAACAACGCCGTTCGCGCCAGACCTACCGCCAGATCGCCCAGCAAGTGCCCGTGGCACCGAGCACCATCGCCCGGTTGTTGCGCCGCGCCGGTCTGCATCGGTTGGCCGAATTGGAGCCGGCTGTGCCGGAGAACCGCTACGAACACGCCCGGCCCGGCCAACTGTTGCATCTGGACATCAAGAAGCTGGGGCGGATCGGCTCGCCGGGCCATCGCGTCACCGGCGACCGGTCGCACCGCCATCGTGGCATCGGCTGGGAATACGTACACCTGGCCATCGACGATCACTCGCGCGTGGCCTTCGGATCCATCGAGCCGGACGAACACGGGAGCAGCGCCTGCAAGGCGCTGATCCGCACGGTTCGCTATTACCGCACCCTGGGCGTGCGCTTCGAGCGGCTGCTGACCGACAACGGCTCCTGCTACCGATCCCGCCGCTTCCGCCGCCTGGTCCGCAGGCTCGGCATGCGCCACTTGCGAACGCGGCCGTATACCCCTCGCACCAACGGCAAGGCCGAACGCCCGGTCCAGACCAGCCTGCGCGAATGGGCCTACGCTTGCGCCTACGACAACTCCGAGCAGCGGGCCAATGCCTTCACCCAGTGGTTGCACCACTACAACTGGCACCGCCGCATGCCAGCCTCGGTTACGGGCCACCCATCTCCCGCATCCCGCTGAACAACGTACTGGGTTTACACACCTAGGCGGCGGAGGCGCCTCAGGAGGATCGCTTCGGCAGCGGCGAGGATCTGCTCATCGGTGCTGGGGACTGCGAACTTGCTTGCCATGCTGGTTCTCCCTGAGACGGGATTGCCTCGTGGGAGCCGGCGGGGAAGCCCGAAGAGCGCTTGGCACCCATGAGCGAGCACACCGCGCCGGCGCGCGCAGCGGGGGTCGTAGCAACGCGGAGAAGTGCGCAGCCCTTGCCTGGCGCGGCGGTCGCACCAGATCCCAACTAAGAGGCACCGCCCTGGGAAGCGCCTGCGCTGCTTGGAAGACAAAGCAGAACTCGGCCACAGAGTCCTACTTCGTTCGTTCCTTCGCATCGCTCTGAGATGGGGCTAGCGCCTCTCCCTCCGATTGGCTACCTTACTGCCTGGGGTTGCAGGAAGATTTGGTTGCCACCGAATCGTGGCATCAGAACCAATTGCACGATCGATTTGCCGAGTGGCGCTGAGTGCAACTGTGCGCGACTGGCTAGCGAGGGAGTTCCTGCAACCCCTCTTTTTCAGCAAGCCATGGAAACGGCATGAGCAAACTGTTAGCACTCCACCTCTGTAATAGTGCAAGCGATGTCGCTCGCCTAATAGGCTTCCAGCCCAAAGCTATCGGCTACCTGGCTTGGGGCACGAAGGCGCGCTATACAACCTTCGAAATACCCAAGAGATCGGGCGGGAAGCGCACGATTAACGCGCCGATCCTTCACCTCAAGATCGCGCAGCGAAAGCTAGCCGATCTACTTCAAGAGTGCGAAAGCGAGATCGAGGAAGCAATTGGCGTTAAGCAGAGAGTGTCGCATGGCTTCCGCCGCGATCACTGTATTCTGACTAATGCAAGCGTTCATCGAGGAAAGCGCTACGTCCTAAATCTGGACCTAGAAGATTTTTTCGGAACGATCAACTTTGGGCGTGTTCGTGGCTACTTCATAACGAATAAGCATTTTCAGCTTAAAGCTGACGTCGCGACACTTCTTGCTCAGCTTGCGTGCCATGACAGCAAACTTCCGCAGGGCGCGCCAACCTCACCGGTGATCTCGAACCTCATCGGCAACATCCTCGACATTCGCCTGCTGAAACTTGCCCGTGCCCACGGCTGCTCATACACGCGCTACGCAGACGACATCACGATATCAACTTCAGCCCCGACCTTTCCTGTTGAGATCGCACTCGAAGGACCAACGAATACGTGGACGCTTTCCAAGACACTCAATGATTCTGTGAAGTCCAGTGGATTCGCCGTCAATGCGAAAAAGACGAGACTGCTGCACCGCAGGTCCAGGCAAGACGTGACTGGCATCGTTGTCAACAAATGCCTCAACGTGAACTCTGACTACCAGCGGCGTGTCCGGGTGATGGTGCATCACCTTCGCAGCACTGGTAAGTTCTACCGAAAGCTATCTTCGCTGACTGCTGCGGGAGATACCGAAGTTCAATCGCGTGATGGAACGAGAGCGCAGTTGCAGGGAATGCTGGGCTTTGTAATGCATGTCGAGAGGTTCCGTAGAGGGGATGAACCCCTCCCAGAAAAGCTGACAGGAATCGAGAAGCTCTATCGTCGCTTTCTCTTCTACACCCAGTTCGCCAATCACGAAATGCCAGTCTTGCTGTTCGAGGGTAAGACAGACACGATCTACCTTGGCGCAGCTATTAGGGCGCTTGCACCCGCATATCCCACGCTGATTGCAGCGTCGGCACTTCAGGTCCACATGCTTCGCAATACGCCACGAATCGAACGACTGTTTGGGCTACGCGGCGGCGGAGATCAACTCTTCAACTTCGTTGGCGAGTATCACGAAGAGTATCGCCATATCCAAGGACCCAAAGGCACTCGCCCGGTCATTGTAGTTGTTGACAATGACGCGATCGGCCGCAACATGGTCAAAAAGGTTGAGGGCATGACTAAAACCACAATTCCTGTCGGATCTCAGTGGTTTCGGGTTCAAGACAACCTCTATGTCGTTCTAACTTCACCCTTCGACCCTAAGGGCGCGATGCACTGCATCGAAGCATGCTTCGATCCAAAGTTCATGGCCACCGCACTCGGGGGCAAGACCCTAAGCAAGGGGAGCAAGGGGAAGAAGCTCGATCCTGCAAAAGAAGTGAGCAAAGCCTGGTTCGCTGAGAAGATCGTCAAGCCAAACACCAAGTCGATCAGCTTCGCAGGCTTCAGTTCTTTGCTTGACTGCATCTCTGACGTCATCACCAAGCATGTTCCTTAGGCCGGGTGCTCGCCCGTGCAAGGAGCGCGTTCGCGCGCGATGTTTTCTTCTCCGATCCGGCAAGAAAAGCAAAAGCATCGCGCGCGAGCGCGCTCCTACAGTCTGAAGACGCCGACGCGGTACAGGATGATCGCCAGCGCCGCCACCCAGCACAGGGTCACGAAGATCGCGCCGCCGATGCCGGTGCCGATCCCGCCGCGGTGGCGGAAGGCGAAGCGCAGCACCGCGACGATCAGTACCGGCACCACCACCAGCAGCGCGACGAGGATCCAGGTGATGTCGTTGAGATGCATGGCCGGCCCCTGTTGCGGTCGCAGCGCGCGACCCGTTCATCTTATCGCGCCGGCGCCTCGCGCGTCACCGGCACGCGCGTGCGGGACGCGCGCGGTCTATGCTGCGCCCCTGATGCCGCGAGGAGGCCCCATGCAGTACCTGCTGCTGGTCTACATCGAAGAGGACCGGATCGCCGCCCTGCCCGAGGGCGAGTTCGACCGGATGATGCGCGACTGCCTGCTCAAGGCCGACGGCCTGCGCGAGGACGGCACGCTGCTGGACTTCCGGCAGCTGGAGCCGCCCGCGACCGCGCGCACCGTGCGCATCCGCGACGGCCGCACGCTGGTGACCGACGGCCCCTTCGCCGAGACCAAGGAGTTCCTGGCCGGCTTCAACCTGATCGAGGCCGACAGCCTCGAGGAGGCGGTGCGGATCGCCGGCAACTTCCCCTGGGCCGGCACCGGCAGCCTGGAGGTGCGCCCGCTGCGCGACGTGGCCGCGGTGCGCCGGCGCGTGGGCGCCTGATCGCATCGCGCGCGGCGCGCGCCGCATTCACGCCGCCTGCCCGGCGCCGCCGCTAGCGTGGGCATCGCGCCGTCCGTCCGGACGCGCGGGGAATCCACGCGAAGCACGGCAGGAGGACACGGCAGCACGATGCGGCGATCAGCACGCCTTTTCCCGCCCGTGGCCGCGCTGGCGCTCGCCGGCTGCCGCCACGGGCCGCAGTCCACGCTCGATCCCGCCGGCCCCGCCGCCGAGGCCATCGCCCGCACCTGGTGGCTGATGGCCGGCGGCGCCGCCGCGATCTGGCTGCTGGTGATGGGCTGCGTGGTCTACGCGCTGCTGCGCGGGCGCAACACGCGCGCGCTGCGCAACCCGCAGCGGCTGATCGTCGCCGGCGGCCTGGTGCTGCCGACGGCCGTGCTGCTGGCGCTGCTGGCCTGGGGCACCGCCACCAGCGGGCGCGTCACCGGCCTCGGCCAGCGGCCGGACCACGCGATCGAGGTCGTCGCGCGGCAGTGGACCTGGGAGTTCCGCTACCTCGACGACGCCGGCCGCGTCCTCGCGCGCAGCGCCGACGTGCTGTACCTGCCGCGCGGCGAGATGGTGGAGTTCCGCGTCGTCAGCGAGGACGTGGTGCACAGCTTCTGGATCCCGCGCCTGGGCGGCAAGGTCGACGCCGTGCCCGGCCGCGTCAACCTGCTGCGCCTGCGCGTGGACGACGACGGCGGCCGCCCCATCCGCGGGCAGTGCGCGGAGTTCTGCGGCCTGGAGCACACCCGCATGGCGTTCCCGGTGCAGGTGATGGCGCCGGCCGGGTGGCGGGCCTGGCGCGACGCCGGCGGCACCGAGGGGCGCGCGCCATGACCACCGCCGCCCAGGGCCCCGGCCGCATCGACGAGACCGAGCACCGCCGCCGCCTGGACGCGCTCGCGCGCATCTGGGCCAACGCACCCGGCCTGGCCGGCCAGCTCACCGCGGTCAACCACGGCACCATCGCCTTCCGCTTCATCGCCACCGGCTTTGCCTTCCTGCTGGTCGGCGGCATGCTGTCGATGTTCATCCGCCTGCAGCTGGCCTGGCCCGGCCTGGAGGTGCTCGATCCCGAGCGCTACAACCAGTTCGTGACCATGCACGGCACCACGATGATGTTCCTGTTCGCGGTGCCGATCATGGAAGGCTTCGCGATGTACCTGGTGCCGAAGATGCTCGGCGCGCGCGACCTGCCGTTCCCGCGGATGTCGGCCTTCGGCTGGTGGTGCTACCTGTTCGGCGGCCTGTTCCTCTACTCCAGCTTCCTGTTCGGCGCCGCGCCCGACGGCGGCTGGTTCATGTACGTGCCGCTGACCGACGCGACCTATTCGCCGGGCCTGGGCGCCGACTTCTGGCTGATCGGAGTGACCTTCGCCGAGATCGCGGCGGTGACCGCGGCGGTGGAGCTGATCGTGGCGATCCTGCTCACCCGCGCGCCCGGCATGGGCATCCAGCGCATGCCGCTGTTCTGCTGGGCGATCCTGGTGATGGCCTTCATGATCGCGTTCGGCTTCCCGCCGCTGATCCTGGCCAGCGTGCTGCTGGAGATCCAGCGCGCCTTCGACTTCGCCTTCTTCGACGTGCCGCGCGGCGGCGACCCGCTGCTGTGGCAGCACCTGTTCTGGCTGTTCGGCCACCCCGAGGTCTACATCATCTTCCTGCCGGCGGCGGGCGTGGTGTCGATGCTGGTGGCCACCTTCGCCCGGCGCCCGATCGTGGGCTACACCTGGATCGTGCTGGCGATCGTGGGCACCGGCTTCCTCAGCTTCGGGCTGTGGGTGCACCACATGTTCGCCGTCGGCATCCCGCTGCTGGCGCTGGCCTTCTTCAGCGCGGCGAGCATGGCGGTGGCGATCCCGATGGGCATCCAGACCTTCGCCTGGATCGCCACGCTGTGGGCCGGCCGGCCCTGGCTGCGGCTGCCGATGCTGCACCTGGCCGGCTTCTTCTTCGTGTTCGTGCTGGGCGGGCTGACCGGGGTGATGCTGGCCTTCGTGCCCTTCGACTGGCAGGCCCACGACACCCACTTCGTCGTCGCCCACCTGCACTACGTGCTGATCGGCGGGCTGATGTTCCCGATGTTCGCCGGCCTCTACTACTGGCTGCCGCTCGCCTCGGGGCGCATGCCCTCCGAAAGCCTGGGCCGCAGCGCGTTCTGGATGGTGTTCGTCGGCTTCAACCTCGCCTTCCTGCCGATGCACCTGACCGGCCTGCTCGGGCTGCCGCGCCGCGTGTACACCTATCCGCTCGACCTCGGCGTGGAATGGCTCAACCTGCTCTCGACCGCGGCGGGCTTCCTGCTGGCGGTGGGCATGGTCGCGATCCTGGTCGACGTGGCGCTGAGCTTCCGCCTGGGCCACCGCGCCGCGCAGCGCAACCCGTGGGAGGCCGGCACGCTGGAGTGGGCGCTGTCGTGGCCGGTGCCGCAGTACAACTTCGCCTCCGCGCCGATCGTCGACGACCGCTACCCGCTGTGGTCGCGGCCGGCGCTGGCCGACGAGAGCGCGCGCGCCGACGGCCTGCTCGGCGACCCGCGCGGCGGCCGCCGCGAGGTGCTCGGCACCGGCCTGCTCGGCGCCGAGCCCGAGCAGGTGATCCGCGTGTCCAGCTCCACCTGGCTGCCGCTGCTGGCCGCACTGGTCATCGCCGCCCTGCTCGCCTGCTTCATCGCCAAGCTCTACTGGGGCGCGGCGCTGATGCTGGCGCCGCTGCTGGCGCTGTTCGGCGCCTGGGCGTGGACCACCGGCGACCGCCATGCGCCGCTGCGCATCGACGCCGGCCGCGGCCTGTCGCTGCCCTCGCAGTACGCCTGCCGCAACGCGCCGGGCTGGTGGGCGCTGGTGATCGCGCTGCTGATCGACGGATCGCTGTTCGCCTCGCTGGTGTTCGCCTACTTCTACCTCTGGCTGGGCACGCCGGCCTGGCCACCGGCGGGCAGCGCGATCGGGCCGTGGGGGCCGCCGCTGGCCGCGCTGGCGCTCCTGGCCGCGCTCGCCGGCGCGGTCGCCTGGGCCGGCCGCGCCGTGCGCGCCGCCTCGCCCGCCGCGATCGCCGCCCCGCACCTTGCCGCCGCCGCGCTGGGCGCGGCCTTCGTCGCCGTGCATGCCTGGGCCCTGGCCGGGCCGGTCGGCGCGCCGCAGGCGCACGCCTACGCCTCGGTGGTGTGGACGCTGGCCGGCTTCCAGCTCGTGCACGTGGCGATCGCCGCGCTGATGTCGCTGTTCGTGGCCGCGCGCGCCCGCGCCGGCTTCGTCTCCGCCGAGCGCCCGCTGGAGGCGCGGGTGGCGGCCGGCTTCTGGCGCTACACCGTCGGCATCGGCGCGGTGGCATGGATCGTGATCCACCTGTTCCCGAGGGCAATCTGATGCGCGCGCTCTCGCCCCATCGCCTGACCGGGATCGCCGCGCCGCTGGCGGTCTGGGCGCTGCATTTCGTCGCCGTCTACAGCCTGCAGGGCCTGGCCTGCGGCGAAGGCTGGCTGCGCGGCCGGGTGGCGGGCGCAGGCGCGGATGCGGAGCTGGCCACCTGGCTGCTGGTCGCGCTGACCGCGCTGGCGCTGGCGGCCATCTCCTGGCTGGGACTGCGCGGGCTGCGCGCCTGGCACGCGGCGAAGGCCGACCCGCAGGCCGGCGCCGACGGGCGCCGCCGCCGCTTCGCCGCCGCGGTCGCCGCGCTCGCCGCGGTGCTGGCCGCGATCGCGGTCGCGTTCACCGCCGTGCCCATCTTCATGCTGCCGCCCTGCGCCCGATGAGACGCCGACTCGAACAACCCAAGCCGAAGACCGTCAGCCATTCGGTGCGCAGCCGGATGGCCATCGCCAAGCATCCGCTGCACCCGATGCTGGTGGTCTACCCGGTCGCCCTGCTGTCGCTGGTGCTGCCGGCCGACCTGCTGTCGCTGTGGCTGGAGCAGCCGTTCTGGGCGCAGAGCGCCTACTGGATGAACGCCGTCGGCCTGGCGGTCGGGCTGCTCGCCGGCGTGGTCGGCACCGCCGACATGTTCCTGATCCGCGTGGTGCGCCGCCACGTCTCGGCCTGGAACCACTTCATCGTCGCGGTGATGGTGCTGGCGGTGGCCGGCATGGGCGTGTGGCTGCGCGCGCCGGACCCGGTCGCCGCGGTCTGGCCCTGGGGCGTGCTGCAGTCGGGCCTGCTGCTGGTGCTGGTGATGGTCGCCGGCTGGCTCGGCGGCACGCTGAGCTTCCGCCACGGCATCGGCGTCTACGGCGACGCCGACAACCCGCACGAGCACGAAGCGGACACGCGGCCGCCGGCGGAGTGAGCGCCCGGCCTACCGCGGGGCCGCCGCGCAGGGGAAGTGCGCCGACAGCGCCTCGGCCACCAGCGTCGCGGCGTTGTCCTGCAGGCGCGCGGGCGGCAGGTCGCCCAGGTAGGCGTATACCCGGTCGGCCAGTTCGTGCGGCTTGATCCGCCCGCACCAGCGCGCGCCGCGCGTCAGGTCGGCCACGCCCTGCAGGCAGGACTGCCCGCGCTCGCGCGACAGCCGGCGCCGCAGCTCCGGGTCGGTCGCCTCGGGCGCCGCATCGCCCTCCAGCGCGCGCGCCAGCTCCGCGCCGCTGACGATCCAGTCGCGGCCCTGCGCGAAAGCGCAGAACGGCAACGCGCACGCCAGCGCGGCGGCGAGCATCGGACGTTGCGGGTGTCGACTGGCAGGCATTGCGACGCGCTCCGGCGGCCGGGACGGTTCCGGCGCGGCGCTCATGGTAGCGCCGCCTCTCCGTCACGCGGGGCGTGCGCCGGCGGCGGCGGCAGGTCGCCCACGGTGCGCGGCTTGCCGGCGGTGAGCGCGGCGATGCCCAGCAGCAGGACCAGCGGCACCCAGCCGAGGACGCGGTAGAACAGCGGGCCGTGGCGGTCGTTGCCCTTGCCCAGCTCGTACAGCAGCAGGCCGAAGTACAGGTGGAACAGCACCGCCACCGAGACCGCGGCGAGCTTCAGCACCAGCCAGGCGCCGTCGGGCCGGTAGGCGATCAGGGCGAGGCCGAGCGCGATGGTGACGATCGCCGCGGGCGTGGCCAGCCAGAAGAATACGGTGTTGGCCACCGGGTTGAAGTAGCCGGGCGCGGCGTCCTCGCCGCCGCGCTGGTGGGCGGCGAACAGGCGCGGCAGGAAGAACAGTCCGGTGAACCAGACGGACATCGCCGCGATGTGGAAGACCTTGAGCCAGAAGTACACGCGCGCCTCCGCGAACCGCCGTGCGCCAGCCTAAGCCAGCACGCGCGCGGCGCATGTGTACGGCGCTCTCGACACGACGCAGGCGCGGCGCTTGCTAGCGTGCCCGCATGCGCGTCCTCCGCCTCGCCACCGCGTCGCCCGTCCTGCTGTCGCTGCCCGGCGCGGCGCTTGCGCACGGCGCGGGCGCGGCCCACCCGCCGGCGCTGGCCGAGGCGTGGACCCTGTCGCCGGCGGTGCTGCTGCCCTTCGCGCTGCTGGCGGCGCTGTACGCCGCGGGCCTGGCGCGGCTGTGGTCGCAGGCCGGGCGCGGGCACGGCGTCGGGGTGGCGGGCGCGCTCGCGTTCTGGGCCGGCATGGCCGCGATGGCGCTGGCCGCGATCTGGCCGCTGGACGCCTTCGGCGCCTGGTCGCTGGCCGCGCACATGGCCCAGCACATGCTGCTGCTCGCGGTGGTGCCGCCGCTGGTGCTGGCGGGCAAGCCGTTCGCGGTGGCCGCGTATGCGCTGCCGCGGCGCTGGTCCGGCGCCCTGCACCGCGCGCTGCATCGTCCGCTGGCGCGCGCCTCGGGCTGGCTGGCGACCGCCGCGATCGCCCACAGCGCGGTGATGTGGGCCTGGCACCTGCCCGCCGCGCTGGAGGCGGTGCTGGCGAACGAGGCGCTGCACCACCTCATGCACGCCTCGTTCCTGCTCGCCGGGCTGTGGTTCTGGGCGGCCGCCTGGCGGCGCCTGCGCGATCCAGCCACCGGCGCCGGCGGCGGCGTGGTCGCGCTGCTGGCGGTGATGATGCAGATGGGCTTCCTCGGCGCGCTGCTGACCTTCGCCCCGCGCGCGCTGTACCCGGTCTACGCGGTGCGCGCGCCGCAGCTGGGGCTGGACGCGCTCGCCGACCAGCAGCTGGCCGGCATCCTGATGTGGGTGCCCAGCTGCATCCCGTACCTGGTCGGCGCGCTGTGGCTGCTGCGGCAGGGCCTGCGCCGGATCGAGCGCCGCACGCCGCTCGCGGGCGGGCCGCGGTGAACCTCGGCTGGCTGCGCTTCTGGGGCTGGATGCTGGCGTACATGGCGCTGGCCCTGCTGCCGATGGCGGTGGCGCTGGCGGGCGAGACGCCGGCGGCGCGCGCGCGGCTGAAGGAGACCGGCGCGATGCTCGGCTTCCTCGGCCTGGGGATGCTGGCCGCGCAGGCGGTGGCCTCCGGGCGCCAGCGCTGGTTCGCCCGCGGGCTCGGCCAGGACGACCTGCTGCAGTTCCACCGCCGCACCGGCCTGTTCGCCTGGGCGCTGGTGCTGGCGCACCCGGTGACGATGTTCGCCGCCGATCCCGCGCTGCTGTCCTACCTCGATCCGCGCGACCAGGTGCTGCGCGCGCTGTCGCTGTGGACGGTGCTGCTGGCCGCCAGCCTGCTGATCGCGACCTCGCTGTGGCGCGAGCGCTTCGGCCTGTCCTACGAGCGCTGGCGCCTGCTGCACGGGGCGCTGGCGCTGTGCGTGGTCGCCCTGGGCCTGGGCCACGCGCTGATGGTCGACCACTACACGCAGCCGCTGTGGAAGAAGGCCGCCCTGGCCGCGGCGGTCGGCGCCTCGCTCTGGCTGGTGCTGGAGACGCGGCTGGCGCGGCCCTGGCGGCTGCGCCGGCGCCCGTGGCGGGTGGTCGCGGCGGAGCCCGAGCCCGGCGACGCGGTCACCCTGCGCCTGCGCCCGGAGGGCCACGACGGCCTGCGCTTCGCGCCCGGGCAGTTCGCCTGGCTGACCGTGGGCGAGAGCCCGTGGCGGCTGCAGCAGCATCCGTTCTCGATCACCTCGGCCGCCGGCGAGCGCGAGTTGCGCTTCACGGTCAAGGCGCTGGGCGATTTCACCGGCAGCCTGGGCGAGCTGGCGCCGGGCGCGCGCGCCTGGATCGAGGGCCCCTACGGGGTGTTCACCTGGGTGCCGGGCCGCTCGCCCGGGGGCGCGGTGTTCGTCGCCGGCGGCGTGGGCATCACCCCGTTCCTGTCGATGCTGCGCACCGCGGCCGCGCGCGGCGCGCGCGAGCCGCTGTGGCTGGTCTACGCCAACCGCAGCCTGGACGAGGCGATCGCCCGCGAGGAGCTCGACGCGCTCGCCGGCCGCCTGCCGCTGACCGTGGTCCACGTGCTGGAGGCGCCGCCCGACGGCTGGACCGGCGAGACCGGCCACATCGATGCCGCCCTGCTCGACCGCTGCCTGCCCGAAGGGGTCGCGCGCATGCACTGCTACCTCTGCGGCCCCGAGCCGATGGCCGACGCGGTGGAACCGGCGCTGCTGGCGCGCGGCGTGCCGGCGAAGAACCTCTATTCCGAACGCTTCGACATGGTATGAGCCCGGAGGCCCGCCGATGATGCACCGCCACGCCCGCCGCGCCGGCACCCTGGTGGCGCTGGTCCTGGTCGCCATCGCGATCGCGGCGGGCTGGCTGCGCGCGTAGGAGCGCGCTCGCGCGCG
>NZ_JAIWPR010000055.1 GCF_021191635.1 Alterluteimonas quercicellularis
TGGCGCGCGCGGACCGCGCGCTGGCGGTCGGCGCCGGCGCCGCCGAGTGGCCGCGGCGCGCGGCGGGCGGGCGCTGGCGCAGCGTCCGCGCCGTGTCCGGCGCCGTGGCGGCCAGCCTGTGCGCGCTGCTGATCGCCGGCGCGCTGCTGCTGAAGGCGCCGCTGCTGCACACCTCGCGCCTGGGCGAAGTGCTGCGGGTGCCGCTGCCCGACGGCTCCACCCTGGTGCTGAACTCCGATTCGCGGGTGCGGGTGGACTTCGACGCGCGCCGGCGCCGGGTGGAACTGCTGCGCGGCGAAGCGCTGTTCGAGGTGGCGCGCGATCCGGCGCGGCCGTTTGCGGTGAGCGCCGGCCAGGCGCAGGTGGTGGCGGTGGGCACCGCCTTCAGCGTGCAGCGCAGCGAGGACGGCGGCATGCGGGTGATCGTGCGCGAAGGCATCGTCGACGTCGCCGGCGGCGCCGAGGACGCGCCGGCGCCGGTGCGGGTGGCGGCCAACTTCCAGGCCGTCGCGCGCCCCGGCCAGGACCTGCAGATGCACCCGCTGGCGGTGGAGGAGGTCGGCCGGCGGCTGGCCTGGCGCGACGGCATGCTCGCCTTCGACGGCGACACGCTGGCGCAGGCGGCGGCGCGCTTCGCGCGCTACAGCACCGTCCGCATCCTGGTCGACGAGCCGGAGGTCGCGCAGCGCCGGGTGGCCGGCCTGTACTCGGCCACCGATCCCGCCGGCTTCGCCGAGGCGGTGGCGACCAGCCTCGGCCTGCGGGTCGAGCGCGACAGCGAGGGCATCCACCTGCGCAGCCACGCGGCGCCGCGGACGCGGCCGCCGCCGGACGCCGCGCTGCGGCAGTGACGCCGGGCGACCGGCGCGGCAGACACGTCATCACGAGGGGAGAGAGGCAAACCGATGCATATCCACCGCACGCGCCTGGCCGGCGCCATCCGCTTCGCCGTCGCGACCTTCGCGCTCGGCGCAGCACCCGCCTTCGCGCAGGAGCGCGAGTTCGACCTGCCCGCCGGCGATGCGGCGCGGGTGCTGCCGGACTTCGCTAGGCAGGCGCAGCTGCAGATCGTCGCGCCCGCGGACCGGCTGGAAGGCGTGCGCACGCCGGCGCTGCGCGGCACCATGGACGCGCGCGAGGCGCTGGCGCGGCTGCTGGCCGGCAGCGGCCTGAGCGTGGCCCGCGACGACGGCCACACCATCGCGCTGGGCGGCGAGCGCGCCGAGCGCGCCCTGCTGGCCTCGGCGGCGCCGCTGGCGCTCGACGCGCCCGCCGCGCCGGCGCAGGACGCGGCCGAGCCGCTGCCCACGCCGCAGGCGGCGCCGGTGGACGCCGCGCCGGCCACCCGCGATCTCGACGCGGTGACGGTGACCGGCTCCTTCATCCGCCGCATCGACAGCGAGACCGCGCTGCCGGTGACCACGCTCTCGCGCGAGCAGCTCGACACCACCGGCGCGACCACCCTGTCCGAGGCGATGGCCTACCTGCCGCAGTCGGCCGGCTTCGACAACGCCGAGACCTCCACCGGGCCCAACGCCGCGCGCGGCGACGCCGCCTCGATCAACCTGCGCGGCATCGGCTCCGGCAACACGCTGGTGCTGCTCAACGGCCGCCGCATCGCCCCGCACCCGATCTCCGAGGGCGCGGTGCCGCGCCTGTCGGCCAACATCAACCAGATCCCGCTGGGTGCGATCGAGCGCGTGGAGGTGCTGCGCGACGGCGCTTCGGCGCTGTACGGCTCGGACGCGGTCGCCGGCGTCGTCAACACCATCCTGCGCCGCGACTACCAGGGCGCGGAGGCCAGCGTGCGCCACGGCTGGGTCGACGAGGGCGACATGTCCGAGACCTCGGTCAGCCTGCTGGGCGGGCGCAACTTCAACGGCGGCCGGACCAACGTCATGGGCTTCGTCGGCTACTACGACCGCGATCCGCTGTACACCCGCGACAAGTGGTACAGCCGCAGCGGCGACCTGCGCGAGCGCGCCGGCAGCGACAGCACGCTGTGGGACAACCGCTCGGTCAGCGGCCCCTACGGCAGCTACACCACCGGCCGCGTGGGCGCCGACGGCGGGTTCTCCGCGGTGCGCGCGCCCGGCCTCTCCGGCTCCGCCTTCCACATCGCGCCGGACGGCGACGGGACCCAGGTGGCCGGCGGCGCGATGCCGCGCGAGCTGCGCTACGACTACACCCCCGAGTACGTGCTGCTGCCCGAGAGCACCCGCCACCAGGTCTTCGGCGCGCTGAACCACCTCTTCGGCAACGGCGTCGAGGCGACCCTGGAGGGCTTCTACTACCGCGCCGACTCCTGGACCTCGAACGCGGCCTCGCCGATCTCGGCCAACGCCGACAACGGCATCTACGTGCCGGCCAGCAACTACTACAACCCCTTCGGCAGCCGCTTCTACGGCCCGGGCACCGACAACCCGGACATCGCGCCGATGGACGTGCGCATCAACAACTACCGCCCGCTGGAACTGGGCCCGCGCACCGCCGACGTGTCCTCGCGCGCCTACCAGGCGGTCGGCGGCCTGCGTGGCCAGCTGGGCGAGTGGAACTGGGACGGCGGGCTGGGCTACGGCCGCGGCGAGACCCGCGACGAGGCCGGCAACATGCTCAGCGAGAGCCGCCTGCGCGAGCGGCTGGCGCTGGACACGCCCGACGCCTTCAACCCCTTCGGCGGCCCGGGCGCCAACAGCCAGGCGGTGATGGACGCGGTGCGCATCGGCACCTGGCGCGAGGGCGAGGCCTCGCTGGGGGTGGCCGACTTCCGCGCCACCGGCCCGCTGATGGACCTGCCGGGCGGCACCCTGCAGATGGCGGCCGGCGTCGAGTACCGCCGCGAGACCTTCGACGACCGCCGCGACCCGCTGTCCAATGCCGACGACGTGATCGCGCTGAGCCAGACCAGCGACTCCAGCGGCAGCCGCAACGTGCGCTCCGGCTTCCTGGAACTGTCGATCCCGATCTTCGGCGATCCCAACGCGCGCCCCGGCTTCCGCCGCATGGAGATCTCGCTGGCCGGCCGCGCCGAGCAGTACAGCGACTTCGGCACCGCCGCCAAGCCGAAGTTCGGCTTCAGCTGGGGCCCCACCGACTGGCTGCTGCTGCGCGGCTCCTACAGCGAGGGCTTCCGCGCGCCGACCCTGGCGCAGGTGTTCGTGGGCGAGATCGTGCGCCGCAACGCCGGCACCCCCGATCCCTACCGCGCCGACGTGACCGGCACGCCCGCCGACCTCGGCGACGAGTCGCGGCAGGTGATCCGCGGCGGCAACGCCGACCTCGGCCCGGAGGAGGCCAAGCAGCACTCGATCGGCTTCGTGCTGCAGCCCGGCTTCGCCGAGGGGCTGTCGCTGAGCCTGGACTACTTCCGCATCCGCCAGAGCGACGTCATCGACACCTACGGCGAGGCGCAACAGCTCGCGCTCGACCACCAGCTGCGCAGCAGCGGCCAGGGCGCCAACCCGGCGGTGGTGCGGCTGCCGGTCACCGACGCCGACCGCGCCGCCTTCGAGGCCTGGAACGCCGCCAACCCCGGCGACCCGCGCGCCCCGGCCGGCGCGGTGGACTACGTCATGGACACCTTCATCAACATCGCCGCGCGCACCATTGCAGGCTACGATGCCAGTCTCGCCTGGCGGCTGCCGGAGACGCGGCTGGGGAACTTCAACCTGCGCCTGGACGTGGCCTACATGGACCGCTACGAGGAGCGCGTCAGCGACGACGCATTGGCAACCTCGCCGCTGCGCATCAACGGTCTGCCGCGCACCCGCGGCGTGCTGTCGGTGAACTGGCGCCGCAACGCCCTCGACGCCGCGGTGATGGCGAACTACATCGGCTCGCTGTACGACACCAGCGCGCCGGTCGATGCCGACGGCCGCGCGTACAAGGTCGACGACTGGGTGACGGTGAACGCGCACGTCGGCGTCCGCCTCGCGGGCTTCGCCGGCGGCCGCAGCCAGCTGCGCTTCGGCGCCAACAACCTGTTCGACCGCGCGCCGCCGCTGGCCGACGAGGACCGCGCCTTCTTCGAGGGCGTGCACGACGGCCGCGGCCGCCTGTGGTACGCGGAATGGCGCTACACCCTGTGAGTCGCGCGGCTGCCCGGGTCGGCCTCGCGCTGTGCGCGGCCCTGGCGGCGTCGCCGGCCGCGGCCGGGCCCGCCGGCGGCGACGCGGACGCGCGCATGCACGCCGCGCTCGACGCCTACGCCCCGCGCCTGGCCGAGGTCGCCGACGACCTGTGGCGCTGGGCCGAGGTCGGCTACCGCGAGACGCGCTCGTCGCAGCGCCTGCAGGCGGAATTGCGCGACGCCGGCTTCGAGGTCGAGGCGGGCGTGGCCGGCATGCCGACCGCGTTCGTGGCGCGCGCCGGGCGCGGCGGCCCGGTGATCGCGCTGCTGGCGGAGATGGATGCGCTGCCCGGCGCATCCCAGGCGGTGGCCGCCGAACCGCGGCGCGTGGACGGCCAGGCGGCCGGGCACGCCTGCGGGCACAACCTGTTCGGCGCCGGCACCGTCGCGGCCGCGCGCGCGATCCGGCAATGGCTGCTGGACACCGGCACGCCCGGCGAGGTCCGCGTCTACGGCGCACCGGCCGAGGAGGGCGGCGCCGGCAAGGTCTACCTGGTCCGCGCCGGGCTGTTCGACGACGTCGACGCGGTGCTGCACTGGCACCCGGCCGACGCCAACAGCGCCGCGCAGTCCGCGTCGATGGCCAACGTCAGCGGCCGCTTCCGCTTCGAGGGCGTCGCCTCGCACGCCTCGATCTCGCCCGAGCGCGGCCGCTCGGCGCTGGACGGGGTCGAGGCGCTCAACCACATGGCCAACCTGCTGCGCGAGCACGTCCCCGAGGGCACCCGCATCCACTACACCATCAGCGACGGCGGCGGCGCGCCGAACGTCGTGCCGGCGGCCGCCGAGGCCTACTACTACGTGCGCCACCCCGATCCGGCGGTGGTGCGCGAGGTGTTCGCCCGGCTGCAGCGCGCGGCCGAGGGCGCGGCGCTGGGCACCGGCACCCGCGTGTCCTACACGCCGGTGGGGGGCGTCTACGGCCTGCTGCCCAACGACGCGCTCGGCCGCGTGCTCGACGCCGCGCTGCGCGCCGGCGGCGGCGTCGCCCTCGGCGCGGAGGAGCAGGGCTTCGCGCGCGCGCTGCAAGGCACGCTGGAGCGCGCGCCGCCGCTGGCGCAGGCCGGCGCCGTGGCCGATTACGCCGTCGGCGGCCTCTCGCACGCTTCCACCGACGTCGGCGACGTCAGCTGGAACGCGCCCACCGCGGGCCTGTCCACCGCGACCTGGGCGCCGGGCACCAGCGCGCATTCCTGGCAGGCCACCGCGGCCTCCGGCCACGCGCTCGGCCATCGCGGCGCGCAGGCCGCGGCGCGGGCGCTGGCGGACGCCGCCACGCGGCTGTACCGGGAGCCCGCGCTGCTGGCGCAGGCGCGCCGGGAGTTCGAGCAACGCCGCGGCGCCGCCGCCTACCGGCCGCTGCTGGAGCGCGACTCGCCGCCGCTGGACTATCGCGACTGACCCGCCCGGTTCCGTGGGAGCGCGCCCGTGCGCGACCGGGCCACGCGCCACCGGACCTAGAACGCGTCCTCACGCACGGACGGAGGTGAGCGACGGCCGGCACCGCTTCTCGTGGATTCCGGAGCCCGTCGCGGGGAGGCCCGTCGCGGGAGCGCGCTCCTACGAAAGCGTATCGATCAGGCCAGGCGCAGCTGCAGCCCCAGCGCGCCGAGGTCGCCGGTCTCGCTTTCGAGGTCGGCGCGCAGCAGCGGGCGCGAATCCAGCCAGCGCGGGTCCAGGCGCAGGACCAGGGTGTCGCCCTCGGCGCTCGCCTCCAGCCGCGGGATCGGCTGGGTCTCGCGCGCGCGGTTGAGCAGCACCGCCACCCGCAGCAGCAGGCTCAGCCGCCGCGCGGAGGCGAGCAGGCGGTCGGGCAGGGCGTCGAACGCGGACTTGGCGATCTTGCGACGGTGGCTGCGCACCATCGCGGCCAGGAACTGCTGCTCCTGCCGCGAGAAGCCGGCGATGTCGGAGTGCTCGATGACGTAGGCGCCGTGCAGGTGGTAGCCGCTGTGGGCGATGGTCAGGCCCAGCTCGTGCAGGCGCGCGGCCCAGCCCAGCATCAGCAGGTCGTCGCCGCCCAGCTGCCAGTCGCGCGCGACCTGGTCGAACAGCCGCACCGCGGTCTGCTCCACCCGCTCGGCCTGGGCGTCGTCGATGCCGTAGCGCTGGATGATGTTGTGGATCGAGGTCTCGCGCGGGTCGTCGCCGCTGCTGCGGCCGAGCATGTCGTACAGCACGCCCTCGCGCATCGCCGCCTTGCTGACCGCCATCCGGTCCAGGCCCAGGCTGGCGAAGGCCGCCTCCAGCACCAGCAGGCCGCCGGCGATGATCGGCCGGCGGTCGTCGGACAGGCCCGGCAGGTCGATCTCGTCGATGTGCGGGGCCTGCAGCAGGCGGTCGCGCACCGCCGGCAGCGCCTCGGCCAGCACCGCGCCCTTGGTGAGCTTCATCGCCGCGCAGATCTCGCCGATGGCCTTGTTGGTGCCCGACGCGCCCAGCGCCTCGTGCCAGCCGAGCATGCGGTAGGCGGTGGCGAACTGCTGGAACTCCGCCGAGATCTCGGTCAGCGCCTCGCGCCAGCGCTTGCGCGACAGCCGGCCGTTGGGAAAGAAGCGGCGCGTGCTGGAGATGCAGCCGACCTGCAGGCTCTCGCGCTCCAGGGTGTCGAGGCCGCGGCCGATGATGAACTCGGTCGAGCCGCCGCCGATGTCGATCACCAGCCGCCGCTGGCCCGGCTTCGGCGGCTGCGCGTGGGCCACGCCCAGGTAGATCAGGCGCGCCTCCTCGCGGCCGGAGATCACCTCGATCGCGTGGCCCAGCGCGTCCTCGGCCGGCACCAGGAAGGCCTGCGGCGCCGACAGCTGGCGCACCGCGTTGGTGGCCAGCGCGCGCACGCGGGTGGGCGGGATGTCGCGGATGCGCTCGCCGAAGCGCGACAGGCAGTCCAGCGCGCGCTGGCGCACGTCGGTGCGCAGGCCGCCCTTGCCGTCGAGCCCTTCGCCCAGGCGCACGGTCTCGCGCAGGCGGTCGACGATGCGCAGCTGCCCCATGGTGTAGCGGGCCACCACCATGTGGAAGCTGTTGGAGCCCAGGTCCACCGCCGCGAGCATGTCGCCGTCGCTGAAGGGCGGCGTCATCGTTTCCGCGAGGGCGAGCGTGCGGGATGGACTCATCGTGCGGCGGGCGGGGCGGCACGATGCCGCGTTGGGCGGGAGTTTACCCGACGCCCGGGGACGGGCGGGGCGCCGCCGCCCGCGCCCCTCAGCCGGCGATGCGCGCCAGCAGCCAGGACTGCGCCGAATGCGGCATCGCGTCGCCCTCGGGCCGCAGGTGGCGGTAGTCGCCGTCGGACTGCAGCTCCCAGGCCTGGGTGTTGTCGGCCAGGTAGTTGTCGATCACCTCGTGCTTCACCCGCGCCGCGATCTCCGGGTCCAGGAACGGGAAGCAGGTCTCCACGCGGTGCAGCAGGTTGCGCTCCAGCCAGTCGGCGCTGGCGCCGAAGATCTCCGGTTCGCCGTCGTTGGCGAACCAGTACACCCGGTGGTGTTCCAGGAACCGGCCCACCACCGAGAGCACGCGGATGTTCTCCGACACGCCCTCCACGCCGGGGCGCAGGGTGCAGGCGCCGCGCACGATCAGCTCGATCCGCACCCCCGCCTGCGAGGCGCGGTACAGCGCGCGGATCACCTGCGGCTCGTTGATGGCGTTCATCTTGGCCACGATCCGCGCCGGGCGCCCGGCGCGCGCATGCGCGGCCTCGCGCTCGATGCGCTGGATCACCCCGCTGTGCAGGGTGAACGGCGACTGCAGCAGGTGCTGCAGGCGGATCGCCGGGGCCAGGCCCGAGAGCTGCTGGAAGATCTGGTGCACGTCGCCGCCGATGGCGGGATCGGCGGTGATCAGCCCCAGGTCGGTGTAGGCGCGCGCGGTGCCGGAATGGTAGTTGCCGGTGCCCAGGTGCACGTAGCGGCGCAGCTTGCGGCCCTCGCGGCGCACGATCAGCAGCATCTTGGCGTGGGTCTTGAAGCCCACCACGCCGTAGACCACCTGCACGCCGGCCTCCTGCAGGCGGTCGGCCACGCCGAGGTTGGCGTCCTCGTCGAAGCGCGCGCGCAGCTCGATCACCACGGTCACGTCCTTGCCGTTGCGCGCGGCCTGCACCAGGTGCTCGACGATCGCCGAGTCCTTGCCGGTGCGGTACAGGGTCTGCTT
Organism: Alterluteimonas quercicellularis; assembly: GCF_021191635.1. Classification (GTDB taxonomy): domain Bacteria; phylum Pseudomonadota; class Gammaproteobacteria; order Xanthomonadales; family Xanthomonadaceae; genus Luteimonas; species Luteimonas quercicellularis. Next base: position 8,285 of record NZ_JAIWPR010000055.1, read on the forward strand.
GATCGCCAGCACGTTCGGGTCCTCGGCGGCCTGCTTGAGCAGTTCCAGCACCGGGGTGAACGCGTCGAAGGGGTGGTGCAGCAGCAGGTCGCCCTCGGCGACCAGCTCGAAGATGTCGTCCATGCCGCGCACCTGCCGGGCCTGGAACGGCGGGAACTTCAGGTCCGGGCGCTGCACCAGGTCGTAGACCTGGATCACCCGGTTGAGGTTGACCGGGCCGTCGATGCGGTAGACCGCGTTCTCCGGCAGGTCGAAGTTCTTCAGCAGGGTGGTGACGATCGGCTTCGGGCAGTTGGCCGCGATCTCCAGCCGCATCGCGCGCAGGTAGCCGCGCCCGGCCAGCTCGTCGCGCAGGGCGAGCGCGAGGTTCTCCACCTCGTCCTCGTCGACGATCACCTCGGAATTGCGGGTCACGCGGAACTGGTAGGCGCCCTTGACCTCCATGCCCGGGAACAGCTCGCCCACGAACTCCGACAGCACCGCCGACAGGAACACGAAGTCCGAGTCGCCGCCCGACACCCGCTCCGGCAGCTGGATGATGCGCGGCAGCGAGCGCGGCGCGCGCACGATCGCCAGGTGCCCGCTGCGGCCGAACGCGTCCTTGCCCTTCAGCACCACCACCACGTTGAGCGACTTGTTGAGGATCTTCGGGAACGGGTGCGCCGGGTCCAGGCCCAGCGGCGACAGCACCGGCATGATCTCGTCGCGGAAGTAGGCGCGCAGCCAGCGCTTCTGCCGCGCGTTCCACTGCTCGCGGCCCACGATGCGCACGCCGGCCTCGGCCAGCGCCGGGCGCAGCACGTCGTTCCAGCAGGCGTACTGGCGCGCCACCAGCTCCGCGGCGCGGTCGTGGATGCGCCGTAGGACCGTCGCCGGGGCCAGCCCGTCGGGCGGCATCGGCATCGCCAGTTCCTGCGCGTGGCGCACGGTGGCGGCGCGGATCTCGAAGAACTCGTCGAGGTTGGTGCAGCAGATGCACAGGAAGCGCAGCCGCTCCAGCAGCGGCACCGACGGGTCCTCGGCCTGCGCCAGCACGCGGAAGTTGAAGTCGAGCTGGGACAGCTCGCGGTTGAAGTACAGCGACGGGTCGGTCAGCGGATCGGCCGGCAGGGTCGGGTCGGCGGCCGCCCGGCGCTTGCGGATGGTGTCGCGCGACAGCTCAGAGCGAGCGGCCGGCCTGGATGCGCGGTTGTTCACGCGTGGCTCCGGTGTTCGGGTGAGGCCCGGCGTCGCGCGCATGCACGCGGTCGCGCGGGAAGTGGCAGGAGAACGTGCTGCCGCGGCCGACCTCGCTCTCGATGTCGAGGCGGGCCTGGTGGAGCTGCAGCACGTGCTTGACGATGGCCAGCCCGAGCCCGGTCCCGCCGAGCTCGCGCGAGCGGCTGGTGGAGACGCGGTAGAAGCGCTCGGTGATGCGGGGCAGGTGCGAGGCCGGGATGCCGTAGCCGGTGTCCTGGACCGAGAGCGTCGCCCCGCCGTCGTCGTCGCGCGCGAAGCGGATCGCGATGCGGCCGCCGGCCGGGGTGTAGCGTACCGCGTTGGAGACGAGGTTGGAGAACGCGCTGTGCAGCTCCTTGATCGAGCCCCACAGGTCGGCCTGCGCGGCGTCCTCCACCGTCACCGCGTGGCGGCCCTGGCCCAGCGCCTCCGCCTCGCGCCGCAGCGTCGACAGCAGCGAGGCCATCGGCACGCTCTCGTCGGCCACCGCCTCCTGCGCCTCCAGCCGCGACAGCGTGAGCAGATCCTCCACCAGCTGCGTCATGCGCTGCGACTGCAGGCGCATCTCGGCCAGGATCGGCGCCCAGTCCGGCTGATCGGCGGGATCGAGCATGTCGAGGTAGCCGTGCACCACCGTGAGCGGCGTGCGCAGCTCGTGGGAGACGTTGGCGACGAAGTCGCGGCGCACCTGCTCCAGCCGCATCAGCTTGCTGACGTCGCGCGCCACCAGCAGCCACAGGTGCTCGGAATAGGGGATCAGCTTCAGGCTCAGGCGCAGGCCCGGGTCGAGCGGCGAGGGCGCGTCGAGCAGCGGCTCGGCGTGGCGGCCGCTGGCCAGCCAGTGGGCGATCGGCAGCGGCTGCAGGCGGTCGCCGACCGGCGCGTCGATGTCGGCGGGATACTGCAGGCCGAGCAGGTGGGTGGACGCCTCGTTGAACCACTGCACGCGCTGGCTGTTGCGGTCCAGCACCACCACCGCGTCGGGCAGCGCGGCGGCGGCCGCGCGGTAGGCGCGCAGCATCTCCACCAGCCGCCGCTTGCGGTTGCGGGTGTCGTCCTGGCTCTGGTGCAGCAGGCGGTCGAGCTCGTCCCAGGCGCCGCCCTCGCGCCCGGGCGGCAGGCGCTGGCGCGATTCCAGCCGCTGCAGCAGGCGGTACAGGCGCACGCCGTTCCAGGCCAGCAGGCCGAGCGCGGCCAGCGCCAGCAGCGCCCACGGACGGCCCAGCGCCAGCCCGGCCAGCGCGGCGGCGGCCAGGACCAGCAGGTGCTGCGCGACCGTGCGCAGCCAGGCGGAGCGGGTGTGGGCGGGCATGGCGTCAGTGTGCCGGAGTCCGCCGGGCGCGGGTGTGGCTGCGGGCGCCGCCAGCCCGGCCGCGCGGTCGATGCCGGGTGGGCTCACATCGCCGCCGAGAAGCGGTATCCCGCCCCCCGCACCGTCTGCACCATGCCGTCCAGCGCCACCGGTTCCAGGGTCTTGCGCAGGCGGCGGATATGCACGTCCACGGTGCGCTCCTCCACGTACACGCTGCCGCCCCAGACGTGATCGAGCAGCTGGGTGCGGGAGTAGACCCGTTCGGGGTGGGTCATGAAGAAGTGCAGCAGGCGGTACTCGGTGGGGCCGATGTTCACCGGGGTGTCGCCGGCGAAGACCCGGTGGGCGGCGCCGTCGATGCGCAGGCTGCCGACCTGCACGCTGCCGTCCTCGTCGTCCTCGCGCGAGCGCCGCATCACCGCGCGGATGCGCGCCAGCAGCTCGCGCGCGGAGAACGGCTTGACCACGTAGTCGTCCACGCCGGCCTCCAGCCCGCCGACGCGGTCGTTCTCCTCGCCGCGGGCGGTCAGCATGATGATCGGCACCTCGCGGGTCAGTTCCTCGCGGCGCCAGCGCCGGGCCAGGTCCAGGCCGCTGACGCCCGGCAGCATCCAGTCCAGCAGGATCAGGTCGGGCACCCGGTCGGCGATCGCCGTCTGCGCCTCGCGCGCGTCCCCGGCGTGGGCCGGCTCGAAGTCGCCCTTGCGCAGGGCGAACGCGACCATCTCGCGGATGGCGGGTTCGTCGTCGACGATCAGGATGCGCTTCTGCATGGTCTGCCTGGCGTCCGGGGGGCCGGTCGGTGGCATTAGACGACAGATAAGTGTCACTTGTATGACACGGTCATGGGGCCGCGCAGGGCGCCCAGGGTGCCCGTTCAGCGGCGCCGAAGGTCCTCGTCGCGCATGCCCTGGCGGCGCAGTTCCAGCACCGTCGGCGTGATCGCCGCGATCCGCGCGTCGATCCGCGCCCGGGCGTAGTAGTCCAGGTCGTCGCGCTTGCGCAGCGTGTTGAGCTGCACCAGCGCCTGCTCGGCGCGACCGCTGAGGAAGGCGGCCTCCGCGTGCGCCTCGCCGGCCCGCACCGGGTCGCCGGCGATCTCGCTGATCCGCGCGAACGTGCGCTGGAAGATCGGGTCGTCGGCGGCGCTGCGCAGCAGCGGGCGCAGCAGTTCCTGGGCGCGGCGGCCGGCCTCCGGGGTGTTGCGCTCGACCAGCATGCCGGCGTAGGTCAGCGCCACCGCGCGCTGGTTGGGCAGGCGCCGCAGCAGCGCCTCGAAGCGGCGGTCGCCGTCGGCGGCGCGGCCGGCGCGGGTCTCGGCCTCCGCCAGCGAGACCGTCAGCCACAGGTCGTCCGGGTACTCCTCCAGCAGCGCCGCGAACTGGGTCGCCGCGGCGGCGTACTCGCCCGCGCGCATCCGCGCCAGCGCGAGCCCGTAGAGCTGGTCGTCGCCCAGCGGCGCGCTGCGCCGCATCGCCTCGTACTCGCGGATCGCCGCGGCGGGCGTGTTGGCGCTGAGCACCCGCATCCGCTCGCGCGTCCAGCCGAACACCACCGGGTCGCCGCCGCCGGCGCCGGCGCGGGCGCCGTCGGGCAGGCGCAGCGAGGCCGGCAGCAGCGGGTTGGCGGTGCCGCTGCCGACGTGGCCGAAGGGCGAGTCGGCGATGATCGTGCGCTCGGTCCGCGACGCGGTCGGCGTGGTGGTGGTGGCGACCACCGCGCCGCTCTCGCGCGCGATCTGCTCGGCGCGCTGGCGGGATTCGCTGATGCGGGTGGTGGTCACCGGGTGGGTGCGCAGGTAGTCCGGCAGCCGCTCGCGCTCGCCGCCCTGGTTGGTGCGCGAGACCGCCTGCATGCGCTCGAACATGCTGGCCATGCCCTCGAGGTCGTAGCCGGCGCGGGCGAGGGTGCGGATGCCCAGGCGGTCGGCCTCGGACTCGTTGGAGCGGGTGTAGTCGATCTGGCGCTGGATCGCCCAGCCCTGGGCGCTGGCCATCGCCGCCATCGCCGCCTCGCCGGAGGAATTGCTGTCGGAACTGGCGGCGACCGCGATCGCGCCAAGCATCGCCAGCAGGATCGGCACGCTGTCGCGCTGCGCGCGCTCGGCGCCGCGGAGCACGTGGTTCTGGGTGACGTGGGCGATCTCGTGCGAGAGCACCGCGGCCACCTCGTCCTCGGTCTGCGCGGTCAGCACCAGGCCGACATTGAGGCCGATGTAGCCGCCGAGGGTGGCGAACGCGTTGATGCTGCGGTCCTTCATCGTGAAGAAGGTGAAGGACTGCCTCGGCTGGTCGCTGGCCGCCGCCAGCCGGTTGCCGGTGGCGCGCAGCCAGTCGTCGACCAGCGGGTCCTCCAGCACCATGTCGTAGTGGCGCAGCTGCGCCAGCAGCATCTGCCCGTACTCCAGCTGCTTGGCCGGGCTGAGCAGGGTGCCCGCCGAGGAACCGATGTCCGGCAGGCGCTCCTGCGCCGCGGCGTGCGGGACGGCCGCGGCCAGGGCGATCAGGAAGGCGGTCAGGGCAGGGCGCATGCGGGGCATCGTAACCGGGCGGGTGGAGCATGGGGCGCGGCCCGCGCGCCGGCGTGAATCGGCGGTGAAGGCGGCGCGCGCGGGCGGCCGGGCTGGAAAACCCCCTTCGCCGCACCCACACTCTGACCACCCGCCCGTCCGCAAGTTTCCGGAGCCCCGCGTGAGCGTCCCCCAGATCACCCTCTACACCAGCGCCGTGTGCGGCTACTGCGTCGCCGCCAAGAACTTCCTCAGGAGCAAGGGCCTGGAGTGGACCGAGATCCGCGTCGATCTCGACCCCGAGGCACGTCGGCGCATGGTGGAGACCACGCGCCGCACCAGCGTGCCGCAGATCTTCATCGGCGACACCCACGTCGGCGGCTACGACGACATGATGGCGCTGCAGCGCGCCGGCGGCCTGGAGCCGCTGCTCGCCGGCGGCGACGCGTGAGCGGTGCCGACGAGGCCGAGCGCGTGCGCGCCTTCACGGCGTTCCGCAAGCGCATGAACGAGCGCATCCTGGCCGAGCCCAACCAGGTGGTGCGGCGCTTCTTCGCGCTGGACACGCAGACCTACCAGGCCGGCGCGCTCGACGTGAAGACCAAGGAGCTGCTGGGCCTGGTGGCCTCGCTGGTGCTGCGCTGCGACGACTGCATCGCCTACCACGTCGCCCAGTGCCGCGAGGCGGGCGTGAACCGCGACGAGATGTTCGAGGCCTTCTCGGTCGGCCTGGTGGTGGGCGGCTCGATCGTCATCCCGCACCTGCGCCGTGCGGTGGACTTCCTCGACCAGCTGGAGCAGGGCGGGGCGGCTTCGCCGGCCGCGCACGACCACGGCTAGACGCCGGCCGTCCGCGCGGCGCCGCCGCGCCCGGCTATAATGGCGCGCTCCCTTCTGACCCGGCGCCCCGTTCGCGCGGCGCCCGCTTGCACGGAAACTCCCCCACATGACCCAGACGATCACGGTCATCCGCGGCGACGGTATCGGCCCGGAGATCATGGATGCCACGCTGCACGTCCTCGACGCGATGAACCTCGGGCTGCGCTACGAGGAGGCCGACGCCGGCCTCGCGGCGCTGGAGAAGCACGGCGAACTGCTGCCGGCGCAGACGCTCGAATCGATCGCCCGCAACCGCATCGCGCTCAAGAGCCCGCTGACCACCCCGGTCGGCGAGGGCTTCAGCTCGATCAACGTCGCGCTGCGCAGGCACTTCGACCTGTACGCCAACGTGCGCCCGGCCAAGTCCTTCCCCAACACCCGCTCGCGCTTTCCCAGCGGCGTGGACCTGATCACGGTGCGCGAGAACACCGAGGGCGCCTACATCGGCGAGGGCCAGACCCTGTCGGAGGACGGCGAGACCGCGAGCCTGATCCAGCGCATCACCCGCAAGGGCTCCGAGCGCATCGTGCGCTACGCCTTCGACCTCGCGCGCCGCACCGGCCGCAAGAAGGTCACGGTCGTGCACAAGGCCAACATCCTCAAGACCACGTCCGGGCTGTTCCTGAAGGTGGCGCGCGAGGTCGCGGCGCTGTACCCCGAGATCGAGTGCAACGAGATGATCGTCGACAACACCTGCATGCAGCTGGTGATGCGGCCCGAGCAGTTCGACATCATCGTGACCACCAACCTGTTCGGCGACATCATCTCCGACCTGTGCGCCGGCCTGGTCGGCGGCCTGGGCCTGGCCCCGGGCGCCAACATCGGCACCGAGGCGGCGATCTTCGAGGCCGTGCACGGCACCGCGCCGGACATCGCCGGCCAGGGCAAGGCCAACCCCTGCGCGCTGCTGCTGGGCGCGGCGCAGATGCTCGACCACCTGGCCCGTCCCGAGGAGGCCGCGCGCCTGCGCGACGCCGTCGTCGCCACCCTGGAGGCCAAGGACGCGCTGACCCCCGACCTGGGCGGCAGCGGCACCACCACCACCTTCGCCCAGGCCATCGCCAGCCGGCTCTGAGCCGCGCCGGCGGTCGGGAAGAAAGGGCGCCTTCGGGCGCCCTTTTTCGTTGAAGCCGGCGTCCGCCGATCCCGGTCGCAGGAGTGCGGGCAAGGTGCCACCGGAGCTGCGGCAGAAGTGGAACGCGCCCTCACGTGTGGACGTGGGGAAGCGGCGGTTTTCCCGGCCGCGGAAAAGCGTCGCGCGCGAGCGCGCTCCTACGTGTGTCCGGGTCTGCGGGCGCCGCCCGTCCTGCGAAGCGGCCGGGATGGAAAAAGGGCGCCCGAAGGCGCCCTTTCCGGTGGTGCCTGTCGGCGCGCGGTCAGTCCCGGCTCTGCAGCTTGGCCAGCAGGCGCAGGAACTCCAGGTACAGCCAGACCAGGGTGACCAGCAGGCCGAAGGCGCCGTACCACTCCATGTGCTTCGGCGCGCCCTGCTCGACGCCGGACTCGATGAAGTCGAAGTCCAGCACCAGGTTCAGCGCCGCCACCACCACCACGAACAGGCTGAAGCCGATGCCGATCAGGCCGCTGTCGTGGATGTAGGGCATGTTGTAGCCGAACAGGCGCATCGCCATGCTGGCCAGGTAGACCAGCATGATGCCGCCGGTCGCCGCCACCACGCCGAGCTTGAAGTTCTCGGTGGCGCGGATCAGCCCGCTGCGGTAGGCGAACAGCAGCGCGAACAGGGTGCCGAAGGTCAGCAGCACGGCCTGCATGACGATGCCGTCGTAGACGTTGTTGAACATCGCCGAGATCGCGCCGAGGAACAGGCCCTCGACCAGGGCGTACAGCGGCGCGGTGACCGGTGCCCATTCCTTCTTGAAGATGGTCACCAGGGCGACGACGAAGCCGCCGATCGCGCCGCCCCACACGTACAGGCCGACGTTCGCCGCCGGCTGGCCGTCGGCGCCGATCGCCTGGCTCCAGGAGAACGCCGCGGTCAGCACCGTCAGCAGCAGCAGGATGCCGGTCTTGTTGACGGTGCCGTTGAGCGTCATCGCGCCGTCGCCGCGGGCGACCACGCTGCCGCTGCCGAGATCGAGGAAGGTCGACTCCTTCAGAGCCGGGTTGCCGCTGCGCATCGGGATCTCCGTTTCGTCTGTGTATCCAGGCCCCGAGGATACCGCGCGGCGGTGTCGGCCGACAGTCGGGGCGCGTGGCGGCGTGCCGGACGGCGCCGCGCGGTCGCGTTGACAGGGGTCGCGGTGCTCCCGACAATGAACGACCCGCGCGTCCAGGCGCGCCGGGCGAACCGTAACGACGTCGGCGGGGTATAGCGCAGTCTGGTAGCGCGCCTGCTTTGGGAGCAGGATGTCGGGGGTTCGAATCCCTCTACCCCGACCACTCCGGCCGCCCGGACGGCCCCCGGCGCGGCGATCCTGTCCCGGGCGCCCGTAGCTCAACCGGATAGAGCACCGGCCTTCTAAGCCGGTGGTTGCAGGTTCGAGTCCTGCCGGGCGCGCCAACCGCATTCGATCCGCCACCATGTCGGCCCTGTCGCAGGCCCGGGAGCGATCGCGTCCGGGCGACCCGTCGCGTGCCGGCAGTAGACGCCGCCGCGGCAGCGCCGTAAAATTTCCAGTTCCCCACCGGCATCGCCGGTTCGGGCCCGGCGGGCGAAGCGGTTGCGGCGTCCCGGCGGTGCAGCGTCGCAATGGTGGCTGTAGCTCAGTCGGTTAGAGTACTGGATTGTGATTCCAGTGGTCGGGGGTTCGAATCCCCTCAGCCACCCCATCCTTCCGCGTCCACGCGCGGAGCGATTGTAAAACGCGCAGGCTCTGGTACACTGCGCGCCCGATTTTCGGGGCCGTTAGCTCAGTTGGTAGAGCAGCTGACTCTTAATCAGTAGGTCCAAGGTTCGAATCCTTGACGGCCCACCAGGTAGTTCGAAGACGCCCGGCCTGCGCCGGGCGTCTTTCGTTGCGGCTCCCGCCGGGCAATGCCGCCGGGGGCGCCGCAGGCCCTAGAATGGCGCCGCGCGCGAAAGTGGCGGAATCGGTAGACGCACTGGATTTAGGTTCCAGCGGGCAACCCCCGTGAGGGTTCGAGTCCCTCCTTTCGCACCAGCTTTGGCGGCCATGCCGCGACGGCGGGCCCGGCGCGCCGTCGCCCGAGGATGCGCCCGGCAGCGTCCGCCGGCCGCCCGGACCGCGCCCCCGAACCGCGGGCAGGGCAGGTCGCGGCATTCCCTCGCGGCCGCCGGCGTCGCGCTCCCGCCCCGCGCCTGCCGGGACGCGCGCTGGCGGTCCCCCGGCGAATCGGCCAAAATATCCCGTTCTGCCGCCCGGACGCCCGGGCCCCGGCGCGCGCCGCCGGCGGCAGCCCACAACACCGTCGACAGTCGCTCGCGGCCCCGCCGCGACCCCAGGAGTGGATATGCAAGTTTCGGTCGAATCCGTTGGCAACCTCGAGCGTCGGATGACGTTCCGGCTTCCGGCCGAGCGCCTCGAGAACGGCGTCGGCGGGCGCCTGCGCGAGATCGCGCGCACCGCGCGCATCAAGGGCTTCCGCCCGGGCAAGGTGCCGGCGCGGGTCATCGAGCAGCGCTTCGGCGAGCAGGTCCGCGCCGAGGTGCTGGACCGCCTGCTGCGCGAGGGCTTCGACGAGGCCGTGCGCGCCAACGACCTGCGCATCGCCGGCGCCCCGCGCATCGAGCCGCAGTCCGAGGGCGGCGAGGCGTACTCCTACGTGGCCACCTTCGAGGTCGTGCCGGACTTCGGCGAGCTCGACGTGTCCAAGCTCACCGTCGTGCGCCACACCGCCGAGGTCACCGACGAGGACATCGACCGCATGATCGAGAACCTGCGCCTGCAGCGCCGCAGCTGGAGCGCGGTGACGCGCCCGGCCGCCGGCGGCGACGCGGTGGACCTCAAGACCTGGTCGCAGCTCGGCGAGGAGCGCCTGCCCGCCGAGGGCAGCGAGGACGGCACCGCGGTGCTGGGCAGCGGCGCCATGCTGCCGGCGCTGGAGTCCGCGCTGGAGGGCATGTCCGCCGGCGAGGAGAAGACCGTCGAGGTGGAGTTCCCGGCCGACTGGCGGGTGCCGCAGCTGGCCGGCCGCAAGGCCCAGGTCCACCTGGCGGTGGAGCGCGTGTCCGAGCCGGTGCTGCCCGAGGCCGACGCCGCCTTCATCAAGAGCTTCGGCGTGAAGGACGGCAACCCCGAGACCTTCCGCAAGGAGATCCGCAGCAACCTCGAGCGCGAGCTCAAGGGCGCGCTGATGAACCGGCTGCGCCGCGAGGTCGGCGAGCAGCTGACCGCGACCTGGGCCGGGGTCGAGCTGCCGCCGCGGCTGGTCGAGAACGAGGCCCGCTCGATGGTGCAGCAGACCGCCGAGCAGGCGCGCCGCCAGGGCCGCAAGCTCGACGTGCCCGCCGACGCCCACTTGGGCTTCCTGGACGCCGCGCGCAAGCGCGTGCTGATGGGCCTGCTGGTCGGCGAGGTCGCCCGCAACAACAAGCTGCAGCTCGACCCCAAGCGCCTGAACGAGACGCTGCGCCTGATCGCCTCCACCTACGAGGAGCCGGACCAGGTCATTGAGTTGTACCGCAACGATCCCCAGCTCATGTCCGGCCTGCAGAACCGGGTGATGGAGGAGCAGGTGATCGACTGGATCGCCGAGCGCGCGCAGCACACCGAGCGCACGCTGACGTTCCAGGAAGCCATCTCGCAGTGATGCGGGCCCGCGGCCGCCCGCCCCCTCCGGGCGGCGCACGATGCGAGCCCATCGCGACAGCCCGCGCCGCCGGCGCGGGCGCCCCAACCAACGCAGGAGATCCGCGCGTGGACCATGTGACCAAAGCCCTGAACCTGGTGCCGATGGTGGTCGAGCAGACCAGCCGCGGCGAGCGCGCGTACGACATCTACTCCCGGCTGCTGAAGGAGCGGATCATCTTCCTGGTCGGCCCGATCGACGACCACGTGGCCAACGTGGTGGTGGCGCAGATGCTGTTCCTCGAGGCCGAGAACCCCGAGAAGGACATCAGCCTGTACATCAACTCGCCGGGCGGCGTGGTGACCGCGGGGCTGGCCATCTACGACACCATGCAGTTCATCAAGCCCGACGTCAGCACCATGTGCATCGGCCAGGCGGCCAGCGCCGGCTCGATGCTGCTGATGGCCGGCACCAGCGGCAAGCGCTACGCGCTGCCGAACTCGCGGGTGATGATCCACCAGCCCTCCGGCGGCGCGCAGGGCCAGGCGACCGACATCGAGATCCACGCGCGCGAGATCCTGTACCTGCGCCAGCGCCTCAACCAGCTCTACGCCGACCACACCGGCCAGCCGCTGGAGCAGATCGAGCGCGACATGGAGCGCGACCGCTTCCTCAGCGCCGAGGGCGCGAAGGAGTACGGGCTCATCGACGAGGTGCTGCAGCGTCGCCCCGACGAGTCGATCCAGCCCGCCTGAGCGGGCGGCGCGGGCCTCGCGGCGAACCCGCGGAAATCGCGCAACTCCTTGATGGCGCAGGCGTTTTCATGCATCCGGCGGGCGCGCTGGCGCGATCCCGCCGCTGTGCTATCCTCGGCCCGTCTCTCCGCTCCGGCGGGCCGTTTCATCTGGTAAACCGAAGCACATGAGCAAAGACCCCCAGGGCCGTTCCGGCGACGGCAACAAGATCCTGTACTGCTCCTTCTGCGGAAAGAGCCAGCACGAGGTCCGCAAGCTGATCGCCGGCCCCAGCGTGTTCATCTGCGATGAATGCGTGGAGCTGTGCAACGACATCATCCGCGAGGAGCTCGAGGAGAAGGCGCAGTCGGCGCGCAGCTCGCTGCCCAAGCCCAAGGAGATCCTCGAGGTCCTGGACCAGTACGTGATCGGCCAGCAGCGCGCCAAGCGCACGCTGGCGGTGGCGGTCTACAACCACTACAAGCGCATCGAGAGCCGGCAGAAGAACGACGACGTCGAGCTGGCCAAGTCCAACATCCTGCTGGTCGGGCCGACCGGCTCGGGCAAGACGCTGCTGGCCGAGACGCTGGCGCGCCTGCTCAACGTGCCGTTCACGATGGCCGACGCCACCACCCTCACCGAGGCGGGCTACGTCGGCGAGGACGTCGAGAACATCATCCAGAAGCTGCTGCAGAAGTGCGACTACGACGTCGAGAAGGCGCAGCAGGGCATCGTCTACATCGACGAGATCGACAAGATCTCGCGCAAGAGCGAGAACCCGTCGATCACCCGCGACGTGTCCGGCGAGGGCGTGCAGCAGGCGCTGCTGAAGCTGATCGAGGGCACCATGGCCAGCGTGCCGCCGCAGGGCGGGCGCAAGCATCCGCAGCAGGAGTTCCTGCAGGTCGACACCAGCAACATCCTCTTCATCGTCGGCGGCGCGTTCGCCGGGCTGGAGAAGATCATCCAGCAGCGCAGCGCCGACGCCGGCGGCATCGGCTTCGGCGCCAAGCTCAAGAGCAGCGAGCGCAAGGCCGACACCGGCAAGGTGCTGGCCGACGTCGAGCCGGAGGACCTGATCAAGTTCGGCCTGATCCCCGAGTTCGTCGGCCGCCTGCCGGTGGTCGCCACGCTCGAGGAGCTGGACGAGACCGCGCTGGTCAAGATCCTCACCGAGCCGAGGAACGCCATCACCAAGCAGTTCCGCCGCCTGTTCGAGATGGAAGGCGTGGAGCTGGAGTTCCGCGACGACGCCCTGGCCGCGATCGCGCGCAAGGCGATCAAGCGCAAGACCGGCGCGCGCGGCCTGCGCACCATCGTGGAGTCGGTGCTGCTCGACACGATGTACGACCTGCCTTCGCTGGAGAACGTCAGCAAGGTGGTGGTCGACGAGTCGGTCATCGAGCACAAGTCCGAGCCCTACCTGATCTACCAGACCCCGGCCGCGCCGAAGGTCGCCGCCGGCGAGTGACGCCACGGCCTCCGCCGGGCGCCTTCCGCCGACCCTGAACGCCGCCCGCGCCCGCTTGCCGGGCGCGCCCGGCCCGCTCCGCCGCCCATGCCGCCGCCTCGGGTGAATCGCCCCGCGGACGGTACGCTGTGTCCGCTTGCAAGCATCCGGCGATAGCCCCATAACGGAGCCATCCCCCCGGGCGGTCAGGCCCGGTCCCCACGCTCCCGGAGTCCCGATGACCGCTTCCACCGAAACCGCCGCATTCGACCTGCCGGTGCTGCCGCTGCGCGACGTGGTGGTGTTCCCGCACATGGTGATCCCGCTGTTCGTCGGCCGCGAGAAGTCCATCCGCGCCCTCGACCTGGCGATGGAGGCCGACAAGCGCATCCTGCTGGTGGCGCAGAAGTCGGCCGAGACCGACGACCCTGGCGCGGCCGACCTCTACGAGGTCGGCACGGTGGCCCAGGTGCTGCAGCTGCTCAAGTTGCCCGACGGCACCATCAAGGTGCTGGTCGAGGGCGTGTCGCGCGCGCGCGTGGGCGCCATCGTCGAGCGCGGCGGCACCCTGGCCGCGCAGGGCCGCGAGATCGAGTCGGCCGAGGACCGCGACCCGCGCGAGATCGAGGCTGTCGCGCGCTCGCTGATGAGCCTGTTCGAGCAGTACGTCAAGACCAGCCGCAAGCTGCCGCCGGAGCTGCTGCAGACCCTGGCCGGCATCGACGAGCCCGGGCGCCTGGGCGACACCATCGCCGCGCACCTCGGCGTGCGCCTGGCCGACAAGCAGAAGCTGCTGGAGACCATCCAGACCGGCGAGCGGCTGGAGCAGCTGGTCGGCCTGGTGGACGGCGAGATCGACGTGCAGCAGATGGAGAAGCGCATCCGCGGCCGGGTGAAGTCGCAGATGGAGAAGTCGCAGCGCGAGTACTACCTCAACGAGCAGATGAAGGCGATCCAGAAGGAACTGGGCGAGATCGACGACGCGCCCAACGACATCGAGGAGATTGCCCGCAAGATCGCCGAGGCCGGCATGCCCAAGGCGGTCGAGGCCAAGGCCAAGAACGAGTTCAACAAGCTCAAGCAGATGTCGCCGATGTCGGCCGAGGCCGCGGTGGTGCGCAACTACCTCGACTGGCTGCTCGGCGTGCCGTGGAAGAAGCGCAGCAAGGTGCGCAAGGACCTCAAGGTCGCGCAGGAGACGCTCGACGCCGACCACTACGGTCTGGAGAAGGTCAAGGAGCGCATCCTCGAGTACCTCGCCGTGCAGGCGCGGGTGAAGCAGCTCAAGGGCCCGATCCTGTGCCTGGTCGGCCCGCCCGGTGTGGGCAAGACCTCGTTGGGGCAGTCGATCGCCAAGGCCACGAACCGCAAGTTCGTGCGCATGAGCCTGGGCGGCGTGCGCGACGAGGCCGAGATCCGCGGCCACCGCCGCACCTACGTGGGCTCGATGCCCGGCCGCATCGTGCAGAACCTCAACAAGTCGGGCGCCAAGAACCCGCTGTTCGTGCTCGACGAGATCGACAAGATGTCGATGGACTTCCGCGGCGACCCGTCCTCGGCGCTGCTGGAGGTGCTCGACCCGGAGCAGAACAACGCCTTCAACGACCACTACCTGGAGGTCGATCTCGACCTGTCCGAGGTGATGTTCGTGGCCACCTCCAACTCGCTCAACATCCCCGGCCCGCTGCTCGACCGCATGGAGGTCATCCGCATCCCGGGCTACACCGAGGAGGAGAAGCTCAACATCGCCGGCCGCTACCTGGTGCCCAAGCAACTCAAGGCCAACGGGCTCAAGGCCGAGGAACTGAAGATCGCCGAGCCGGCCATCCGCGACATCGTGCGCTACTACACGCGCGAGTCCGGCGTGCGCAACCTCGAGCGCGAGATCGCCAAGATCTGCCGCAAGGTGGTGAAGGAGCTCGCCCTGGCCGGCCCGCAGCCGGCGAAGAAGCCGCGCGGGGTGGCGGTGTCGGCCAAGAACCTCGACAAGTACCTCGGCGTGCGCCGCTACGACTTCGGCCGCGCGGAGCAGGACAACGAGATCGGCATGGTCACCGGCCTGGCCTGGACCGAGGTCGGCGGCGACCTGCTGCAGATCGAATCGACCCTGGTGCCGGGCAAGGGCCAGCTGATCCTCACCGGCCAGCTCGGCGACGTGATGAAGGAGTCGGCGTCGGCGGCGCTGTCGGTGGTGCGCGCGCGCGCCGAGCGGCTGGGCGTGGACATCGACTTCCTGCAGAAGCACGACGTGCACGTGCACGTGCCCGACGGCGCCACGCCGAAGGACGGCCCGAGCGCGGGCATCGCGATGACCACCGCGCTGGTGTCCACGCTGACCAAGATCCCGGTGCGCGCGGACGTGGCGATGACCGGCGAGATCACGCTGCGCGGGCGCGTGACCGCGATCGGCGGGCTCAAGGAGAAGCTGCTGGCCGCCATGCGCGGCGGCGTGCGCACGGTGATCATCCCCGAGGAGAACCGCAAGGACCTCACCGACATTCCGAAGTCGGTCGGCCAGCACATCAAGATCGTGCCGGTGAAGTGGATCGACGAGGTGCTCGACCTCGCGCTGGAGCGCCCGCTGACGCCCAGCGAGGCGAAGAAGGAGGTCGCGCCGGTGATCGCCAAGCCGCGTTCCCGCAAGTCTCCGACGCAGGCCGGCGTCAAGCATTGACATCGGCCGAGCGCATGCGTTAACAGCTCCGAAATGGCGTGGTTATGCGCTTTTTCCTTGCGAAAGGGCAGGGGCGCTGGTATAACGACGGCACTCGCGATGCGCGACTCCGGTCGCGCATCGCGCTTTCCACGGCCGGTCTCACACAACTCGAACCGTACAGGGCCGGCCGCCATCTTTCGCGGCACCGCGTGCCGCACAGGAGCGTCTTTCCATGAAGAAGTCCGATCTGGTCAACACCGTCGCCGAGAAGAGCGACCTCACCAAGGCCCAGGCCAGCACCGCCGTCGACGCCATGTTCGACGCGATCCTCGAAGCCCTGGCGCAGGGCGAGGACGTCACCATCGCCGGCTTCGGCACCTTCGAAGTCCGCGTGCGCGCCGCCCGCACGGGCCGCAACCCGCGCACCGGCGAAGAGATCCAGATCCCCGCCTCCAAGAACCCCGCGTTCAAGGCTGGCAAAGCGCTCAAGGACGCTGTAAACTAAGCGGCTCCGCAGGGTGCTTAGCTCAGCGGTAGAGCGTCGCCCTTACAAGGCGAGGGTCGGGGGTTCGAAACCCTCAGCACCCACCACGCCGAGAGTTGCAAGAGTTACGAACGCGGAGCGGTAGTTCAGTCGGTTAGAATGCTGGCCTGTCACGCCGGAGGTCGCGGGTTCGAGTCCCGTCCGCTCCGCCATCGACTCGGAAGGGCACCGGAAACGGTGCCCTTCTTTTTTGGTTGGCCTCCCGGCCGGCGCCTGCCGGTCCGGCGCAATCGGGTTAAACTGCGCGGCTACTTAACCTGCCGGTCGTCCCGATGCTGCAAGCCCTGAGAGAGAAAACGAGCGGTTGGATCGCGGTCGCCATCGTGATCCTGCTGGCGATCCCGTTCGCCTTCTTCGGCATGGAGCAGTACCTGTTCCAGAGCGGCGGCAACCACGTCGCGCGGGTGGAGTCGCCGCCGTCGTGGTGGCGCGGCGCGCCCGACTGGTGGCTGGTGCGCAAGCTCGCCTGGACCCACGAGGACGTCGATCCCGACGCGTTCCGCCGCGCCTTCGAGGACGAGCGCATGCGCCGCCGCGAGGCCGAGGGCGACGCCTTCGACGGCGTGGCCTTCGAGAGCGTCGACAACCGCCGCGAGGTGCTGGAGCGGCTGATCGACCAGGCCGTGCTGCGCCTGGCCGCGCGCGACCGCGGCGTGGCGATCGGCGATGCGCAGGTGCGCGAGCAGATCGAGCAGGTGCCCGCGTTCCAGGTCGAGGGCCGCTTCGATCCGCAGCGCTACCAGCTGGCCCTGCAGTCGCAGGTGCCGCCGCAGAGCCCGGCGCAGTTCCAGGAGTTCGTGCGCGAGAACCTGCAGCAGGCGCTGCTGCCGACCCACGTCGCGCAGTCGGCCTTCGTGCCGCCGGGCCAGCTCGACCGCCTGCTGACCCTGCTGGGCGAGCGCCGCGACGTCTCGTTCGTGGTGCTGCCGCCGCCGGCGGCCGACGAGGCGCCGGTCGAGGACGCCGACGTCGCGGCCTGGTACGCGTCGCACGCGGGCGAGTACCGGGCGCCGGCCACGGTGTCGGTCGAGTACATCGTGCTCGACGGCTCCGGCCTGGAGGCGGAACCGGTCGACGAGGCCTCGCTGCGCGCGCGCTACGAGGAGGAGAAGTCGCGCTTCTCGGAGCCCGAGCAGCGGCTGGTCTCGCACATCCTGGTGGAAGTCCCGCAGGGCGCCGACACGGCCGCCCAGCAGGCCGCCGAGCAGGAGGCGAAGTCGCTGGCCACGCAGGCGCAGGCCGAGGGGGCCGACTTCGCGGCGCTGGCGCGCGAGCATTCCGACGATCCCGGCTCGAAAGATGCCGGCGGCGATCTCGGCTGGATCGAGCCGGGCATGATGGGCGACGCCTTCGACGGCGCGGTGTTCGCGATGGCCCCGGGCGAGGTGCGGACCGCCAGGACCGAGTACGGCTGGCACGTGCTGCAGCTGCGCGAGGTGCGCGCGGGCGCGGAGACCCCGTTCGAGGAGGCGCGCGCGCAGCTCGAGCGCGAGGCGACCGAGGGCGGGCGCGAGCGCGCCTTCAGCGACCTGGTCGGGCGCGTGGTCGACCAGGCCTACCGCAACCCGACCTCGCTGGCGGCCGCGGCCGAGGAGGCCGGCGTGCCGGTGCAGCAGGCCGGGCCGTTCGCGCGCGGCGCCGTCGCCGAGGGCGTGCTGGCGAACCCGGCGGTGCAGCGCATGGCCTTCAACCAGACCCTGATCGAGGACGGCACCGTCAGCGATCCGGTCGAGACGGCCCCGAACCAGAACGTGCTGCTGCGGGTGACCGACCACACCCCGGAGCGCACGCTGCCGCTGGAGGAGGTCCGCGACCGCGTGGTCGCGGCGATCCGCGCCGACCGCGCCGCCAAGCGCAACGCCGCCGAGGCCGAGGCCCTCGTCGAGCGCGTCGCCAAGGGCGAGACCCTGGCCGAGGCGGTCGCCGGGCGCGCGCTGCCGGTGCAGGACGTGCCGGGGGTGCCGCGCGGCACGCCGATCCCGCACCCGCGCGCGGTGGACGCCTACTTCCGCGCCCCGGTGCCGGAGGAAGGCAAGGTCTCGCCCGGGCGCGTCGCGCTGGAGGACGGCAGCGAGGTGGTGTTCGCGGTCACCGCGGTGACGCCGGGCAATCCCGAGGAAGCCAGCGAGCAGGAGCGGCAGATGCTGCGCCAGCAGCTGGCCGCGCTCGCCGGCAACGAGTCCGCCGGCATCCTGCTGCGCGAGCTGCGTGCCCGGATGAAGGTCAGCGTGGTCGAAGCCCGGCTCTGACGAGCCCAGCGGCGGCGGCCGTCCGCCGCCGGCTCCCGCAGGAGCGCGCCCGCGGGCGACCCGCGCGCTCAGGGGCGATCGGTCATGGGTCCGCGCCGGGCCATGGCTGCGCGCGACCCGTGCGCGCTCGCGATCGGCCGGCCCGGTTCAGTTCGCCAGCCGCGCCTCGCCCGCGGTGGCGGGCAGCACCTCGTCGATCCACAGCGTGGTCCCGGGCCGGAGCACGCTGTTGCGGTTCAGCCCGTTGCGCGCCAGCAGCTGCGCCACGCCGACGCCGTAGCGTTGCGCGATGCGCCAGATCGACTCGCCGCGCTCGACCACGTGGGCGCGCGGCGGCTCGACCGCCTGCGCGTAGTGGACGGGCGCGGAGACGGCGACCGCGGCGACGGGAGCCGCGGCCGAGGCCGGCGGCGCTACAGGCGCCGCGGGGGCGACCGCTACCGCCGCCACGGCCGCCGCGGGCTCCGGTGGCGCGACCGCGTCGCCGGCGCGCCGGGCCGAGGCCAGGGCGGCGGCGCTGGAAGCCGGCGCCAGCACCTGCAACGAGCGGTCGGCGCTGGCGACGCGGCCCTCGGGGAAGGCCGGGTTGAACCGGCGCACCAGGGCCGGATCGAGCCCCTGCCGCTGCGCCCAGCTGTCCAGGTGCGCGGTGTTGCGCGGCAGCGGCGCAGGGGTCAGCACCGGCACGGTGTGGTCGATCGCGCGCAGCCAGTCCTCGCGCTGGCCGGCCTCCACCAGCAGGCAGGACAGCGCCTGCAGCTTGTCGACGTAGGCGCGGGTGGTCTGCGGCATCGGCAGTTCCTCCGGGCGCGCGTCCATCGGCCGCTGGCCGGTCGCGCGCAGCGCGCCGAATACCCGGTACTCGCCGGCGTTGTAGCCCATGACCGCCAGGCGCCAGTCGCCGGCGAACATGCCGTGCAGGGTCTTGAGGTAGCGCACCGCGGCCTGGGTGGAGTCCACCGGCGACAGCCGGCCGTCGTAGCCGGGCCGGATCGCGATGCGGTGGTTGCGTGCGGTGAGGGCGATGAACTGCCACAGGCCCGCCGGGCCGGCCGCGCTGCGCGCGCCGGGCCGGTAGCCGCTCTCCACGAAGGGGATCAGCGCGTACTCGGTGGGCAGGTGGTTGGCGCGCAGCTGGTCGACCACGTAGCCGAACAGCGGCAGCAGCTTGTCGGGCTTGCTGGCCAGGTCGCGCGGCACGTGGGCGAAGTGGCGGCGCCATCGGTCGCCGGCGTCGGCGCTGCAGCCGGGATCGGACAGGCCCTCGACGAAGCTGGCGTAGATGTCGCGGCCCTGGCGCTGCACGCCTTCGACCGCTGCCTGCGCCGCGGGCTCGACGCCCGGCGGGGCCAGTGCGGGCGCCGGCACGGCGGCGGTCGCGGCAGCCGGCAGCAGGCAGGCCGCCAGTGCGAGGGCGAGCGCGCGGGGACGCGCCGTCCACCGCCCCCTCATGCGCGGAAACCGTCCTTCCACGCCCGCAGGGCGCCGAAGCAGCGGTCGCGGGGCGCATCGGCGTCCAGCCCGGCCTCGCGCGCGACGGCGGCGCGGACCGCGGGGGCGTCGATGCGCAGGAAGGGATTGCAGGCCAGTTCGTCGTCGAGGCGGGTCGGCAGGGTGGGTTGTCCGCGGGCTCGCATCGCCTCTACGTCCTCACTGCGGCGCGTCAGCGCCGCGTTGTCGGGGTCCACCGCCCGGGCGAACAGGGCGTTGGCATGGGTGTATTCGTGGCCGCAGCAGACCAGGGTGTCGCCGGGCAGCGCCGCCAGCCGGTCCAGCGAGGCCAGCATCTGCGCGGGCGTACCCTCGAACAGGCGTCCGCAACCGAGGCTGAACAAGGTGTCGCCGCTGAACAGGATGCCATGCCCGTGGAAGGCGAGGTGGGTCCGGGTGTGACCGGGGACCCAGATCGCGTCGAAGGTCCAGGGTCCGGCCCGGAACCGCTCGCCGTCGCCGACCCGGCGGGTCGCCTGCGGGATGCGCTCGTCGGCGGGCGCGATCACCTCGGTACCGGGCCAGCGCGCCAGCAGCCCGGCGACGCCGCCGACGTGGTCCGGGTGATGGTGGGTCAGCAGGATCGCCTCCGGCGCGCGCGCCAGCGCGGCGAGCGCCGGCGCCGCTTCGCCGGGATCGACCAGCAGCGTGGCGCCGTCGTCGTCTTCGAGCCGCCAGATGTAGTTGTCCGAGAGCGCGGGGAGGGGCTGCAGCCGCATGGCCGGCTCCGGGGTGCCTGTAGAATGGCGAACATGCCCTCGACATCCCTGAACGGTCAACCGGCGACGCCGGCCGGCTGGTTCGCCAGCCCCGCCGGCCGCGTGCTCGTGGACGGCGAGGCGGCCATGCTGGAACGCGCCATGGCCGAGCGCCCGACCCCGCCCTGGCTGTGGCTCGCGCCCGTGCCGTCGTCGCCGCCGGACGAGGCCTGCGGGCGCGGCCTGCGCCTGTGGGCGGACGGCGGCGGCTGGACCGGCGCGGTGCGCTGCGAGGGCGCGCTGCCGTTCCCGAGCGAGTCGATGGGCGTGGTCATCCTGCAGCACGTGCTGCGCGCCGACCACGACGACGGGCTGCTGGCGGAGGCCGCGCGCGTGCTCGAGACCGGCGGCCGGCTGTGGCTGCTGGTGCTCAATCCGCTCTCGCCCTACCGCTGGCGCTGGCGCGGCCACGGGCTGCGCGCGCGCGAGCCGCTGGGCTGGCGGCGGCGGCTGCGCGCGGCGGGGCTGGCGCCGGAGCCGGTGTCGCAGGGCATCGGGCCGGGCTGGCAGCCGCGCGCCGACAGCGCGCTGCGCTCCGGGCCCGGCCTGTGCGCGGCCTATGCGCTGCGCGCGGAGAAGCGGGCGGCGGCGCTGACCCCGGTCGCGCCGCGCCGCGCGCTGCAGGTCCCGAACGGGGTCTCGGCGGCATGAGCGTCAAGGCGGTGGAGATCCACACCGACGGCGCCTGCCTCGGCAATCCCGGCCCGGGCGGCTGGGCGGCCCTGTTGCGCTACCGCGAGAAGGAGCGCGAGATCGTCGGCGGCGAGCCGGCGACCACCAACAACCGCATGGAGCTGATGGCCGCCATCCGCGGGCTGGAGGCGCTGACCGAGCCCTGCACCGTGGTGCTGCAGACCGACTCGCAGTACGTGCGCAAGGGCATCACCGAGTGGATGCCCAACTGGATCCGGCGCAACTGGCGCACCGCCGCCGGCGAGCCGGTCAAGAACCAGGAGCTGTGGCAGCGCCTGCACGCCGCCGCCGCACCGCACCGCATCGACTGGCGCTGGGTGAAGGGGCATGCCGGCGATCCCGACAACGAGCGCGTCGACGCGCTGGCCCGCGACGAGGCGATCCGCCAGCGCGCGGCGTCCGCGGCCGTCGCGCTGCGCTAGCGCCGCATCTCCCTCCCACGTCCCAAGGCTTCCCGACCGCGCATGCGCCAGATCGTCCTCGACACCGAAACCACCGGCCTGGAATGGAAGAAGGGCAACCGCGTGGTCGAGATCGGCTGCGTGGAACTGCAGGAGCGCCGGCCGACCGGCCGCACCTTCCACCGCTACATCAACCCGCAGCGGGAGTTCGAGGCGGGCGCGCAGGAGGTGACCGGCCTGACCCTGGAGTTCCTGGCCGACAAGCCGCTGTTCGAGCACGTGGTCGAGGAGTTCCTCGAGTTCGTCGACGGCGCCGAGCTGGTGATTCACAACGCGGCCTTCGACATGGGCTTCCTGGAGGCGGAACTGGCGCGCTTCGGCGACCGCTACGGCCGGCTCGCGGAGCGGGTGAGCGTGCTGGACTCGCTGCAAGTCGCGCGTCAGCGCTACCCGGGCCAGCGCAACTCCCTGGACGCGCTGTGCAAGCGCCTGGGCGTGGACAACGCGCACCGGCAGCTGCACGGCGCGCTGCTCGACGCGCAACTGCTGGCCGAGGTGTACCTGGCGCTCACCGCGGGCCAGGGCGAGATCGGCTTCGCGGCGCTGGAACCGGCACCCGGCCAGGCGGCGGCCGCGGCGAGCTTCGACGGCGCGGCCGCGGGGCCGCGGCCGCGGGTGCGCGTGCCCGAGGACGAGCTGGCGCTGCACGCCGCGCGGCTGGAGGCGATCCGCGCCCGCGCCGGCACGCTGGTCTGGGACGCGGCCTAGGCTCTGCGGCCGGGCCTGTCAGCAGGCGCGGACCAGCACCACGGTGACGTTGTCGGAACCGCCGCCGTCCAGCGCGGCGGCGACGAGGCCGTCCACGCATTCCTGCGCGCTGCATTCGCCGTGGGCGAGGATGCGGGCGATGCCGCGGTCGTCGACTTCCTCGGTCAGGCCGTCGCTGCACAGCAGCAGCTGCATGCCGGGCGCGAGCTCGCCGGACATCGTCTCCACCTTCAGCGCCTGCGGTTCGGTCACGCCCAGCGCCTGGGTGACGACGTTGCGGTGCGGGTGGTGGCGTGCCTGGTCGGTGCTGATCGCGCCCTGCGAGATCAGCTCCTGCACGTAGCTGTGGTCCTGCGAGAGCTGCACCAGCTTGCCCTCGCGCCACAGGTAGGCGCGGCTGTCGCCGACCCAGGCGACCTGGAAGCGCCCGTGCTCCACGCGCGCGGCCACCACCGTGGTGCCCATCGGCAGGGCGTCGTGGCGCTGCCGGGAGGCGCGGATGATCTCCTCGTCGGCGGTGCGGATGGCCTGCTCCAGCGACGCGCCCCCGCGCACCTCGCGCACGACGGCCTCGCGCGCGAGCGCGCTGGCGACCTCGCCGTACTCGTGGCCGCCCATGCCGTCGGCGACCAGCCACAGGCCGAGGTCGGCGTCGCCGTAGTAGGTGTCCTCGTTCAGCTCGCGCCGCAGCCCGGCGTGGGTGAGATGGCCGAACTCGATCATGCACGCCCCGGGTGCCGCACCGCGCCGACGCGGCGCCCGTGGCCGGCGGCGGCCCGCGGGCACGGGGGCGGGCACGGGGTTCGCGAACGGTCGGGACGCATGGGCGCTAACCTAGCAGAGATGATCCGCACACAAGCAAAACGCCCCGGGCGGGGCGTTGAGCGGAACTGGCGGAGAGGGGGGGATTCGAACCCCCGAGGCGCTATAAACGCCTGCCTGATTTCGAGTCAGGTACATTCAACCACTCTGCCACCTCTCCGGTGGCCCCGGGGCCTGGGCCGCGGGGCCGGTCATGATACGGGGGCGCCGGGCGGCCGACAAGCCGGCGGGCCCGCCGCCGGCGCGCGCGATACACTGGCCGCGGTCACGACTTCCGCTCATCCTGCGCCCATGTCCGAACTCCTGGTGCCCGTCTCCTTCGGCGAGCTGCTCGACAAGATCGCCATCCTGCAGATCAAGTCCGAGCGCATCGCCGACCCGGCCAAGCTGGCCAACGTGCGCCACGAGCTGTCGGCGCTGGAGAAGACCTGGCTGGCGCACCCGGCCGCCGGCCACGACATCGCCCGGCTGCGCGCCGAACTCAAGGCGGTCAACGAGCGCCTGTGGGCGATCGAGGACGACATCCGGCTCAAGGAGAAGGCGCAGGCCTTCGACGAGGGGTTCGTGCGCCTGGCCCGCAGCGTGTACTTCGAGAACGACGAGCGCGCGCGGATCAAGAAGGCGATCAACCTGGCGCTGGGCTCGAGCTACGTCGAGGAGAAGTCCTACCAGGACTACCGCGGCGGCAACGAGCCGCCAGCGACCTCGTAGGAGCGCGCTGGCGCGCGATGCCTTTTCTCTCGGCTCCGGGTTGAAAGAGCATCGCGCGCCAGCGCGCTCCTACGGGGCCCGCCCGCGCCGCCGCGCCTCGCGGCGCCCGTGCGCCAGCGCCAGGCCGCACCACACCAGCAGCGAGCCCGGGATCAGCCACATCGGCAGCGCGACGAGCAGCAGCGCGTCCTGGGCGTCCTGCGGGAACCAGCGCACGCGGATGCGCGCGCCCAGATCCAGGCCGCAGGCGAGCACGGCGGCCAGCACCGCGACCCAGGCCGGGCCGGTGCGCGCGGCGCGCGCCAGCACCAGGTAGGGCAGCGCGGCCGCCGCGGCCAGGCCGAGCACGAAGGCCCAGGTGCCGGGCCCGGCGCCGCCGAGGTCGGCGATCGCCAGCGTCGCCAGCGCGACGGCCGCGCCGAGGGCGAGGATGAGGCGTCCGGCGGCGGTCATCGTCATTGCGCCTCCAGGTCGGCGACGCGGCGCTCGAAGGCGGCGACGGCGTCGTCGACGGCGACCAGGTCCATGACGCCGTCGCGCTCGATCTTGGTGCCCCAGCGCAGCTCGGCGGCGGGGCGGCCGAGGTAGCGGCGCGCGGCGTCGTCGTAGCGGTCGACGCAGTAGCGGCGGTCGGAATAGGGGCCGCTGCGCGCCGGGTTGCTGGCCGCGTGCAGGCCCAGCACCTTGGCCCCCATCGCGTTGGCGATGTGCATCGGGCCGGAATCCGGGGTCATCACCAGCGCCGCGCGCGCGAGCAGCGCCGGCAGCTGCTTCAGCGTGTCCTTGCCGACGAGGTCGAGCGCCGGGCCGCGCATCGCGGCCAGGATCGCGTCGGCGGTCTCGCGCTCCAGCGCGCTGCGCCCGCCGCACAGCACCACGCGCCAGCCCCGGTCCACGGCGTGGTCGGCCACCGCGGCGTAGCGCTCGGCGCGCCAGTTGCGCAGCGCATGGCTGGAGCAGGGCGAGATCAGCAGCGCCGGCACGCCGTCCTCGGGCCACTGCGCCGCGGCCCAGGCGTGGGCGTCGTCCGGCACCGGCAGGTCCCAGGCCACGCGGGTCTGGCGCAGGCCGAGCGGTTCGCAGAAGCTGCCGATCGCGTCGAGCACGTGGATGCCCGGGCGGTCGGGGATGCGCTCGTTGACGAACAGGCCGTGCAGGTCCTTCGAGCGCGCGCGGTCGTAGCCGATCCGGCGTCGCGCCGGCACGAAGGCCGACAGCAGGTTGGCGCGCGCGGCGACCTGCATCTGCAGCAGCGCGTCGAAGCGCTCGGCGCCCAGTTCGCGCCGCAGCTCGCGCATGCCGCGCAGGCCGGTCTTCTTGTCGTAGACCGCGAAGGTCACCCCCGGCAGGCCGTCGAGCAGGCGCTGCTCGCCGCGGCCGACGATCCAGGTCAGCCGCGTCTGCGGCCAGGCGCCACGCAGGGTGCGCACCAGCGGCAGGACGTGGGTGACGTCGCCCAGCGCCGACAGCCGCAGCAGGCAGATCGAGCGCGGCGCCGGCGGCGGCGAGGCAAGGGCGGGCGATGGCGCCATGCGGGACGGTCTCGATCGGTGGGGACGGGCGTGCGGCGGGCAGTGTAGCGGCCGCCGCGCGCCGCTCCGAGGCGCCTGACCGCCATCGTCGCGGTGCGCGGCGCCCTCGGGCGCGGGTTTCCGCTGCGGAGGTGCGATCCGCGCCCGCCCCGCGGCTCCGCAACGCTGCATTCCCGGCGCCCGGGCGCGCCAAGGTGCTTCAAAGCGCACCACACCCTCTAAACTCGCGGGATGGTGCGATTCGACGCCACCGAGAGCCTGACGCCGTTCGACGACGGCGCCGGGTCGATCCTCAGCGACGCCGCCTGGGTCCAGCAGGTCGAGCCCGGCTGGTTCGAGCCCGGCCACTGGGGCGAGCGAGCGCGCGCGGTCGCCAGCGGCGGCCGCGGCGGCGCCTGGTTCGTGCGCGGCCCCTTCGGCGAGGCGGTGCTGCGCCACTACCTGCGCGGCGGCCTGGCGGCGCGGGTGAGCCGCGACCGCTACGTCTGGCGCGGCGCCGACCGCACCCGCAGCTTCGCCGAGTTCCGCCTGACCCGCGACCTGCACCGCGAGGACCTGCCGGTGCCGGAGCCGATCGCCGCGCGCTACACGCGGCGCGGGGCCACCTACCGCGCCGCGATCCTGGTCCGGCGGATCGACGGCGTGCGGACCTTCGCCGAACTCGCGGCCGGTGCCGGCGGCGGGGCGCCGTGGGAGGAGACCGGGCGCCTGATCGCGCGCTTCCACCGCGCCGGCCTCGACCATGCCGACCTGAACGCGCACAACATCCTGTTCGACGCCGGCGGCGCCGGGCGCGGCTGGCTGATCGACTTCGACCGCGCCCGCCGGCGCCTGCCCGAGACCGGCTGGCGCGGGCGCAACCTGGCGCGGCTGGAACGCTCGCTGCTGAAGCTGCGCGGCGAGCGCGCCGAGGCCGACGTTCGCGCGGACTTCGCGCGCCTGCGCGCAGCCTACGACGCCCGGTGGGCCAAGGGATACTGATGGACTGGGCCTTGCGCTTCCATGGGGTCGGCAACGCGTCGGCGGTCGAGCTGGGCTCGCCGATGGCCACGATCGAGCGCGACGGCGCGCCGTGGCTGACCATCGACTGCGGCAGCGAGGGCCTGACCGCGTACCTGGCCCGCTACGGCGAGCCGCCGCGCGCGCTGTTCGTCACCCATACCCATCTCGACCACGTGTCCGGCTTCGAGCGCCTGTTCGTGTCCGCCTACTTCGACCCGGCGCGGCGCGGCCGCATGCCGGTGTACGTGCCGGCGCCGGTGCTGCCGCTGCTGCACCAGCGCGTGGGCGACTACCCGAACGTGCTGGCCGAGGGCGGCGCCAACTTCTGGGATGCGTTCCGGGTGATCCCGGTCGGCGCGGCGTTCTGGCACGAGGGCGTGCGCCTGGAGACCTTCGCCGTGCGCCACCACTGGCCGGGCACCGCGTTCGGGCTGCGGCTGCCGGGCAGCCTGGTGTGGAGCGGCGACACCCGGCCGATCCCCGACCTGCTGGCGCGCCATGCGGCCGAGGGCGAGCTGGTCGCGCACGACTGCGCGCTGCGCGGCAATCCCTCGCACAGCGGCATCGACGACCTCGAGCGCGAGTACCCGCCGGAGCTGCTCGAGCGCTGCGTGCTCTACCACTACGCCGGCGCCGCCGATGGCGAGGCGCTGCGCGCGCGCGGCCGCCGGGTCGCCGTGCCGGACCAGGCCTTCGCGCTGCGCGCGCCGTCCGCGGGGCTGCCGGCATGAACGCGGTCGTGCTGCCGGCGCCGCTGCCGCTGCCGCTGGACCGGCTGGGCCGGCCGCTGCACGACCTGCGGCTGTCGGTCATCGAGGCCTGCAACTTCCGCTGCGGCTACTGCATGCCGGCCGACCGCGTGCCCGACGACTACGGCTTCGACGCCGCCGGGCGGCTGTCGTTCGACGAGATGGAGACGCTGGTGCGCGGCTTCGCCCGCGTCGGCGTGCGCAAGCTGCGCATCACCGGCGGCGAGCCGCTGCTGCGGCGCGGCCTCCCCGCGCTGGTCGCGCGGCTGGCGCGGGTGCCGGGGATCGAGGACCTGGCGATGACCACCAACGGCAGCCTGCTGGCCCGGCACGCGCGGGCGCTGCGCGAGGCCGGCCTGCGCCGGCTCACGGTGAGCCTGGACGCGCTCGACCCGGCGCGGTTCCGTGCGCTGTCGGGCGACCGCGGCGAGGTGGCCGACGTGCTGGCCGGGCTCGACGCGGCGCAGGCCGCCGGCTTCTCCGCCATCAAGATCAACTGCGTGGTGCAGCGCGGCGTCAACGACGACCAGGTGCTGCCGCTGGCCGAGCGCTTCCGCGGCAGCGGCCACGTGCTGCGCTTCATCGAGTACATGGACGTGGGCACCTGCAACGGCTGGAACCGCGAGCGCGTGGTGCCCTCGGCCGAGCTGCGCGAGCGGATCGCCGCGCGCTGGCCGCTGGCGCCGCTGGCGCCGCACTACCGCGGCGAGGTGGCCGCGCGCTACCGCTACGCCGACGGCGGCGGCGAGATCGGCTTCGTGGCCTCGGTCACCGCGCCGTTCTGCGGCGACTGCCACCGCGCGCGGGTGGCCGCCGACGGCACCCTGTACACCTGCCTGTTCGCCGCCGGCGGCACGCCGCTGCGCGGGCTGCTGGGCGAGGGCGAGGCCGCGCTGGCCGCGCGCGTGGCGGCGCTGTGGTCGCGCCGCGCCGACCGCTACAGCGAACTGCGCGGCGCCGATCGCGCCGGCGGCCGCCGGCGGGTCGAGATGTTCCTGGTCGGGGGCTGAGGCGTGCGCGGGGTCAGCCACCTGACCTTCGTGGTGCGCGACCTGGCGCGGATGGCGCGCTTCCTGTGCGACGGGCTGGGCGCGCGCGAGGTGTACGACAGCGCAGGCGTGGAGCACTCGCTGTCGCCGGAGAAGTTCTTCGTGCTGGGCGGGGTGTGGATCGCCGCGATGCAGGGCGAGCCGCCGGCCGCGCGCAGCTACCAGCACGTCGCCTTCGCCGTGGACGCCGCCGAGCTGCCGGCCTACGAGGCGCGGCTGCGCCGCATCGGCGCGGAGATCCGGCCCGCGCGCCCGCGCATCCCCGGCGAGGGCGCCTCGCTATACGTCTACGATTTCGACGATCACCTGTTCGAGCTGCACGACGGCAGCCTCGAAGAGCGGCTCGCCCACTATGCGGCCGTGGCCGGGGCGCGCGGCGGATGAGCGCGGACGCCGCGGCCGAGCTGGAGCGGCTGGAGCGCGAACTGCTGCGGCCGGAGGTGCGCGCCGACCGCGCTCGCGTCGATGCGCTGCTGGACGATGACTTCCTGGAGATCGGCGCCTCGGGCGCGGTCTTCGGCAAGGCCCACGCGCTGGAGGCCCTGCCCGAGGAGCGCGGCGTCGCCTTCGGGACCGGCCCGATGCGCGTCCACTTCGTCACCGCCGAGGTCGCGCGGGTGAACTACGCCGCGGTCCGGCGCACCGAGGGCGACGAGCGGCGTTCGCTGCGCAGCTCCTGGTGGCGGCGCGAGGCCGACGGGCATTGGCGGATGGTCTTCCACCAGGGCACGCCCGATACCGGGGCGGGTACCATCTGACGCACCGTTGTTCCCACGAGTCCCCATGGCCGCAACCCGTCCCGCCAAGCCGAAGCCCGCGCTGACCCATCTCGACGCGCAGGGGCGCCCGGCGATGGTCGACGTCTCGGGCAAGGCCGTCACCGCGCGCAGCGCCAGCGCGGTCTGCGCAGTGCGCTTTCCCGCCGACGTCGCCGCGCAGCTGCGCGCCAGCGGCCTGCGCAGCGCCAAGGGCGGCATCGTCGAGACCGCGGTGATCGCCGGTACCCTGGCGGTCAAGCGCACCCACGAGCTGATCCCGTTCTGCCATCCGCTGCCCATCGACGGCGTGCGCATCGACATCGACTGGCGCGGCGAGCGCGAACTGCGCATCGAGTGCGCGGTGAAGACGACGCACCGCACCGGGGTGGAGATGGAAGCGCTGACCGGCGCGACGGTGGCCGCGCTGACGGTGTACGACATGTGCAAGGCGCTGTCGCACGCGATCTCGATCGGCCCCGCGCGCCTGGCCTCCAAGCGCGGCGGCAAGCGCGACGTGGGGCGCGCGCCGTGAGCCGGCTGACGGTGCTGTACTTCGCCAGCCTGCGCGACGCCGCCGGCCTGGCCGAGGAGACCGTGGACACCGACGCCGCCGACCTGGCCGGCCTCTACGAGGCGCTGCGCGCGCGGCACGGCTTCGCGCTGCCGCGCAAGCGCCTGCGCGTGGCGGTCGACGGCGCGTTCGCGTGCTGGGGCGATGCGCCGCGCGCAGGCAGCGAGGTCGCCTTCATCCCGCCGGTGAGCGGAGGCTGAGCATGGACGCGGCGCGCCGCTTCCGGCTGTCGGCCGGGCCGATCGAGATCGCGCCGCTGCACGCGCGCCTGCGCCATCCCGCGGCCGGCGCCTGCGCGACGTTCGAGGGCTGGGTGCGCGACCACCACGACGGACGCGCGGTGCGCGGCCTGCGCTACGAGGCCTACGCCGCGCTGGCCGAGGCAGAGGGCGAGCGCATCGTCGCGGCCGCGCTGGCGCGCTTCGACCTGAAGGCGGCGCTGTGCGTGCACCGCGTCGGCGACCTCGCGGTCGGCGATCTCGCGGTCTGGGTCGGCGTGGCGTCGGCGCATCGCGGCGCCGCGTTCGAGGCCTGCCGCGCGATCATCGACGAGATCAAGCGCGACGTGCCGATCTGGAAGCGCGAGCGCTACGCCGAGGGCGACGCCGGCTGGCTACACCCCGGCGAAGGCGAGGGAGGGCGCGGCGCATGAGACGGCTCGCGGCCTGCCTGTGGCTGCTGGCCGCCGCGCCGGCCTGGGCGCAGGGCGAACTGCTGGTCGGCAACAAGGCCGCCGACACGGTGTGGCGGCTGTCGCTCGACGACGGCCGCCGGCTTGCCGAGACCGCGACCGGCGCCGCGCCGCACGAGATCGCGGTCTCGCCGGACGGGCGGACCGCGGTGGTCTCCGAGTACGGCCACGACGTGCCGGGTGCCAGCCTGACCGCGATCGCGCTCGACGGCGGCGCGCCGCGTGCGATCGACCTCGGCGCGCACCGGCGGCCGCACGGCCTGCGCTACGCGCCGGACGGGCGCCTG
The DNA here is from genome assembly GCF_021191635.1 of Alterluteimonas quercicellularis. GTDB lineage: Bacteria > Pseudomonadota > Gammaproteobacteria > Xanthomonadales > Xanthomonadaceae > Luteimonas > Luteimonas quercicellularis. The sequence goes on from NZ_JAIWPR010000055.1 coordinate 38,829, forward strand.
TTCGCCACCGCGGAGGCGGGCGGCGCGCTGCTGTGCGTGGACGTCGCTGCGGGGCGGGTGGGGCGCGCCTACGAGGTGGGCGAGGGCGTCGGGCACATGGTCGCGCTGTCGCGCGACGGTGCCACCGCCTACGTCAGCAAGATCCGCGCGGGCAGCGTGGTGCGCGTGGACCTGGCCGGCGGGCGGAGGCTGGAACGCCCGGCGGGCGACGGCGCCGAGGGCATCGAGGTGGCCCCCGACGGCAGCGTGTGGGTGACCAACCGCGCCGCCGACACCGTGACCGTGCACGATCCCGGGACCCTGGCGGTGCGGGCGACGCTGCCGAGCCCCGGCTTCCCGATCCGGGTGGCGTTCACGCCGGACGGCCGCCACGCGCTGGTGACCAACGCCCGCGCGGCCACGCTGGCGGTGTTCGATGCCGTCACGCACGCGCCGGTCGCCACCGTGGCCCTGTCCGAGCCGGGCCGCGCGTACCGGGAGACGCTGCTCGGGCGCGCCGCGCTGCCGATCGGCGTGATCGCCGACCCGGCGCGGCCGCGCGTCTACGTGGCGGTCAGCGGCGGCAACGAGATCGCGGTGGTGGACAGCGAGCGCTGGCAGGTGGTCGCACGCTGGCCGACCGGCGACGAACCCGACGCCCTGGCGATCGCCGGCCGCCCCGCGGCGCGCGCGGCCGCCGCGGCGGCTTGCGCAGGCGCGGAGCCGGAGGCGGCCCGAAAAGGCGATGGCCCCGCCGACTGACCTCGTCGCCCGCGTCGATCGATACCGTTGCTGCCTTCCGGCCCTGGCGGGATTTTCGACCTAGCGTCGCGAGGGGCCGGCGAGGCCACCATAGAAACGAACTGGTTGTGATGTACGGGCGGGATGGCTCGGCCCATCCATGGGCCTCGCCCCTCCGGCGCGATGCGCCTGCGGGGCCAGCCTGCGGCTGTCCGAATTCGTTCCTGACGAATTCGTCGAACCGCGGGTTCTCATCAAATCCACCCGTACCGTCTTCAACTGCAAAGGGGCCGGCGAGGCCCCTTTGCAGTTGAAGATGGCGGAGAGGGCGGGATTCGAACCCGCGAAGCGGGGTTTAGCCGCTTACACACTTTCCAGGCGTGCTCCTTCAACCACTCGGACACCTCTCCTCCCGGACCCGTCCGCGCCGGGCGGGCCGCGGGCAGGGCCGCGCATTCTAGCCCCAGGGCGGCCCCGGAACAAGGAAGCGCGGCGGCGGGTGCGCGGACAGGGAGGGTGGGGGTAGGGCGTGGCAGAATGGCGGCATGTCCTACCTCGTCCTCGCCCGCAAGTGGCGTCCGAAGCGTTTCGCCGAGCTGGTCGGGCAGGAACACGTGGTCCGCGCGCTGACCAACGCGCTGGATTCCGGCCGCGTGCACCATGCCTTCCTGTTCACCGGCACCCGCGGCGTGGGCAAGACCACGATCGCGCGGATCTTCGCCAAGAGCCTGAACTGCGAGTCCGGCACCTCGGCCGATCCCTGCGGCGTCTGCGAGACCTGCCGGTCGATCGACGCCGGGCGCTTCATCGACCTGCTCGAGATCGACGCGGCCAGCAACACCGGCGTGGACGACGTGCGCGAGCTGATCGACAACGCGCAGTACATGCCCTCGCGCGGACGGGTGAAGGTCTACCTGATCGACGAAGTGCACATGCTCTCGAAGTCGGCCTTCAACGCGCTGCTGAAGACGCTGGAGGAACCGCCGGAGCACGTGAAGTTCCTGCTCGCCACCACCGACCCGCAGAAGCTGCCGGTGACCGTGCTCTCGCGCTGCCTGCAGTTCAACCTGAAGCGGCTGGACCTGGGCCAGATCGAGGGCCAGATCGGGCGCATCCTGGAGGCCGAGGGCATCGCCTTCGAGCCCGGCGCGGTGCGCCAGCTCGCGCGCGCCGCCGACGGCAGCCTGCGCGACGGGCTGTCGCTGCTCGACCAGGCGATCGCCTACACCGGCGGGCGGCTGGAGGACGCCGGCGTCGCCGCGATGCTGGGCACCGTCGACCGCGCCCGCGTGGGCGCGCTGCTGGCCGCGCTCGCGGGCGGCGACGGCGACGGCCTGCTGGCCGAGGTCGGTGCGCTGGCCGAGTTCTCGCCCGACTGGGGCGGGGTGCTCGACGCGCTCGCCGAGGCGCTGCACCGGGTGCAGGTGCGGCAGCTGGTGCCGGCCAGCGCGATCGAGGGCGAGGGCATCGACCTGGACGCGCTGGCGCCGGCGCTGCGCCCGGAACTGGTGCAGCTGTGGTACCAGATGGCGCTCGACGGCCGCCGCGAGCTGCCGCTGGCGCCGAGCCCGCGCACCGGGTTCGAGATGAGCCTGCTGCGGATGCTGGCGTTCCGCCCGCTGGAAGGCGAGGCGGCGGCGCCGTCCGCCGCCGGCGGTGCCGCGCCGCGCGGCACGGGCCGGGATGCCGCTGCGGCGGCGCGTGCCGCGCTGGCGGCCGATGCCGCGCCGCCGAGACGGGCATCGCCGGCCGCCGAGGCGCCCGCTGCACCGAAGCGCGCC
>NZ_JAIWPR010000056.1 GCF_021191635.1 Alterluteimonas quercicellularis
TGGGTGCGGGCCTGCTTTGTGCGATGGCCGCCCCCGTCGCCCACGCCGGGGCGTGCGCCCGCGCGGCCCCACGCCTCCACCGGGCTCAACGCTCGCCGAGCAGCGCGTGCTTCCAGAACTCCACGCCGGCCCAGAAGATGAAGTCGCGGTTCTCGCGCTTGTGGAAGCCGTGGCCCTCGTTGCGCGCCAGCACGTGCCAGGCCTCGCCGCCGCGGGCGCGGACCGCGGCGACGATCTGCTCGGCCTCGGAGGCCGGCACCCGCGGGTCGTTGCCGCCGGTGGCGACCATCAGCGGCACGCGGATGCGCTCGACGTTGCGCAGCGGCGAGATCTCGCCCAGCCTGGCGCGCTGCTCCGGGACCCGCTCGTCGCCGTACTCGACCCGGCGCAGGTCCTGGCGGTACTTCTGCGTGTTCTCCAGGAAGGTCACGAAGTCCGAGATCGCCACCGCGCAGCTGGCCGCGCGCAGGCGCTCGCTGTAGTGCACCGCGGACGCGTAGCACATGTAGCCGCCGTAGGAGAACCCGTAGACGGCGAAGCGCCCGGCGTCGAGCCCGGCGTCGCGCTGCAGGGCGTCGAGGAAGGCGCCGACGTCGCGGACCGAGTCCTCGCGCTTCCAGGGGCCGTTGTCCAGGCCCAGGAAGCGCTTGCCGTAGCCGGACGAACCGCGCACGTTGGGCAGGAAGATCGCGATCCCCAGCTCGTTGATCAGGTAGTTGTCGGCGCCCAGGAAGCCGGGCCGGCTCTGTCCCTCCGGCCCGCCGTGGATGTCGACGATCAGCGGCCGCGGGCCGGGGAAGCGTCCGGGGTCGGGCCGGTACAGGAAGCCCGACATCGGCTCGCCGTCGAAGCTCTCGATCTCCACCAGTTCCGGCTCGCGGTTGCGCGCCAGGTCCAGGCCGCCGGCCTCGCTGAAGGTCCAGCGGCGCACCGCCAGCGTGTCGGGATCGATCGAGAACGCATCGCCCGGCACCCCGGCCGCGGACAGGCTCAGGCCGATCTCGCCCCAGGGCGCGACCTGGATCGTGTCGCCGAAGCTCCAGTGCAGCACGCCGGCCGGCAGCCCCTCGACGTCGCGCACCGCGCCGCCGGCCGGGTCGAGCACGCGGATGCGCGACACGCCCGCCTCGTTGACGGCGTAGACCACGAAGCGCTCGTCGGGCGCCACCGCGTAGTCGCCGACGTCCCAGCGCGTCTCCGGGCTGAGCGCGGCGAACGCGCCGCTGCGCGGGTCCAGCTTGCCCAGGCGCACGAAGTCCGAGTCCCGGCTCGACAGCACCCAGATCCGGCCGTCGGCGGCGTAGCGCGCGTCGGCGTAGGACACCGCCTGCGCCGGGTCGGTCAGCGGCGTGGTGCGGCCGCTGGCGAGGTCGACCTCGTGGATCGCCGCGTGGTCGATCGAGCGCCGGTCGATCGCCAGCGCGCGGGTGCCGTCGGGCGAGAAGTCGCTGATGTTCCAGCCGCCGCCGGACACCGTCGCCACGCGGCGCTCGGTGGACGGATCGCGCGGGTCCATCACGTACAGGTCGGCGTCGGCGCCGTTGCGGCGCGTGGACGAGTACCCGATCAGGCGGCCGTCGCGGCTCCAGGCGCCGAACCAGTTGCGGCTCCTGCCGTCGGTCAGCAGCGTCAGTCGGCCGTCCTGCAGCCGATAGAGCTGGTAGAACTCGTCGCCGCCGACGTCCTTCTGCACCACCAGCGCGTCGCCGCCGGCGGGGGCGTGGGTGGCGAACGGCGTGGGTTCGTTCTCGAAGCTGATCTGCCGCCGCGCGCCCTCCGGCGCGGCGACCCGGAACAGCTGGTCGGTGCTGCCGAAGCGGGTCTTGATCAGCATCGAGCGGTCGGCCGGGTTCCAGCCCAGGAAGTTCGCGCTGCGGAACTCCAGGTAGGGCCGGGTGGCCTCGGCGGTGGCGGCCGGGATCGGCGGCAGGCCGTCGGCGAGCACCGCGGCCGGCGGCGCCACCTCGGCGTGCGCGGCGGTGGCGGCCGCGGTCAGGGCCAGGCCCAGGAGAGTGCGCAAGAGGTGGTTCATTCGGTCCCCGTGGTTCGATGGGCGGCAGAGCGCCGGCGGTCAGAAGTTCAGGCGGACGCCGGCGGTGTAGTAGCGCCCCATCACGTCGTAGTAGGGCGAGAACGTCGAGCCGATCGGCGCCAGCTTGTTGGTCACGTTGTTGACCGCCGCGTACAGCTCGACCAGCCGGCCCTCGCCCAGGCGCGCGCTGGCGCCGAGGTCGTAGTAGACGTAGCTGCCGATCGCGCCGTTGACGATGGCCTGGTTGCGGTCGTACTGGCCCGCGGCGATGTAGCGGGCGCGCACGTTGGCCGAGAAGCGGTCGCTGGCGAAGCTCAGGCTGGACACCGCGCGCCACTTCGGCACGCCCAGCCCGAAGGCGTAGCCCTGCGACTCGACGTACTCCATGTTGTTGATGCCGTCGTCGGTGGTCAGGCTGTGGATCCAGGTCGCCAGCGTGCGCGCGGTCAGCGTGCCGTCGACGCCGAACAGCGTCGCCGGGCGCCGGTAGGCGACCTCGACGTCCACGCCGTCGGTCTTGTACTCCGACAGGTTGGTGTAGGTGGACACGATGCGGACGATGTTGCCGCCCGCGTCGCGCTCGACGCGGGCGCACATCGCCGCGTTGCCTGCCGCGCAGCGGTTGAGGATGTCCTGCAGGCCGATGGTGGTGATCACGTCCTGGATGCGGATGTCGAAGTAGTCGACCGACAGGTCCAGGCCCTCCACCGACTGCGGCGACCAGGTCACCCCGGCGGTCAGCGTGTCGGCGGTCTCCGGGACCAGGTCGGGGTTGCCGCCGCCGTTGCTGAGCGCATAGACGGTCTGGTCGGTCACCGGGTCGAGCACGTAGCTCCAGCCGGTGGTGCTGGTGGTGTACAGCTCCGACAGGTTCGCCGAGCGGATGTCGCGCGAGCGCGCGACGCGGCCGCGGAAGCCCGGGAAGAACTCGTTGGTCGCGCCCAGCTTCCACGACCAGATCGCGCCGGTGGTGGAGTAGTCGGACACGCGCGCGGCGGCGTTGAGCGAGAAGTCGTGCAGCCCCGGGCGGTCCTTGGCGATCGGCAGCAGCACCTCGCCGAACAGCTCCTTGACGTTGAAGCTGCCCTTCATGGGATTGAAGCTGAAGGAGCGGAAGGCCTTGGCCGCGTCCAGGGCGCCGACGCGCTGGTCGATCGACTCGCGCCGCGCCTCGACGCCGACCGCCACCGAGGCCGCGCCCGCCGGCATCTCGAAGGGCTCGCCGCGCAGGCTCGCGCCGAAGGTGTCGAGCTTGACCGTCGAGCGCTGGCTCGGGGTGCCGGTGACGTAGTCGGCCGCCTCCTGCGACGGCGCGCCCTCGCCGAACAGGTCGATCGGCACGCAGTACACGCCGGGATCGTTCAGCGTCACCCGGCATACCGGCTGGCCGCTGGCGGGGTCGATCACCGAGTCGATCGCGTTGGCCCACTCCTGCCGCAGCACGAAGCCGGGGGTGTCGAAGTTCTGCTCGGCCTCGCCGTGCGAGTAGTACGCGCTCCAGCGCCAGTCGTCGCCAGCGTAGCCGTCGAAGGCGAGCGTGGCCTGGGTGGTCCTGCGCTCGAAGTCGATGTGCGGGTAGTTGATGTCGTTGTTGAAGCGGCCCAGCGTCAGCGTGCTGGCGCCGGCGGCCAGCATCTCGGCGCGCACCTGGTCGGGCAGGAAGGCGTTGTCGATCCCGATCGACAGCGAGCTGCCGCGGTTGTGGTCGCCGAACCAGATGTAGTGGTTGTACATCCGCGAATGGCGCAGGTCCGCGGTCATGCGCACCGTGTCGCTGAGGTCGTAGCGCACGCTGGCCAGCGCCGAGTAGCGCTTCTGCGGCGCGCTCAGCGGGCTGTAGTCGTCGTTGGACGGGCCTTCGCCGCCGCTCATCAGCGCGCCGACCACGGTGCCGTAGTCGAAGTCGCGCAGCGAGCCGTCGGGGTTGAAGGCCTTGCCGGCCAGCGAGAAGCCGCTCAGCGCGTTGCCGGCCGCGTCGCGCGCGCCGACGATCAGGCCGCCGATGGCGGCGTCGGAGAAGCCGACGTCGGGCATCAGCGTGGGCGTGCCGCCGATCGACAGGGTCGACCAGCGCCCGGCGCGCTCGCGCGCGCTGCGCGGCACGATGCCGTCGTTGTCGAGGAACTCGCCGCCGATGAGCACGTGGCCGCGGCCGTCGGCGAAATCGGCGCCCCAGGCGCCCTCGAAGCGCCGCTCGTCGCCGTCGGAATAGGTCGATCGGCCGGCCTGCGCACCGAGCTTCGCCCCGGTGAAGTCGTGGTCGAGGGTGATGTTGACCACGCCGCCGACCGCGCCCGAACCCCAGGCCGCCGAGGCGCCGCCGGTCACCACGTCGACGTACTTCACCAGTACCGAGGGGATGGTGTTGAGGTCGTTGTCGCCGGAGACGCGCCGCCCGTCGAGCAGCACCAGCGTGCGGCTGATGCCCAGGCCGCGCAGGTCCACCGGCGCGTTGCCGGCGCCGGTATTGGACCCGGTGGTCTGCGGCGAGCTGGTGGCGCGGAACTGCGGCAGGTCGTTGAGCGCGGCGCCCACGTTGGTGCGGGTGTCCAGGCTCAGCTCCTCGGCGCTGATCGGCAGGATCGGCGTGGGCGAGACGAAGTCGGGCCGGTCGATGCGCGAGGCCGAGACGCGCACGGCGTCGAGGTCGGTGGCGCCCGGGGCCGCGCCGCCCTGCGCCTGCGGCGCGGCGGCCTGCGGGGCCGCGCCGGCCGGCCGCTCGACCGGGACGATGATGACCCCGGCGTCGCTTTCGCGGTACGACAGCCCGGTCCCGGCCAGCAGCCGGGACAGCGCCTCGTCCAGCGTGTAGCGGCCCGACAGCCCGGGCGCCTCGAGGCCGCGGACCAGTTCCGGCGCCACCATGATCTGGCGGTCGGCGGCGATCGCCAGCTGGTTCAGGGCCGAGCCGAGCGGCTGGCGCTCGATCGCGTAGTGCTGCGCCGGCGTCTGCGCCGCGGCCGGCGCCGCGACCGCGGCGGTCGCCACTGCCAGCGCGACGGCCAGCGCCGTAGCCAGCGGACGGAGCGAAAGCCGGCGATCGCCGTGCGTCCCGGAACCCATTGAACCCCTTGCCATGCATTCCCCTCGATGGTCGTGACCGATGCCGGTCGTCCATGACGGGTTGAGCGATCCCTCATGAGAGGTAGACGCAGGTCCCGGCGGATTCCTCACCTTGCCGGCGGATCGGGACTGACGTAGGGTCGGAAGCGCCAGTCGTCGTCTTCCTCCCCCCGCCCCCGCCCATGAATCGCCCCGCCACCGGCCAGGCGCCCGGAGCCGCCGTGCCGCACGCCGATGCGCGCGACCTCGGCCTGCTGGCGCAACGCCACAGGCCGGCGCTGATGCGCTATTTCTCGCGCCACCTCGCCTCGCCCGAGGACGCGGAGGACCTGACCCAGGAGACGCTGGCGCGGCTGAGCCAGCAGCCGGCGGAAAGCCTCGCCGGCCTGGCCAACGTCGAGGCCTACCTGCTGCGCATCGCCTCCAACCTGCTGCGCGACCGCTTCCGCCGCGACCGCAGCCACCACGTCGCCGACCACGTGCCGATCGAGACGGCCGTGCTGGGCTGGCAGGGTGAGGAACCCTCCTGCGAGCGCGTCTACGAACACGAGGCGCGCCTGCGGCGTTTCCTGCAGGCGCTGGACGAGCTGTCACCGCGCTGTCGCCAGGTCTTCCTGCTGCAGCGATATGATGGGCTGACCTACAGCGCCATCGCCAAGCGGCTCGGGATCAGCGCGAGCGCCGTGGAGAAGCACATGATGCGCGCACTGCTGCACTTGGACGCGAAGCTGGGCGGAGCATGAGTTCGGAACTCGAATCGATCGCTGGCGGCGACCCCGTACGCCAGCAGGCGGCCGCCTGGTTCGCGCGCCTGCGCTCGGACGACGTCGCCGCCGCCGACACGCAGCGCTGGGCGGCGTGGCTGGAGGCGGACCCGCGCCATCGCAGCGCCTACGAGCGGCTGGAGCGGCTGTGGTCGGAGGCCGGCGAGCACGCGCCGGACCCGGAGATCGCCCGGCGCCTGGCGGGCGCAGAGGCGCGCCCATCCGGCGCGCGCCGGCCCCGGCGCCTCCGCGCGCTCGCGACCGCGGCCGCCGCGGTCGTCGCCGCGGCGATCGGCGCCTGGGCGCTGACCCGGCCGCCGGCGCCGGCGCCGGAGACGACCTACGCCACCGCCGTCGGCGAGCAGCGCGACCTGTCGCTGGAGGACGGCACCCGGGTCACCCTGGACACCGACACCCGGCTGCGGGTCGCCTACCTGGACGACGAGCGCAGGATGGTCCTGGACCGCGGCCGCGCCTTCTTCCGCGTCGCACCGGAGGCGCGCCCGCTGTCGGTGCGGACCCGCCACGGCGGCGTGCGCGTGGTCGGCACCGCCTTCGAGATGCGCCGCGACGAAGGCACGGTCGACGTGGCCCTGATCGAGGGCGAAGTGCTGCTGCTGCCGCCGGAGGAAGCGCGCGGAGCGGCCGCCGCGCCCGTGCGGATGGTGGCCGGCCAGCGCGCCCGGCTCGGCGCCGGCCTGCCGGCGCCGCGGATCGAGCCGCTGCAGGCGACGTCCGCGCCGGCCTGGCTGTCGGGGCGGCTGGTGTTCGAGGAGGCCGCGCTGGTGGACGCGGCGGCGGAGTTCAACCGCTACGGCCACGGCCGCGTCGTGCTCGACGGCGAGGGCCTGGCCGCGATCCGCATCACCGGCGTGTTCCGCAGCGACGGCGCGGCCGCCTTCGCCGGCGCGCTCGCCGACGCCTACCCGGTGGTGCTGGACGCGCCCGAACCCGGCGTGCTGCGCCTGCGCCCCGACCCCGATCGCAGCGGGGCACGCGCGCCTTAGCGCTGCGGATCGCGCCGCCATGCGCTGGCGAAATCGCGCGGCGCCGGGGCCATGTTCCAAGCGCGATGGGCAGCCCGTAGGAGCGCGCTCGCGCGCGACGGCGGAGGCGCCCCCGCATGCATCGGGGGCGCCTCCGGCACACCGCGGTCAGGCCGGGGCGGCGGTCTGCGTGCGCAGCGCCCGCGCCGCGGCGACCATCGCCTCCAGCGCGGCGCGCGTCTCCGGCCAGGCGCGCGTCTTCAGGCCGCAGTCCGGGTTCACCCACAGCTGCGCCTGCGGGATCACCGCGCGCGCCTTCTCCAGCAGCGCGATCATCTCGCCGGCGTCGGGCACGCGCGGGGAGTGGATGTCGTACACGCCCGGGCCGATCCCGTTGGGATAGCGGAAGCGCACGAATGCGTCCAGCAGCTCCATGCGCGAGCGCGAGGTCTCGATCGAGATCGCGTCGGCGTCCATCGCCGCGACCGCCTCGATGATGTCGTTGAACTCCGAGTAGCACATGTGGGTGTGGATCTGGGTCTCGTCGCGCACGCCCGAGGCGCTGAGGCGGAAGCTCTCCACCGCCCAGTCGAGGTAGGCGGCCCAGTCGGCGCGGCGCAGCGGCAGGCCCTCGCGCAGCGCGGGCTCGTCGATCTGGATCGCGCGGATGCCCGCCGCCTCCAGGTCCTGCACCTCGTCGCGCAGCGCCAGCGCGATCTGCCGGCAGGTCTCCGCGCGCGGCTGGTCGTCGCGCACGAACGACCACTGCAGGATCGTCACCGGGCCGGTCAGCATGCCCTTCATCGGCCGCCCGGTCAGCGACTGCGCGTAGGCCGACCAGCGCACCGTCATCGGCGCCGGGCGCACGACGTCGCCGTAGATCACCGGCGGCTTCACGCAGCGCGAGCCGTAGCTCTGCACCCAGCCGTTCCTGGTGAAGGCGAAGCCGTCGAGCTGCTCGCCGAAGTACTCCACCATGTCGTTGCGCTCGAACTCGCCGTGCACCAGCATGTCGAGGCCGAGCTCCTCCTGGATGCGCACGCAGCGCGCGGTCTCGGCCTCCAGGAAGGCCTGGTAGTCGGCATCCGACAGCTTGCCGGCGCGATGCCGGGCGCGCGCCTGCCGCACTTCGTGGGTCTGCGGGAACGAGCCGATGGTGGTGGTCGGGAACGAGGGCAGCCCCAGCGCCTCCTGCTGCAGCTCGGCGCGCCGGGGGTACGGCGACTGCCGCTGCGCGCGCACCTCGCCCAGCCCCTGCAGCCGCGCGGCCACCTCCGGCCGGTGCACGCGCGGCGAGCGGCGGCGGCTCTCCACGCGCGCGCGCGCCTGCGCCAGCGCATCGGCCGCGGCGCCCTCGTCGTCCAGCGCGTCGGCCAGCAGGCGCAGCTCCTCCAGCTTCTGCTTCGCGAACGCCAGCCAGCCGCGGAACTCCTCGTCGAGCCCGGTCTCGTGCGCGGTGTCGACCGGCACATGCAGCAGCGAGCACGACGGCGCCAGCCACAGGCGCTCGTCGCCGACCGCCTCGCGGGCGTAGCGCGCCAGCACCAGCGCGTTGTCCGGGTGGGTGCGCCAGACGTTGCGGCCGTTGACCAGGCCGGCCGAGAACACGCGCCCGGCCGGCAATGCCGCCAGCACCTCGCCCAGCTGCTCCGGCGCGCGCGCCAGGTCCACGTGCAGGCCGTCCACCGGCAGGCCCGCGGCCAGCGGCAGGTTGTCGCCCAGCGCGCCGAAGTAGGTCGCCAGCAGCAGCTTCGGCCGCGGCGCCTGCGCCAGCGCGGCGTAGGCGCGGGCGCAGGCGTCGCGCACGCGGTCGTCGAGGTCGAGCACCAGCACCGGCTCGTCCACCTGCACCCAGCCGGCGCCGGCGTCGTGCAGCCGGCGCAGCAGCTCGGCGTAGACCGGCAGCAGCGCGTCGAGCAGGTCGAAGCGGTCGCTGCCGTCGACGGTCTTGGACAGCCACAGCAGGGTCACCGGCCCGATCAGCACCGGGCGGGTCTCGATGCCCGCCGCCTTCGCCTCCAGGTACTCGCGCACCGGCTTGTCGTCGCGCAGGCGGAAGCGCTGGCCGGCGTGCAGCTCGGGGACCAGGTAGTGGTAGTTGGTGTCGAACCACTTGGTCATCTCCAGCGCGCGCAGGTCTAGCCCGCCGCGCTGGTGGCCGCGCGCCAGCGCGAAGTAGCCGGCCAGCGGGTCGGCGTCGGCCAGCGCGCGGTAGCGCTCGGGCACCGCGTCGACGCAGAACGCGGCGTCGAGCACCTGGTCGTAGAGCGAGAAGTCGTTGCTGGGCGGCAGGTCCACGCCGGCCTCGCGCTGCAGCCGCCAGTGGCGCAGGCGCAGATCGCGCGCGATGTCCTGCAGCGCCTCGGCCGCGAGGCCGCCCTGCCAATAGTCCTCCACGGCGCGCTTGAGCTCGCGCTTCGCGCCGATGCGGGGAAATCCAAGATGGGTGACCAGTGCCATGTCGTGTCCTCGTGCGTGGGTGGCGGGAGGACGCAGGCGGCCGCAGACGGCGCGCCTCGCGGCACGCGCGTCGTCCGGCCGACCTTCGCCTCCCTCGGGCGAACCGGCACCTGCGCGGACGGGCACGGGAGCGCCGCCGGCGCAGCGAGGCGCGGCGGATCGCCCCGGCGACCTCCCCGCGGAAGTCCCAGGTCGTGCGGCCGGGCGCCGTTGCGCGCACCGGCCGGCCGGGGCAGGTCTTCGGGCTCGTGGACGCGGAGCGCGTGCGCTCCTCCTACTGTCCGCCGCTTCCCGGTCGCGTCTGGCGCTTCCAGTGCTGATGGCGAAGGTCGTTTCCACCTACCGCTGCGGGGCAGCGCCGGCTTGGGATCGAGGATCCGCACCGGCTTCCCTTTTAATCCATCGCTCCATTCGGATGTAGCGATGGAACCTCGGCGGCGACACGGTATCCCCGGGCCGGGGCGTGGTCAAGCGCCGCGCGGCGCCGGCGACCGGCCGCCGCACAGGCCCGCGCGGCGCGATGGCGGGACGCTCAGTCCGGCAGCGCATGCCGGCATCGCCATTTGCCATGGACGACGGGCGCCTGCGCGCGGCGGGCTGTGCCAAGATCGGGGACGTGCCTCACGAGGATTCGCGCCATGTGTCCATGCCGCCCGCAGATGTCAGCCCCCCTGCGCCATCCGCTCCGCCCGCATCGACGCCACGGCAACCGACATGAACTTCCAGCAACTGCGCTCAGTACGTGAAGCCATCCGCCACGACTTCAACCTGACCGAAACCGCCGAGGTGCTGCATGCGTCGCAATCGGCGGTGTCCCGGCAGATCCGCGAACTCGAGGACGAGCTCGGGATCGAGATCTTCCATCGCTACGGCAAGCGCCTGACCGGCCTGACCACGCCCGGACGGGAGATCGCCGGCATCATCGAGCGCATCCTCAAGGACCGCGAGAGCCTCAAGAAGGCGTCGGAGCAGTATCGCGGCTTCGATCACGGCAGCCTCTCGGTCGCCGCCACCCATGCCCAGATCCGCTACCGGTTGCCCGACGTGGTCCTCGGCTTCCGCGAGCGGTTCCCGCAGGTGTCGCTGTCGCTGCAGCAGTGCGCGCCGGGACAGATCCTGGAGCTGCTGCGCGGCGGCAGCGTGGAACTCGGCTTCCTGCCCAGCGGGCTGACCGGCAACGCGGAGCTCGTCCAGTTCGAGGCCTACCGGTGGTCGCATCGGATCGTGGCGCCGGTCGGCCATCCGCTGCTGGCGCTGGAGGCGCCGGGCCTGGTGGACATCGCACGCTACCCGGTCATCACCTTCGAGGAGGGCATGGTCGGGCGCGCCCGCATCAACGAGGCGTTCCGCGCGCAGGGGGTCGAGCCGAACGTGATCATCTCCGCGGTCGACTCCGATGTCATCAAGACCTACGTGGAGCTGGGCCTGGGCGTGGGCATCATCGCCGAACGCGCCTACAACCCTGCGGTCGACCGCAAGATCGCCATGCTCGAAGGAACCGACCTGATCCCGCCGATCACCACCAACATCGCGGTGCGCCGCGGCGCCTACCTGCGCGACTACGCGGTGGCCTTCATCCAGAGCGTGGTGCCGGGCCTGGGCGCGCAGCGGATCCACGACCGCATCCACGGCGGCCCGGCGGAACTGATCGCCGCCTGACCGGCCACGCGTGAGACGGCCGCGGCCGTCTCACGGCAGGGCTTCGGCGAAGGCCTCGACGACCTGGCGCCGCGCGTCCAGGAGCGCCGGGCCGTTGCGGTCGCGCGGGAACGGCAGGCCGATGTCGACGATCCGCTCGATCCGGCCCGGTCGCGGCCGCATGACCACGACCCGGTTGCCGAGGTAGACCGCCTCCTCGACGTCGTGGGTGACGAGGATCATGGTGATGCCTTCCTGCTGCCACAGGCGCTGCAGTTCGGTCTGCATGTGCGCGCGGGTGAGGGCGTCGAGCGCGCCGAACGGCTCGTCGAGCAGCAGCAGCTTCGGCCGGTTGACCAGCGCCCTGGCGAGCGCCACCCGCTGGGCCATGCCGCCGGACAGCTGGTGCGGCCAGGCGCGCTCGAAGCCGTTGAGCCTGACCAGGTCGATGTGGGCGCGCACCGCCTCGGCCTTGTCCGCCTTGGACAGCCCCGAGTTCAGCAGGCCGAGGGCGATGTTGCGCTCGACGGTCAGCCACGGCAGCAGGCGCGGCTCCTGGAAGACGATGCCGCGTTCGAGGCTGGTGCCGGCGACCGGCTGGCCGGCGACGGCGATGCGGCCGGAGTAATCCCCTTCGAGCCCCACGACGAGACGCAGCAGGGTCGACTTCCCGCAGCCGCTGGCGCCGACGATGCTGACGAACTCGCCGGCCGCCACGTCCAGATCGATCCCGCGCAGCACCGGCAGCACGCTGCCGTCGACCCGGTAGCTCTTGCCGATGCCGGCGATCTGCAGCGACGCGGACATGCGCTACCGATTCCGGGCGCGGACGCCGGTATGCGGCATCCGGCGCGGCGAGAACGGGGGGCCGGACAGGCGGTCCGGTGCCGCGGATGCGGCACGGGCCGCGCCGCCGCTCATGCGCCCAGGCTCCGCACCGCGACCTGGCCGCTGCACTCGGCCAACTGCTGCCGCTGGCGCTGGCGCCGGAACGCGTTGGCGAAGTCCACCGTCTGCTGCGCCACCAGCGTCAACGCGGCTGCGGCCTCGCCATCCTCCGATCCGGCGGTCAACGACGTCTCCCGGGTGTTGATCGCGGCGGCATAGGGCGTCGGCCAGCCGCGCAGCGCGTGCACCGTCGAACGCAGGCCGGCGAGCACGGTGCCCAGCGACTGGGGGCCGTAGGCGGTCACGATGCAGCCGACCGCGCGGCCGTCGAGGTAGGGCCGCGCGTCGGCGCGCAGTTCCTCGAGGGTGTCGAGCGCGTTCTTGACCAGCCCCGACGGCGCGCCGTGGTAGCTCGGCGTCGCGATGATGACCGCGTCGGCGCGCCGGACCGCGTTGACCAGCGCCAGCTGCGCGGAGCTCAGCCCGCCGCCGCCCGGCGCGTAGTGGGGCAGCGCCACCAGCAGGTCGCTGCCCAGGTGGATGGTCGCGGCGCCGCGCTCGGCGCAGGCCGCCAGGGCCAGGCGCAAGGCGTGCTCGGTCGACGATTGCGCGCGCGGCGTGCCGCCGATGCCGACGACCAGGGGCTTGGCGGGAGAGACGAAGATGTCCATGAGGTCGTGCTCCTGTGATGCGCCGCTCACGCGGCGCTGCGCGCGGCGACGGCGTGTTCGACGAGCTGTCGCAGCAGGGCCTGCCCGTAGGGCCAGTCGCCCAGCGCCTCGGCCGAGCCCAGGTGGCCGAACGCACCCGGCCGCGCCAGGCGCGCGCCCCAGGCCCGGGCGAAGGCGGCCGCGCGCTCGACGGTCACCCGCGGATCGTCGTCGCTGGCCACGAGGATGCTCTCGAAGGGCAGGCGCTGCAGCGGGATCGGCGCGAAGCCCCGCGCGCCGGGCCGGTAGTCGTCGCGCTCCACGTCGCTGGCGGCGACCAGCAGGGCGCCGGCGACCGGGCCGCGGTGGCGGGCCGCCCAGTGGGCGACCAGGGCGACCGCGAGCGAGTGGGCGACGAGGATGGCCGGAGTGTCGTCGGACTGGATGGCCGCGTCGAGCGTCGCCACCCAGTCGTCGACGTGCGGGTCGTCCCACTCGGCCTGGCGGACGCGGACCAGGGCGGGGTCCGTGCGCTCCCAGGCGCTCTGCCAGTGCGCCGGGCCGGAATCGCCCCGGCCCGGCAGGATCAGGACACGCACGCCGGCGGCGTGGATGCCGGAGGTCAGCCGGTCGCCCATTGCAGGATCTCCTCGGATGCGGCGGGTGGTTCGAACAGGGCGGTGGACAGGTAGCGCTCGGCGAAATCCGGAACCACGGCCACGATCAGCTTGCCGGCGTTCTCCGGCCGCCGCCCCTGCGCAATGGCGGCGAACACCGCCGCGCCGGCGCTCACGCCGACGGGGATGCCCTCGATCCGCGCGAGCTGGCGGGCGGTGTCGAGGGCGTCGGCGTCGCCGACGGTGGCGATCTCGTCCAGCAGGCCGCGATCGAGGAAGGTCGACAGATGGCCGGAGCCGATGCCCTGGATCTCGTGCGGCCCCGCCTTGCCGCCGGACAGCGTGGCGCTGCCGGCCGGCTCGACCGCGACGACGCGGACGGCGGGATTGCGCTGCTTGAGCACCGAGCCGACGCCGGTGATGGTGCCGCCGGTCCCGACGCCGGCGACGAAGATGTCGACGCCGCCGCCGGTGTCGTGCCAGATCTCCTCCGCGGTCGATGCGCGGTGGGCGGCGGGATTGGCCGGATTCTCGAACTGCTGCAGGATCACCGAGCCGGGGACCCGCGCATTGAGCTCGCGCGCCCTGGCGATGGCGCCGCTCATGCGCTGCGCCGCGGGCGTGAGCTCGACCGAGGCGCCGAGGTGCTCGACCATCCGGCGGCGCTCGATCGACATGCTTTCGGGCATGCACAGGATCAGCCGGTAGCCCTTGGCCGCGGCCACGAAGGCCAGGCCGATGCCGGTGTTGCCCGAGGTCGGCTCGATGATGGTGGCGCCGGGCCGCAGCCGGCCGTCGCGCTCGGCCGCCTCGACCAGCGCGACGCCCAGGCGGTCCTTGACCGAGGCCAGCGGATTGAAGAACTCCAGCTTGCCGACCAGCCGCGCCGTGACGCCGTGATGCGCCGCCAGCCGGTCCAGGCGCACCAGCGGCGTCGCCCCGACGGTGTCGATGATGCTGTCGTAGATCTTGCCGCGGAACTCGGCCATCGAAAGCGTACTCGCGCAGGACGGGAAGGGTCGCGGGCCCGCGGGGGGAGACCCGCCGCGGACGATACCGGCGCGGCGCGGACGCGGGAAACGAAAAAACAGGGAATGCTTTGGCTGAGACAGCCCAACGGCCGGGGTCCCGCCTCACGCCATGTCGTGCGGACGGGCGTACAGCCGCGCATAGCGCCCGCCGCACGCGATCAATGCCTCGTGGGTGCCCTGCTCGACGACGCGGCCGCGATCGAGCACCACGATCCGGTCGGCGCTGCGGATGGTATGGAGCCGGTGCGCGATCACGATGCAGGTCCGGCCGCGCATCAGCACGGCCAGCGCCTGCCGGATCGCCGCCTCGGTCAGGCTGTCGATGCTGCTCGTCGCCTCGTCGAGCACGAGGATGCGCGGGTCGACGAGGATCGCCCGCGCGATGGTCAGGAGCTGCCGCTGTCCCTGGCTCAGGCGCTCGTCGTCCTGGTCGACGCGGGTGTCGTAGCCGTCCTCCAGCGCCTCGACGAAGGCATGGGCCTGCGCGAGGCGGCAGGCGTCCTCGACCTCGGCGTCGCTGGCGCCGGGCCGGCCATAGCGCACGTTCTCCCGGATCGACAGCCCGAACAGCAGCGGTTCCTGCAGGACGAAGCCCATGTGGCGGCGCAGGCTGGCGCGGCCGATGTCGCGGATGTCGCGGCCGTCGACCAGGATCCGGCCGCGCCCGGCGTCGTACGCGCGCGCCAGCAGCTGCACCACCGTCGACTTGCCGGCGCCGGTCTCGCCCACCAGCGCCAGCGTCTGCCCGGGAGCGGCGTGCAGGCTCACGTCCGCTAGCACCGGCGGTCCGCCCGGATAGGCGAAGCCGACGTCCTCGAACCGGATGTCGCCGGCCACGGCCGCCAGTTCGTCGCCGGCATCGTCCTCGATCCCCTCCTCGAGGATCTCGAAGGCGCGCGCCGCGCCGGCCAGCGCCGTCAGCAGCTGGCCGATCTGCGTCGAGACCTGGTTGAGCTGCCGGGAGAACTGCCGCGCGTACTCGGAGAACGTCACGATCGTGCCCACGGTCACCAGACCGTACAGCGCGAGCACGCCGCCGCCCGTGGCGATCAGCGCGAAGCTCAGGTTGTCGCACAGGTACATGATCTTGGACATGAAGCCCGAGTAGGTCTGCGCCCAGTACGAGGACGCGTGCAGGCGCCGGTTGCGCCGGGAGAACTCCTCGAGGATCGGCCGCTCGGCGGCGAATGCCTTGGCCGTCGCGTGCATCGACAGCGATTCGTCGACGAAGGCGGCGAGGGCGCCGAGGTCGTGCTGCTGGGCGTGGAACAGCGCCGGTGCGCGGGCGTTGATCCAGCGCATGCCCAGGAACATCGTCGGCACCACGACGAGGCCGGCCAGCGCCAACCAGGGCTGGAGCCGGAACATGATCGCGAGCATGCCGGCGAAGACCACGACGCTGGTGCCGATCCGCAGCAGCGCCTGGGCCAGGCTCTGGCCGAGGTTGTCGAGGTCGTTGGTCAGTCGGCTGACCAGGTCGCCCCGATGACGGTCCGCGACGTAGTGCAGCGGCACCGCGTGCAGGTGCGCGAGCAGGCGGTGGCGGATGTCCGCAACGCCGCGCTGCGCGACGCCGATCATCCAGTGCGCCTGCAGCAGCGTCG
The DNA here is from genome assembly GCF_021191635.1 of Alterluteimonas quercicellularis. Taxonomy (GTDB): domain Bacteria; phylum Pseudomonadota; class Gammaproteobacteria; order Xanthomonadales; family Xanthomonadaceae; genus Luteimonas; species Luteimonas quercicellularis. The sequence continues at coordinate 15,734 of NZ_JAIWPR010000056.1, forward strand.
CCGCCAGCTGCAGCGCCCAGGCCAGCCCGAGCGCGGCGACCAGCCGCCCCGTGCCGGCCCCCGGTTCGGCGGACAGCGCCGCGTCGACCGCCACGCCCAGCAGGTACGGCGCCAGCAGGATCATCGCCGCATTGCAGAGCAGGGCGGCGCCGACCCCGACCAGCCGCCACCGGTACCGCGCGAAGTGCCGCCAGAGCACGCGCAGCGTGCTGCGCCAGCACGCCGGCGGCGGCGCCCGGTCCGGCAGCGGCGCGGGCAGGCGCAGGGACGGCATCGGGCCGTACCGCGCCCGCAGGGCGAGGCGTTCACGCACGGGCGGGGCGCGCCATGGCATCCGCCTGCGAGCGCACGATGCGACGATACGCTTCCGAGTCCCGCAACAGGTCCTCGTGACGGCCGGACGCGTCGCCGCCGTCGCGATCGAGCAGCACGATGGCGTCGGCCCGGCGCGCGGCCGCGATCTTCTGGGTGGCGAACAGGATCGTGCACGGCAGTCGGCCGATGGCCGCCAGCAGCTCCGCTTCCGTGGCCGCGTCCAGTGCGCTGGTGCAGTCGTCGAGCAACAGCAGCGCGGGCCTGCGCAGGAGCGCGCGCGCCACCGCCAGGCGCTGCCGCTGCCCGCCCGAGAGGTTGCCGCCACGCTGCGCCAGCGGGGTCTCGTAGCCCTGCGGCCAGGCCAGGATCTGTTCGTGGATCCGCGCGGCCCGCGTCGCGGCGACGAGCTCGGCCTCGCCGGCTTCGATCCCGCCCCACAGCAACGCCTCGCGGACCGTGCCCGAGGCCAGCGGCGCCGACTGCGGCACATAGCCGATGCCCTCGCGCAACGCCGCCAGCGGCCAGTCGCGGAGGTCGCGGCCGTCCAGCAGGATGCGGCCGCCGTCGGCGTCGAACAGCCGCGGCAGCAGTTGCAGCAGGGTGCTCTTGCCCGATCCCGTCGCGCCGACGACCGCCAGCATCCGGCCCGCGGGCACGGCCGCCCGCAGCGGACCGAGCGTGGGCGCGCGGCGCCCGGGATAGCACACGGTCACGGCGTCGAACGCGACCGCAGGCGGCCGCTCGAGGCGCGGTCCGGCGCGCTCGGCCGGGGACGGCGGCCGCTCCTCGGGCTGCAGCGCCAGGACCTCGCCGACGCGCCGCAGCGCCGAACGCGCGCGGCCGAGGTTGGTCAGGATGAGGGGCAGATAGAAGAACTCGCCGACGATGCGGGCCGCGTAGTTGAGGACCGCGACCACGTCGCCGGGGCGGCTGGCCTGCGCCTGGATGCGCTCGGCGCCATGCCAGAGGACCGCGACGACGCACAGGTTGAGCAGCAGGATCAGCGACGGCACCACCATCTCAGACAGCCGCAGCGCGGCGGCGGATGCGTCGGCCAGGCGGTCGTTGGCTTCGGCGAAACGCCGGAGCTCGTCGCGGCGGCGCCCGAACGCGCGGATGGGCCACAGCCCGCGCAGGTTCTCTCCGAGCAGGCCGGTGACGCGGTCGAGCCGCTCCTGCGCGACGAGGAACAGGCGCAGCCCGTGCGCCATGGTCCGCTGCAGCGCCAGCGCCACGAACGGCGTGGCCAGCAGCAGCGGCAGCGCGAGCCAGGGGTCGACGAGCATCGCGAGCGCGACCGCGCCGGCGATGATCAGCGGCGCGCGCAGGTACAGGCGCAGGCACATGAACACGGCGATCTGGATCTGGTTCACGTCGCCGGTCGAGCGCGTGAGCAGGCTCGCGCCGGTGAAGCGCTGCACACCGCGGACCGGTGCGGCGATCACGCGATCGAAGATCGATGCCCGCAGGTCGCGGGCGACGCTCTGGCCCGCGTCGGAGGCGAAGAAGGTGCTGCTGATCCCGCAGGCGAAGCTGAGCAGGGCCAGTGCGAGCATGAGGCCGCCCCACAGCAGGACCTGCACGGGATCGCCGGCGACGATCCCGCGATCGACGAGGCACGCCAGCAGGACCGGATACGACAGTTCCACCGCCGCCTCCACCAGCATGAGCGCCAGCGCGATCGCGGCCGCCGGACGATGGGGCCGGAGGTGCGCGGCGAGGATGCGCCACGCCCGAACCGGTGGTGCGGGGGTCGCGGTCACGCGGACGCGGCCCGGCGCTCAGCGGGTGGCGTCGCCGAAGCGGAAGCCGTGGGTCAGCGCGTCGAGCTCCTGCTTGAGGCCGGCATCGAGCGCGAGGTCGGCCGCGGCCAGGGTCTGGTCGAGCTGCTCGGCGCGGCTGGCCCCCAGCAGCACGCTGCCGACGACCGGGTTGGCCAGTGCCCAGGCGATGGCGAGCGTGGCCAACGGCAGCCCGTGCGCCGCGGCGAGGCCCTCGAGCGCCTCGACGGCCTCGAACTCGCGCGGGTGCCAGTAGCGGTCCTGGTAGCGCCCGCCCACCGTCCCCAGGGTGAAGCGCGTGCCCGCGGGCGGCGCGCCGGGCCGGTGCTTGCCGGTCAGCAGGCCGCCGGCGAGCGGGTTGTAGGCGAGCACGCCGAGCCCTTCCTCGGCGGCCAGCGGCAGCAGCTCGCGCTCGATCTGGCGGAACAGCAGGTTGTAGCGCGGCTGCACCGACACCGGCCGCGCGGTGCGCAGCACGTCGGCGCGGCCGAGCGCGCGCGCCAGCCGGTAGGCGAGGAAGTTCGACACGCCCACGTAGCGCGCCTTGCCGGTGCGGACCAGGTGGTCGAGCGCTTCGAGGGTCTCGTCGAGCGGGGTCTCGGGGTCGTCGGCGTGGAGCTGGTAGAGATCGATGGCATCGGTGCCGAGCCGGCGCAGCGAGGCCTCGGCGGCTTCGATCAGGTGCTTGCGCGAGCCGCCGGCGTTCCATGCCGCGGGCCCGACCCGGCTGACGCCCTTGGTGGCGACGACGACCTCGCCGCGCCGCCGGCGCAGCCAGCGGCCGACGATCTCCTCGGTCCGTCCGACGGTCTCCAGGGTCCCGCCGATCGGGTACATGTCGGCGGTGTCGACGAGGGTGACGCCGGCATCGAGCGCGCGGTCGAGGATCCGCTGCGCCTCGGCCTCGTCGGTCTGCAGGCCGAAGGTCATCGTGCCCAGCGCGAGGCGGGAGACCGGAAGGCCGGTGCGTCCGAGTCTGGTGTATTGCATGGGAAGGATTCCAGGGCGTGGGCGGTGGATGGCGGGCCGGGAATCAGCCCGCCGGCAGGTCGGGATCGAGCAGGGAATGGGTGCCGGCGAGGCCCGGCGCCCGGACCGGCGGCTCGCCGGCGTGGAGGGGCGCGCGCTCCGGCGCATCGAGGCGGCCGCGCCGAGCAGGCGGCCGCCGTGGCTGGAGGCGGAGGGCCTGTCGACGCCAGCGGCATGCCTCGCGCCGGCCCTGCGGGCGTGCGCGGCAAGGAAGAGCGACGGCGCCTACGTCGAGTCGATACGCGACGGCGCGATGACGCCGCCGTGCGCGTCCGCACGTCGCCGCCGTCGTCGCCCGGACCGGTCGCGCCATCGGACATGAGGGCCGCTCCGCGACGCTCAGGCCAGCGGCCCGGGCCGCGCCAGGTAGCGGCTGCGGATCGCGTCGGCCGTGCGGTAGGCCAGCGCGCAGACCAGTTCGGTCGGCGGGTAGCAGCCGTTGTGCGGGAACAGCGAAGCGCCGGCGATGAACAGGTTGTCGGCCTGCCAGCACTGGCCGTAGCCGTTGGTCACGCTGTCGCCGGGGTCGCGGCCCATGCGCGTGCCGCCGGCGCAGTGGGTGGCCTGGTAGGGCACCGCGGACCAGTGTCGCGCGGGCTGCGGCGGAACGTAGTGCGTGGCGCCGGCGGCCTCGGCGATCCGTGCGAGCGTCCCGATCGAATGCGCCGACAGGCGGCGCTCGTTGTCGCCGTAGTCGAAGGTCATGCGCAACAGCGGATCGCCGAGCGCGTCGCGGTAGGTCGGGTCGAGGTCGAGGCGGTTGCCGCGGCGCGGCAGCATCGTCGTCTGCGCGCTCAGCGCCAGGGTGCGCGGATACCAGTGGGCGATCGCGCGCTTCCATGCGCTGCCCCAGGCCGGCGTGCCGGCCGGGAGCGCGCGCGCGCCGACCGGCGTCGCCGCGGCGGTCGAGGCGTAGACGATGTAGCCGCCGGCGACGCCGGCAGCGGCGCGGCCGAAGTCCGGGCCGGCGTTGAAGTCGTCGAGCGCGGTCAGCGTGTCGCTCATCCACGGGTTGAAATGCCGGTCCTCGAAGAACGCGCTCGCCCGCGCGACCGACTTGTAGCAGTAGTCCCTGCCGACCAGGCCGCGGCCGCTGACCGGATCGTAGGCCTCGCCGATCTGCGAGAGCAGCAGCAGGTGCACGTTGCCGAGGGTGTAGGAGGCGAGCACGACGATGTCCGCCGGCTGCCGCCATTCCCGTCCGTCGGCGAGGTCGACGTAGCGCACGCCGACGGCCCTGCCCGTCTGCCGGTCGGTCTCGATGCGGGTCACCCAGGCACCGGTGCGCAGTTCGAAGCCCGGCCGCGCCAGCGCCTGCGGCACCAGCCGGTGCACGGGCGAGGTGGCGACGTTGCGCTCGCCGGGAACGACCGCGCCGTCGGCCCGCACGAACGGCCCCGAGGCGCGCGCCATGGGCATCGTGAACGCATGCAGCCCGAGGCGGCGCGCCGCGTCGCCGACGACCTCGCCGGCCAGGCCGGCGTCCAGGCGCGGGTGCGGGAGCGCGCCGCGGCGCGGCGCCTCGAACACGTTGCCCCCGGGATCGATCCGGCCGTCCACGTTGCCGGCCTGGCCGCACACCGCGGCCATGGCCTCGTAGCGCTCGTACCAGGGCGCGAGTTCGGCGTAGGACAGCGGCCAGTCGGCGGCGCTGCGGTCGGCGTCGAGCCGCGCCAGGTGCTCACGCTGCCGTTCGCCGATTCGGAACACCTCGTCGCCCCAGCGCAGGCTCAGCCCGCCCCACAGGTTGCCGCTCCCGCCCACGCCCTCGCCCGGCAGGAAGGCGCCGAGGCGGCGCATCGGCAGCGCGGCCTGGTCATCGCGGTTGCGCACGGTGACCGTGCTGCGGGCCGTATCGAGCTGCAGGTCGCGGCGGCGGCCGTGGCGCAGTGCCTCGCGCCGGGCGGCGACGGCGAAGTCCTGGACGGCGTCGATCGCGCGGCCGCGTTCGAGCCCGACCACGCGCAGGCCGGCCTGCACCAGCTCGCCGGCCAGGATGCTGCCCGCCCAGCCCATGCCGACGACGGCGACATCGACGTGCGGCCGCGTGTTCACCGCGGTTCGCCGTCGGCGAGATCGGCCAGGCCGAGCGGCTCGGCCCGGTAGGGCCGGTGCCGGTAGCGGCGGCGGGTCCCGGCGTCGAAGTCGACGACGCCGGGATGGCCGAGCAGGCGCCAGCCGGCCTTGCCGCGGTTGCCGCCGTCCAGCGGATCGGCGAACAGGCCTTCCCGGACGAGGTCGTGGATCAGGCGGAAGTACTCGCGCTCCGACACCGCCGACGGCCAGCCCGCCCGGCCCGCCTGCAGGCGCGAGAGCGCATGCTCGCGGGCGTCGGCGTCGAGCGCGTGGAACGGCGCGCCGGCGGTGGCGGCGCACCAGGCGTCGAACGCCGCGGTGCCGGCGCGGAACAGCCCGGATGGCGCAAGCGGCGACTGGTCGCCCTGCTCCGCCTCGCCCGGGGCGTACGGGCCGGGCGCGTAGCGGTGGGCACCGGCGCCCCAGGCCGAGCCCAGGGCGCGGTCGATGTAGGCGGGGATGCCGAGCGAGGCGCCGTCCGCGGTGAGCGCGTCCTCGGGCACCATGTGCCGCGCCAGCGCCTCCGCGAATGCCGCCTCGGCGGGACGCAGGAACGCATAGGCGGTCGTCGGCACGGCGCCGGTGGCGTCCGCGGCCGGGGCCGGCGCCGCGAGCGCGGTCAGCGGCTGGCCTGCCGCCGCCGCCGCGGCCAGCGGCATCGAGGTCAGGAAGCGGCGTCGCCCGTGCTGCATGGCCGTGCCCGCGCCGCTCAGCGGAAGTCCTTGCGCAGCGTGATCAGCCACGTGCGCGGATCGTTGTAGATGTGCCCGACGATGTCGTAGGCGGGCACCAGCTGGATCTGCTGGGCATAGGTCTCGTCGAGCAGGTTCCTGACGCCCGCCGAGACGCTCCAGGTGCCCTCCGCGAACTGGTAGGTCACGCCGGCATCCACGAGGGTGCGCTCGGGATAGACCGTGCGCTCCGCGTTGAGCTGGGGCACCTCGCTGCGGTAGCTGACGGTCGCGTTGAGGCTCAGGTAGCCGGGGATGGCCAACGGCACCTGGTAGTCGATGCCGAGCCCGGCGAGCCACTCCGGGACCGGCAGCGGGCGGCCCTTGAAGTCGCTGTTGGGCGCGCCGGTTGGATTGAGGAACTCGTCGAACTCCGAGTCCACGTAGGTCACCGAGCCGTGGACCAGCAGGTTGCCCGTCGCGCGGAAGCTGGCCTCGACCTCGGCGCCGTACAGGGTCGCCTCCGCGGCGTTGACCTGCACCGATCCGTTGACGACCTGGCCGTCGACGACCGGGTTGGCCACGCCCGCCTGGTAGTCCTCGAAATCGTTGTAGAACAGCGCCAGGTTGGTATTGAGGCGTCCGGCCAGGGCGGTGTTCTTGAGGCCGAACTCGTAGCTGGTCACCTCCTCCGGGCGCACCGGGATGGCGGCGACCGCGCGCGCCCCGGAGACGGGGTTGTAGCCGCCGGACTTCTCGCCCTTGGCGATGTTGAAGTAGACGAAGGTGTCCGGCGTCCACTGGAAGTCGACCCCGACCTTGGGCGTGAAGCTGCTGGTGCGCTGTTCCAGGTCCTCGAGGCGATCGAGGATCTCCAGGCGCTCCAGCTCGCTGTCGGTGCTGTAGCGCACCCAGTCGAACGCGTCCGACTGGCGCCCGAAGCGCGCACCCGCGGTCAGGCCGAAGCGCGGCGTGAACGCGTAGCGCAGCTGCCCGTAGGCGGCATACGACTTGACGTCGGTCTGGCTGGCGATGCCCGCGTAGACGCGATTGGTCCACGCCGGTCGATCCACGTCCAGGCGCTCCACGAAGCCGATCACGCCGGCGGTGAAGTCGAGCCGGTCGTAGCTGCCGTTGAGCTGCAGTTCCTGGGAGAACTGGTGGCCATCGAGATCCAGTTCCCAGCCGTAGCGGTAGTCGGGCACGCCGTCGTAGGACCAGACGTTGGGCGCGATCTCCCACTGCCGCCAGGCGGTGATCGACTTGAACTCGAGCGCCTCGGTCAGCCGGCTGGCGACGTTGAGGGCGAACCCGGCGGCGGTGTTGCCCTGGAGCAGTTCCTTGTTCTCGTAGGTGACGCGGGGTTCCCAGCCCTCGGCGTTGGCCCGGGTCCAGGCGTAGTTGTCGGTGGCGTCGTCGAGCACGTCGATGCTGAGGGTGATCTCGGTGGCGTCGTTCGGCGTCAGGCGGAACTTGGCCCGCGCCTGCCTGGTGTCGACGCGGTTGACGTCCTTGCCCAGGGTGGCGTTCCAGACCGTGCCGTCGTTCTCGCGCTGGGCGTAGGCGAAGCTGCCGTACAGCAGGCCCGGCCTGATCGCCCCCGACACCAGGCCCTTGAGCTCGAGCGTGCCGTGGCTGCCGAAGCCCGCCGAGGCCCAGGCGCGCGCGGCGTCGTCGGGCGTGATCGAGATGATCCGGATCGCGCCGGCGCTGCTGCTCTGACCGTACAGCGTGCCCTGCGGCCCGCGCAGCACCTCGATGCGCTCGACGTCGGGCAGGCCGAAGATGCCGCCGTTGATGATGCGCGGCAGGAACACGTCGTCGGCGTAGAGCGCCACCGCGGCGTTGGTGGTCGGCGCACCCGTGCCGATGCCGCGGATCGCGCGGTAGCCCATGTTCGGCCCGGCCTGGTTGGGGAAGTCGAGGCCGGCGACGGTGCCGGGGCGGATGTCGGTGAGCGAGCGGACGCTGTCCCGGTCCAGGCGCTCGCCGCCGATCACGCCGACCGCCAGCGGAGTCTTCTGCAGATCGGTGGCACGGCGCTCGGCGGTCACCACGACCTGGTCGAGGGTGACCGGAGCGCCTCGCGCGCTGTCGGTGTCGGCCGTGTCGTCGTCGGCCAGCGCCGGCGCGGCGCCGGCCAGGAGAATGGCGGCGATCGCGCAGGCCAGCGCGCGCTTTCCGGCTACGGGGATTCGGTTCATGCGCCACCTGTCGAGCAGGGCGCAGCGGCGGTTCGCCGCTGTCGGGACCTGGGGGGAGGAGGAGTCCGTCGTTCTCGTTCGGCAGTTCACCTGCCGCGCCGGGAAGCGGGCGGACGTCCAGCTGACGAAGACGTTATCGGCCGCGCATGAATGCGGGAAGCGAGAATATCGGCGATCGATGGGCCTTATTCGCAGATCACGATCGCGCGTTTCGACATGCCCCGAAGGAATCGAATGCTGCGGAGACGTCGTCCCGCCGCGAATGCTCTCGATTCAAGGATGGGCAATCTCGTCGCTGCGCCCGCTCCGGTCCGGCACCACGCGCCGTCTTTTCCCGCAAGCCACCGGCACGAGGCCGGACGACGATCCCGGCCGCATCACGTCCCGCTGCGCTTGCCGCCGTGCGAGACGCCGGCCCGGCCCGCGTGCGCGGCCCGTGTCGGGAACTCCATTGCGGGGCAACGGTGCACCTGCGCGGTGGCGACGCGGACGATCGCGACGACGACGCGCCGGCCGGAACGCGCTGGGAGCCGCGGCGTCACTCGAGCAGGTCCGGATGCCTGCGCACGATGCTCTGGTACGCGGGCTGGAAGTTGAGCCAGCCGGCCCGCGCATCGAACCGCGCCGATTGCGCTTCGGCGCGCTCGAGATCGAGGGCCTGCGGTTCGCCCAGCAGCCTCGCGTAGATCTGCTCGCGGCAGACCCTCTCGAAGGAAAGGAACAGGTAAGCCGCCTCGTCCACGCTCCTGCCTACGGTGACGATGCCGTGGTTCTTGAGGATCAGGCCGCGTCCGTCGGGACCGAGCGCTTCGGCGAGGCTCGCGCCCTCGCCGTGCCGGTGGCTGTCGTAGATGCCGTGGCGCTTGTAGAACACCGCGGCCTCGTTGGAGATCGGCTCGATGAGGCGCCCGGTGCTGGACCAGATCTTGCCGTAGGGCGAATGGGTGTGCACGGCCGCCTCCGCCTCCGGGCGGAGCGACAGCAGCGCCGAGTGCAGCGGCGCGCCGCCGGGATGGATGAAGCCGTCGCCTTCCAGGACGTTGCCGTAGTAGTCGATCCGCATGAGGTCGCTGGCCTTGATGAGGTCGAAGCTCAGGCCGAACGGGTTGATCCAGAACGTATCGCGGTGCTCGGGGTCGCGCGCGGAGATGTGGCCCATCACGCCCTCGTCGTAGCCGAGGCCGCCGAAGATCCGGAACGCCGCGGCCAGCGTCTGCCGGCGGTGCCGCCGCGCCTCGGCGAAGGTCGCGAAGACCGGGGGCTGCGGTCTGGGCCGACCGGCCAGTTCGGGAAAGGTGATCGTCGGCCCGCCGCCCGCCGGGGCGGCGGCGGGGGCGCCCGCGGAGGGCGCGGAAGTTGCGGTCATCAGCGTCTTTCCTGCGGGGTCGGGTTCCTGGCGAGCGGTCGGCCCTGGGCGTCGAGCGGGCTCCAGTGGTCCCGCAGGCCGAGTTCGCCGAGCGCCTGGGCGAGATAGCGGCGATCGATCCATTCGCCCAGGTCGACGCGCCGGCCGCGCATCAGCCGCAGCTCGAACATCAGGTCCTGGGTGCGCCGGTAGTGGGCGACGAACAGCGGATCGAGGAGCGGGCTCAGGTAGTCCTGCAGCGGGCGGCCCTCGAAGTCCTCGCGCAGGTAGTAGCGCGATGCGGTCGCGCCGCCTTCGGACCAGAGCCGGAACAGCGCCTCGCGGTTGCCGGCCTGCGTCGCCCAGTGCAGGCCGCGCACCAGCGCCTTGACCAGGCCGACGACCTCCCACGGATAGCGCTCGGCGAAGTCCTCGTTGACCAGGAGCGCGTTGAACGAGGTCGTTTCCACCGGCTGGCCGCGGGTGTCGTACACGATCCTGGCGAGGCCGCGGTCGCGCAGGGCGAGCAGGTCGGCGCCGCCGAAGATCGCATCGACGTCGCCCGAGGCCAGCGCCGCGGCGGCGATGGAACGGTCGAGCGCGACCGAACGGATGTCGCGCTCGGCCATGCCGTGCTCGGCGAGGATGCGGATGACCTGCAGCTGGATCTGGTTGCCCTTGGCGTAGGTGACGCGCCGGCCGCGCAGGTCCGCCACCGACCGCACCGGCGAGCGCGGCGCCACCGCCAGGTACGCGTTGGACATGCGGGTCATGGGCAGGATCAGGCGGCTCCTGATGCCCCCGGAACGGCCGATCAGCGACAGCATGTCGCCCTGCCAGGCGAAGTCGATCTGCCCGTTGGCCAGGGCTTGGCCGACGAGCGGCGCGCCGCCCCGGTAGCCCACCATCTGCAGCCGCACCCCGTCGCGCTCGAAGGCCTGCCGCAGCCAGCCGTGGTAGCGCGCCAGGCCCAGGGCGCCGTAGTAGTTGTCCGGGTCGACGGCGATCGACGGCGCGCCGATGCGGATGACGCTCGGCCGTTCCCGCGCGGCCAGGGGCGCCCGCGCGAGCAGCGGCAGGAGCGCGCCCAGCGCCAGCATGCGCACGGCGCGGCGGCGGCCGGCTGCGCGGAAACGGTCCCTCATGCCGCCTCCGGAGACGTCTCCTGCCGCGCCCTGGCGTAGCGGTTGACCGGGAACGGCAGCCCAAGATGGCCGCGCAGGGTGTCGTGTTCGTAGTCGGCCCGGAACAGGCCGCGGTCCTGCAGGATGGGGACGACCTTGGCGGTGAATTCGCGCAGATTGCGGTGCGAGGCGTTGAGGACGATGAAGCCGTCCACGGCGCGTTCCTCGAAGAACAGCTGGAGCTTGTCGGCGATCTGCAGCGGCGTGCCGACGAACGCGTCGCTCGGCGCGGCGGCGATCAGCGCGAGCTGGCGCAGGGTCAGCCTGCGCTCGCGCGCGATGCGCTTGTAGTGCTCGGCGGTGGAGCGGAAGCTGTTGTTGCCGATCTCGCCGAGGTCGGGCAGCGGCTCGTCGAGCGGGAACTGGCCGAAGTCGAAGAAGCTGAAGTAGCGGCTCAGATACTTGACCGCGTAGTCGATATCGGTGCTTTCGACGATCTGCCGGTAGCGGTCGCGGGCCTCGTCCTCGGTATCGCCGAGCACGGGCTTGATCGAGGGGAAGATCAGCAGCTCGTCGGCGCTGCGCCCGTAGTCCTGCACGCGGCGCTTGAGGTCCGCGTACAGCTGCTTGCCGCGCTCCAGGTCTCCGGACTCGGCGAAGTCGGAGAACACCGCGTCGGCGTGGGCCGCGGCCAGGTCTCGGCCGGCCTCGGAGGCGCCCGCCTGGAACACCACCGGCCGCCCCTGCGGGGAGCGCTCCATGTTGAGCGGCCCCTGGACCTTGAAGAACTCCCCGACGTGGTCGAGCGTGTGCATCTTGTCGCGATCCACGTATGCACCGGTGGCCTTGTCGCGCGGAAAGGCGTCGTCCTCCCACGAGTCCCAGAGGCCCTTGGCGACCTCGATGTACTCGCGGGCGATGCGGTAGCGCAGCGCGTGGTCGTGGAGCCGGTCGTGGCCGTGGTTGCGTGCCACGCCCTCCAGCGCGGAGGTGACCGCGTTCCAGCCGGCGCGGCCGCCGCTGATCTTGTCGAGCGAGGCCAGCTGCCGCGCGGTGGTGAACGGTTCGCTGTAGGACGTGGTGAACGTGCCCACCAGGCCGATGCGCTCGGTGGCGACCGAGATCGCCGACAGCGCCGACAGCGGCTCGAGCCGGCTCAGGAAGTGGTCGGTCGAGTCTCGGGTGATGTAGGCGGAATCGGCGATGAAGCCGAAGTCGAACTTCGCCTCCTCGCCGATCCTCGCCGACTCGATGTAGGCGTCGATGCTGACGCTGGCGTCGGCGCGGACGTCGGGCGCGCGCCAGTTGCCGCCCTGCTGCAGGCCGATGCCGAACTTGATCTGTCGTTTCCTGGACATGCCGCGGTCCTCGTTGGTGGATGGCGTCCGCGTGGGACGGGTGCGCTTCACTGCCTCCAGCGCAGCAGGTGCGATTCGAACCGGGAAGCCAGAAAGTGCAGGCCGAAGCCGATCAGCCCGGCCAGCAGGACGCCGACGATCACCAGGTCCATCGCGGACGTCTCCAGGCCGTCGAGCAGCAGGCGGCCCAGGCCGGGGCCGGAGGTCATCATGTATTCGGCGGCGATCGCCGCACCCCAGACCCGGACCAGGGCGGTGTACGCGCCGCTGAAGATCGACGCGGCGGCGCCGGGCAGGATGAAGCGCAGGAAGGTCTGCGCCGGCGTGCAGGTCAGGGCCCGGGCCAGTTCCCGCACCTCGCGCGGGATGCCGGCGACCCCTTCGACGGTGTTGAGCATCACCGGGAAGAAGGCGGCGATCGCGATGAAGACCACCTTGCTGGCCTCGTCGAGGCCGAACCAGATGATGATGATCGGGATCCAGGCGAACAGCGATACCTGCCGCAATGTGTTCAGCGTCGGGCCCAGCAGCCGCCTGGCGTGGCGGGAGGTGCCGAGCAGCACGCCGACCAGGACGCCCAGCGCGCCCCCCAGCGCGAAGCCGGCGAGCGCGCGCAGCAGGCTGGCGCCGATCGCCGTCCACAGCACCGGGGTCCCGGCCAGGCGCCATGCGGTCTGCACGACCTCTCCCGGCGGCGCGTAGAACCTGGACTCGGTCAGCCCGGTGGCGTAGACCCCCCACCAGGCGAGCAGCAGCGCCAGCGGCAGGACCGCGCCGCGCAGGAGCGCGCGTCCCCGGCGGCGCCGGCGTCCGGCGGCACCGGCCGGGACGGGCGGTTCGCGCAGCGCGGCGGTGGCGGCCGTGGCGCTCACGCGGCCGCGCTCCCGCCCGTCTCGTCCGAGGGCCGCCACCGCAGCAGGCGTCCCTCGGCGGCGGCCAGCACCCGGTCGAGGCCGAAGCCGATGAGGCCGATCACCAGCGCCATCGCCAGCACGGTGTCGGTCTGGAACAGCTGCTGGCCGGTGACCATGAGGTAGCCCACGCCCTCGGACGCGGTCATGAACTCGACCGCCGCCAGCACCAGCCAGGCCAGCGTCAGCCCATAGCGGATGCCGGTCCAGATCTGCGGAAACGCAGCGGGCACGATCACGTGCCGCAGCGTCTGCCAGGCGTCCAGGCGATGGACCCGGGCGACGTCGAGCAGCCGTTCCGGCACGCCGCGCAGGCCGGCGCTGGTGTTGATGACCACCGGCATGAACACGGCCTTGGCGATCAGCACGATCTTCAGCGTCTCGCCGACGCCGAGCAGCATGACCATCAGCGGAAGCCAGCCCAGCAGGGGCAGGTAGAGCAGGGCGCGGAAGCTCGGGCCCACGTACTCGCGCCAGCGCGCCGACAGCCCCAGCGCCAGGCCGAGCGGGAGGCCGATGCCGGCCCCTGCCAGGAAGCCGTACAGCACCCGTCGCAGGCTGATGCCGATGGCCGGGAACAGATCGCCGTCGCGCGCGTGGTAGTCGAGCGCTTCCCAGACCTGCCCCGGCGGCGGCAGCGCCTGCGGCGAGACCCACTCGCGCGCCGCCGCGACCCACCAGAGGGCGAGCAGCGCGACGGGCACGGCGAGCCCCCAGGCGATGTCGGCGGACAGGTCCCGCGTATGCCTCAGGCCTCGCCCGAGCACCGGAATCGCCGACGATGAAGGTGCGGATGCCATGGGTGCCCTGCCGAAGCTGCGTCGAGACCACGTCCGCCGCCCGGTCCCGAAACGTCCGGACCGGGCGGCAGGGACCCGAGGCTAGCGCCGCGTCGGGCGGGGCAGAACCGACATTACCGGCATTGCATCGACTGAAATCGCATAACTCCGTGCGCGGACGGCGGACGGCTTCCGGACCGCGCCCGCGGACGCGCGCCGGGACCCGGCACGGGCACGGCCCGCAAGCCGGTCTACATCTCGGCGAGCAGGGCCTGCACCCCGGCCAGATCGTGCGCCACGCCCGCCCCGGCGACCCGCCACCGGCCGCCATCGTGCGCCACCGCGAGCGCGGCGTTCTCGCAGACCACGTAGCCGCAGCGCCGCAGCATCCGCGCGCACCACGCGGCCGCGTCGCCCTGTGCGTCGACGCGCACGCGCGGGCCGTCGGCGCGCACCGCCTCGAAGCGGCCGCTGCGCAGCGAGAACGCGACGTTGTCCTGATCGAAGGCCCGCCCGATCTCGCCAGACAGCGCGACGTCCTCCGGAACGCCATGCACGAAGCGCCCGGCGCCCGGCAGCAGCCACAGGCGATCGGCGGTCTGCAGCGCGAGTTCGAGATCGTGGCTGGACAGCATCACCGCGATGCCGCGCTCGCGCGCGACCCGGCGCAGCATCGCCATCACCGTGACCCGGCTGGGCAGGTCGAGGAAGGCGGTGATCTCGTCGAGCAGCATCAGATCCGGCCGCTGGGCGAGCGCGCGCGCGATCAACGCCCGCTGGCGCTCACCGTCGCTGAGGCTGTCGAACGCCCGCCCGGCCAGGTGCGCACCCTCGACCAGGCGCAGGCTGTCGGCCACGATCTCGCGGTCGGCGTCGTCGAGCGCGTCGCGCCAGCCGGTATGCGGGTGCCGCCCCATCGCCACCAGGTCGGTCACCCGCAGGCCCGGCACCTGCGGCCGCTCGGTGAGCACCACCGCGACCCGGCGCGCCAGGTCGCGGCGGCGGTAGCCGTCCAGCGCACGCCCGTCCAGCCGGACCGCGCCGCCCAGCGGCGGGTGCAGGCCGGCCAGGGTGCGCAGCAGGGTGGACTTGCCCTGCCCGTTGCGTCCCAGCAGGCAGACGAACGCGCCGCGGCCGAGCGCCGCGTGCGGCACCGTCGCCAGCGCGCGGGCGCCGTGGCCGATGCGCAGGCCGTCGAGCTCGAGCAGGCTCACGGCGCCGCGCCCTGCAGGCCGCGCCCGCGCAGCAGCAGGGCGATGACCACCGGCGCGCCGAGGATGGCGAGGATCGCGTTGAGGTGCAGGAAATGCTGCCGCCAGGGCAGGTGCACGACCAGGTCCGCCGACAGCGTCAGCAGCGCGCCCAGCGCCGCGGTGGGGGCGATCAACGTGCCGATGCGCGCGGTGCCGGCCAGCCCGCGCGCTAGGTGCGGCACGATCAGGCCGACGAAGGCGATCGGCCCGCAGAAGGCGGTGACCGGCGCGGCCAGCAGGATCGCCGCGCCCAGCACCAGTCGCCGCAGGCGGCCGACGTCCACGCCCAGGCTGCGCGCGTAGGTCTCGCCGAGCAGCAACGCGGTCAGCGGCTTGGCCAGCCAGACCGAGGCCGCCGCCGCGATCGCCAGCGGCGGCAGCAGGGTGGCGAAGTCCTGCCAGACCACGCCGGCGAAGGTGGCGTCGTTCCAGGAGGCGAACACGCGCGCCTGGGTGCGGCTGGTGAAGTGCAGCAGCACGCTGATGAGCCCCTGCGCCAGGAAGCCGAGCATCAGGCCCAGCACCAGCAGCGTCACCGTCTGCACCCGCCGCGCGATGGCGGCCATCGCCACCGCCACGGCGAGGGTGCCGAGCAGCGCGCCGGCGACCAGGCCGAGGCCGGCGAGCGCGGAGATCGCCGCCAGCGCCGCCGGGCCGACGACCGCGCCGGCCACGACCACCAGCGCCGCGCCGAACTGGCCGCCGGCCATGAGCCCCAGCGACCACGCGTCGGCCAGCGGGTTGCGGAACAGCGTCTGCAGCAGCAGCCCGGCCAGGCCCAGCGCGGCGCCGCCCAGCATTGCGGCGAGCGCGCGCGGCAGGCGCAGCTCGCGCAGGATGCGCGACTCGGCGCTGTCGCCGCCGAGCGTCCACAACCCGCGCAGCACCTGCCGCGGTCCCAGGAACTCGTGGCCGACCGACAGGCTGGCCAGCAGCGCCAGCAGCAGCGCGGCCGCCAGCAGCGCCGTCCACGCCGTCGGCGGAAGGCCGCCGTCCCGCGCCGCCAGGCTCACCGGAACGTTCCCGGCGGCAGCGGCTTCAGGAACGCGAACGGCGCGTCGACCAGTTCGGGGTGCAGCGCCTTGACGAAGTCCTGCAGCACCCAGTCGGGCCGCGCGACGCCGGTCTGGTACCAGTCGTAGGCGTTCGCCCCCGGGTCGATGCGCCCGGTGTTGCCGTACAGGCGCCCGTCGCGCCAGGCGCGGAAGTCCGCCAGCGGCGCCAGGTTGCGCGGCGGCACCGCGTGCAGGTCGCCGAGGATCCAGACCCGCGCCTGCCCGGCCAGCGGCAGCAGCGCTTCCGTGGACACGACGTCCGAGGAGAACGCGCCGTCGTGCTCGGGCCGCGCCAGCAGGTTGCGCCCGCCGGCATCGGCGAGGAAGCGGCCCTCGGCCCCGCGCACCGTCGCCACCCAGCGGTCGGCGCCGTCGGGATAGGCCCACAGCACCGGCACCGGCGGCCGCGCCGCGGCCTGGCGGCGCAGCGCGTCCACGCGCACCTCGATCTGCGCGAACAGGCGGTCGGCGGCCTGCGACTCGCCGGCCAGCAGGCCGTAGACCCGCATCCATTCCGCACGGCCCAGGTAGTGCGGCTCGTCCTCGGCGAAGGTCGGCAGCACCGGGATGCCGAGGCGGCGCGCACGCGCCAGCGCACCGGCGTGGTCGAGCGAGCCCAGCCGCATCAGGAACACGTCGGGCCGGCGCGCCACCAGCACGTCGAGGTTCGGCGGCGCGTGCCAGTTGTAGCCGACCTGGGCCAGTTCGCCGGCCAGCGTGCGCGCGCGGATCGCCGGGTCGTACGAGGCGAGCCCGCCGACCGCGACCAGCCGCCGCGCGAGCCCGAGCTGCGACAGGAAGGCCTCGTCGGCGCCGGCGTTGGTGGCGATCGTGCGCACCGGCGTGCGCAGCACCGGCGCCTCCGCCAGCGCCGCCGGCAGCGCCGGCAGCGGCGCCTCGCGCGGCACCAGCACCACGGTGTCGGCCGCCGGTGCGGTGCCGCCGCCGCGGGCATCGGCCACGGGACCGGCGACGCGCACCACGGTGTAGCCGTCGTAGCGCACCACCTCGACCAGGCGCGCGTGCCGCATCGGCAGCGGTGTGCCGCCGGGCGGCAGCGCGGCCGCGGGCATCGCCGCGTCCGGCCGCGGGCCGCAGCCGGCCAGCAGCAGCGCGACCAGTGCGAGCGCAGCGACCGCCGTGCGGCCCGTTCCCCTGCCCCGATGCATTCTCATACCGTCATGTTATATCATTACGGTTCGTAGTTCGTGTCCTTGGGGATCCCGCTTGAACACCGCCCTGCTCACCGCGGCCGCCGCCGGCCTGATCGGCGGTGCGGCCATGGCCTCGCCGGGACCCGAGGCCGTCGAGCTCGATGCGATCACCGTGTACGGCCGCGCGCTCGGGCGGGTGCCCGGCGAGACCGCGACCAGGACCGGCGCGCCGCTGCTGGAGACGCCGTTCGCGGTCAACATCGTGCCGCGCGAGCTGCTCGACCTGCGCAACGTGACCGACATCGGCGCCGCGGTGGAGACCGTGGGCGGCGTGCAGCGCACGATCGGCTTCTCCGGCAACCAGCGCTTCCGCATCCGCGGCTTCCAGGCGGTGAGCACGCTGCGCGACGGGATGCGCCTGAGCGCCTCGCAGCCGGAGATCGACCTGCAGGGCGTGGACAGCATCGAGGTGCTGAAGGGGCCGGCCTCGGCGCTGTACGGCCGCTTCGAGCCCGGCGGCGTCATCAACTTCGTGTCCAAGCGGCCGCAGGAGGCGTTCGCCAGCGAGGCGGCGCTGACCGTCGGCGGCCACGACTACGCGCGCGCCGGCTGGGACGTCACCGGCCCGCTCGACGACGGCGGCGCCTGGCTCGGCCGGCTCAACCTCGCGCACGAGGACGCCGGCAGCTTCCGCGACCTCGTCGACAACCGGCAGACCTTCGTCTCGCCCGCGCTGGAGTGGCGCCCGGACGCGGCCACCCGCCTGCTGCTGCGGCTCGAATACCTGCGCCGCGACGCGGCGTTCGACCGCGGCCTGGGCAACGACCCGCGCTTCCTCGACGTGCCGCCCTCGCGCAACTACGGCGAGCCCTTCCACCGCATCGCCAAGCGCCAGCAGGCGGCGGCGATCGAGTTCGAGCGCCGGCTGTCGGCCGACTGGCGGCTGCGCGTGGCCGGCTTCTGGTCGGACGTCGACGTGCCGGAGGAAGCGTTCTTCAACTACGGCTTCCCGGCGCTGGACGGCGACACCGTGCAGCGCAACTTCGTCGGCTACCGCGAGACGCAGAAGGACCTGACCCTGCAGGCCGAACTCCACGGCCGCCTCGACACCGGGCCGGTGCGCCACCAGCTCCTGGCCGGCGTGGAGCACGGCCACGATCGTCTGGCCTACCTCGACGGGCGCATCGCCTACGGCCAGCCGATCGACTTCCACGACCCGCGCCCGTCCGGCCGCCCGGACCAGTGGCTCGACACCGGCGACAGCCGCTACGAATACGAGACCACCGCGCTCTACCTGCAGGACGAGATGGCGCTGGGCCGCTGGCGGCTGCTGCTGGGCGGCCGCGCCGAGCGCACCGACACGCTGTCGTTCTACACCGGCGGCATCGATCCGGCGATCACCCGCCGCGACTCGCCGGTCTCGCCGCGCGCGGGCCTGAGCTTCCTCGCCACGCCGGACCTCTCGTTCTACGCCAGCTGGGCGCGCTCGTTCCGCAACGAGGCCGACGCCGGCCTGCTGGAACAGGGCATCACCCCGAAGCCGACCCGCGGCGACCAGCTCGAGCTCGGGATCAAGTCGATCCTGCTCGACGGCCGCGCCGAGGCCACGCTGGCCTGGTTCGACCTGCGCAAGACCGACGCGGTGGTCGCCGACCCGGTCGACTGGAACCTCGTGCTGCAGACCGGCGAGCTGCAGTCGAAGGGCGTGGAGGCGGAACTGTCGATGCGCCCCGTCGACGCATGGACGCTGGTCGCGTCCTACGCGCGCATCGACGCCACCATTCGCGAGGACAGCGACCCGTTCCTGGTCGGCAACCGGCTGCCTGGCGTGCCGCGCACGCAGGCGTCGCTGTGGACCTCGTGGGGGTTCGACGGCGCGCTGCGCGGGCTGACCGTCGGCGGCGGCGTGTTCCACGCCTCGCGCCAGGCCGCGACCACCTCCAACGGCTTCGACCTGCCCGGCTACACGCGCGTGGACCTCAACGCGCGCTACGCGTTCGCCGGCGACTGGTCGCTGCTGCTCAACCTCGACAACGCCACCGACACCCGCCACTTCATCACCGGCGGCTTCTCGCAGATCTATCCGCAGGCGCCGCGCAGCGTGCGGGTGTCGGTGTCGAAGCGCTGGTAGCGACGGATCGCGCCCCTCCCCGGCTGCCGCCGACGGCATCCGGCTCGTCCGTTCCCCACCCGCCCAGGTAGTGCCCGTGTCCGACCTTGCCCGCTTCCACCGCAGCGCCCTCGCCAGTGCGCTGCTGACGCTGTCTCCCGCCGCCCTCGCCGACACCGCCGTCCGCGACCTCGACACCCTCGTGGTGACCGCCACCGCCACCGAGCGCACGCTGGCCGACGCGCCGGCCTCGATGAGCGTCGTCACCCGCGAGGACCTGCTCGAACGCCCGGTGCTGGACCTCGCCGACGCGCTGCGCGGCACGCCCGGCATCACCTACGACGGCATCGGCATGTCGCGCCGCGGCATCCGCATCCGCGGCATGGACAGCGAATACACCCTGGTGCTGGTGGACGGCCAGCGCATCAACCCGGCCAGCGACGCGATCGCGCACGCCGACTTCGACCTCGGCTGGATCCCGGCCGAGGCGATCGAGCGCATCGAGGTGGTGCGCGGCCCGATGTCCTCGCTGTACGGCTCCGAGGCGCTGGGCGGCGTGGTCAACATCATCACCCGCGCCGCCGGCGACGCCTGGCACGGCAGCCTGCGCCACGGCGGCGGCACCGTCGCCGGCGGGCGCGGCGGCGGCGTCAGCCAGACCGGCGTGCACCTGTCCGGCCCGCTGGTGCGCGACCGCCTCGGCATGACCTTCCAGGCCGAGCATCGCGAGAAGGACCCGACCCGCGACCCGGCCGACGACCGCCTCACCGAGCAGGAGGGCCGCGACGCCGACACCGCGCGCGTGGCCCTGGCCTGGACGCCCGACGACGCGCAGCGCATCGACGTCAGCCACCTCGTCGGCCGCGAGCGCCGCGTGCGCGACGCGCTGCAGGCCGGTGGCGCGCCCTACGTCTACCGCACCCGCGACGACGTCGACCGCCAGCAGACCACCGTGTCGCATCGCGGCGGATGGGGCTGGGGCGACACCCAGGTCCGCGCCTACCGCGCCACCCTCGACCGCGAGAACCGGCGCGACCGCGGTGCCGCGACCGGCCCGCAGTCGCTGACCGACGACATCGTCGACGGCCTGGTCACCGTCGACCTCGGCCGGCGCCACCGCGTGAGCGCCGGCGCCGAATGGCGGCGCGAGCGGCTGGAGGACGCGACCGTGAACGCCGCCGGCCGCGACGCCCGCGTGCAGCGCGCGCTGTTCGTACAGGACGAGATCGACCTCGGCGCGCTGTCGCTGGTGCTCGGCAACCGGTCCGATCGCCACGACACGTTCGGCTGGCACCACTCGCCGCGCGCGTACGCCGTGTACCCGTTCGGCGCCGGCTTCACGCTCAAGGGCGGCGTGGGCGCGGGCTTCAAGGCGCCCACCCTGAAGAACCTGTCGCCCGGCTATTCGGCGGTCGGCGGCGGCGGCATGTTCACCATCGTCGGCAACCCGGACCTGCAGCCCGAGACCGTCACCACCTACGAACTGGCGCTGGCCTGGGCCCACGACGCGCTGTCGCTGGAGGCGACCGCGTTCCAGAACGACCTGGAGGACCTGATCCAGACCGTGTGCACCGCCAGTTGCGGCATCCGCGGCGCCGAGCGGCGCAGCTACGTCAACGTGGCCGAGGCGCGGCTGCGCGGGCTGGAGTTCGGCGTCCGCGCGCAGTTGCCGGCCGGCTTCGACGCCGATTTCAACTACACCTGGCTCGACGCGCAGGACCTCGTGGCGGACCAGCCGCTGACCGGCCGCAGCCGCCACAGCGGCCACGCGGGGCTGCGCTGGACCGACGGCGCCTGGAACGCCGGGCTGCGCCTGGACTACACCGGCCCGCAGTGGCAGACCGGCGGCAGCGGCCTGGTGCGCCTGTCCGGCTACCCCATGTGGTCGCTGGACCTGGGCTACCGCATCGGCGAGCGCATCGCCCTGCGCGGCGGCATCGAGAACCTCGCCGACGAGCGGCTGGACCAGTCCTCGGCGCTGTACGCCTATCCGGAGACCGGCCGCTACGTGCACGCCCGGGTGGAACTGGGTTTCTGAGCATGCGCAGGATCGCGGCCCGGCTATTGCTCTGGCTGGCGGCGCTCGCCTGCGCGCCGGCGGCGGCGCAGGCGCCGCTGCGGATCGCGGTGGTCAGCAACGACTTCGTGCTGCCGGAGAAGATCGCGCGCATCGACGCGCTGGCGCGCGACGCCGGCGTGCGCTTCGTGCACGCGCCCGTGGGCGGCGACCTCGACGCGTTCGTCGCCGCGAGCGACCTGCTGCTGCTCGACACCCCGCGCCCGTCCGATGCCGCCATGGTGCAGGAGGCGCTGGGCGTCCGGCTGGACGCGCCCGGCCTGCGCTGGGTGCGCATCGGCGGCGGACCGCCGGCCTCGGGTGGGCTGCAGGCACCGCAGGCCCGGCGCATCGCCGGCTACTACGCCGGCGGCGGCGCGGCCAACTTCCGCCACCTCGCCGACTACCTCGCCGCGATCCTGGGCGGAGGCGACGCGGCCGCGGTGCCGCCGCCGGTGCCGATGCCCGGCACCGGCTACTACCACCCCGAGGCCGTGCGGGTCTTCGCCGACGCCGCCGACTACCGCCGGTGGCGCCGCGACCGCGACGGCGCCGACGCCGGCATGCCCACCGCGGCGGTCCTGGTCGCACCCGGCGCGGTGGCCGGACTGCAGACCGCGGTGCTCGACGCGATCGTCGCCGCGGCGCAGGCGCACGGCGTGCACGCGTTCGGCGTGTGGTTCGACAGCGCCGATCCCGGCGGCCTGCAGCGCGCGCTCGACGGCCTCGACGTCGATGCGGTGGTCAACCTGACCCACCTGCAGGACGCGGGGCTGCGCCGCGAGGAGTTCGCGCGGCTCGGCGTGCCGGTGCTGCAGGCGCTGAACTGGCGCCAGGGCACGCCCGCGCAGTGGCGCGCGGCGAGCAGCGGGGTGGCGATGCCGCTGGTGCCGACGTTCCTCGCCGTGCCGGAAGGCTGGGGCGCCAGCGATCCGCTGGTCGTCGGCGCGGTGGAGGACGGCGCGCAGGCGCCGATCCCCGAGCAGGTGGACCTGCTCGCCGCGAAGCTCGCGCGCCTGGCCGCGCTGCGTCGCACGCCCAACGCCGGCAAGCGGCTGGCGCTGATGTTCTGGAACTACCCGGCCGGCGAGACCAACCTTTCCGCCTCGCACCTCAACGTGCCGCGCAGCCTGGAGCGCCTGACCGCGGCGCTCGCCGAGGTCGGGTACCGGGTGACGCCGGCCGAGGAGCGCCGCCTGATCGACGACGCGCAGGCGCTGCTCGGCGGCCTGTACCGCCCCGACACGCTCGACGCGCTGCACGCGCGCGGCCTGGCCGCGGCGCTGCCGCTGGCCGACTACGAGCGCTGGCTGCAGACGCTGCCGGCCGCGCCGCGCTCGGCGCTGCTGGCCCGCCATGGCGCACCGGCCGACAGCCCCGCCGTGCGCCGCATCGACGGCCGCGAGGTGCTGCTGCTGCCGCGGCTCGAGCTGGGCACGCTGGCCGTGCTGCCGCAGCCGCCGCGCGGCGCCCGCCCGGGCGAGTCCAGCCACGACCTCACCGCGATCCCAGACCACCGCTACCTCGCCACCTACCTGTACCTGCGCGCAGGGCTGCGCGCCGACGCGCTGATCCACTTCGGCACCCACGGCACCCAGGAATGGACGCCGGGCAAGGACCGCGGCCTGTGGGCCTTCGACTGGCCGTTCGCGACGCTGGGCGACCTGCCGGTGTTCTATCCCTACATCCAGGACAACGTCGGCGAGGCGGTGCAGGCCAAGCGCCGCGGGCGCGCGGTGATCGTCAGCCACCAGACGCCGCCGTTCGCGCCGGCCGGGCTCTACGACGAACTGCGCGACCTGCACGCGCTGGTGCACGAGCTGCTGCA
The DNA here is from genome assembly GCF_021191635.1 of Alterluteimonas quercicellularis. Lineage (GTDB taxonomy): Bacteria > Pseudomonadota > Gammaproteobacteria > Xanthomonadales > Xanthomonadaceae > Luteimonas > Luteimonas quercicellularis. The sequence continues at coordinate 38,783 of NZ_JAIWPR010000056.1, forward strand.
GCTGGAGGCCGGCGGCGTGCGCCAGCGCACCGCCGGACGGCTGGTCGACGCCGCCTTCGCCGCCGGCATCGGCGAGGACCTCGGCTGGACCCGCGCGCAGGCCCTGGAGGACTTCGACGTCTTCGCGCAGGCGCTGCACGACCAGCTGCACGAACTGGCCCGCAGCACGATGCCGCTGGGCCTGCACACCTTCGGCCGCCCGGCCGCGCCCGAGCACCGCATCTCGACGGTGATGCAGCAGCTCGGCGCGCCCTACTACGCCGCGCTCGGCCTCGACGCCGAGGAGCTGTTCGCCGAGGACGCCGAGGCGTTGCGCGACAACCCGGCCTGGCGCTGGTTGCACCTCCACCTGCCCGAGGACGGCCCCGCCGTCGACGACCCGGCGCTGCGCGACCTGCTCGCGCAGGCGCGCGAACACGAGCGCGCGCTGGCCGATCCGCAGGAGCTCGAATCGCTGCTGCGCGGCCTGGCCGGCGGCTTCGTGCTGCCGGGCGCCGGCGGCGATCCGGTCCGCGACCCGGCGCTGCGCAGCGGCCGCAACCTGTACCCGTTCGAGCCCGACCGCATCCCCACCCGTGCCGCCTACGAGGCCGGCGGCGAGGCGCTGGCGCAGCTGGTCGCCGCCTACCGCGCCGAGCACGGCGGGCGTGTACCGCAGAAGCTGGCCTTCAGCCTGTGGTCGTCGGAGGCGATGCGCCAGCTCGGCGTGCTGGAGGCGCAGGTGCTGCACGCGCTGGGCCTGCGCCCGGTCTGGGACGAGGGCGGCCGCGTGACCGCGCTGGAGATCGTGCCCGAGGCCGAGCTGGCGCGGCCGCGCATCGACGTGGTGCTGCAGGTGACCAGCGTCTACCGCGACCAGTTCGACACGTTCATGCGCCTGCTGGCCGACGCCATCGACCGGCTCGCGGACGAGGGCGACCATCCGCTGGCGCGCAGCGCCCGGGCCCAGGCCGAGGCGCTGGTCGCCCGCGGCGTCGATCCGGAGCGCGCGCGGGCGCTGGCCTCGCTGCGCATCTTCGGCAACGCGCCCGGCGCCTACGGCAGCGGCCTGACCGACCGCGTGCTGGCCGACGAGGCCGGCGCCGACAAGGGCGACGCCGCGCTCGCCGGCGCCTTCCTGTCGAACCTGCAGTACGCCTACGGCGCGCGCGACTGGGGCGTGGCGCTGGAGGACGGCAACCTGTTCGCCGACCAGTTGCGCGGCACCGACGCCGCGGTGCTGTCGCGCTCCTCCAACACCCACGGCCTGCTGTCGACCGACCACCCGTTCGAGTACCTCGGCGGCCTGGCCACGGCGATCCGCCACCTCGACGGCCGCGAGCCGGCGCTGTACGTGGCCGACACCCGCGGCAGCGCCCCGCGCATCGCCACCGCCGCCCGCTTCCTCGCCGGCGAACTGCGCAGCCGCCCGCTCAACCCGCAGTGGATCCGCGCGATGCAGGCCGAGGGCTACGCCGGCACCCTGCAGGTGCTGGACACGGTGAACAACCTGTTCGGCTGGCAGGTCACCGCGCCGTCGACGGTGCGCGACGCGCAGTGGCAGGCGATCCACGACACCTACGTGCGCGACGCGCGCGCGCTCGGCATCGACGCCTGGTTCGAAGGCGCCAACCCGGCCGCGCAGGCGCAGATGATCCGGCGCATGCGCGAGGCCGTCGACCGCGGCCTGTGGCAGGCCGATGCCGCCACCCGCGCCGAGCTCGACGCGCGGCTCTCGGCGCTCGATGCGCGCACGCGGCCCGCGGGCGACGCCGCGCCGGCGCCGGCGGGCGACGCGCCCGCGCCCGGCTTCGGCATCGCGCCCACGGCGCCGGCGCC
>NZ_JAIWPR010000057.1 GCF_021191635.1 Alterluteimonas quercicellularis
CCGCGCCCGCATTCGCGCAACGCGCGAGCCTCGCCGATCGCGTGGCCCTGCTCGAGCAGCAGGCGGCGGGCAACCAGGGCAACATCGACCTGCTCAACCAGATCAACCAGATGCGCAGCGAGCTGCAGGCGCTGCGCTCGCAGGTGGAGGAACTGCAGCAGCAGAACGAGCAGCTGCAGTCCAGCGGCCGTGCGCAGTACCTGGACATCGACGGCCGCCTCAACCGCCTCGAAGGCGGGGCCGGCGCGACGCTGCCCGATCCGCCGCAGGCCTCGACCGGGGGCGGCGCGCTGCCCGCGCCGCCGCCCGCCGCCGGCGCCCCGGCGGCCGCATCGGGTTCGGGGGCACTGGCCGGCGCCGCGGACGAGCGCGCCGCCTACGAGATCGCCTTCGACGCCCTGCGCGCCGGGCAGTACGCGGACGCCTCGACGCTGTTCCAGGAGTTCCTGCAGCTCTACCCGGGGGGCACCTACGCCGCGAACGCCCTCTACTGGCTCGGCGAGAGCTACTACGTCACCCAGAACTACGAGCTCGCCCAGCAGCAGTTCCAATCCCTGATCGAGCGCTACCCGACCAGCGACAAGGCGCCGGGCGCCATGCTGAAGGTGGGCCTGTCGCAGTACGGCCGGCAGCAGGTCGACGCGGCCGAGGCGACGCTCGCCGAGGTCGGCAGCCGCTACCCCGGCACCGACGCCGCCCGCACCGCCGAAGACCGCCTGCGCGCGATCCAGCTGGGCCGCCTGCGCTAGACCCTGCCGCCGCGGGCGCCGCGCCCGCTCCGAACGGCCCCGTCCACATCTCACCCTGCCGCTTCCCCCGGTCCCTCCCGGCCCGGCCGCCGCCGTGCGGTCCTGCCGATGCGGGTTGCAGGCGGCCGCAGCGGGCGGACCGGTAGAATGGACCCCATGAACGCCGTGGCGCCCGACGCGCCGGCCAGCGCCCAGGCGCTCGACCGGCTGCGCATCACCGAGATCTTCCTGTCCCTGCAGGGCGAGGCCCGCGACGCGGGCTGGCCGACGGTGTTCGTGCGCCTGACCGGCTGCCCGCTGCGCTGCCAGTACTGCGACACCGCCTACGCCTTCCACGGCGGCGCCTGGCGCGGCATCGACGACATCCTGGACGAGGTGGCCTCGCACGGGGTGCGCCACGTCTGCGTGACCGGCGGCGAGCCGCTGGCGCAGAAACGCTGCACGGCGCTGCTGCGGCGGCTGTGCGACGCCGGCTACGCGGTCTCCCTGGAGACCTCGGGGGCGCTCGACATCGGCGCGGTCGACCCGCGGGTGTCGCGCGTGCTCGACATCAAGACACCGGGCTCGCGGGAGGCCCACCGCAACCGCTGGCAGAACCTGGCGCTGCTGACCCCGCACGACCAGATCAAGTTCGTGCTCTGCGGCCGCGAGGACTACGAGTGGGCGCGCGGCGTGCTGCACGAGCACGCGCTGGCCGCGCGCTGCGACGTGCTGTTCTCGCCCAGCAAGGGCCAGGTCTCGCCGCGCGAGCTGGCCGACTGGATCGTCGCCGACCGCCTGCCGGTGCGCTTCCAGCTGCAGCTGCACAAGCTGCTGTGGGACGACGCGCCGGGCCGGTAGCGCAGCGGCCGGCGGCAACCGACAATGACGCATGTCGCGCAAGCGGCGCCCGCGTCGCGCTGTCCCGAATCCCCAATCCCGAATCCCCAATCCCCAATCCCGATGAACAAAGCCGTCGTCCTCGTCTCCGGTGGCATGGACTCCGCCGTCGTCGCCGCCATCGCGCGCGAGCAGGGTCGCGCGGTGTACGCGCTGAGCGTGCGCTACGGGCAGCGCCACACGTCCGAGCTGGCCGCCGCGGCGCGCGTGGCGCAGGCCGCCGGCGTGGCGGAGCACAAGACGGTCGCGGTCGACCTGCGCGCGATCGGCGGTTCCGCGCTGACCGACGACATCGAGGTGCCCGACGCGGGCGGCGAGGGCATCCCCGCGACCTACGTGCCGGCGCGCAACACCGTCATGCTGTCGATCGCGCTCGGCTGGGCCGAGGTGCTGGACGCGGCGGACATCTACTGCGGCGTCAACGCGGTGGACTACTCCGGCTATCCCGACTGCCGGCCCGAGTTCATCGAGGCCTTCGAGCGCCTGGCCAACCTCGCCACCCGCGCTGGCGTCGAGGGCGCCGGCCTGCGCATCCACGCGCCGCTGCTGCGCATGAGCAAGGCCGACATCGTGCGCGAGGGCCTGCGGCTGGGCGTGGACTTCGCGCAGACGGTCTCCTGCTACCGCGCCGACGACGACGGCCGCGCCTGCGGGCGCTGCGACGCCTGCCGCCTGCGCGCGGACGGCTTCGCCGCCGCCGGCGTCGCCGATCCCACGCGCTACGCCTGAGCGCGGCGGCCTCTTTCCGCGTTTCGCGCGCGCCGGCGGAGCGTGTTTGCGTACGCCCGCGTATGCCGGATGTTTTGATTACGGTCAAGGCTTTCGGGTCGAAATGCCGCAAAGTAGATGGCTTTCCCGACGGCAGGACGACATGACCCGATCCGCTTCCTTCGACCGCGAGCAGCTGCTGGCCTGCGCGCGCGGCGAGCTCTTCGGCCCCGGCAACCCGCGCCTGCCGGCGCCGCCGATGCTGATGTTCGACCGCATCACCGAGGTCTCCTCCGAAGGCGGGCGCTACGGCAAGGGGGTGGTGAAGGCCGAGCTCGACATCCACCCGGACCTGTGGTTCTTCGCCTGCCACTTCGAGGACGACCCGGTGATGCCCGGCTGCCTCGGCCTCGACGCGATGTGGCAGCTGTGCGGCTTCTACCTGCCGTGGCTCGGCGCCAGCGGGCGCGGCCGCGCGCTCGGCGTGGGGCAGGTCAAGTTCACCGGCCAGGTGCTGCCGAGCGCGAAGCTGGTCGCCTACGAGCTGGACATCCGGCGGGTGATGCGCGGGCGGCTGGAGATGGTGATCGCCGACGGCCGCACGCTGGTGGACGGGCGCGAGATCTACGTCGCGTCCGACCTGCGCGTGGGCCTGTTCGCCTCCACCGAGGGCTTCTGAGCATGCGCCGGGTGGTGGTGACGGGGATGGGCATCGTGTCCTGCCTGGGCAACGACGCGGCGAGCGTGTCCGCGGCGCTGCGGGCGGGGCGTTCCGGCATCGGCTTCGTGCCGGAGTACGCCGAGTTCGGCCTGCGCAGCCGGGTCGCGGGTGTGCCCGGGATCGACCTGGACGCGCACATCGACCGCAAGCTGAAGCGGTTCATGGGCGACGCCGCCGGCTACGCCTACGTCGCCATGCGCGACGCGATCGCGCAGGCCGGCCTGGACGATGCGCAGGTGCGCGACGCGCGCACCGGCCTGATCGCGGGCTCGGGCGGCGGCTCGCCGCAGTGGCAGGTGGAGACCGCCGACCTGCTGCGCGCGCGCGGCGTGCGCAAGGTGGGCCCGTACATGGTGCCGCGCTCGATGGGCTCCACGGTGTCGGCGACCCTGGCGACCGCGTTCGGCATCCGCGGGCTGAGCTATTCGATCTCGGCCGCCTGCGCGACCTCCGCGCACTGCATCGGCGCGGCCGCGGACCTCGTCCGCCATGGCGCGCAGGACGTGGTGATCGCCGGCGGCGGCGAGGAACTGCACTGGGCGATGACCGCGCAGTTCGACGCGATGGGCGCGCTGTCCACGCGGCGCAACGACACGCCGGAGACCGCCTCGCGTCCCTACGATGCCGAGCGCGACGGCTTCGTCATCGCCGGCGGCGCCGGCATGCTGGTGCTGGAGGACGAGGCGCATGCGCGCGCGCGCGGCGCGCAGATCCTGGCCGAGCTGGTCGGCTACGGCGTGACCTCCGACGGTGCCGACATGGTCGCGCCCTCGGGCGAGGGCGCGGTGCGCTGCATGCGGATGGCGCTGGCCGGCCTGCACGGCGAGCCGGCCGGCCCGGTCGACTACCTCAACACCCACGGCACCTCGACCCCGCTCGGCGACCTGGTGGAACTGGCGGCCGTGCGCGAAGTCTTCGGCGATGCGGTGCCGCCGCTGTCCTCGACCAAGGCGCTGAGCGGGCACTCGCTGGGCGCGGCCAGCGTGCACGAGGCGATCTACAGCCTGCTGATGCTGCGCGAGGGCTTCATCGCCGGCTCGGCGAACATCGAGCGGCTGGACCCCGAGGCCGAGGCGTTCCCGATCGTGCGCGAGAGCCGCGACGCCGCGTTGCGCACGGTGATGTCCAACAGCTTCGGCTTCGGCGGCACCAACGCCAGCCTGGTGTTCGCGCGCGCGGACTGAACGGCGCCGGCCGTGCGGCGGGCCGCGCCCGGCGCTGCACGCCGCGTCGATGGCCCGGTGCGGGCGGGCATGGCACAATCCCCGCCCCGAGGCGCCCGGGTTCTCCGGCGCCTCGTCGAGCGCCGGGTCGTTAGCTCAGTCGGTAGAGCATCGGACTTTTAATCCGCTGGTCGTTGGTTCGAATCCAACACGACCCACCAATGAAATCAGTGGCTTGTGCCGAATTTCGGGATTCGACAAATGCTATCGGTACAGTTTCGGTGCACCATCGAGGCGCAGCGGCCGGAGCAGCTTCGGGCGTTCTCCTAGCGGTTGCTTCGGTGCTTTTCGACTCGCTGGCAACCGGGTCAGTCGTACGGTAAGGTACCGTACAAGGAGGCTCGACATGACCGCAACCGCCGACCGTCTCGACCTGCGCCTGAGTAGCGAGGACAAGAACCGCCTGCGCCGCGCCGCCGAATTGCATGGCCTGCCCGTGGCCACCTTCGTGCGCGAGGCCGCGCTGCGCGAGGCCGACACCACCATCGCCCATCCGCCGAAGGCCCGCCGTGGCGGCCTGGCGGCGCGCCTGCGCGGTCGAGCCACCGCCCGCATGGGGACCGACGAAATCATGCAGCTGACCCGCGGCGAATGAGGCCCGCGCCGTGAGCCCGGCCGCGACCAGGCGCGTCCTGGTGGACGCCAACATCCTGCTCGACGTGCTGATCGACGACCCGCAGTGGTACGCCTGGTCGGCTGCCCAGCTTGATGCCTGCGCGGCCGAGGCCGAGCTGTGCATCAATCCCATTGTCTACGCCGAAGTCTCCGTGGGCTTCGAGCGCATCGAGGAGCTGGACGACGCCCTTCCGACCGATGCCTTCACCCGGCTGGAGCTGCCGTGGGAAGCCGGCTTCCTGGCCGGCAAGGCATTCCTGCAGTACCGCCGAGCCAAGGGCACCCGGACCTCGCCATTGCCAGACTTCTACATCGGCGCCCATGCCGCCATCGAGGGCATGACGCTGCTGACGCGGGATGCGAAGCGCTATCGCACCTACTATCCCAAGCTAGAACTCATCTGCCCGTGAGCAGGGACGCCGACTACCTATGCAACTGCCGCAACTGATCGCAGAAAAATTGGCCGGCTGGCGCGCTGCCGGCTATCCACACGAGCAATTCCCCGCGATTGCCGAAGTCCTGGACTGGCTGTCGGGGCGTGATGCCGGGCAGCCGCCATTCCTGCGTATCCCCCAGGTGCGTGCGCTTGAAACCTACTGGTACCTGCGGCTGGTCGAAGGCACGCCGGGAGTATTCGAGTTGTACCAGAGCCTGATCGCGAGCCGGGTCGAGCTGCGCAAGGCACTTGGCCTGACGAATGATGCGTTGCGCGACTACGTTGAGGAGCATGGCTTCGATGCGCTGATCGAGCACATCCGAACGGATGATACGTTCGTCAAACAGCACAAAATCGAATCCCTGCGAGAAACCCTGGCCCTGGACTATCCAAGCTACATCCTCGCGCTGGCCATGGGTGCTGGCAAGACCATGCTGATCGGCGCGATTATCGCCAGCGAGTTTGCCATGGCGCAGGAGTATCCGGACGAGGATTTCGTGCACAACGCACTGGTGTTTGCGCCCGGCAGGACCATCATTGAATCCCTGCGCGAGCTGGCGACGATGCCCTTCGACGGCATCTTGCCGCCGCGGATGCACAAGCCGTTCTCTGCCAGCGTCAAGTTGACCTTCACCCGCGACGGCAGTCCGGATATCGACGTGATCCCCGGCTCGCACTACAACATCGTCGTCACCAACACCGAGAAGATCCGCATCCAGAAGGCGTCCATCCGTAAGGGCGACCTGGGCAGCCTGTTTGCCGGCGCCGGCGATGCCGACCAGCTCAAGCAGGACGTGGCTAACCGCCGCCTGCAGCGGTTGGCGCAGCTTCCGCATCTGGGCGTGTTCTCCGACGAGGCGCACCACACCTACGGCCAGTCGATGGATGCCGAGTTGAAGAAGGTGCGCAAGACCGTGGACTACCTGGCCAGCGAGACGAATGTCGTCTGCGTGGTCAACACCACCGGAACCCCGTACTACAACAAGCAGCCGCTCCTGGACGTCGTGTATTGGTACGGCTTGTCGCAGGGCATCGAGGATGGCTACCTCAAGCCCGTCTCCGGCAACATCGAGGCCTACGATTTCGGAGACGACGTCAAGCCCTACGTGACCGAAGTCGTAGGCGATTTCCTCAAGCACTACGGGAATGTGTCGCTGCCGAACGGTGCCAAGGCCAAGCTGGCTCTGTACTTCCCGCAGACTGACGACCTGGAGGCCATGCGACCCGTCGTGGAGGCGGCGCTGGTGGCCAACGGTCACATGCCCACGGAGTGCCTGGGAAACCACTCGCACAGCCTGCAGGCCGACGTAGATGCCTTCAACCGGCTCAACGACCCCGCCTCGGCGCACCGCGTCATCCTGCTGGTGAACCGTGGCACCGAGGGCTGGAACTGTCCTAGCCTCTTCGCCTGTGCGCTGGCCCGGAACCTGCAGTCTTCCAACAATTTTGTGCTACAGGCTGCCACCCGCTGCCTGCGCCAGGTACCCGGCAACCCGCACAAGGCGAAGATCTATCTGTCGCAGGACAACTACGCGGTGCTGGATCGCCAGCTGCAGGAGACCTACGGCGAATCCCTCTCCGACCTCAAGCAGGGACGTGAGAATCTGCGCCACGCGAAGATCGTGCTGCTGAAGGAGAACATTCCGCCGCTAGTGCTCAAGCGACAGATCATCCGCGTGCGCCGGATGGAGGCGAAGATTCCAGAGACGCTTGAGCTGCAGCGTCCGCAGGACGACGATCCCGCGCTGACCGTGCAACGCTACGAACTTGCCGCCCAGGTCAGTAGCCTTCGGGTCATGCGCGAGCTGGGTGATGCGCTGCCGGTCGAGGCCGCCATCAAGACAACGGACACCCGCACGGCGGCCGCAGACCTCGCGGCACGCTACCGGCTCCCGCTGTTCGCGGTGCTGGACGCCCTGCGTGGCGCCTACGGCGACGATGATGTGCCGTTGCGGCACCTGGATGCACTGGCGGGCCAGTTGGAAGACCAGGTGCGCCACTACGAGATCAAAACTGAGGAGATCGAAGTTGCGTTGGCTCTGGTGCGGTCCGAAGGCTTCAACGAAGAGCAGGACCAGAGGGGCAAGCCCATCCGCACGGCGGAAATTACCTACCGCAAGGATAAGGCGGACCGCCTGTGGAGCGTGGATGACGCCCGCGCCGATTACGGTGGCGGCTTTGGCTTCCACTACAGCCCCTACAACTTCGACTCGCTGCCCGAGAAGGACTTCCTTGCCAAGGTGCTGGATGCCCTGCGGATCGAGGCGGGCGACATCGAGGACGTCTACTTCATCGGAGGGCTGGGGCGCGACAAGACCGACTTTGTAGTCGAGTACAAGGGCGTGGACGGCCGCTGGCATCCGTACTCGCCGGACTTTCTGATCCGACGCAAGCCAAAGGAAGGCGGAATACCGGGCAGCGGCAAGCTGTTGATCGTGGAGATCAAGCAGGAACGCCTGCGCAACGACGAGACCGACGGCGAAGATGGCCGCAAGGCGATGGCCGTGCGTGAGTGGGCCGCTCTCAATCCCGACCGCATCACCTACGAGATGCTCTTTACCGACACCGATACCGTGGCGAACAACGATTTCGCGCCGGTCCGCACGTTTCTGGGGGGCAAGGCATGACCGCACGCAAGGCTGTAAAGAAGGTTGTTAACAAAGCCACGAAAAAAACAGCGACGAAGAAGGTCGTGACGAAGAAGGTCCCGGTGAAGGTCGCGAAGAAGGCAGCCGTGGAACTGACGACCGGCGCCGAGCCGGTCGCCGACGTGCTGGCCCGCGTGCGCGGCGCGCAGCAGGCCGTCACCATCGGCAAGGCCGGTGGCCGGCCGATGCTGTCATGGGTGGGCAAGCGCGCTCCCGCCAGCGTGCAGGCGTTCCCGGCGCAGCTGGTCGAAACCTATGGTGAGCAAGCGCCGGACGGGGCGCTGTGGAAGCAATGGCCCGACGGCCTGCGCCGCGGTGGGCTGCTGTATCACGGCGACAACAAGGAGGTGCTTGCGCACCTGCTGGCCAACGGCTTCCGCGGCCAGGTCAAGCTGATCTACATCGACCCGCCGTTCGACTCCGGCGCCGACTACGTGCGCAAGGTGGAGCTGCGCGGCCCTAAGGGCAAGGTAAAGCTGGAAGGCGAAGGTTACACGCTGGGCGAGCAGATCCAGTACACCGATATCTGGGCCAACGACAATTACCTCCAGTTCATGTACGAGCGGTTGCTGTTGTTGAAGGAGTTGTTGGCCGATGGGGGAGCGATCTTCCTCCATTGCGATTCATCGAAAGGCGCTTTCCTCCGAATCTTGATGGACGAAGTGTTTGGCAGCGACGGATTTGTTAATGAGGTTGTATGGAGCTACAGGCGGTGGCCTTCGAACGTTCCCGCATTTCAGTCGATGCACGACACGATTTTCTATTACGTCATCGAGAGAAGGAACAGGCGAACGTTTCATAAGCAATACGAAGATGCGTCCGACAGCTACTTAAAGCGCTTCGGTGGGAAGACCCAGATCCTAGATGCCGAAAGCGGTACGAGAAAGATCACAAGCGATGAAGCAACGAAGGGTATGCCGCTTCGTGACGTGTGGGATCTTTCCATCCTCGCTGGAGTCAAGAGCGAGCGCGTTGGCTATCCGACGCAGAAGCCGGAAGAACTAGTTGCACGAATTGTGGAGGTTTGCTCTAACCCGGGCGATCTGGTACTTGACTGCTTCATCGGCTCCGGTACCGCCGCAGCCGTCGCGCAAAAGCTCGGTCGCCGCTGGATCGGTTGCGACATCAACAAGGGTGCCATCCAGACCACCGCCAAGCGGCTGCAGCTGGTGATGGCCGAACAGGCGGGCAAAAGCGGCAAGCCTGCGCAGGGCAAACTGCTTGGCGACGAAGATGCAGCATCACCGGCACAGCTTGGCTTCACCCATTGGCGCGTCAACGACTACGACCTGGCGATCCAGCATAACGAGGCGGTAAACCTGGCCTGCGAATACCTGGGCGTGGAGCGGTTGCGCAACGATGCGTACTTCGATGGCCTGCTGGGCAAGCGGCTGGTCAAGATCATTCCCTTCGGCCATCCGCTCTCGCCAATGGACCTTGAGGCAATCAAGAACGAGCTGGACGCCCGGCCCGACGAAGACCGTGCGATCACGGTGGTCTGCCTGGGCAAGGAGCTGGCCAGCGACACTTGGCTCACCGAGTGGAACCGCCTGCGCAAGAAGAAGACCGACCCGCATCACATCGAGGTCATCGAGCTGCGCAACGACCCCAAGTACGGCGGCTTCATCCAGCACCAGCAGGCGCAGGCCCGCGTGGCGGTGAAGCGCAAGGGCGCCAAGCTGCACATTGAGATCAAGGATTTCGTCTCCCCCGGCATCCTGCAGCGCCTGGCCCAGCAGTCGGGCGTGGTGCAAGCCAGAGTCGCCGACTGGCGTGCCATGGTGGACAGCGTGATGATCGATACCGCTTACGACGGCGCCGTGTTCCACGTGGTTCACGCCGACGTGCCTGCCCGCAAGACCGATTTCGTGGCCGGCGAGTACACGCTGGACGCACCCGATGGCGAGACCGCCGTAGTGGTGAAGATCACCGACATGCTGGGCGAGGAGGTGCTGGTGACGCAGGCGGCATGATCGTGCCGTCCGGACCTATGCCGAGGCAAGGTCCGGTGCGTTCGGGTGCCGCCACCCGACCCCTGAACCGTGCTGCCGGCCAGTTTGCTCACCCGCGGATGCTCCGGTATCCTGCTACCAACACACCCGCCACGCTTAGCCCTGCCTCGGCAGGTGACGCGCATAATTGGCGGGTTTTTTTGCCTGAACGATGCACTACACCAAGCCGGCCCTGACCTTCGACGAGCAAATGGACTTGCTGCGGCAGCGCGGCCTGGCCATCCCTGATGCCGACCGGGCGGCGCGCTGGCTGCAGAAGGCCAGCTACTACCGCCTTAGTGCCTACTGCCTGCCGTTCAAAGACGGCGAGGCTTTCCACGCCGGCACCGACTTCAACGACGTGGCTGGTCTGTATATCTTCGACCGCAAGCTGCGCCTGCTGGTGCTCGATGCCATCGAACGCATCGAGATCGCTATTCGGACGGCCATTACCTACGAGATCGCGCACGCGTACGGAGCATTCGGCCATACCGACGCTGGCACCTTCGCCCCTGGCTTCGACCACGACCGATTCATGGATGAGCTGGGTGTCGAGGAAGGACGAGCGAAAGAGACGTTCGCCGGCCACTTCCGGAAGAAGTACACGTCCGAACCCCATTTGCCGGTCTGGATGGCGACCGAGCTACTGTCCTTCGGCACTGTGTCTAAGCTCTACGCTGCGCTGGCGCCGGCGTTGAAACAGAAGATCGCGGCAGAGTACGGGGTGGACGAACAGTTCCTGCGCAGCTGGCTGCATGCCCTGACCTACCTGCGCAATGTCTGCGCTCACCACAAGCGACTGTGGAACCGGCAGTTTGCGATCCGGCCGCGGTTCCCGTCGCGCAGCCTGGCATGGCCGCACCAGGTTCCGGACAACGGTCGGCTATACGGGATGCTGGTCGTTCTTCGGCACATGCTGCTCGTGGCGTCGCCCGGGTGCCAGTGGCGTGAACGACTTTGGGCGCTGCTGGATGCACACCCCGCGGTGCCACTCGATGCGATGAAGATTCCCGCCGATTGGAGGAGTTGTCAGCTGTGGCGGTAGGGCAGTCAGCGGTACACCAGCGGTACATCGCGCAGCTTTGGTGCACAGCACTAAGCTAATGCAAGTTAATGATCTTCAAGTAAAACCCGCTAACAATTGTTAACGGCAACTTTCCTTGGTGATAAGCAAGTTTCTGATTCAAAATGGAGCTTTTAATCCGCTGGTCGTTGGTTCGAATCCAACACGATCCCGATCCTTCCGAGCCGGCGAGGCCGGACGCCGCGGTTGCCTCGCGTCCTGCGGGCGGCAGCGTGATGCCTGAACGCAGCCGTGGCCGCGGTTGAAGCGGGCGCCGGTCGGGCGCACATTGGCGGCACGGCCGTCGATGCGATGGCCGCCGTCTTCTTCCGGATGCGGGCTCGGCGATTGCCGGGTTCCGCCGCACGCCCGAGTCCCGAATGCCCCTCGCGTCCTTCCATCCCGCCGTCGCGCAGTGGTTCCGCAGCGCGTTTCCCGCGCCCACCGGGGTGCAGGCGCGGGCGTGGCCGGCGATCCGCGCCGGGCGCGACGTGCTGGTGTCCGCGCCCACCGGGTCGGGCAAGACGCTGACCGCGTTCCTGACCGCGATCGACACGCTGGTGCGCGAGGCCCTGGCGCGTCCAGATGCGCAGCTGCCGGAGGAGACCTGGGTGGTCTACGTCTCGCCGCTGAAGGCGCTGTCGAACGACGTGCGGATCAACCTGGAGGCGCCGCTGGCGGGCATCGCGGCGGAGCTGGCGCGGCTGGGGCTGCCCGAGGCCGGGATCCGCACTGCGGTGCGCACCGGCGACACGCCGCAGTCCGAGCGCGCGCGCATGCGCCGCCGCCCGCCGCACGTGCTGGTGACCACGCCGGAGTCGCTGTACGTGCTGCTGGGCTCCGAGTCCGGCCGGGCCATGCTGTCCACGGTGAAGAGCGTGATCGTGGACGAGATCCACGCGGTGGCCGACGACAAGCGCGGCAGCCACCTGGCGCTGACGCTGGCGCGGCTGGAGGCGCTGTGCGGCCGCCCGCTGCAGCGCATCGGGCTGTCGGCGACGCAGAAGCCGATCGAGGCGGTGGCGCGCTTCCTGACCGGCCTCGATGAGATCTCGGCGCCGCGCGACTGCGCGATCGTCGACGTGGGCTTCGAGCGCGAGCGCGATCTCGCGCTGGAGGTGCCGCCGACGCCGCTGTCGGTGGTGCTGTCCAACGACCAGGCCGACCAGCTCTACGACCGCATCGCCGCGCTCGCGCGGGCGCATCGCACCACGCTGGTGTTCGTCAACACGCGGCGCATGGCCGAGCGCGCCGCGCGCCACCTGGGCGAACGCCTGGGCCGCGAGCGGGTGGCCGCTCACCACGGCAGCCTGGCCCGCGAGGCGCGGCTCGACGCCGAGCGGCGGCTCAAGCGCGGAGACCTGGACCTGCTGGTGGCCACCGCCTCGCTGGAGCTGGGCATCGACATCGGCGAGGTGGACCTGGTCTGCCAGATCGGCTCGCCGCGCTCGATCGCCGCCTTCCTGCAGCGGGCCGGGCGCGCCGGGCATTCGGTGGACGGGGTGCCGAAGGCGCGGCTGTTCCCGACCAGCCGCGACGAGCTGGTCGAGTGCGCGGCCCTGCTGGACTGCGTGCGCCGCGGCGAGCTGGACGCGCTGCGCATCCCGTCGGCGCCGCTGGACGTGCTCGCCCAGCAGATCGTCGCCGAGACCGCGCAGCGCGACTGGGACGAGGACGCGCTGTACGCGCTGGTCCGGCGCGCCTGGCCCTACCGGGAACTGGCGCGCGCGGACTTCGATGCCGTGGTGCGCATGCTCTCGGAAGGCTACGCCGGCCGCCAGGGCCCGCGCGCCGGCCACGTGCACCGCGATGCGGTGAACCGGCGGCTGCGCGGGCGCAAGGGCGCGCGCATGCTGGCGACGATGTCGGGCGGCACCATCCCCGACACCGGCGACTACGCGGTGCTGCTGGAGCCGGAGGCGCAGGGCATCGGTACGGTCAACGAGGACTTCGCGGTCGAGAGCCTGGCCGGCGACGTGTTCCAGCTCGGCAACGCCAGCTACCGCATCCTGCGCATCGAGCCCGGGCGCCTGCGGGTGGAGGACGCCAAGGGCCTGCCGCCCAACATCCCGTTCTGGATCGGCGAGGCGCCGGGCCGCAGCGACGAGCTGTCGGCCGGCGTGTCGCGGCTGCGCGCCGAGATCGAGGCGCGGCTCGATCCCCCGGGCGCGGGCGCCGGCCAGCCCCCGCACGCGGCCGCGCTGGCCTGGCTGCAGCAGGTCGCCGGCGTCGTCCCCGCCGCGGCCGCGCAGCTGCTGGACTACCTGGCCGCCGCGCGCGCGGCGCTGGGCGCGCTGCCCACGCAGTCGCGGATCGTGATGGAGCGCTTCTTCGACGACAGCGGCGGCACCCAGCTGGTGATCCACGCCCCGTTCGGCAGCCGCGTCAACCGCGCCTGGGGCCTGGCGCTGCGCAAGCGCTTCTGCCGCCAGTTCAACTTCGAGCTGCAGGCGGCGGCGACCGAGGACGCGATCGTGCTCTCGCTCTCGACCGGGCACAGCTTCCCGCTGGAGGACGTCGCCCGCTTCCTGCACTCGGCCAGCGCGCGCGACGTGCTGGTGCAGGCGCTGCTGGACGCGCCGCTGTTCGGCGTGCGCTGGCGCTGGAACGCGACCACCGCGCTGGCGCTGCCGCGCTTCACCGGCGGGCGCAAGGTCGCGCCGCAGCTGCAGCGGATGAAGTCCGAGGACCTGCTGGCGGCGGTGTTCCCAGACCAGGTGGCGTGCCTGGAGAACATCGTCGGCGAGCGCGAGATCCCGGACCACCCGCTGGTCGCGCAGACCCTGCGCGACTGCCTGGAGGAGGCGATGGACGCGCCGGGCTGGCTGGAGGTGCTGCGCGGCATGGAGTCCGGTGCGATCGGCGTGCTGGCGCGCGATCTCGCCGCGCCGTCGCCGCTGGCCGCGGAAGCCGTCAACGCGCGCCCCTACGCCTTCCTCGACGACGCGCCGCTGGAGGAACGCCGCACCCAGGCGGTGCAGCACCGGCGCTATGCCGATCCGGCGCAGGCCGACGACCTCGGCCGGCTCGATCCCGAGGCGATCGAGCGGGTTCGCGAGGAGGCCTGGCCGGAGGCGCGCGACGCCGACGAGATGCACGATGCGCTGATGCAACTGGGCTGGCTGACGACCGCGGAGGCCGCGCGCATGCCCGGCGCGCCCGCGCTGCTGGAGGCGCTGGCGCGCGCCGGCCGGGCGACGCGGCTGGCGGCGGCGCCGGGCGTGGAAGGCTGGGTCGCCGCCGAGCGCCTGCCGATGGCGCGCGCGCTGCATCCGGGCGCCGAGGCCGCGCCGCCGCTGCAGGCGCCGGCCGAGTACGCCGCGGTGGACTGGAACGCCGAGGATGCCGCGCGCGAGCTGCTGCGCGGCCGGCTTGGCGCGCTCGGGCCGGTGACGGTCGACGCGCTGGCGGCGCCGCTGGGCCTGCGCCCCGCGGCCGCGGAAGCCGCGCTGCTGGCGCTGGAACGCGAGGGCAGCGCGGCGCAGGGCCGCTTTTCACCGGGCACCTTGTCGCCGGACACCTTGTCGCCGGGCACGCCCTCGCCGGGCGCGGAAGCGGTCGAATGGTGCGAGCGCGGCCTGCTGGCGCGCATCCACCGCGAGACCCTGGGCCGGCTGCGGCGCGAGATCGAGCCGGTGCCGCTGGCCGACTTCGTGCGCTTCCTGTGCGATTGGCAGCGGCTCACCGCGGCCACCCGCGGCGCCGGCCCGGACGCGCTGGCGGGCGTGCTCTCGCAGCTGGAAGGCTACGAGGCGCCCGCGGCCGCGTGGGAGGCGGACCTGCTGTCGGCGCGCGTGCGCGGCTACGCGATCGGCTGGCTCGACGAGCTGTGCACCGCCGGGCGCACCGCCTGGCTGCGGCTGCGCCCGCGCGGCGCGGAGGCGGGCGGCGGCCCGCGCGCCGGCAGCCTGCGGCAGACCCCGGTGGCGCTGCTGCCGCGCCGCGAGGCGGGGCGCTGGGCGCGGATCGCGCAGTCCGACGCGCAGGCCGCTGCGCTGTCCTCGCGCGCGCGGCGGGTGGCCGAGGCGCTGTCGGCGGGCGGCGCCGCGTTCTTCGACGAGCTGCTCGACGAGACGCGCCTGCTGCGCACCGAACTGGAGGACGCGCTGTCGGAGCTGGCCGCCGCAGGGGTGGCGCATTGCGACAGCTTCGCCGGGCTGCGCGCGCTGCTGGTGCCGCCGTCGCGTCGCCCGTCGACGCGCGGCCGCGGCCGGCGCGCGCCGCGCGCGTCGCCGCTGGGCATCGCCGACGCCGGCCGCTGGGCGCCCGCGCGCAGCCCGTCGGGCCCGCGCGACGACGCCGACGTGGAGCACGCCGCCCGGGTCCTGCTGCGCCGCTACGGCGTGGTGGGCTGGCGCGTGCTGGAGCGCGAGCCGCGCTGGCTGCCGCCCTGGCGCGAGCTGGTGCGGGTGTACCGCCGGCTGGAGGCGCGCGGCGAGGTGCGCGGCGGGCGCTTCGTGGCGGGCCTGTCCGGCGAGCAGTACGCGCTGCCCGAGGCGGTGGGCCTGCTGCGCGGGGTGCGCGCGCGCCCGGCCGACGGCGAGCTGGTCTGCGTGGGCGCGGCCGACCCGCTCAACCTCGCCGGCACCCTGCTGCCTGGCGACAAGGTGCCGCGCGTGCCCGGCGCGCGGCTGGTGCTGCGCGACGGCCGGGTGGCGGCGACCCTGGCCGGCGACGCGCTCGCGGTCGACGACGCGCTGCCGGCCGAGGCGGCTGTGCAGGCGCGCGCGCTGCTGCTGCGCGAGCACCGCCCGATACGGGTACCGCTGGAGCTCGGCCCCTGGGCCTGAGAACCTGTTCACGATCCTGCTGCGCTTGCCAGCTGGCGCGCGTGCGGTGCTCGAAAGAACCGCCTGGAGCGGTTCTTGGCATCGCGCCGGCGATGGCCCGCAAGGTGACCGCCAGGGATGGCGGTCACCCATGCTCATGGACCGCTCGTACACTGCGCTTCCTGCGCTCCGCCACGCGCCATCCGGCGGCGCTCGCGACGGATCGTGAGCAGGTTCCGAAGCGGCGCGCGCCGGCGCCCGTCCGCGAACGCTAGAATCGCCTCCGACCCGATCACGCTGGAGCCCGCATGCCCCGCATTCCCGTCAGCACCGACCAGGCGCCGGCCGCCATCGGCCCGTACTCGCAGGCCGTGCGCGCCGGCGACACCGTGTTCCTCTCCGGCCAGATCCCGCTGGACCCGGCCACCGGCGAGCTGGTCCCCGGCGACGTCGCCGCGCAGGCGCGGCAGGCCTTCCGCAACCTGGAAGCGGTCTGCGCCGCGGCCGGCGGATCGCTGGACGACGTGGTGCGGCTGGGCCTGTACCTGACCGACCTGGGCGAGTTCGCCGCGGTCAACGCGGCGATGGCCGAGTTCTTCTCCGCGCCGTACCCGGCGCGTTCGACCATCGAGGTCTCGGCGCTGCCCAAGGGCGCCGCGTTCGAGGTCGATGCGATCCTCTCGCTGCGCTGAGCGCCCGGCCCGCGCCGCTGCGCGCGGGGCGGCATGAGGCCATGACCGCCGCATCGCCCGAGCCGGGCCGGGCGCCGCTGACGACGCTGCCGGGCGTGGGCGCGCAGACCGCGCAGCGGCTGGCCTCGCGCGGGCTGGCCACGCTGCAGGACCTGTGGCTGCACCTGCCGCGGCAGTACGAGGACCGCACCCGGCTGACCCCGATCCGCGACCTGCGCCCCGGCGTGCCGGCGCAGGTGGAGGGCGTGGTAGAAGCGGCCGAGCGCGGCTTCCGCGGCCGCCCGGTGCTGCGCGTGGCGCTGGGCGACGCCTCGGGCGCCACCCTGCTGCTGCGCTTCTTCCATTTCCGCGCCGCGCAGGTCGCGCAGTTCGCCCCCGGCGCGCGGCTGCGGGCCTACGGCACGCCGCGCCCGGGCCAGCACGGCCTGGAGATCGTGCACCCCAGCTACCGCGCGCTCGGCGGCGCCGAGGCGGCGCTGGAGGAGCAGCTGGAACCGGTCTACCCGCAGATCGAGGGCGTGGGGCCGGTGCTGCTGCGCAAGTTGATCGCGCGCGCGCTGGAGCGGCTGCCGGGCGACGACGCGCTCGAACTGCTGCCGCCGGCGCTGCGCGGCGACGTGCCCAGCCTGCGCGCCGCGCTGCTCTACGTGCACCGCCCGCCGCCCGACGCCGACCTGGCCGCGCTGTCGGCGGGCACCCACCCGGCGCAGCAGCGGCTGGCGATCGAGGAACTGCTGGCGCACCACCTCAGCCTGCGGCGGCAGCGCATCGCGCTGCAGCGGCACGCCGCGCCGGCGTTCGGCGGCGCCGGCGCGCTGGCGGCGCGGCTGGAGGCCTCGCTGCCGTTCGCGCTCACCGCGGCGCAGCGGCGGGTGTTCGCGCAGGTGCGCGACGACCTGCGGCAGCCGCGGCCGATGCTGCGGCTGGTGCAGGGCGACGTCGGCTCGGGCAAGACCGTGGTCGCCGCGCTGGCGGCGACGCTGGCGGTCGAGTCCGGGGCGCAGGCGGCGCTGATGGCGCCGACGGAGCTGCTGGCCGAGCAGCACTTCGCCAGCCTGCAGGGCTGGCTTCGGCCGCTGGGCGTCGAGACCGCCTGGCTGGCCGGCAAGGTCTCCGGCAAGGCCCGCGCCCGCGCGCTGGAGGCGATCGCCGACGGCAGCGCCCAGGTCGTGGTCGGCACCCATGCGCTGATGCAGGAAGGCGTGGCCTTCCGCCGCCTCGGGCTCGCCATCGTCGACGAGCAGCACCGCTTCGGCGTGCACCAGCGCCTGGCCCTGCGCGACAAGGGCGGCGACGGCGGCCTGCTGCCGCACCAGCTGGTGATGACCGCCACCCCCATCCCGCGCACGCTGGCGATGTCGGCCTACGCCGACCTCGACGTGTCGGCGATCGACGAGCTGCCGCCCGGGCGCACGCCGGTGCGCACCGTGGCGCTCGGCGCGCACCGCCGTCCAGAGCTGGTCGATCGCATCCGCGCGGCCTGCGCCGGGGGGCGGCAGGCGTACTGGGTCTGCACGCTGATCGACGACAGCGACGAAGTGGTCGCGCAGGCCGCGCAGAGCACCTACGAGCAGCTGCAGGCCGCGCTGCCGGGCGTGCGCGTGGGGCTGGTGCACGGCCGGATGAAGGCGGCCGAGAAGCAGGCGGTGATGCGCGCGTTCAAGGACGGCGCGCTCGGGCTGCTGGTGGCCACGACCGTGATCGAGGTCGGCGTGGACGTGCCCAACGCCTCGCTGATGGTGGTCGAGAACGCCGAGCGGCTGGGCCTGGCGCAGCTGCACCAGCTGCGCGGGCGGGTGGGGCGGGGGGCCAGCGCGTCGAGCTGCGTGCTGCTCTACCAGCCGCCGCTGTCGCGGCTGGCGCGCGAGCGGCTGGCGACGATGCGCGAGACCAACGACGGCTTCGTCATCGCCGAGCGCGACCTGGCGCTGCGCGGGCCCGGCGAGCTGCTGGGCACGCGCCAGACCGGCATCGCCAGCTTCCGCGTCGCCGACCTGGTGCGAGACGCCGCCCTGCTGCCGCAGGTGCACGCGCTGGCCGAGCGCCTGCAGGCCGATGCGCCGGGCGTGGCGGACCGCCTGGTCGAGCGCTGGATCGGCGGCGCCTCGCGCTACGCGGCGGCCTGACGCGGGTCCGCAGGGTGGCGGGCATAATGGCCCGATGGACGATCGCATTCCGCTGCTCATCGATACCGACCCGGGGGTCGACGACGCCCTGGCCCTGCTGATGGCCTTCGACGACCCCGCGCACCGCGTGGTGGGGCTGACCATCGCCGCCGGCAACGTCGGCCTGCGCCACACGGTGGCCAACGCGCTGAAGCTGGTCGAGGTCTGCGGGCTGGACGTGCCGGTGTTCGCCGGCGCCGAGGCGCCGCTGCTGCACCCGGCGCGCGACGCCGGCTACGTGCACGGCGAGGACGGCTTCGGCGACGTCGGCTACGCCCCGGCCGGGCGGCAGGCGGAGGCCGAGCACGCGGCGCTGGCGATCCTGCGGCTCTCCCACGCCTACGCCGGCCGGCTGCTGCTGGTCGCGCTGGGCCCGCTGACCAACCTCGCGCTGGCGCTGAAGCTCGATCCGACCCTGCCGCAGCGGGTGGCGCGGCTGGTGGTGATGGGCGGCGCGGTGACCGCGCACGGCAACATCACCCCGGCGGCCGAGTTCAACATCGCCTTCGACCCCGAGTCGGCGCACATCGTGCTCCAGGCCTTCCCGCGCTTCGACCTGGCGGACTGGGAGGCGACCATCGCGCACGGCTTCCCGCACGCCGGGGCGGAGGTCTGGCTGCAGGCCGATTCGCCGCGGGCGCGGTTCTACGAGGACATCTCGCGCCGCACCCGGCTGTGGTCCTCGGACCGGCGAGGCGACCTGTGGCATGCCGCCGACGCGCTGGCGATGGCGGTGGCGCTGGAGCCCGACGGCGTCGAAGAATGGGCCGAGCGGCCGCTGGCGGTGGAGCTGGACGGCCGCCATACCCGCGGCGCGACCGTGGTGGACTGGCTGCGCCAGGACGGCGCCCCCGACAACGCCCGGATCGCGCTGCGCTACGACCCGGCGCGGTTCCAGGCGCGGATGCGCCGGGCCCTGGCGGCGGGGTGATCGATCCGGCGGGCGCGATTGCACCCTCCGGCGGCGCCCGCTACACTATGCGGCTTCCCGCAATTCCGGTGCCGCCATGAAGGCCGACATCCATCCCGATTACCGCGAAGTCGTGTTCCAGGACGTGACTTCCGATTTCCGCTTCCTGACCCGCTCGACCCTCGCCGCCACGGCGAAGGAGACCGTCAAGTGGGAGGACGGCAACGAGTACCCGCTGGTCAAGATCGAAGTGTCCTCGGCCACGCACCCGTTCTACACCGGCCAGAACAAGATCATGGACACCAGCGGCCGCGTCGACAAGTTCCGCAAGCGCTACGCCAAGTAAGCGCCGCGGCGCCGCCCGCCCCGCGCGGCGGCGGACCGACGGACCGACTCGCTTTCCAGCGGCTGCCCTCGTGGCGGCCGCTGGCGTTTGCGCGTCCGTCCGGGCGCGCATGCGACCAATGGCCGAGGCGGCCCCTACGCGCCGGTATGCGATAATGGTCGTTCCCGCGGCCGCGCCGCGGTTCCTCTCCCGCATGACCCATGCCGTCGTCGCGACCCGCCCGGGCCGCCACGACCCTCAGTAAGGAGTGTGCTGTGTCAACACCTGACCAGGTCACGCTGAGCGCCGGCGACAAGTCGGTGACGTTGCCGGTGCTGACCGGAACCCTCGGCAATCCCTGCATCGATATCGCCAAGCTGCCGAAGGAGACCGGCTGCTTCACCTACGACTCCGGCTTCACCGCCACGGCGTCGTGCAAGTCCGCGATCACCTACATCGACGGCGACAACGGCGTGCTGCTGTACCGCGGCTACCCGATCGAGCAGCTCGCCGAGCAGTCCAGCTTCCTCGAGGTCGCCCACCTGCTGATCGCCGGGGAGCTGCCGACGAAGCAGGAGTTCGAGCGCTTCACCCACGAGGTGACGCACCACACGATGATGCACGAGGCGCTGAAGAGCTTCCTCAACGGCTTCCGCCACGACGCCCACCCGATGGCGATGCTGTGCGGCTCGGTGGCCTCGCTGTCGGCGTTCTACCACGACACGCTCGACCTCGCCGATCCCGAGCAGCGCCGCATGGCGGCGATCCGCCTGCTGGCGAAGATGCCCACCATCGCCGCCGCCGCCTACCGCTACTCGATCGGCTGGCCGATCCGCTATCCGCGCAACAACCTCGAGTACGTCGACCGCTTCCTGCACATGATGTTCGAGGTGCCCAGCGAGCCGCTGGAGATGAACCCGGTCGTGGCCAAGGCCCTGGACCTGCTGTTCATCCTGCACGCCGACCACGAGCAGAACGCCTCGACCTCCACCGTGCGGCTGGTGGGCTCCACCGGCGCCAACCCCTACGCCTGCGTCTCGGCCGGCATCGCCGCGCTGTGGGGGCCGGCGCACGGCGGCGCCAACGAGGCGGTGCTGAAGATGCTCGAGGAGATCGGCACGCCCGACAACGTCGACAGCGCCATCGCCAAGGCCAAGGACAAGAACTCCGGCTTCCGCCTGATGGGCTTCGGCCACCGCGTCTACAAGAACTTCGACCCGCGCGCCAAGATCATCCGCGAGATGACCCACAAGGTGCTGGGCGAGCTGCAGATCGACGACCCGCTGCTGGAGGTCGCGATGAAGCTCGAGGAGGCGGCGCTGAAGGACGACTACTTCGTGCAGCGCAAGCTGTACCCGAACGTCGATTTCTACAGCGGCATCATCTACAAGGCGCTGAAGATCCCGACCGAGATGTTCACCGTCATGTTCGCCATCGGCCGCACCGCCGGCTGGGTCGCGCACTGGCTGGAGCAGCAGGTCGACCCGGAGGCCAAGATCGGCCGGCCGCGGCAGATCTACACCGGCGCCGACACCCGCGACTACGTGGGTATCGACAAGCGCTGATGGCGCAGGGCGTTATCGCCGGCCCCACGAAGCCGCGGCCTGTCCGCGGCTTCGCGCTTTTCAAGTGGGCGGTGTACGCGCTGCTGGCCGGCAACGTGGCGCTGTACGCGCTCGGGGGCACGCCGACCGAGACCGTGGACACCGCGGCCTGGGTGCTGCTGCTCCTGCTGTTCGAGTGGGAGACCGGCGGCTGGCGGCGGCCGCGCGGGTCGCGCACCGTGGCGCGGCTGCTGCGCGCGCTGGCCGGGCTGGCGGTGCTGTGGGCCTGCGTCGACTACGCCCTGGACGGCGAGCGCCTGGACTTCGCCAACGCCACGACGTGGCTCGGCGTGGTGCTCGCGCTGGAACTCGAACTGCGCCTGCCCGCGCGCTGGCGCCGCGCGCACCTGGCCCGGCGCGTGTTCGCATGGGCGTTCTACATCGCGCTGGCCGGCTTCGCGCTGGCGTGGTGGGCGCTCGCCTTCGGCGGCGAGCGCGAGGCCTGGCTCGACGCCTGGGACGCCAGCCTGTGGCTGGCGGCGTTCGTGGTCATCGAGCTCAACGTGTTCGGGTGGGCGCGGACGCGGCCGGACGGCGGCTCCCCGGCGCGCGTCGCCGCGTCGTAGCCCGCTTCCGCGACACGCATGCGCGATGTTATGTTGCGCGCCATCGGGGAGGCGCCGCGCGATCGTGCGGCATGGCCTGGGCAAGGGGAAGGAGGCATCGTGAGCTCGAAGGAACTGGCCGGCGGCTGCGCGCGGATCGCGCTGGCGCCGCTGCTCCTGTTCGCCGGCCTGCTGGCGGCGGGCGACTGCGCCGCGCAGCGCGCCCGCTCCAAGGCCGACGCCTGGATCGGCCGGGATGCCGGCGAACTGCTGATGCAGCTGCGGGTGGACGGCGGGCGGGTGCAGATCGACGAGCTCGACGAGACCGGCGAGACCCGCTACACCTGGAGCTCGTGGAACCCGGCGTGGACGGAGACCGTGACCACGGGCGGGAACGTGATCGGGATGCATCCGGGCGGGCCCGGCGTCGCCCCGACGCCGATCTTCGACGGGCCGGCGCAGAGCCACGAGGTGCACCACGACGCGACGCACCGCTGCGACATCTCCTTCTTCGCGGATGCCGAGGGGATCGTCAGCCGCTGGGAGTACACGGGCAGCAACTGCAACCGGGACATCAAGCGCCCACGGGACTAGCGGACCGGCGGGATCGGGCTGCGGTCCGTCGGGGCGGACATCATCAACCAGACGGGAACGGACGAATGAAGAAGATCGCAATGGCGTTGCTGGCGGTGGCGGCCTTGCTGGCCGCGGGCGTTCCCTCCCTGGCCGCGGCGCAGTCGCGGCCGGGCGTGATCGAGGACCTGCAGCCGATCGAGAACCGCGGCGACGACGAGTCCGCGCAGACCAGGCAGGGGCGCTCCTGGGGCCAGCGGCTGGGCGGCCTGGCCGGCATCGGCCTGGCGACGGGGGTGGTGGCCTCGGGCAACAGCAGCAGCACGGTGGGCCAGGCCGCCGTCGCGGTCGCCGGCAGCGGCGACCAGATCGGCGGCGAGATCGGCGCGCGCGCCGCCGGGCCCGGGCCGACGACCCGCTACATGGTCAAGGTGCGGCTGGATTCGGGCCGGGTGCTGACGATCACCCAGCTGCGCGAGCAGATCGAGGGCCTGCAGGTCGGCAGCCGCGTCCGCGTGGACGGGCGCGGCGACGACGCGAAGGTGTCCGCCGAGCAGTAGCCCGGCGCGCCGCTCAGCGGCCGGTGCCGGTGCCGCGCTCGTAGCCGGCGATCTCGTCCTCGGCCAGCAGCTGCCGCAACTGCGCCGCCGAGGCGCGGCGCATCGGCCGCTCGTCGACGCCCGACAGCGGCGCCTGCCGCAGGGCCAGGCGCGGCAGCACGGTGAGGTCGAAGCTCACGCCGTCGGCGCCGAACACCCACACCGGCACGTCCTCGGCGCGGTCGCGGTCCATGCGCAGCCGGCGGCTGCGCGGCTCGGCGGGGATGCCGTGCTCGTCGAGGAAGCGGGTCACCGCGTCGGGGTCGTCGGCGAACAGCTGCAGCTGGACCGGCGAGTTGGCGTCGGCGGTGCCGTCGAGCACCGCGCCGACCAGGCGCGGCTCGAAGCCGGCGAAGAAGTCGAGCGCGCGGGCGGCGGACTCCCGGCGCAGGCGCAGCGCGTCGGCCTGGCCTTCGCCGAGGAACAGGCGCTGGTACTCGCGCAGGGCCGCCTCGATCTCGCGATTGCGCGGCAGCGAGGCGTCGTCGTGGATGCCCAGGCGGTGGGCGGCCTTGAGCTTGGCCTGGTGGTAGTCGCGGATCCCGCCCTCGGCCATCAGCCGGGCGGCCTCGTGGGCCAGGCGGTGGCGGCGTTCGCGGGTGCGCGTCTCGGCGTGCTGGCGGGCGCGATGCATGAGGAGTCCCCCGCTGGGTTCGGCCGACTGTACCGCACCCGCGTGCAGGGCGATGCAGGGGCGCGTCGGCGGGGCCCGCGCGGTCCCCGAGCGTTCAGGCACGGCGCGCCCGCACGCCTCAGAAGATGTCGAAGGCTTCCTCGCCGGGCATCGCCTCGTCGTAGCCGTCGTCGGCTTCCGCGGCCATGCGGTCCAGGTCCTCGGCCTTGACGTACTCCAGGATGCCGCCGGTGCCGCCGGGCAGCAGCCGGCCGCTGGCGGCCACCGCGACCTGCACCATGCCGGCGGGCGGGTCGTTGGGGGCGATCGGCTGGCCGTCGAGCGCGGCGCGCATGTAGTCGATCCAGATCGGCAGCGCGGCGCGGCCGCCGTACTCGCGGTAGCCGAGCGAGCGGTTGTCGTCGCGGCCCACCCACACGGTGGTGACCAGGTTGCCGCCGAAGCCGGAGAACCAGGCGTCGCGGTGGTCGTTGGTGGAACCGGTCTTGCCGCCGATGTCCTCGCGCTCGAGCACCCTGGCCGCGGCGCCGGTGCCGCGGTTGACCACGTCGCGCATCATCGACACCAGCTGGTAGGCCACGCGCTCGTCGATCGCGCGCGGGGCGGCCGGCGCGTTCGGGTCGCGGGCGACCTGGATCGCCTCGGGCCGGGCCTCGGCCGCGTCCGCCTCGGGCTGCGGCGGCGCCGGCGACTGCGCCGGGCCGAGATTGAAGCCGTCGACGACGAAGGTCTCGGCCGGGGTCGCGGCGCGGCCGTCCGAGCCGCAGCCGCGGCAGGCCACCGCCGGCTCGGCCTTGAAGATCTGCTGGCCGTCGCGGTCCTTGACCTCGTCGATGAACCACGGGGTGATGCGCGAGCCGCCGTTGGCGAACACCGCGTAGCCGCGCGCGATCTCCAGCGGGGTCAGCGACGGGGTGCCCAGCGAGATCGACAGGTTGGGCGGCAGCTCGGCCTCGTCGAAGCCGAAATGGCTGATGTAGCGGCGCGCGTAGTCGACCCCGATGGTGTCGAGCAGGCGCACCGAGACCAGGTTGCGCGAGCGCACCAGGGCCTCGCGCAGGCGCATCGGGCCGGCGAAGCGGCCGTCGTCGTTCTGCGGCCGCCATTCCTGGCCGCGGCGCATGCGGAAGACCACTGGCGCGTCGGCCACGATCGAGGCCGGGTTGAAGCCGCGCTCGAAGGCGGCGGCGTAGATGAAGGGCTTGAAGCTGGAGCCGGGCTGGCGGCGCGCCTGGGTGGCGCGGTTGAACTTCTGCCCGGCGAAGCTGAAGCCGCCGACCAGGGCGCGCAGGGCGCCGGTGTCGTACTCCAGCGAGACCAGCGCCGACTGCGCCCGCGGCAGCTGCGCGAACTGGTAGCCGATCGTCGGTGGCGGTGCCTCCTCGCCCTCGGACGCGGGTTTGGCGGGGGTCTCGATCCGGCGGACGCGGATCAGGTCGCCGCGCACGGCGAGCGCCGAGGGCGCGCGGTTGGTCCAGCGGCTGGCGGCGGCGTCGAGGGTCACCTCGGTGCCGTCGGCCAGCACCGCGTCGAGGGTGCCGCCGCCGCTGCGGGTCACCACCGCCGGCAGCAGGCCGCCCTGGGCGGGGATGCCGCGCAGGCGCGCGGCCGCGGTGGCGGCGTCCTCGTCGTCGGGCAGCTCGAAGTGCTGCTCCGGCTTGGCCACGCCGTGGCGGCGGTCGTAGGTGAGCAGGCCGTCGCGCAGGGCGCGGTCGGCCGCGGTCTGCGCGACCGGGTCGATGGTGGTGGTCACGTGGTAGCCGCGGGTCAGCACGTCGCCGCCGTAGCGGGCGATCATCTCCTGCCGGACCATCTCGGCCACGTAGGGCGCGTACACCTCCACCGGGCGCTCGTGCGGCGTGGCGTGCATCTGCGCGGCCTGGGCCAGGCGCTCGTCGGCCTGGGAGATGAAGCCCAGCTCGCGCATGCGCTGCAGCACGTAGTCGCGGCGGATCCGCGCGCGCTCCGGGTTGGTGATCGGGTTGCCGCTGGAGGGGAACTTGGGGATCGAGGCCAGGGTGGCGATCTCGTCCAGGCTCAGCGCGTCCAGGGTCTTGCCGTAGTAGAACTCGGCCGCGGCGGCGATGCCGTAGGCGCGGTTGCCGAAGAAGCTCTTGTTCAGGTACAGCTCGAAGATCTCGTCCTTGCCGAGCTCGCGCTCCATCTTCATCGCCAGCAGCATCTCGGCCAGCTTGCGGGTATAGCTGTACTCGGAGCTCAGGAAGAACTGCCGGGCCACCTGCTGGGTGATGGTGGAGCCGCCCGGCACGCGGCGGTCGTCGGTGGTGGCCAGCAGCCAGATCGCGCGCGCGACGCCCTTGTAGTCCACGCCGTGGTGCTGGTAGAACCGGTTGTCCTCGATCGCGATGAAGGCCTGCTTGACCCGCTCCGGCACGTTCTCGATCCGGACCGGGTAGCGCCGGGTCTCGCCGAACAGCGCCATCAGCTTGCCGTCGCGGGAATAGACGTACAGCGGCTCCTGCAGCTCGACGTCGCGCAGGGACTGCACCTCGGGCAGGCGCGCGGAGACGACGAAGTACAGCGTCGCCGCGGCGAGGATGCCCAGCGCGGCCACCCCCAGGCAGGCGAGCAGGGACCAGCGCAACAGGCGGCGGAATCGGGACATCGAGGGCGTTTCCTGCGGGGTCGTGGCCTGGGAGTCTGGCCGCGGAGTATAGAGGCTGGCCGGACGGGCCTGCCCGCGGCGTCGTTCAGCCTGCCGGGGAGGGCGCCGTGCCGCGGTTGCGGGGCGCCTGGGGCGGGCGCCGGCGAAGCGCGCACTGGGGCACGGTCCGGCCGCCTGCCGGTTGCCAATGGGCACGAAGTCCGCTATTTAATGCGCCGGGGCACGTAGCGCAGCCAAGCGCACGTGACACAAGGGGAATTTCTGTGGGGCTCATCTCAAAAAACCAGCCGCCGCTCGTGGGCGTCGATATCAGTTCGACGGCGGTCAAGCTCCTGCAGCTCTCGCGCTCGGGCGAGCGCTATCGCGTCGAGCACTACGCGGTCGAGCCGCTGCCCCCCAATGCGGTGGTCGAGAAGAACATCGTCGAGGTCGAGGCGGTGGGCGAGGCGATCCGCCGCGCGGTGTCGCGCTCGGGCACCAAGGCCAAGCACGCGGCCGCCGCGGTGGCGGGTTCGGCGGTGATCACCAAGATCATCCCGATGCCCGGCGAGCTGGACGAGGACGAGCTGGAGCCGGCCGTCGAGCTGGAGGCGGTCAACTACATCCCGTACCCGATCGAGGAGGTCAACCTCGACTTCGAGGTGCTGGGCCCGGTGCCCGGCAACCCCGAGATGGTGCAGGTGCTGCTGGCGGCCTCGCGCTCGGAGAACGTGGAGATGCGCGCCTCGGCGCTGGAGCTCGGCGGCCTCGCCGCCAAGGTGATGGACGTCGAGGCCTTCGCGATCGAGAACGCCTACGCGCTGCTGGCCGGCGGGCTGTCCGCGCCGCGCGACGGCATCGTCGCGCTGGTCGACATCGGCGCCACCATGACCACGCTGAACATCCTGCGCGGCGGACGCAGCCTGTACACCCGCGAGCAGGTGTTCGGCGGCAAGCAGCTCACCGACGAGGTGATGCGCCGCTACGGCCTGAGCTACGAGGAGGCGGGCCTGGCCAAGCGCCAGGGCGGCCTGCCGGAGAGCTACGAGATCGAGGTGCTGGAGCCGTTCAAGGAGGCGCTGGTGCAGCAGATCAGCCGCCTGCTGCAGTTCTTCTACGCCGGCAGCGAGTTCAACCGCGTCGACGAGGTGGTCCTGGCCGGCGGCTGCGCGGCGATCGCCGGGGTGCCGGAGATGGTCGAGGAGCAGCTGGGCGTGCAGACCGTGGTCGCCAACCCGCTGGCGCAGATGACCCTGGGCCCGCGGGTGCAGGCGCATGCGCTGGCCCAGGACGCCCCGGCGCTGATGATCGCCTGCGGCCTGGCGCTGAGGAGCTTCGACTGATGGCCCGCATCAATCTGCTGCCCTGGCGCGCCGAGCGCCGCAAGCAGCGCCAGAAGGAATTCGGGGTCATGCTGGCCCTGGCGGCCGTCGCCGGCCTCGCCCTGTGGCTGGCGGTCAACACCTACTACAACGCCCAGATCGAGGGGCAGCGCGCGCGCAACGCCTTCCTCGACCAGCAGATCGCCCAGGTCGACGAGCGGATCAAGGAGATCGACGAGCTCGACCGCCAGCGCGCGCGGCTGCTGGCGCGCAAGGACGTGATCGAGAAGCTGCAGGCCAGCCGCTCGCAGATGGTGCACCTGTTCGACTCGCTGGTGCGCACGATTCCCGACGGGGTGATGCTGACCTCGCTGAAGCAGGAGGGCGAGCGCCTGACCCTGGAGGGCCGCTCGCAGTCCAACGCCCGGGTCAGCACCTACATGCGCAACCTGGAAGGCTCCGGCTGGATGACCCGTCCGGAGCTGTCGATCATCGAGGCCCGCGCGGCAGAGGGCGCGGCGATGCCGGGCCTGCCCTACGCGTTCCGGCTGACCGTCACCCTGGCCAATCCCAGCGCGCCCGAGGGCGCCGCGGCCGGCGAGGCCGCCGCGACCGATGGGACCCCGACCGCAGGAGCCGCGCCGTGAGCCAGAAGCGCAAGATCTCGCTCCGCGAGCTGGACTTCAACAACACCGGCTCCTGGCCGCGCGAGTACAAGATCGGGTTCTGCGTGCTGGTGGGCCTGCTGATCTTCGGCCTGCTGTGGTGGGTGGTGATCCGCGACAAGCGCAGCGAGCTGGAGGGGCTGGAGCGGCAGGAGGCCGAGCGGCGCGCCCAGTTCGAGGAGAAGCAGGGCCGCGCCGCCAACCTCGAGCCGCTCAAGCAGCAGCTCGCGCAGATGGAGCAGCAGCTCCAGCAGATGCTGCGCCAGCTGCCCAGCCGCACCGAGATGCCCGACCTGATCGTCGACATCTCGCAGACCGCGCTGGCCACCGGCATCCAGAACGACCTCTTCCAGCCGGGCCCGGAGACGCCGCAGGAGTTCTACGCGGAGAAGCCGATCGCGCTGCGCATGCAGGGCAGCTACCACCAGTTCGGCGCCTTCGTCAGCGGCGTGGCCTCGCTGCCGCGGGTGGTGATCATGACCATGCACGACATCTCGCTGCGTCCGCGCGACGGCACCTCCATCCGCCCGGGCGGCTCGCTGGAGCTCGCCGGCACGGTGAAGACCTACCGCTACCTCGACGAGGAAGAGACCGCCGAGCAGGAACAGGCGAACGCCGGGGGAGGGCGCTGACATGCGGATGCGATGCATCGAGAGGCATGCGCTCGCGCTCGCCGTCCTGGTCCTGGCGCTCGCCGGCTGCGGCCGCAGCGTGACCAGCACGCCGGGCGATGCCCCGAACCTCGAGGAATGGGTGGCCGAAGTGCAGGCGCGCCCGGCGCCGCAGCTCGAGCCGCTGCCGGTGATGCACCAGTTCGAGACCTTCGAATACGCCGCGCAGGGCCTGCGCGATCCCTTCAGCGACGCCTTCACCGCCGACGCCGGCGGCAGCGGCCCGCGGCCGGACTCCAACCGCCGCAAGCAACCGCTCGAGGAGTTCCCGCTGGACAGCCTGGACATGGTCGGCACGATCGGGCGCGGGGGCGGCCTGGTCGCGCTGGTGATGGCGCCCGACAAGGTCACCCACCGGGTGCGGCCGGGCGACTATCTCGGACAGAGCGACGGGCGCGTGACCTCGGTGGCCGAGGACCGCGTGGAACTGGTGGAACTGGTGTCGGACGGCGCGGGCGGCTGGTTGGAACGGCCGGCGTCGATTGCGCTCAATGACAATTGAAAGGGGATTCGAGATGATCGTTAGCAAAGCGCAGGGCCGGCATCTGGCGCGCGGCGTCCTGATCGGACTGCTGCCGGGGCTGCTGGCGGCCGCGGCCGGCGTCAACGCCGCGCAGCCGTCGCCGTCCGCGATGCCGCTGGCCGCGCAGTCGGCGGCGCCGGCGGCGGTCGATCCCGCGCGCAGGCTGCCCGGCGCGGTCGGCGTATCCAAGGTCGACTTCAAGCGCGGCGACGGCGGCTCCGGCAAGCTGATCCTCACCTTCGACGGCGAGGGCGCCGCGCCCGACATGCGCACGCAGGGCAACAGCGTGGTCATCGACGTCGGCAACAGCAGCCTGCCGCCCTCGCTGCAGCGGCCGCTCAACGTGACCGACTTCGCCACCCCGGTGCAGCGCATCGATGCGGTGCAGAGCGGCACCGGCACCCGCATCGTGCTGAGCGCGCAGGGCGAGTTCGAGCCGATGGCCTACCAGACCGGCCGCGAGTACGTGGTCGAGCTGGTGCCGCGCGCCGCTGCCCCGCAGCGCGCGGTCGGCGGCGTCGAAGTGGCCGCGGCCGGCCAGTCGGCGGCGACCAGCGTGATCGAGGCGGGCCCGCGCGCCTACAGCGGCCACCGCGTCACCTTCAACTTCCAGGACATCCCGGTCCGCACCGTGCTGCAGATGGTCGCGGAGGAGTCGGGCATCAACATCGTCGCCTCCGACTCGGTGCAGGGCAACGTGACCCTGCGCCTGATCGAGGTGCCGTGGGACCAGGCGCTGGACATCGTCCTGCAGGCCAAGCAGCTGGACAAGCGCCGCAACGGCAACGTGGTGTGGGTGGCGCCGCAGTCGGAGATCGCCGCGTTCGAGCAGGCGCGCGAGGACGCGCGGCTGGCGATCGAGGACCGCGCGGAGATGGTCACCGAGTACATCCCGATCAGCTACGGCAACGCCGAGGACATCGCCAAGCTGCTGACCGAGGAGAGCAAGGCCGGCACGGGCGGCGGCGGCGCGAACGCCGGCGGCAACCGCGGCTTCCTGTCCTCGCGCGGCAGCCTCAGCTTCGACCGCCGCACCAACACCCTGCTCGCGATCGACATCCCGGCGCGCGTGGAGGAGATCAAGCGCTTGGTTTCTGCGCTGGACAAGCCGGTCGACCAGGTGGTGATCGAGGCTCGCATCGTGATCGCGAACGAGTCGTTCGCGCGCGACCTGGGCGCGCGGTTCGGCGTGTACGGCGCCAGGGACCGGCTGATCACCTCCGGCAGCATCGACAGCAACCAGTCCTACCTGGACTCGCTCAACGACCCCGACCGCGACGGTCCGCCGGTGTTCGAGAACCCGCTGAACTTCGCGCGCCCGGTCTCGCAGACCCTGGGTGGCGCGGGCTCCCTGGCGCTCACGATCCTGGGCAACTACGTCAACTGGGACCTGGAGATCTCCGCGCTGCAGCAGGAGGGCCGCGGCGAGGTCATCTCCAACCCGCGCATCGTGACCAGCAACCAGCGCGAGGCGGTGATCAGCCAGGGCCAGGAGGTCGGCTACCTGACCGTGACCGGCGGCCAGAGCAACAACGTGCCCACCGTGCAGTTCAAGGACGTGCTGCTCGAGCTCAAGGTCACCCCGACGATCACCGCGGACGGCCGCGTGTTCCTGGCGATGGAGATCAAGAAGGACGAGATCGCCGACTACACCGACGTCGAGGGCTTCGGCCGGATCCCCAACCTCAACAAGCGCAGCATCACCACCGCGGTGCTGGTCGACGACGGCCAGACCGTCTCCATCGGCGGCGTGTACGAGTTCCGCGACCGCAACGACCTGGCCAAGATCCCGTTCCTGGGCGACCTGCCGATCATCGGCAACCTGTTCAAGAACCGCAGCCGCTCGCGCGAGAAGGCCGAGCTGCTGATCTTCGTGACGCCGAAGGTGCTGCGGGTGGCGCAGCGCGGCTGAACTTCGCCGCGGTGCCGCGCCGGGAACGGGGCCGCAAGGCCCCGTTTCCATTTCCGGCGCCCTCCGGGGATCGCCGCGCCGATCTGAACGCCGCCGCGGCGCCGGCCGGGCCGGTGAAACCTTGCCGCGCGGATTGGGTCAAACTGATCCCCGGCGCATTCGGCGCCGCCGAGCGGTGATCCATGGATTCCCAGGCCCAGACCCAGACCCCCGACATCTCGCGCCTGCACGACGCCTTCCGCGCGCTGCGCGACGACCTGTCGGCCGAGATCGTCGGCCAGGCCGCGCTGATCGAGCGCCTGCTGATCGCGCTGCTGGCCGACGGACACCTGCTGGTCGAGGGCGCGCCCGGGCTGGCCAAGACCAGTGCGATCCGCGCGCTCGCCGCGCGCCTGGAGGCCAGCTTCGCGCGGGTGCAGTTCACCCCGGACCTGCTGCCGGCCGATCTCACCGGTACCGAGGTCTGGCGCGCCCAGGACGGCCGCTTCGAGTTCCAGCCCGGCCCGGTCTTCCACTCGCTGCTGCTCGCCGACGAGATCAACCGCGCGCCGGCCAAGGTGCAGTCGGCGCTGCTGGAGGCGATGGGCGAGCGCCAGGTCACCGTGGGCCGCGAGACCTACGCGCTGCCGGCACTGTTCCTGGTCATGGCCACGCAGAACCCCATCGAGCAGGAGGGCACCTTCCCGCTGCCCGAGGCGCAGCTCGACCGCTTCCTGATGTACGTGCGCATCGGCTATCCGGACGTCTCCGCCGAGACCGAGATCCTGCGCCTGGCGCGCGAACGCGCCCGCCAGACCCTGCGGCACGCGCAGCCGCCACCGCAGCGGATCCCGGCCGGCGACGTGTTCGACGCCCGCGCCGCGGTGCTGGACCTGCACCTCGCGCCGCAGCTCGAACGCTACCTGGTGGAACTGGTGCTGGCCTCGCGCGATGCGCAGCGCTACGACGCCGCGCTGGCGCGCCGGATCGCCTGGGGCGCCAGCCCGCGCGGCTCGATCGCCCTGGAGCGCTGCGCGCGGGCGCGCGCCTGGCTGGGCGGGCGCGACTACGTGACGCCGGAGGACGTGCGCGCGGTGGCGCCGGACGTGCTGCGGCACCGCGTGCTGCCCAGCTACGAGGCCACCGCCGAGGGCTGGGACGGCGATCGCCTGGTCGCGGAGCTGATCGAACGCGTGCCGCTGCCATAGCACGGCCCGCCGCCATGGAGCCATGCCGATGAGCGCGTTCCGATCCCCCCTCGCGCGCGGGCCCGCCGCAGAAGACGGACGACGGCGATGACGCGAACCGACGGTCGAGACCTGGGCGACGGCATCGCGCCCGCGCTGGCGGAACTCGTCGCCCTGCGCGCGCCCGCGCAGGGCCGTCGTGCGCCGCGCCGCGCGCGCCATGGCACCGGGGCGCAGGCCGCGTCCCCGCTGCGCGGGCGCGGCATGGAGTACGCCGAGTCGCGCGGCTACACCCCCGGCGACGACGCCCGCCACATCGACTGGCGTCTCACCGCGCGCAGCGGGCAGGCGCACACCAAGCTCTACCAGGTCGAGCGCGAGCGGCTGTCGCTGGTCGTGGCCGATACCGCGCCGGCGCTGTACTTCGGCACCCGCGTGCGCTTCAAGTCCGTGCAGGCCGCGCGCGCCGGCGCCGTGGCGGCCTGGCGGGCGATCGGGGACGGCGATCGCGTCGCCGCCCTGCGCGGCAGCCTGCGCGAGCCGCCGGTGCCGCCGGGCCCGGGCCCGCGCGGCGCGCTGCGGGTGCTCGATGCGCTGGTGCGCTGGTACGCGGCGCCGCCGGAGGACGACGCCGGCCTGGCGGTGGCGCTCGACCACGCCGCGCGCCTGCTGCGCCCGGGCTCGCGCCTGCTGGTGCTGGCCGAGCCGGCCAGCCTGTCGGCCATCCCGCGGCGGCGCTGGGCCGGCCTGTCGGCGCACGCGGAGGTGACCGTGCTGGCGCTGACCGATCCGCTGGAGACCGATCCGCCGCATGCGGTCCTCGGCTTCGAGGCCGGCTCGGGCCGCGTCGACCTGGACCTCGGCGCGGCGGCGCAGCGCGCACGCTGGCACGAGGCCTTCGTGGCGCCGCTGGAGGCGCTGGTGGCCGACCTGCCGGGGCGCGGCGTGCGCATCGCGCCGCTGTCCACCGTCGACGCCAGCGACGCCTGGCTGGCCGCGTTCCCGGGGATGCGGGCGGCGTGACGCAGGCGGCCTCGCTCGTGCTGCGCGATATCCACCAGCCGCCGGCGCCGGCCTGGTGGCCGCCCGCGCCCGGCTGGTGGCTGCTGGCGCTGGCCCTGCTGGCGGTGGCGCTGGCGCTGCTGGCCTGGCGCTGGCGCGCGCGTGCGCGCCGGCGCCGCCTCGGGGCGTTGTACGACGACGCCGTGGCCGCCGCGGCGACACCGGCCGCGCAGGTGGCGGCGGTCTCCGAACTGCTGCGCCGCGCGGCGCGCCGGCGCGACCCGCGCGCCGCGACGCTGGACGGCGAGGACTGGCTGCGCTTCGCCGGCGCGCCCGGCGGGCGCCTGCCCGGCCTGCCGGCCGCCGCCGCGGGGCTGTTGCGCGACGGCGCCTACCGGCGCGACGTCGCGGCCGCCGATGCGGCCGCGCTGTGCGAGGCCGCGCGCCCGGTGTTCCTGGCCTGGAGCCTGCAGCGGTGAGCGCGCTGCTCGGCGGCTTCGCCTGGCCCTGGCTGCTGCTCGCGCTGCCGCTGCCCTGGCTGCTGCGGCGCCTGTTGCCGGCGGCGCGGCCGGGCGGCGCCGCGCTGCGCGTGCCCTGGGGCGAGCGGCTGGACGCGGTGGCCGCGCCGCGCGGCCGGGGCCGCGGACTCGGCGGGCCGCGGCTGTGGCTCGCGGCGCTGGCCTGGGCCTGCCTGTGCGTGGCGGCGGCGCGGCCGCAGGCGCTGGGCGAGCCGGTGCAGCCGCCGCAGGCCGGCCGCGACCTGATGCTGGCGGTCGACCTGTCGGGCAGCATGTCCGAGGAGGACATGCTGCTCGGCGATCGCGTGGTCGACCGCCTGACCGCGGCCAAGGCGGTGATCGCCGACTTCCTCGATCGCCGCGCCGGCGATCGCGTCGGCCTGCTGGTGTTCGGCCGCCGCGCCTACGCGGTGGCGCCGCTGACGCTCGACCGCGACAGCGTGCGCGAACAGCTGCTCGACAGCGTGGTCGGCCTGGCCGGGCGGGAGACGGCGATCGGCGACGCGATCGGGCTGGCGGTCAAGCGGCTGCGCGCGCAGCCGGCCGACCAGCGCGTGCTGATCCTGCTGACCGACGGCGTCAACACCGCCGGCCTGCTCGACCCGATCAAGGCGGCCGAACTGGCGCGCGACGCGCAGGTCCGCGTGCACGCCATCGCCTTCGGCGGCGACGGCGGCGGCCTCTCGGCCTTCGGCTTCCGCCTGCCGTCGCCCGGCGCGGAGGAGATCGACGAGGCCACGCTGGAGCGGATCGCCGACATGACCGGCGGGCGCATGTTCCGCGCACGCGACACCGCGGAACTGGCCGGCATCTACGCCGAGATCGACCGGCTGGAGCCGGTCGAGCGGCCGGCCGAGGCGGTGCGCCCACGCGTCGAGCGTTACCACGTGCCGCTCGCGCTGGCGCTGCTGCTCGGCCTGCTGGCGATCGCGCCGCGGCCGCAAGCGCTGCCCTGGCGGCGGGAGGCGGACGCGTGAGCGGGCTCGGCGCGCTGGTGTTCCTGCGCCCGGCCTGGCTGTGGGCGCTGCTCGCGCTGCCGCTCGCGGCCTGGTGGTGGCATCGGCGCCGCCGGCAGGACACGTCCTGGCGCGATGCGGTGGACCCGCACCTGCTGCCGCACCTGCTGGCCGCGCGCGGCGGCGGGCGCGGCGCGTGGGGGCTGGCGGCGATGCTGGCGGGCATCGCGCTCGCGGTGGCGGCGCTGGCCGGCCCGAGCTGGCGCAGCGGGCCGCAGCCGCTGGCGGAGGAGGCGGCGCCGCTGGTGATCGCGCTCGACCTGTCCGGCACCGTGCTCGCCAACGACGTGCCGCCCTCGCGCCTGTTGCAGGCGCGGGCGAAGATCGCCGCCCTGCTGCGCATGCGCGCCGGCGGCCAGACCGGGCTGGTGGTGTGGGCGGACGACGCCTTCACCG
Organism: Alterluteimonas quercicellularis; assembly: GCF_021191635.1. GTDB lineage: Bacteria > Pseudomonadota > Gammaproteobacteria > Xanthomonadales > Xanthomonadaceae > Luteimonas > Luteimonas quercicellularis. The sequence continues at coordinate 35,646 of NZ_JAIWPR010000057.1, forward strand.
TCGCGCCGCTGACCTCCGATACCGCCAACGTGGCGCTGTTCCTCGATGCGCTCTCGCCGCGGATCATGCCCGTCGACGGCCACCGGCCCGAGCGCGCGATCCGCCATGCCGTGCGCCTGCTGCGGCAGGCGGGCGCGCAGCGCGGCGACATCCTGCTGCTGACCGGCGAAGCCTCGGGCGTCGCCGCGCGCGCCGCGGCATCGGCCGCGTCCGACGGCTACCGGGTCTCGGTGCTCGGGCTCGGCAGCGCGGGCGGCGCCGCCTATCGCCGCGACGACGGCGGCTTCGGCCGCACCCGGCTCGACGCGCCGGCGCTGCGCGCGCTGGCGGCGGCCGGCGGCGGCGCTTACGCCACGCTGGAGAGCGGCGATGGCGACCTGCGCGCGCTTGGCGTGCTCGATGCGGTTCCGGGCGCCGGTCCCGGCCCCGCGCGCGGCCATGCGGAGGGCGTGCGCCTGGACGAGGGCTACTGGCTGCTGCTGCCGCTGCTGGCGCTGGCCGCGCTGGCGTTCCGCCGCGGCGGCGCGCTGGCGCTGCTGGCGCTGGCGCTGTGCGGGCCCCTGCTGCTCGCCGCGCCGGCACGCGCGCAGCCTGCGCCGGAGGCCGCCGCCGCGGACCCCGCAGCGGGCGCCGGCCTGTGGCGGCGTGCCGACCAGGCGGCGCACGCGCGCATGCGCGAAGGGATCGACGCCTTCCGCGCCGGCGACTACGCCCGCGCCGAAGCGGCCTGGCGCGGCCTGCCGGGCGCGGACGCCGCGTACAACCGCGGCAACGCGCTGGCGAAGGCGGGCCGCTACGAGCAGGCCGTCGCCGCCTACGACGAGGCGCTGCGCCGCCAGCCGGGCATGGCCGACGCCGTCGCCAACCGCGAGGCCGTGCTGCAGGCGATGCAGCGGCAGCCGCCGCCTTCGGGTCAGCGCCCGGACCCGAGCGGCGAATCGAAGCAGCAGGGCGAGGCGCAGCCGGGGCGGGAATCGCCGGAGGACGCGCAGGACAGCGGCCAGGCCGGCGACAGCCGCGCCGATGCGCCGGCGCAGGACGCGCCGCAGCGCGAGCAGCCGCAGGGCGCCGACGCGCAGGCGCAGCAGGCCGCCGACGAGGCGCAGCGCCGCCGCATGGAGGAGGCGATGCGGCAGGCGGATGCCGCCGGAGACGCCGGGCGCGAGGCCGACGCGGGCGCGCCGGCCGAGACCCGCGAGGAGCGCGAGCAGCGCGAGGCCAACGAGGCCTGGCTGCGCCGCGTGCCCGACGACCCCGGCGGGCTGCTGCGCGAGAAGCTCCGCCTCGAGCACGAACGCCGCCGTTTCGGCGGAGGATCCTGACCATGCCGCGTTGCCTGTTCCCCCTGTTGTGCTGCATCGCCCTGCTGTGGCCGGCCGCCGGCGCGCAGGCGCAGGCGCGCGCCTGGCTCGACCGCGACCGCATCGCGCTGGGCGAGACCGCCACGCTCAACGTGGAGAGCGAGGAGGCCGGCGCGGCGGCGCCGGACTGGTCGCCGCTGGAGCGCGACTTCCGGCTCAGCGCGCACACCAGCACCCGGCAGGTGGAGGTCGTCAACGGCCGTGCGCGTGCGCGGACGCTGTACGCGGTGGCGCTGGAGCCGCGGCGGGCGGGTCAGCTGTCGGTCCCGGCGCTGGCGGTGGGGGGCGCGACCACCGCGCCGCTGACGCTGTCGGTCGGCCCGCCCGACCGCGCGCCCGCGCGCGCCGGCGAGCCCGCCTTCATCGAGTCCGACCTGGACGTGTCCCATGGCTACGTGCAGCAGGCGATCGGCTACACGCTGCGCCTGCACTACGCCACGCCGCTGATCTCCGGCGAACTGGAGCAGCCCGCGCCCGAAGGCGCCTCGCTGCAGCGCATCGGCAGCGACGTGCAGTACAACCGCGAGCTGGGCGGGCGCCGCTACACCGTGGTCGAGCGCCGCTTCATGCTGGTGCCCGACCGCAGCGGCACGCTGACGATCCCGGGCGCGCGCTTCACCGGCCGCGGCACCGGCAGCTTCTTCGACGAGATCTTCGGCGACGGTTCGCGCCTGCTGAGCGCGCAGAGCGCGCCGCGCACGCTGGAGATCCGGCCGATGCCCGACGCCGCGGCGCAGCCGTGGCTGCCGCTGCGCGCGCTGGAGCTGAAGTACCTGTCGGCGCCGCAACGCGCGCGCGCCGGCGAGGCGGTGGAGATCGTGGTCGAGGCGCGGGCCGACGGCGCCAGCGGCAGCCAGCTGCCGCCGCTGGAGCTGCAGGTGGCCGGCGGCGCGCAGGTGTTCCCCGAGCCGCCCGAGATCGAGGAGCGGTTCGAGGAAGGGCGCCCGCAGGTGCGCGCGACGCGGCGCTTCTCGGTGGTCCCGGCGCAGGCGGGCACGCTGGACGTGCGCGGCCCGCGGCAGGCGTGGTGGGACGTGCGCGCGGACGCCGCGCGCGAGGCCGCGCTGCCCGACCTGCGGATCGAGGTGGCGGCCGGCGCCGCCCCGCCGCCCCCCGCGCCCGCCGACGCCGCCGTCGCGCCGCGCGGCGAGGACGACCAGGGCTGGATCCGCGTGCCGGGCGTGCAGGACCCGGTGCGGCCGTGGGCGCTGGCGACGGTGGTCTTCGCGCTGCTGTGGCTGGTCACCCTGGCGTGGGGCCTGTACCGGCGGCCCGCTGCGGCACGGGCGCCGCGCGCGGCCCCGCGGCGTGCCGGTGCCAGCGCCGGCGACGGCGAGAGAGCGCGCCTGCGGGCGTTGCGGCTGGCGCTGGACACCGGCGGCCTGGGCGAGGTCGCGGCGGCGCTGTGCGGCCTGCCCGAGCCGCCGGCGGCCGACCTGGACGCCCTGCACGCGCGGCTGGCCGCGCCCGCGCAGGCCGCGGCGGTGGAACAGCTGCAGCGCGCG
>NZ_JAIWPR010000058.1 GCF_021191635.1 Alterluteimonas quercicellularis
ATCGGCGGCATGGACGCGTTCGCGCGCGGGCTGGAGGTGGCGCACGCGCTGCTGACCGAGTCGCCGTGGGAGCGGTGGCGCAAGGATCGCTACGCCAGCTTCGACGGCGGCGACGGCCAGGCCTTCGAGCAGGGCGGGCTGTCGCTCGCCGACCTGTGCGGCATCGCGGCCAGGGCCGCCGGCGAGCCCGAGCAGCGCAGCGGCCGCCAGGAGGCCTACGAGAACCTGCTCAACCAGTACCTGCTGCGCTGAAGCCGAATCACTGCACGCCCCCTTCCAACCGGGAATCCAGACATGAGCAGTTCCGCCCTCGCCGGCGACGCGTCCGCGCACGCAGCCGAAAACACCCGCTTCATCGTCCTGATCAGCTGCGTTGCCACGATCGGCGGCTTCCTGTTCGGTTTCGACAGCGGCGTCATCAACGGCACCGTCGACGGCCTGCAGCAGGCGTTCGGCTCGAGCCATGCGGCGCTGGGCTTCGAGGTCGCCTCGATGCTGCTGGGCTGCGCGATCGGCGCGTTCTTCGCCGGGCGGCTCGCCGACCGCTGGGGCCGGCGCAGCGTGCTGATCATCTCGGCGGTGCTGTTCCTGCTGTCGGCGCTGGGCTCGGGGGCGGCGACCAGCTCGCTGGTCTTCATCGCCGCGCGCGTGCTCGGCGGCTTCGCGGTCGGCGCGGCCAGCGTGATGTCGCCGGCCTACATCGCCGAGGTCGCCCCGGCCCGATACCGCGGCCGGCTGGCGACGGTGCAGCAGATCGCGATCATCTCCGGCCTGTTCGCCGCGTTCCTGAGCAACTACCTGCTGGCCAGAAGCGCCGGCGCCTCGACCGAGGCGCTGTGGCTGGGCGCGCCCGCCTGGCGCTGGATGTTCTGGATGATGGCGTTGCCGTCGCTGCTGTTCCTGGGCCTGCTGCTGCTGATTCCCGAGAGCCCGCGCTATCTCGTGGTCAAGCGCCGCGGCAGCGAGGCGATCGCGGTGCTGTCGAAGCTGTACGGCCCCGCGCAGGCGCAGGCGACGCTGGGCGAGATCGAACAGTCGCTGGCCGCCGACCACCACCGGCCCAGGCTGTCCGACCTGATCAGCAAGGCCACCGGCAAGGTCCGCCCGATCGTCTGGGTCGGCATCGGCCTGGCGACGTTCCAGCAGCTGGTCGGCATCAACGTGGTGTTCTACTACGGCGCAGTGCTGTGGCAGGCGGTCGGGTTCTCCGAGAGCGACGCACTGCTGATCAACGTGCTGTCGGGGGCGCTGAGCATCGGCGCCTGCCTGGTCACCGTGGCGCTGATCGACCGCATCGGCCGCAAGCCGCTGCTGTGGATCGGCTCGCTCGGCATGGCGGTGTCGCTGGCGACGGTGACCTGGGCGTTCGCCAGCGGCTCGCTGGTCGACGGCCACCTGCAGCTGCCCGGGCGCATGGGCACGCTGGCGCTGGTGGCCGCCAACGTCTACGTGGTGTTCTTCAACATGTCCTGGGGGCCGGTGATGTGGGTCATGCTCGGCGAGATGTTCCCCAACCAGATCCGCGGCTCGGGCCTGGCAGTCGCCGGCGCCGCGCAGTGGACCTCGAACTTCGCGATTACGATGTCCTTTCCGGTGCTGCTGGCCGGCATCGGCCTGGCCTCGACCTACGCCATCTACATGGTCGCCGCGTTCGTCTCGGTGGTCTTCGTGCTGAAGTTCGTCCACGAGACCAAGGGCCGGGCGCTGGAGCAGATGGAGGGCTGAGCCACGCGGGCGCCGCTTCGTCCGACCCGGCGCCCGCCTACCAGAACAGCGCGTACAGCGCGACCAGGATCGCGACCACGCCGACCGCGCCGGCGTTGAAGCCCGCCGAGGTCGAGTAGTCCACGTCGTCGGTGCGGATCAGGTCGCTGCCCGCGGCCTGCCGCGGCGTCGCCAGCGAGACGCCCACCGCCAGCGCCAGCGCCAGCAGGAAGACCAGCCCCACGCGGTCGATGAAGGGCAGCGACGGCCACGCCAGCTTCAGCGCCACCGACAGCACGAACGAGCCGATCGCCGCGGCCAGCGCGCCGGCCTCGTTGGCGCGCTTCCAGAACAGGCCGAGCACGAAGATCACCACGATGCCGGGGGTGAAGAAGCCGGTGTACTCCTGGATGTACTGGAAGGCCTGGTCGAAGCTGCCCAGCAGCGGGCGCGCGGCCAGGATCGCCGCGACCACCGAGACCGCCGCGGCGATGCGGCCCACGCGCACCAGCCGCGCCTGGCCGGCCTCGCGCCGGGCCTTGGCGTAGAAGTCCAGGGTGAAGATGGTCGCCACGGAATTGATCTTGGAGGCCAGCGACGCCACGATCGCCGCCACCAGCGCCGCGAACACGAGGCCCAGCACGCCGGTGGGCAGCAGGCGCATCATCGTCGGATAGGCCTCGTCCGGGCGCGCGAGCCCGGGCGCCAGCATCACCGCGGCGATGCCCGGCACCACCACCACCAGCGGCATCAGCAGTTTCAGGAACGCCGCGAACACCACGCCCTTCTGCGCCTCGCGCAGGTCCTTGGCGGCCAGCGCGCGCTGGATGATGTACTGGTTGAAGCCCCAGTAGCTGACGTTCATGACCCACATGCCGCCGATCAGCACGCTGATGCCCGGCAGGTCCTTGTAGAACGGGTTGTCCGGGTGAAGGATCATCTCGAAGTGGCCCGGGTGCTCGTTCCACAGCCGCGTCGCACCGGCCAGCACGCCCTCGCCGCCGCCGATCTGCCCCAGGGTGATGCCGGTGACCAGCAGGCCGCCCAGCACCAGCAGCGTCACCTGCACGATGTCGGTCAGCGCCACCGCCTTCAGCCCGCCGTAGAGCTGGTAGGCCAGCGCGAACAGGCCGAGCAGGGCGAGCGCCAGCATCTGGTCCATGCCGGTCACCTGGTGCACCGCGATCGAGCCCAGCCAGAGGATCGAGGTCAGGTTGACGAACACGTACAGCCCGAGCCAGAACACGGCCATGAGCGTGCGGATGCGGGTGCCGTAGCGCTGCTCCAGGAACTGCGGCATGGTGTAGATGCCGTTGCGCAGGAACACCGGCAGGAACCACTTGCCCACGATGAGCAGCGTCGCCGCGGCCATCCATTCGTAGGAGGCGATCGCCAGGCCGATGGCGAAGCCCGAGCCGGACATGCCGATGATCTGCTCGGCGGAGATGTTGGCCGCGATCAGCGAGGCGCCGATCGCCCACCACGGCAGCGACTTGCCGGCCAGGAAGTAGTCCTCCGCGCTCTTGCTGTGCCCCGCCTTCTCGCGCGAGACCCACTGCGCGAGGACGAAGATGCCGGCCAGGTAGGCCAGCACGATGGCGGTGTCGAGCGTCGAGAGCGTCATGCGGGGGGTCCTGGTGGGGTGGCGGTCAGCGCAACGGCCGTGGCCGGACGGATCAGGGCGCGGGCGCGGGGCAGTACTGGCGCAGGTAGTCCTGGTGCGCCGGCAGCTGGCGTACCGTGCCGGCGACCTCGGTCCGGATCGTGTCGAGGAAGCGCGACAGCTCCTCGTCGCCCATCTGGTCCGGCGTGGGGTGGCGGTGCCGCGGGACGATCCCCTGTCCCATCATCACCTGGATCCAGGAGTTCTCGCCGAACAGCTCGCCGGGCACGTGGAACACCGTGCCGGTCTCGCGGAACAGGTCGATGCGGTGCTGCAGCGTGGCGGGCAGCGGCATGCTCGCGACATGCTCCCAGTAGGGCGAGTCGCGGCGTTCGGTCGCGTGGTAGTGCAGGACGACGAAGTCGCGCACGTGCTGCAGTTCCTCGTCCAGCCGGGCGTTGTACTCGGCGATGGCGGGCCGGGTGACGACCTGCGGGAACGCCTGCACCAGGCGGACGATGCCGCGCTGGATCAGGTGGATCGTGGTCGATTCCAGCGGCTCGATGAAGCTGCCCGCCAGGCCCAGCGCGATGCAGTTGCGGTGCCAGCACCGCGTGCGGCGGCCCGGGCGGAAGCGCACCGGCCACGGCGAGCGCATCACCTCGCCCTCGAGGCTGGACAGGAACCGCTCGCGCGCCTCGTCGTCGTCGACGTGGCGGCTGGAGTAGACGATGCCGTTGCCGACCCGGTGCTGCAATGGGATGCGCCACTGCCAGCCCCACTTCTCGGCGATCGCGCGCGTGTACGGCTCCGGCGCGCGGACCGCGGTGGTCTGGGTGGCGATGGCGCGGTCGTTGAGCAGCCAGTGCGACCAGTCTTCGAAGCCGACGCCCAGGGTCTGGCCGATCAGCAGCGCGCGGAAGCCGGTGCAGTCGACGAACAGGTCGCCCTCGATCGTCGTACCGTCCTGGAGCCGCAGCGCGGCGATGAAGCCGGAGGCCTCGTCGGTCAGCACTTCGGCGATCCGCCCCTCGATGCGCCGGCAGCCGTGGCGCTCGCTCATCTCGCGCAGGAAGCGCGCGTAGCGGCTCGCGTCGAGATGGTAGGCGTAGTTCATGTGGTAGCGCGGCAGGTGCGCGAAGCGGTGCTGCAGTGCGGCCTGCAGCTCGATGCAGTAGTCCTCGTAGCCGCTGGCCAGCCCGCGCTCGCGGCCCTTCAGCCAGAAGTGCTGAAAGCCCGCCGACCAGTGGTCCTTGCCGGTCACGCCGAACGAATGGATGTAGCGGTGCCCTTCGCTGCGCCAGTGCTCGAACGAGATGCCGAGCTTGACCGTGGCCTGCGAGGCGGCCATGAACGCGCGCTCGTCGATGCCCAGCAGGCGGTGGTAGGTGATCAGCGTCGGGATCGTCGCCTCGCCGACGCCGACCGTGCCGATCTCCTCCGACTCGACCAGGGTGACCTCCAGCGCCCTGCCGAGCACCTTGGAGATCGCCGCCGCCGCCATCCAGCCGGCGGTGCCGCCGCCGGCGATCACCACGCGCCTGACCGGGCGGGACGGGAACGCGGGTTCCGGGGCGTCGTCGTGCATGGCGGTCCTTCAGCGGTTGAGGCGTTGCAGCAGGCGCGCGCGCAGCCGCCGCGCGCGCTCGGCGTCGAGCGGGGCCAGCACGCCGCGCGAAGCGTCGGGGATGTGCCCGTCGGTGGCGTCGCCGGGCGCGAACACGTAGTGCTCGAAGACCTCGCGCCAGATCGCGCGCTGCGCCGGCGGCAGGTCGCGCACGGTCATGATCGCCAGCATCAGCGCGTTCATCGGCGTGTCCATCCAGGCCGGCGCGCGGCGCCACCAGTAGTTGACCAGGACGTTGAACGCGTCGAGGCCTTCCATGTGGTGCCACCACATGCTCGGGATCAGCACCGCGTCGCCGGGCGCCAGCTCGGCGACCTGCGCGTGGCGCATCGCCTCGGCGAAGCGCGGGAACCGTTCGTGGTCCGGCGCGGCGAAGTCGACCAGGCTGATCGGCTGGCCCGCGGGGGTGAGGTCGAGCGGGCCGACGTACAGGTTGGGCAGCTGGTCCGGCGGGAACAGCGTGACCCGGCGCCGGCCGGCGACGACGCAGGCGAGGTTGTCGGGCACGTCCTGGTGCGCGGCGATGCGGGTGCGGTTGCCGATCCAGATGCTCGCCAGCGGCTCGCGCGGGCCCAGGTCGACGGGATTGGCGTCGCGGAAGCCGGGCAGCCAGGTGTCGATCGTCGTGGAGGCCACGTAGATCGCCGGCGGCCGCGGATCGTCGACGTAGTTGACCAGCGTGCGCAGCACGACGTCGAGCGGTACCTCCTCGCGGCGGAAGTTGAACCCGCGCAGGTCGTCGCTGTAGAAGAAGCGGCCGTCGATCTCCGGCGGCCCGACCGTCGCCGCGACCGGCGGCGCGCCGGCGCGCGCGAAGCCGCCGAGGTAGCCGGCGGCCGCCCGCGGCCCGTCCTGCGCGGCGCGGACCATCGGCCAGTCCGCGACCAGCCCGCGCAGCACCAGCGGCGTCTCGGTGCGCAGCACCTCGTCCGGCAGCGCGCGCCGGTCCACGTCGCGGCGCTCGGCGATCGCGTTACCGGTCGCTGCCATCGGCGCGGTTCATGCGGTCGATCAGGTCGCGGAAGCGCGACACCGAGGCCATCGCCATGTGGATCGCCTCCAGGTGGCCGTCGGCGTGCAGCTGCCCGGCGGTCGCGGGGTCGAGCGCACGCACCCGCTGCTCGTCGATCGTCAGGAAGCCTTCCAGCCGGTGCCGGGCGCCGTCGTCGAGCCGCACGTCCAGCGAGAACGGCTCGACCAGCCCATGCGCGGTCAGCGCTTCGGCGAACACCGGCACCGTGGCGAGGCCGTCGTGCAGCGCCAGCAGCACCGATTGCATGCGCTCGAGGAAGCCGCTGACGCCGCCGTGCTCGAGGAACAGCGCCTCGCCGCGCCCGGTCTGCAGGCGCGGGCTGTCGAGGTCGATGTGGACGCTCAGCGCTTGCCCGCCGGCGCCGACGAGGAAGGGCTGGCGTTCGATCGCCAGCGGGACATAGGCGGCGTCCCAGCGGCCGCGCCCGAGGAACAGGTTGCGGCCCCGCTGCAGGCCGAACAGCGCGACCGGCTGGATCATGCCGTCGCCGTGGCCGTCGCCGTCGCGGTGGAAGACGATCGGGTAATGCGCCTGGATCTCGCGGAACTCGGCCGGGAACGTGGGCGCGAGCATCACGCCGTCGCCGAACGCCTCGCCGCGCGTCGTGTCCACGCGCAGGTGCCGGTGTTCGATGCTGTCGAGCTGGACGTGTCGGGTCATGGCCGTGTCGGAGCGCGATGGCGGGCGCGACGTCGCGTCGCGCGGGCGTGCGGGCCGGCGCGCGGGACGTCCGCGTGCCGGCCCGGACCGCGCGTCAGAACCGGTAGCGCAGGCCGAACATGTAGCGCGGGCCGGTCTGGGTCGCGAAGCGCAGCTGGTTGGTGTGCCGTGCGCGGATGCGCTGCGTCTCGTCGGTCAGGTTGATCGCCTCGGCGTGCAGCGACAGCTGTTCGTTGACCTGGTAGCTGACGTTGAGGTCGAACTGGCCGTAGGACTCGGTGTAGTTGGGGTTCGGGCCCTGCCCGCCGATGCCCGACAGGAACTCGTCGCGCCAGTTGTAGGCCGCGCGGATCTGCCACTGGTTCTTGTCGTAGAAGGCGACCACGTTGGCCGAATCGCTCAGGCCGATCATCGGGTACTGGTCGCCCAGCTCGTAGTCGTTGAACGTCAGCCCGGAGTCGACGATGGTGTAGTTCGCCGCCAGGCCGAAGCCGCTCTGGCCGAACATGTGCTGGACGTTGAACTCCCAGCCGTCGAGCGAATCGGAGCGCTGGTTGGCGGGCACGTTGATGTCGAAGCCGGCGACCGGGTCGGTCGGCAGGCCGACGATGCTGCCGGTGCGCTCGCCGTTCTCGTTGACGCCGGTGTAGTTGACGCCCGGGTCGCCGGCGTGGTTGAGGAAGATGTAGTTGCGGATGCAGACCAGGTCCGAGGAACCGCAGCCGGCGGCGACGGCGTTGTTCCAGTAGGCGCCCCCCACCGGCGTGTGCAGTTCGTAGGGCGTGTCGCGGACGATCGTGTCGCTGATGAAGTTACGGATGTTCTTCCGGAACCAGCCGACCGACAGGTAGCTGGCCTCGCCGTAGTACCACTCGAACGACAGGTCGAAGTTGGTCGATTTCAAGGGTTCCAGCGCCGGGTTGCCGAGCGAGCCGTCGCCGCCGTCGATGCGTACGATGTTGGCCAGGCTCAGCCCGCCCTGGATCTGCTGCCAGCCGGGCCGGCCCAGCGTCTGGCTGTAGCTGCCGCGCAGGACCATGTCGTCGGTGACGTTCAGGCTCAGGTCCAGGCTCGGTAGGACGTGGTCGTAGCTGCCTTCCCGCGTCTGGAACTCGCGCTCGTCGTCGTAGACGACGTAGAGCTCGTTCGCCGAATCCCAGGAAATGCCCGTGCCGACGCGCACCAGCGAACTCGATGTGACGTCGGTCTCCTCGTAGCGCACGCCCGCGGCGACGTTGAGCGGCATCTGCCAGTCGAACGTCGTGCTCCACTGCAGGTAGGCGGCCTTCGACTTCTCCTCGGTCATCAGGTCGTCGGTGAACTCGGTCGGCGCACGGTACAGCGTGTCGTCGCCCGCGATCTCGGCCGCGCGCTGCCGCAGGCGCTCGAAGTCGAACATCATGAAGCGACCGGTGAAGCGCGGGTCGTTGTGGCCGTCGAACGCATCGAAGTAGCGCGACATGTCGTCGGCGTAGAAGATGCTGTCGTCGTAGTCGCCGGGACTGCCCACGCCGCCCCAGGTGTCGCGCTGCATGACCGCCGACGCGGTGCGGTTGTTGACCTCGGTCAGGGAGACGCCGAAATCGAGCGCGGAGTAGTCGCCGAACTGGAAGCGGCCCCCGGTCTGGATCTGCTCGACCTCGGACTTGTTGTAGCTGTTCTGGAACACCGAGCCGGTCACCAGGACGTCGGAGGCCTCGATCTGGTCCACGCCGTCCGGCAGCGTGATGGTCAGGATCGGGAACTCGCCGCTGTAGTCCACCGAGGTGACCGCGCGCAGGAACGCGGCGGTGCCGAGCACGCCGGCCGAGCCGTACTGGCCGTCGGGGCGGGATTCGGCGGTGGAGTTGTGGTAGTCCAGGTGCAGCTGCAACGCGTCGTTGACGTCCCACTCGACGTTGAAGCCGGTCGATTCGAGCGTGTTGCGCGTGGCGAGCTCCATGCCGCCCATCGAGATGTCGGCGTAGCGGGGGTTGCCGTTCTCGTCGTAGGAGATGTTGTCCTCGGAGTACTCGATCGGCGCCGAGATCGGGCCGTCGGTCCAGGAACTGTCGCCCGGCCCGTAGTTGAACCACACCGACAGCTCGTTGCGCTGCTGCTGGACCTTGTTCTCCGCGTAGGTGTAGTCGAGCGTGGTGCGCACGTTGTCCAGCGGCTGCCACTGCAGCGTCGCCTGGCCGTTGGTGCGCTGGCGCTGCACGCCGTTGACGCTGTAGCCGGTGTTCTGCGGTCGGCCGTAGATCGTGTCCGGGCCGGGCCGGTTGTCGATGCGGTCGTAGCCGGGCTCGCCGGGCAGCGGCAGGCGGTTCCACGAGTTGGTGTCGTCGCCGCGGAACATCGCCCACCCGTCGGCCACGGACGCCTGGCTGTAGCCCGAGTCGCGCTCCTGGTAGCTGCCGCTCAGCGCGATGCCGAAGCGGCCGTCGGCGAACGTGTTGCTGAAGATGCCCGACAGCTCGCCGGTGATCGAGCTGCCCGGATAGCTGTCGGGCAGGTTGTCGGCCGAGGTGTCGTGCACGCCCTTGATGCCCACGTTGGCGTGGAAGCCGGGATTGTCCAGCGGGCGCGCGGTCTTGACGTTGATCGTCGCGCCGATGCCACCGGTCGGGGTGGAGGCGCGGCTGCTCTTGTGGACCTCGATCTCGGAGATGGATTCGGAGGCGAGATTGGCGAAGTCGAAGGCGCGCGAGTTGGACACGCCGCCGCCGCCCGGCCCGAGGTTGGAAGCCGGCATCTGCCGCCCGTTGAGCAGTACCAGGTTGTAGTCGGGGCCGACGCCGCGCACGGTGACCTTGGAGCCCTCGCCGCTGGCGGTGCGGTCGATCGACACGCCGCTGATGCGCTGCAGCGATTCGGCGAGGTTGGTGTCCGGGAACTTGCCGATGTCCTCGGCGACGATGCCGTCCACGATGCCCTGCGCGTCGCGCTTGAGGTTCATCGAGGAGGTGAGGCTGCCGCGGATGCCGGTGACGACCACCGTGTCCAGGGTGCTGGCCTCGGTGTCCGTGGTGCGCGGGCGCTCGTCGCTGTCTTCCTCGGCGACCTGTGCGAACGCGGGCTGGCCGATCGCCAGGAGCAGGGCGGACGCGAGCAGCCGCCGCCGCGGAACGTGATGCTTCATGGATTGTCCCTCCCCAGGGTGTCGCGGAATCCGGTCTGGTCGTGTCGTGGTGGAGCGCGATGGGTGGCGATTGCAGAATGAAATGACAGCGTTGTCAAATCAGCCCCGGCCATCGGCGCAAGCGATTGTTTTGATTGGGTTTGATGGTCGTATTTTTGTTGCGCTGCGGCGAACTCTGCGCGGTCGCCGCACCTATTTCGCGCCGGTGCGGCACCGGCCCGCGGAGACGCCGCGCGCCTGCCGCCGCCATGCCGCCGTGGGGGCGGCATGGCGGGGCGGGCCGATCGCGAGGGTCAGAACTGGTAGCGCAGGCGCGCGCCGTAGCTGCGGGCGTCGTTGAGGAAGCGCACGTTGATGCCCGAGCCGACCAGGGCCTTCTGCGAGGTGTCGTTGTCCAGCAGGTTGCTGCCCCACAGCTCGAAGCGCCAGGCGCCGTCGAGCGAGGTGAAGCCGATGCCGGCGTTGACGGTGGTCTCGGCGCCCTGGCGGTCCGGGAAGCCGGCGGTGGCGGCGTCCTCGATCCGGTCCACGGTGCCGGCGGCGTCGGCCAGGTAGACCACGTCGCGGTTGTTGTACTGGGTCAGGTAGTAGGCGGAGCGGTACGCGGCCAGCAACTGCCAGTCCAGCGTGCCGCGCGCCAGCTCGGTGGTGTGCTGCAGGCGGGCGTTGAAGGTGAAGCGGGAGGCGAGCGGCAGCTCGTTGCCCGACAGGTCGATCAGTGAGGTGATGCCGCCGGCGCCGAAGTTCTGGCTGCGCACGTCGGCCACCGTGCCCTCCTTGATCTCGCTGTCGAGGTAGAGCGCGTTGAGGTTGAGCATGAAGCCGGCGCCGAAGCGCAGCACGCTCTCGGCCTCCACGCCCCAGATCGCGGAGCGGCCGACGTTGCGGTTGACCAGCGAGAAGCCGGTGGCCTCGCCCTCCGGGTTGACCGCGATGACGGCCAGGTCCTGGAACACCTGGTCGGTGTAGTCGTAGTAGAACGCGCTCACGTTGAGCGTGCCCGGGCGGCCGAACCACTGGTGGCTGGCCTTGCTGCCGATCTCCCAGGCCACGATGGACTCGGGGCTGTAGGTCTCCGGGATCTCGTTGATGTCGAAGGTGTCGTTGAAGCCGCCGGCCTTGTGGCCGCTGGACACCGTGGCGTAGACCATGTGGTCGGGCGAGAGGTCGTGCTCGATGCCGGCGCGCCAGTCGGTGAAGCTGAACTCGCTCTCGCCGAACTGCTGCGCCGGGATCCCGCTCACCTGCACCCAGGACTCGTAGGGGCAGTCGACGGTGTCGCCGCCGATGTCGGGCCGGTCGACGCAGCCGAACGGCCCGCCGTCCGGCACCTGGCCGATCTGCTGGGCGATGGTGTCGTTGAGCCCGTGCGACAGGATGCCCTGCAGCAGGAAGCGCGCCATGTCCGCCTGCGAGGTCAGCCCGGTGACGTCGAAGTTGGGCCGGTACAGGAACGCCGGGGCGAAGCCGGGCGTGCCCAGGCGAGTGGCGAAGTCGCCGCCCTGGCCCGGCAGGCCCAGCGCCCAGTTGCCGCCGATGCCGTAGCGCGACTTGAACTCGCGCGTGTAGCGCAGGCCGGCCTTGAGCCGGGTGCGGTCGGTGAGGTCGAAGGTGCCGTCGGCGAAGGCCGCGGTCGAGCGCCCCTTGACGTCGGGCATCGTGAACTCGGTGCCCGAGTACCAGCGCCCCTTGTCGACCAGCGAGAGGTAGCCGACCTGCTGGTGCTCGTTGAAGTGGAACAGGCCGGTGGTCCAGCGCAGGCGCGCATCGTCGGAGGACGACAGCCGCACCTCGTGCACCTGCGACTGCGACCGGGTCAGCCAGTACTGGGTGGAGTAGTTGTCGTAGTCGACCCCGTCGGGATTGTCGGCCGAGACCGGGTCGACGTTGCGGCCCGGCCACAAAATCCCTTCGCTCGCCGCGTTGGTCTGCTGGTAGTCCACGTCGCGGTAGCTCGCGTTGTACTCCAGCGCCACCGGGCCGAAGTCGTAGCCGATGTTGGCCATCGCGCCCCAGTTGGTGCTGTCCAGCACGCCCTGCGCGCCGCGGTAGACCACCTTGCGCAGGTCGACGTCGTCGGGCATGTAGCCGGCGCGCGCGGCGGTGTAGACGTTGGCGCCCGGGTAGCCGGTGCCGCGTTCCTTGCCCATGTCGGCCATCAGGAAGACCGAGAGCTTGTCGTCGGGCTCGTACAGGAACGAGAGGCGGCCGCCGTGCTCGTCCTGGATGCCCGCCGGGTCCAGGTGCTGCGCGGCGCCGGCGTTCTCGAACGAGGATTCCTTCTCGACCCGGTAGCCGGCCACCCGCAGCGCCGCCCAGCCGCCCAGCGGCAGGTTCAGCGCGAACTCGCCGGCGCGGTGGTCGCGGTTGCCGGCCTCGATCTGCGCGTAGCCGCCGAAGGCGTCCAGGTCCGGGCGCTTGGTGACGATGTTCAGCGTGCCGGCCAGCGCGTTGCGGCCGCGCAGGGTGCCTTGCGGGCCCTTGTTGATCTCCACCCGCTCGAGGTCGTAGAACATGCCGCCCAGGCCGCGCGGGCGCGGGATGTAGGCGCCGTTGATGTGCGGCGCGGCGCCGGGATCGCCCAGCTCGGTGTTGTTCGCCGAACCGACGCCGCGGATGAAGATCTCCAGGTTGCCTTCCTGGTTGGACATGCTCATGCCCGGCACCAGCGTCTGCAGGTTGCGCAGCTCGTTGTTGATGCCCAGCTGCCGGATCTCGTCTTGGCTGATCGACTGCGCGGTGCCCGCGTACTTCTGCAGGTCCTGCTCGCGCCGCTCGACGGTCACGATCACCGCGTCGAGGGTGGTCGCGGCGTCGCGCTCGGAAGGGGTGCGGCCGTCGTCGCCGTCCTGGGCATGGGCCGCCGGCAGGCAGGCGGCGGCGAGTGCGGTGGCGATCGCGCAGGCGAGCGCGCGGCGGTGGATCGGCGTCATCGGTGGGTCCCCTCCCCGGGGCGTGCGGGACCGCCTGGGTAGCTTCGACTGACAGCGCTGTCAAACCGGGCCGCCCCGGGCGCCCGGCGCCGGCCCTAAGCCATTGAGCGGCCGAGGGGGGCGGGCCGGCGGCTGCTGCGACGCAGCAGCGGCTGGCGCGGGTAAAATGCGCCCGATGGATGTTTCCTACCTGCTCGACGGCCTCAACGCGGCCCAGCGCGAGGCCGTGTCGGCGCCGCCGGGGCACTACCTCGTGCTCGCCGGCGCCGGTTCCGGCAAGACCCGCGTGCTCACCCACCGCATCGCCTGGCTCAACGCCGTGCACGGCGTGCCGGCGCACGGGATGTTCGCGGTCACCTTCACCAACAAGGCGGCCGGCGAGATGCGCCACCGCGCCGACCCGCTGCTGCCCAGCGGCAGCCGCGGCCTGTGGATCGGCACCTTCCACGGCCTGGCCCACCGCCTGCTGCGCCTGCACTGGCAGGACGCCAAGCTGCCGGAAGGCTTCCAGATCCTGGATTCCGACGACCAGCTGCGCCTGGTCAAGCGCGTCGTGCAGCAGCTGGAGCTGGACGAGGCGCGCTTCCCGCCGCGGCAGATCGTGTGGTGGATCAACGCGCAGAAGGACGAGGGCCGGCGCCCGCAGCACATCCAGGCCGAGCGCGGCGACGAATGGATGCAGGCGATGCTGCGCAGCTATGCGCTCTACCAGGAGCGCTGCGACCGCGCCGGGCTGGTCGACTTCGCCGAGCTGCTGCTGCGCGCGCACGAACTGCTGCGCGACAACCCGGCCGTGCTCGCCCACTACCGGCGCCGCTTCACCCACCTGCTGGTGGACGAGTTCCAGGACACCAACGCCATCCAGTACGCCTTCATCCGCGTGCTGGCCGGCGGCGATGCCGATGGAGGCGGGGGCCAGGTCTTCGTGGTCGGCGACGACGACCAGGCCATCTACGGCTGGCGCGGCGCCAAGGTCGAGAACGTGCAGCGCTTCCTGGCCGACTTCCCCGGCGCGCAGACCATCCGCCTGGAGCAGAACTACCGCTCCACCGCCAACATCCTCGACGCCGCCAACGCGGTGATCGCCCACAACCCCGACCGCCTCGGCAAGCAGCTGTGGACCGACAGCGGGCAGGGCGACGCGATCGACCTGTACGCCGCCTACAACGAGGTCGACGAGGCGCGCTTCATCGTCGAGCGCGCCAGCCAGTGGGTGCGCGACGGCGGCAGCTACGGCGACTGCGCCGTGCTCTACCGCAGCAACGCGCAGTCGCGCGCGATCGAGGAACAGCTGGTCTCCGAGCAGATCCCGTACCGGGTCTACGGCGGCGTGCGCTTCTTCGAGCGCGCCGAGATCAAGGACACCCTGGCCTACCTGCGCCTGATCGCCAACCCCGCCGACGACGCCGCGTTCGAGCGCGCGGTCAACACGCCCGCGCGCGGCATCGGCGGGCGCACCCTCGACGAGGTCCGGCTGCGCGCGCGCGCCGACGGCGTGTCGCTGTGGGAGGCCTCCCGCCGCACCCAGCAGGAGAGCGCGCTGGCCGCCCGCGCCCGCAACGCCCTGGCCGGCTTCCACACGCTGGTCCAGGCGCTGGCCGGGGAGGTCGGCGCGCTGCCGCTGCCGGAGAAGATCGACCACGTGCTGGCGCGCTCCGGCCTGCGCGAGCACTGGGCCAAGGAGAGCCGCGGCGGCCTGGATTCCGAATCGCGCACCGACAACCTCGACGAACTGGTCTCGGTGGCCTCGCGCTTCGTGCACGGCGACGACGAGGAATCGGCCGCGCTCAGCGAGCTGGTGGCCTTCCTCGCCTACGCCGCGCTGGAGGCCGGCGAGGGCCAGGCCCAGGCCGGCGAGGACGGCGTGCAGCTGATGACCCTGCACAGCGCCAAGGGCCTGGAGTTCCCGCTGGTGTTCCTGGCCGGCGTGGAGGAGGGGCTGTTCCCCAATCAGCGCTCGATCGAGGAGAGCGGGCGGCTGGAGGAGGAGCGGCGCCTGGCCTACGTCGGCATCACCCGCGCGCGGCAGAAGCTGGTGCTGAGCTACGCCGAATCGCGCCGGCTCCACGGCCAGGACATGCTCGGCCTGCCCTCGCGCTTCCTGCGCGAGATCCCGGCGCCGCTGCTCAACGAAGTGCGTCCGCGCGTACAGGTCGCGCGCCCCGCCTTCGCCGCCCGGCGGCGCGCCGGCCACGCCGTCATCGACGACGCCGCGCCCGGCTTCCGGCTCGGCCAGAACGTCGCCCACGCCAAGTTCGGCAGCGGCGTGGTCACCGACATCGAAGGCAGCGGCGCGCACGCCCGGGTGCAGGTGAACTTCGACGACGCCGGCAGCAAGTGGCTGGTGCTGGCCTACGCCAACCTGCAGCCCGCGTAGGCGCGCGCTCGCGCGCGGCCGTGTCCCGGCGGGCGGCATCGCCCGCCCACCACGCAAGCCGCGCCGGGTTCGTGGCAGCATGGCGTCAGGCCGCACCGACGGAGTCGCCCATGTACCGGAACATCCTCGTCGCCACCGATGGCTCGGAGCTCGCCGGCCGCGGCATCGAACAGGCCGTCGCCCTCGCCGCAGCCCTGCGCGCCGCCCTGGTCGTGGTCACCGTCTCCGAGCCCTGGAGCGCCGCGCTGGCCGATCCCACGGGCCTCACCACCAGCGGCGAACTGCTCGACGACTACCGCGCCGGCGCCCAGGCCCAGGCCGAACGCATCCTCGCCGCCGCCCAGGCCACCGCCGCCGCCCGCGACGTCTCCGCCAGCGTGGTCTACGTCCCCGAGCGCGACCCCGCCGACGCCATCCTCGAAACCGCCGCCGCCCACGGCTGCGACCTGCTGGTCATGGCCTCCCACGGCCGCCGCGGCCTCGGCCGGCTGCTGCTCGGCAGCCAGACCCAGTCGGTGATCACGCGCAGCGGGGTGCCGGTGCTGGTGGTGCGGTAGGGGACGCAAGCCGCCGGCCGGCGCATCGGCCGCTATTGATGCGTGCGCACAGCTTCCAGAATTGTCGGCGGTCCGGAAACGTATCCGAGACTCTTTGCCCGGTGGTGCCAGGGCGCGCGCAGGGAATGCCGTTGACGCTACCGCTTCCCGAGCCGCAGAATCACGCGGGGTGCCCATCGAGGGTATGACGGCAGTTGGACTGAGAGCAGATGAAGGGGACGAGCGGGCACAAGGCAGGTGGCGTTCTCCTGCTGCTTCCATTGCTGTTCTTGTATGTTGCAACCAAAGTATCCGGCCATCAGTCGATTTACCATCTGCTGGTCATCCTGGCCCCAGCGAGTGCCGCGATCGGCGGGATTCTATGGATTGCCTCAACGATCCGCAGCGGAGTGTCGTTCGGTACTCATCGCTACCATGTCCAGCGCTCCCATCATCGGGGTCGGTTCTACGTGTCGTTGGCGACCGCGATTTTGCTGGTAATCGTCTGGCTGTCTTTCATGGTTGTTGCTGCCATCAGCGGGCTGAGTCGCACCGCAGCCTGACGATTCGGGTAAAGGGTCCTCGGGTAAAGAGGCGGGTTCACTTTCCTGTTGCCGCCCCCAGCCTGACTTCGTAGTCCCTCATGGTCTCTGCGTAGCTAGATCCCATGCAAAGAAGTTCGCTAGCTTTATGGATGCTGGTCTCTTTATCTGCCGTTAGCGCGATAGCAGCCGCTTACCTTTTTCTCTCAGCAATGGCGACCGCGTCCTTGGGCTTTTGGTACTGCGGCCCGACGTCCCTGGACCATGTAGATCCGAACTGCCGCGTTGGCATCAGGTTTTTATTGGCTTCGTACGGTGTTGGCGTCGTCTCCTTCGTCCTCGCGCTCACGGCCGCCTGGCTTTGGTGGCGTCGTCGCAAGGGATTCGGCAGGCCCTGAAAGCCAATGCATCTCCACGGTGCGCGAGATTCAGGTGTTAAGGAGACTTCATGTGGATAGCGACGATCAGCTAAGCAACGATTTCCTCTCGGCGATGGGCTTCGAGTTTTCCTCGCATGTCTCGCTGCCGATTCCCGATGGCGAGATCAATCCCCACGAGTGCTGCGAGGTCGTTTGGCGAGTGCTCGGCCATTGCGTGACACCCAATGACCTGGCTGGCCTGTCGGAGCTGAAGCTGGCGGCCTTGGCGCAAGAATTCGGCAACTACTTCGAGTGCGCTCCGCCGAGCATTTCGCAAGTCAAGGCGGCGGTCGATAGTACTTTGTTCCGGTGGCCGGCCAACGAATCGAATAGCGGTGTCAGGTTCACTTTTCCTTTCGAAGTAAATGAACCTGACTCCTGATTGCTTAGATGCATTTCGGGAAGTTGATCAATCATCGCAATGTGGAAAGACGAAAGACCATGAGCGCAGACGAACTCGCTATACCACCTGACGCCCTTTCCGATCCCGAAGCCTTTGAGTTGATGCGGCTCTGGGCAGCACATGGGCAGCTTCACGTCGTCATCAGCGGTGACGTCGGTGGCGGCGCAGAAGATTTTGGCGAGCTGCTCGCAGATCTCTTCGAGCATGCCTCCCGAATGTTTGCTCAGCGAGATGGAATGCCGCTTTCCCAGTGCCGCGATGTGATGCTCCAGGACTTCTTCCGGCGGGTAGAGTCGCCCAAGGCAAGCATTGAGGGCGCACTCCCGGTAGAGCATTAGTGGCGCCCATCAATTCATTCAGGCCGGCACCGCTTCGAGACGCGGATTAATTCCAATAGGGGGGCAGGTTCACTTTTGCTGCCAAGCAAGTGAACCTGACCCCATGTTTGGTCCCCCATTCGTGCGGACGTGTCCAGCGGCGCGCGTGCGCAGCCCGTGCGCATTTGCCGCGCACGCGGCGGGTAGACTCAATCCTCCATCCGGAGGCTGGACGGCCATGCGTTCCGAGCGCCTGTTCCTGTGCACCCTGGCTGCGGCCGCCCTCTGCGCCGCGGCACCGTCCCGCGCCGGAGACGCAAGCGCGTGCGATCCGCTGCTGCCGTTGTTGCAGGCCGCGTATCCGGGGCTGTCCGCCCTGCCTTCGTCCGCGTCCCATCCGGAGAACGCACGCTACCGGGTGGATGCCGAGCGGGTGCTGGACCTGGCGCCCCAAGGCCCCAGCGCCTTCAACGCCCATGTTGCGGTGTGCAAGCCATGGCCCGCGCGCGCGGGTCTGCTGCTGGTGGCCGTCCCCCTGTTGCACGCTGACGGCGAGCGCGAAGACGCGCATCGTGCCGACGTCGATCTCCTGGTCGTGGACGCGGCGTCCGGCCAGCCGCGCCAGCGCCTGCGCCTGCCCGAGGCGGCCTCGGACGACGCCATGATGCTGCGATCGATCGTACTGGACACCGCTCGCTACGACCTGGCGCCGGACAACCGGGCCTTCGGCCTCCGACTGACCCGCGAGAACAATTCGCGCGCCAACCCGGCCAGTGTGACGGTGCTCTACCTGATCGACCGGCCCCACGGCGACACCGGTCCCCTGCGGCGGGTGCTGGACAACCTGGTCGTCAATGCCGAAGGGGGCGAATGGGACACGGACTGCGCAGGCGAATTTCATTCGTCCGCATCGACGCTGTCCATGGCCGCGGGAATCACGAACGGGCTACACGATATCGTGCTTCGCAGCACCTCCGAGACACGCCGGAACGGCATCGAGCGCGGCGAATGCGTCGAACAGGCCACGGACAAGGGAGTGAACCGCGAGACCTTGCGCTTCGATGGCCGGCAGTACCCCGTGCCCCTGACCCTGCACGCCACCGCGGAGGGCTGACGCCAATAACCGGGTCAGGTTCACTTCTTTGCCCTTGCCTCTTGACATATTTAGATGATTAGCTAATCATCGCACAATGAGCCAGGTGTTCAGAGCCCTTTCCGATCCCACCCGCCGGCGGGTGTTGCAGCTTCTGCGGCAAGGGCCGATGAGCGCGGGTCAGCTGAGCGATCAGTTCGACGTCTCCAAGCCGACGATGTCTGCGCACTTCGCCGTGCTGAAGGATGCCGACCTGGTGCACGCCGAGAAGGTCGGCAAGTCCGTGATCTATCACCTGAAGCTCTCGGTGCTCGAAGAAGCGCTGCTGGGCTTCGTCCATTCCTTCGGCGTCGGTGCGGAGGCGCCAAAGCCCGGAAACAAGAAGGAGAGTGCGCGATGAACAAGGAACTCATCCCATGGCTCGCCTGGGCAGTCGGTATCGTCGTGGTGGCGCTCGGCGCGCGCTACGCGCGCGAGCTGGGTTACATCGACAGCGAGACGACCACACGCGTGGTGATCGGCCTCAACGGGCTCATGATCGCCTGGATGGGCAATCGGATGCCCAAGGCCATCGCCCCGAACGCCTGGGTCCGACAGGTCAAACGGATTGGAGGCTGGTCCCTGGCGCTGAGCGGGCTCGTCTACGCGGGACTGTGGGCGTTCGCCCCGATCCCGGTGGCGAAAGTGGTCGGGTCCGCCGCGGTCATTGCCGGAATCGCGGTGACGTTCGGCTATTGCCTGTCGCTGCGGGCCAAGGCGAAAGCGGCCTGACAGTTCGTTCGGGTTGACTCCGACTTCCTACGGCGGGAAACACGCTTTCCCAACACGAGGCGCCGCGGAGCGTCGCGTCGCCTCCGGCTGCCAAGGGGCCTCCAGGACGCTGCGGGATGGCCGCTCCTCCAGGGACTCCAGGTCCGCGGCGGGCAGCGCCCTCGCTCGGACGCCCGGGTCCAAGTAGGCCGGCTTCTCCGCCCTCAACCCCGCAGCTGGAAATCCGGCGCCTCGTTGACGGTGCCGTCGGTCTCCAGCGACACCCAGCGGCTGCCGTCGCGGCTGAAGAGGACCGGCACCGGGTCCTGGAACAGCGGCCGGCGCACGAAGCGCAGCTGCCAGCCGAACTGCTCCAGCAGCGGCAGCGCGGCCTGCTGCTCGGGTGTCAGCAAGCCGCGCAGTTGCTCGGGGTCGAGGCGGGCGCCCTTGCGGCGTTCGCGACCTTGCACACGAGGACTCCGGTGGGTTCGGCCGCTATTGTGGACGCAGGCGCGCGATGGCGTCTTGACGCCATGCGCGGCCCGGCCGCGGGCGGCGCATGGCGCCGACGAGCGGACCGCGCCAGCCGGCTTGGGCTACGATGCGCCGTCCGCCCGATCCGGGCCCGAGGGGAACTCGATGAAACGCGCGCTCGTCCTGGCCATCGCCGGCTTCGCCGCCACGCCCGTCCTCGCCGCCGAAGGCATGTGGACGCTCGACAACCTGCCCGTCGAGGCGATGCGCTCGGCCTACGGCTTCGCGCCGGACGCCGACTGGGTGCGGCATGCGATGCGGTCCTCGGTGCGGCTGGCGGGCGGCTGCTCGGGCTCGTTCGTGTCCGCCGACGGCCTGGTGCTGACCAACGCGCACTGCATCGTCGGCTGCGTGCAGGGGCTGTCCTCGCCGGAGAACGACCGCCTCAACGACGGCTTCGTGGCCCGCTCGCGCGGCGAGGAACTGCAGTGCCCGGCCGAGGAGCTGAACGTGCTGCAGGAGATCGAGGACGTCAGCCCGCGCATCGCCCAGGCCACCGCCGGCAGGAGCGGGCGTGCCTACATCGACGCGCGCAACGCCGAGGTCTCGCGGATCGAGGACGAATGCGTGGGCGACGCCGTGCAGACGCGCCGCTGCGACGTGGTCGCCCTGTATGCCGGCGGCCGCCACCACCTCTACCGCTACGACCGCTACCAGGACGTGCGGCTGGTGTTCTCGCCCGAGTACGCCACGGCGTTCTTCGGCGGCGATCCGGACAACTTCAACTTCCCGCGCTACAACCTCGACATGGGCCTGCTGCGCGCCTACCGCGACGGCCGCCCTGCGCAGGTCGCGGACCACTTCACCCTGGATCCCGAGGGCGCGCAGCCGGGCGAGCTGACGATGGTCACCGGCCACCCGGGCCGCACCCAGCGCCAGCTCACCGTCGCGCAGCTGGAGCGCATGCGCGACGTGGACCTGATCAACAGCCTGCTGCAGCTGGCCGAGCGCCGCGCGATGCTGGCCCAGTACGCGCGCGCGTCCGAGGAAGCCGCGCGGCAGGCGCAGTCGGACCTCACCTTCACCGAGAACAGCTACAAGGTCTTCCGCGGCCAGCTGCAGGCGCTGCTGGACCCGCAGGTGTTCGCCGCCAAGCGCGAGCAGGAGACCGAATTGCGCGCGTCGGCCGCGTCGCCGCAGCCCTGGGACGAGATCGCACGGGCGCAGCGGGTGCGCCGCGAGCTGTACTTCCCGCACCGGTTGATCGGCGAGCAGCGCGCCTTCGACAGCCGCTACTTCCAGTTCGCCTCGATCCTGCTGCGCGGCGGCGACGAGCGGCCCAGGCCGAACGCCGAGCGCCTGCCGGAGTTCCAGGACGCCGGGCTGCCGCGGCTGGAGCAGACGCTGTTCTCGCAGGCGCCGCTGTACCCGGAATTCGAGACCGCCAAGCTGACCCATTCGCTGTCGAAGTTCCGCGAGCTGCTGGGCACCGACCACCCGACGGTGAAGCAGGTGCTGGGCGGCAAGTCGCCCGAGGCGGTCGCGGCCGAGCTGGTCGCGGGCACCACGCTCGGCGACGCCGCCGAGCGCGAGCGGCTGTGGCGCGGCGGCAAGGCCGCGGTGGACGCCTCGCCCGACCCCTTCATCCGGCTCGCCCGTGCGATCGACGCGGGCTCGCGCGAACTTCGCAGCCGCTTCGAATCTGACGTGGAGTCGGTCGAGTCGCGCAACGCCGAGCTGATCGCCAAGGCGCGCTTCGACAAGTACGGCACCAGCGTGTACCCGGACGCGACCTTCACCCTGCGCCTGTCCTACGGCGAGGTGCGCGGCTGGAACGAGCCGGGCGTGGGCGAGATCGCGCCGTACACCGAGGTCGGCGGCGTGTTCGCACGCAACACCGGCTTCGCGCCCTACGCGCTGCCGCAGCGCTGGCTGGACGCCCAGGACCGGCTCGATGCCGCCACCCGCTTCAACTTCGTCAGCACCAACGACATCATCGGCGGCAACTCCGGTAGCCCGGTGATCGACCGCGACGCGCGGGTGGTGGGCCTGGCCTTCGATGGCAACATCCACTCGCTGGGCGGCAACTTCTGGTACGACGAAACGCTCAACCGCACCGTCTCGGTGCACAGCGCCGCGATGCTGGAGGCGCTGGAGACGGTCTACGACGCGCCCGCGCTGGTGGAGGAACTGCGCGCGGCCGACGCACCCTAGTAGCCCGCGACCAACCCACCGTAGGAGCGCGCTCGCGCGCGACAGCCTCTTTCCGATGCCCGGAAAAAGTGGCGCCCGCCGTCGTTCGCCGGCGTCCGCGCGCGGGGACGCGTTGGTCTTCTGCCTTGGGTCCGGGGGCACCTGGCCCGGTCGCGCGCGAGCGCGCTCCTACGGGGGGCCGGGGTGCGCGGATGCGTCCTGGCGATGCGCCTCGCGCGTCTACGGGCCGAATTCGGCCAGCCAGTCGCGCGGCCGCAGGTAGTCGGCCAGCCGTGCCTCGGGGCTGCCGGCCTCGGCGGCGTAGCCGTACTCCCAGCGCGCCAGCGGCGGCAGGCTCATCAGGATCGATTCGGTGCGCCCGCCCGACTGCAGCCCGAACAGGGTGCCGCGGTCCCAGACCAGGTTGAACTCGACGTAGCGCCCGCGCCGGTAGAGCTGGAAGGCGCGCTCGCGCTCACCAAAAGGCATGTCCTTGCGGCGCGCGACGATCGGCAGGTAGGCGTCGAGGAAGCCGTCGCCGACCGCGCGCAGGTAGCCGAAGTCGCGCGCGAAGTCCTCGGCCAGGTCGTCGAAGAACAGCCCGCCCACGCCGCGCGTCTCGCCGCGGTGGCGGAGGAAGAAGTAGTCGTCGCACCAGCGCTTGTGCGCCTCGTAGCGCGCCTGCCCGCCGAAGGGCTCGCACAGGGCGCGCGCGGTGCGGTGCCAGTGCGCGACGTCCTCGTCGACGGGGTAGAACGGGGTCAGGTCGAAGCCGCCGCCGAACCACCAGGCCACGGTCTCGCCGTCGCGGCTGGCGCGGAAGTGGCGCACGTTGGCGTGCGTGGTCGGCAGGTGCGGGTTGCGCGGGTGGAACACGAGCGATACGCCGACCGCGCGCCACGAGGCGCCGGCCAGCTCCGGTCGCGCGGCGGTGGCGGAGGGCGGCAGCCGCGTGCCCGATACGTCGGAGAAGCCGATGCCCGCCTGCTCGAACACCGCGCCCTCGCGCAGCACGCGGGTGCGGCCGCCGCCGCCTTCCTCGCGGGTCCAGAGATCCTCGTGGAAGCGCGCCGTGCCGTCGGCCGCCTCGACGGCGGCGCAGATGCGGTCCTGGAGCCCGGTGAGGTAGTCGCGGACGGGGGCGAGATCGGTCATCGGGGCATTGTAAGTCGGGCGCCAATCGCGCGTCCGCAGCGCCGTCGTTGCAGCGGCCGCGCACGGGTCACGCGTCCGTAACCGCGGCCTCGCGCATCACATGCAGCATGCCGCCTGCGTGACGCATCGGTAACGCGGCTTTAGCGCAATCTCAACGTTCTCGCGGTCATCGTATTCGTCAACGAAAGGGGGAACGCCCATGCAGAACACCACGCTCGCACGGCAGGACGCGACATCGTTCCCGCTGCTCGACGACATCGTCGTCCTGGCCGATGCCGCCATGCGCGCCGGCGATCCGGCCCGCATCGTCGACCGCCTGACCGTGGGCCTGCGCGGCCTGCTGGCCGGCCACGACGAGGCGCTGCCGGCCTGGCTGCTCGACGGCGCGCCGGAGGGCTACGTGCGCCGCGAGCTGTACCGCTCGCGCAGCCGCGGTTACCAGATCGTCGCGATCACCTGGGCGCCGGGGCAGGGCAGCCCGGTGCACGACCACGGCGACACCTGGGGCATCGAGGCGCTGCTGCGCGGCCGGCTGGAAGTGGTCGACTACCGCGTCGTCGCGCGCCACCGCGCGCTGGCCGAGCTGCGCCCGGCCGCCAGCCACACGCTGGAGCCGGGCACGGTGATCGGCCTGCTGCCGCCGCACGACCTGCACGCCTGCCGCAACGCCAGCGCCCGCGAGACCGCGGTGAGCCTGCACATCTACGGGCGTGCCCTGGACGCGGTCAAGCGCTACGCCCAGGTCGGCGACGCGCTCTACCGCCCGCAGCGCATCCGCCTGGCGGTGGTCGACTAGCGGGCCGGCGGGCGAGCGCTCGTGTAGGAGCGCGCTCGCGCGCGACCGGGCTCCACCCGCGGCGTCCGGCCGCGGGCGAGCGCGCTCCTGCGGATCTCCGAGCTACTCCACCGCGGCGGGCGCCGGCTTCAGCGTGCGCTCGAACAGCTCGTGGATGCGGCGGTACTGGTCGTACCAGGAGTCCGCGTGCTGGTAGGCGTGGCGCTCCAGCGGGTAGCTCGCCAGTTCCCACTTGTCCTTGCGCAGCTCGATCAGCCGCTGCGCGAGCATCACCGAGTCGCGGTAGAACACGTTGTCGTCGATCATGCCGTGGGCGATCAGCAGGTGGTCCTGCAGGCCGTCGGCGTACTCGATCGGGGAGGACACGCGATAGGCCTCGGGATCGATCGCGGGCGTGTTGAGGATGTTGGCGGTGTAGGCGTGGTTGTACTGGCTCCAGTCGGTGACCGGGCGCAGCGCGGCGCCGGCCTTGAACACGCCCGGCTGGCGGAACAGCGCCATGAAGGTCATGAAGCCGCCGTAGCTGCCACCGTAGATGCCGACGCGGTCGCGGTCGCCCTGGCGCTGCTCGACCAGCCAGTCGATGCCGTCCAGGTAGTCCTCCAGTTCCGGGTGGCCCATCTGCCGGTAGATCGCGGTGCGCCAGTCGCGGCCGTAGCCGGCGGAGGCGCGGAAGTCCAGGTCCAGCACGATGTAGCCCTGCTGCACCAGCAGGTTGTGGAACATCTGCTCGCGGAAGTAGTTCGGGTAGCGGTCGCTGACGTTCTGCAGGTAGCCGGCGCCGTGCACGAACAGCACGACCGGGTACCTGCGGCCGGGCTCGTAGGTCCGCGGGCCGTAGAACTTGCCCCAGACGGTGCCGGCGCCATGGCGCGAAGGCACCTGGACGATCTCGGGCCGCAGCCAGTCGTGGGCCTTGTACTCGGCGCTGCGGGTATCGGTCAGCACGCGCACGTCGCCGTCGCCGACGTGGGCCACGGCGAGCTGCGGCGGGGTGTAGCTGTCGGACTTGCGCAGCAGCAGCCATTCCTCGTTCGGCGAGAGTGCGAAGTCCTCGATGCCGCCGGTGGCGGTCACTTCGGTCACGTCGTTGCCGTGGGCCAGGCAGACGTCGTACTTGCCCGGCCATTCGCGATTGCACAGGAAGAAGAAGCGCGTGCCGTCGCGCGACATCGCCGGCTCGGAGACCTCCCAGCTGCCGGAGGTCAGCGCGCGGCTGCGCGCGCCGTCGTTGAGGTAGAGGTGCGCGTAGCCGGTCTCCTCGGACAGGAACCACAGCGTGCGGTTGTCGGGCAGCCAGCCGAACTCGTTGAAGTCCCAGTTGATCCAGGCCGTGTCGGTGAGGCGGTGGCGCAGGCGCGGGGCGTCGGCGCCGGCCTCCAGCGAGACCAGCCAGCGGTCCTTGTTGTCGACCGAGTGCAGCATCAGCGCGGCCTGGCGGCCGTCGCCCGACCAGCGCAGCCCGTCCGGGCCCTGGCCCTCGATGCGCACCGCGCGCGGGCCCTTCAGCGGCTCCTGGCCGGCGGCGTGTCGCAATTCCGCCAGCGGGTCGCGGTCGATGTCGGGCAGCGCGTCGAGCGCGATCCTGCGCGCCTGGCCGGTGGCCACCTCGACCATCCAGAATGCCTGCGGCACCGGGTCGTTGCGGCCCACGCGGGTGCGCACGTCCTCGAATTCCTCGTAGCCGGACTCGGTCACGTACTGCGGCATGCGTCCGCCCTGGCCCTTGTCGGCGTTCCTGGCCTCGGTGGCGACCACCAGCCAGCGGCCGTCGGGCGACAGGGCGCTCGCGGCGATGGTCACGTCCTTGCCCAGGTAGACCGGCGCCGGCGCGCGGGTCGGATCGGCGCGGCGCCAGTCGGCGTCCTGGCGGCGCTGGTCGTCGCGGCGCTCGCGCTCCACCCGCAGCGTTTCGATCAGGCGCAGCTGCTGGTCGCGCAGCGCGTCCGGCTTCGGCGCCTTGGCCGGATCGTCCTCGGCGCGCAGCACGACCGCGGTGGTCACGCCCTCGCGCGCGTTCCAACGGAACCAGCGCTCGTTGCCGACGCGCCACACCAGCGAGCCGTCGTCGCCCCACAGCGGCGAGGCGGCGCGCTCGTCGCCGCGGCCGAGCTGGGTCAGCGCGCCGCTGCGCAGGTCGCGCACGAAGACGTCGCCGTTGCGCACGTAGGCCATGCGCGCGCCGGCGCGGTCGTAGACCGCCTGCAGGCCGTCGACGTCGGCGCGCTCGGGGCCGTCCAGCCGCGCCGCGGCGCCGCCGGCCACCGGCTGCACCCAGGTGTCGCGGACCGCGCTGTCGGCGCGCTTGACGGTGTAGAAGGCGCGCTGCCCGTCCCAGGACCACCAGGCCTGCTCGACCGGCGGGCCGATCCAGTCCGGGTCGGCCATGATCCGGTCGAGGGTGAGCGCCTGGACGGGCTGGGCGGAGGCATGGAACGGCACGGCGGCCGCGCCGAGCAGCAGGGAGAACACGAGCTGGCGGATCATGGCGGTCCTGGTCACGGGCAAACCGCCGCAGGTTAGCAGCCGAGGGGCGGTTCCCGGCTGGGCCACAGGTCATGCCCCGGCCGAATCGCCGCCACGCGCCCCGGATCGACGCGCCGGGCGGCCGCCGGCGCGCGTCGGCGCCAGACGGAGGCGAAGGCGGCCGCCGCGGCGCGCATGAACGCGGCCCTGCGACACTCCGCCGCATCGGCTTTTCACGCCGGCGCGCGCACACTGCGCGCCCAGGCATCCCCCGGAGCGAAGGCGTGGACGCGCTGCTGCTGTCGCGGATCCAGTTCGGATTCGTGATCTCCTTCCATGTGCTGTTCCCGGCGTTCACGATCGGCCTGTCGAGCTGGCTGGCGTTCCTGGAATGGCGCTGGCTGCGCACCCGCGAGACGGTCTGGCGCGACCTCTACTTCTTCTGGATGAAGATCTTCGCGGTGTCGTTCGGCATGGGCGTGGTGTCGGGCATCGTCATGAGCTTCCAGTTCGGCACCAACTGGTCGGTGCTGTCCGAGCGCGCCGGCCACATCCTCGGGCCGCTGCTGTCCTACGAGGTGCTCACCGCGTTCTTCCTGGAGGCCTCGTTCCTCGGCGTGATGCTGTTCGGCTGGCGCAAGGTGCCGGAGGGCCTGCACTTCCTGGCCACCTGCATGGTCGCGCTGGGCACGCTGATCTCCACGTTCTGGATCCTTTCGGCCAACAGCTGGCTGCACACGCCGGCCGGCTACGTGCTGGTCGGCGAGCTGTTCCACCCCGCCAGCTGGCGCGAGGTGATCTTCAACCCGTCCTTCCCCTACCGGCTGGCGCACATGGTGCTGGCCGCCTTCATCACCACCTGCTTCGTCATCGGCGGTGTCTCGGCCTGGTACCTGCGCCGCGGCGAGCACGCGGACGCGGCGCGGCGGATGCTGCGCCTGGCGGTGGTCTTCGCCGCGATCACGGTGCCGCTGCAGATCGTGGCCGGCGACTTCCACGGCCTCAACGCGCGCGAGCACCAGCCGGTCAAGGTGGCGGCGATGGAGGCGCACTGGGAGCACGGCGAGCCCGGCGCGGGCGTGCCGCTGATCCTGTTCGCGCTGCCCGACCAGGACGGCGAGCGCAACCGCTACGAGCTCGCCGTGCCGCGGCTGGGCAGCCTGATCCTGACCCACAGCTGGGACGGCGAGATCGAGCCGCTGACCGCGGTGCCGCCCGAGGACCGCCCGCCGGTGGCGCCGGTGTTCTGGTCGTTCCGGGTCATGGTCGGCATCGGCCTGCTGATGCTGGCGCTCGCCGCGGTGTCGCTGTGGGCGCTGCGCGGCGGCCGCCTCTACGCCAGCCCGCGGCTGCTCGATGCCTGGCGGCTGATGGCGCCCAGCGGCTTCGTGGCGGTGCTGGCGGGCTGGTTCGTGGCCGAGATCGGCCGCCAGCCGTGGGTGATCCACGGGCTGCTGCGCACCGAGGACGCGGTGAGCGCGATCGACGTCGTCAGCGTGGCGGTCTCGCTGACCGCCTTCCTGCTGGCCTACGCGGTGGTGTTCGGCGCGGGCGGCGGCTACATCCTCAAGATGATCCGCAAGGGGCCGCAGCCGTTCGAGCCGGCGCCCGACACCGACGAGGGCGACAAGACGCCGGCGCGGCCGATCTCGGCGGCCGACGATGCCGACGAGGGCGGGGTGTCGCCGCCAGCGCCGACCGGGGAGGGCGGGTGATGGACCTGGCGACCGTGCTGCCGGTGATCTGGTTCGGCGTGATCGGCTTCGGCGTGCTGATGTACGTGCTGCTCGACGGCTTCGTGCTCGGGCTGGGCATCCTGGCGCCGTTCGCCGAGGACGGCGAGCAGCTCGACCACATGATGAACACCGCCGCGCCGATCTGGGACGGCAACGAGACCTGGCTGGTGCTGGGCGGCGCCGGCCTGCTGGCGGCGTTCCCGGCCGCGTACTCGATCGTGCTGTCCGCGCTGTACCTGCCGGTGCTGCTGATGCTGATCGCGCTGGTGTTTCGCGGCGTGGCCTTCGAGTTCCGCTTCAAGGCGCGCCGCGCGCGGCGCTTCTGGGGCGCGGCCTTCGCCCTGGGCTCGCTGTTCACCGCGTTCGCGCAGGGACTGATCCTGGGCGCGCTGGTGGAAGGCATGCCGCTGCAGGAGGGCAAGTACGTGGGCGGCGCGCTGGACTGGTTCAGCCCGTTCTCCATGCTCACCGGCACCGCGGTGGTGTTCGGCTACGCGCTGCTCGGCAGCACCTGGCTGATCCTGAAGACCGGGGGCCGGCTGCAGGCCATCGCGCGCACGCTGACCCGGCCGCTGGTGCTGGTGGTGGTGGCCTTCATGGGCCTGGTCAGCACCTGGCTGCCGTTCCTCGACTCGCGGATCATGGCGCGCTGGTTCGAGGGCGCGAACTTCCTGTGGCTTTCGCCGGTGCCGCTGCTGGTGCTGGTCAACGCGCTGTGGCTGTGGCGCGCGGCCATGCGCGAAGGCCGCGACGCGGCGCCGTTCCTGCTCACCCTGTGCTTCTTCGTCCTCGGCTTCGCCGGGCTGGTGCTGGGCATCTGGCCCAACATCGTGCCGCCGTCGCTGACGATCTGGGAGGCCGCCTCGCCGCCGTCGTCGCAGGGCTTCGTGCTGGTCGGCCTGGCGGTGCTGCTGCCGCTGATCCTGGGCTACACCGCGTGGTCGTACTACGTCTTCCGCGGCAAGATCGAGGCCGATGCCGGCTACCACTGAGCCGCATCCGCCGCAGCGTCGGGACGAGCCCTGAACGCGCGCGGTGCCGCGGTCGCCGCGCGCCGGTTTCCCGTCGCGTGCTTTTCCCGCACAATCGCCCGCATCGAGCCGTCCCCCGGGCCATGCACGCCTACGTCTACAAGAGTCATCGCAAGGACGACACCTACGTCTACCTTGCCGCCCGCGACGATTTCTCCGCGTTGCCCGAACCGCTGCTGGCGCAGCTGGGTCCGCTCCGCTTCGTCCTCGACGTCGCGCTGACCCCCGGGCGGCGGCTGGCGCGCGAGGATGCGGCGCAGGTGCGCGCGAACCTGTCCGCGCGCGGCTTCCACCTGCAGCTGCCGCCCTCGGCCGCCGACGATCCGCTGCACGACGACTGGGGCACCGATGCCTGAGTTCACGCCGCGCCGCCTCCAGGGCGGGTTGTGGGCGCTGGGCGCCGCGCTGAGCCTGCTGGCCGGCGCAGGCGCGGTGCCCGCCGCGCTCGGCCTGTGGCTGGCGCAGCCCGCGTTCGCGCTGGCCGCCCGCGCCTCGCGCGGGGCGCTGCCGCCCGACCGCGCCGGCTGGCGCCGCGATGCGCTGGCCCTGGCCGGCGTCTGGGCCGGCCTCCTGGCCGTGGCGGCGCTGCTGGTCGCCTGGCCGCTGTCGGCGCTGCGGCAGAGCGGCTCGCTGGGCGCGGCGCTGGGCCTGAGCGCGATCGGCGGCATGGTGCTGATCGGGCTGTGGCGGACCTGGCCGTTCTGGCATGCGGTCGAACGCGAGGGCGGCAGCCCCGCCGCGCACTGGCACGCGCTGGCCGAACTCGACAGCGGCGCCGGCCGCGGCCTGTGGCTGGCGCTGGGCCTGGGCGGGGTGACCGCGCTGGCGCTGGCGCTGGCCTGGCCGGGCCTGATCGAGGGCGGACCATTGCGCTGGGCGCTCGCCGTCGCGGCCGCGGCCTGCGGCGCGCTGGCGCATCGCGGGCTGCAGCGCATGCCGCCGGCGCCGCGGGCCGCGCTGCCGGTGGTCGAGATCGGTTCTGCGGCCGCGCCCGAGCCGGTGTTCGAGGGCGATCCCGATGCCGCGCTGTACGCCGCCGCGCGCGCCGGCCGGGTGGACCGGGCGCTGGAACTGCTGGAACTCGGCGCCGATCCGCTGGCGCCGCCGCCGGCCGGCGACCGCGACCAGCGGGCACTGCCGGTGCTGGCCGCGGTGCTGCCGGACCTGCGCCTGCTGCGCACGCTGATCGCGCGCGGCGTGGACCTCAACGCCGCCCCCGCCGGCATGACGCCGCTGCTGGCCGCCACCCGCGACAGCTGGCACGGCCGGCCCGAGGCGGTCATGACCCTGCTTGCCAACGGCGCCGACCCGCGCGCGCGCGACCACGAGGGCAACACCCCGCTGCACCATGCCGCGCGCAGCACCGACCCGGGCGTGGCCGCGCTGCTGCGCGACGCCGCCGCCGAGCTCGACGCGCGCAACGACGACGGCCTCACCCCGCTGGGCGTGGCCTGCGCCGCCGGCAACTGGCGCCTGGCGCGCTTCCTGCTGGAGCGCGGCGCCGCCGCGCATGCCGAGGGCGCCACGCCGGCGCTGCTGGCCGCGGCCGGCGGCGACGAGGACGACCCCGCCGGCGTGCAACTGCTGCTCAAGCACAAGGCGAAGATCGACGCCCAGGACGCGCGCGGCCGCACCGCGCTGCACGAAGCCGCCCATGCCGGCCATGCCGAGATCCTGGCCGCGCTGCTGGCCGCCGGCGCCCAGGCCGACCCGCGCGACGCCGCCGGCCGCACGCCGCTGCTCGACGCCGCGCGCGGCGGCCGCCTGGCCACCTTCGAGGCGCTGGCCGCCGCGCGCGCCGACGTGCACGCCCTGGACGCCGAGGGCCGCGGCGCGCTGCTGCTGGCGGTGCTGGCCGAGGCGCCGTCGGCGGCGCTGGTGCGCCGCCTGGTCGAGGCCGGCCTGGATCCCTGCCACGCCGACGCCGCCGGCAGGACCGCGGTGGACCACGCCGCGGCCTCGGGACGCTGGTCGCTGGTGGCCGTGCTCGACCCGGACTACGCGCTGCCGGCCAGCGTGCTGCCGGTCAATGCCTCGTCGGAGCCGGGCCAGTTCGACGTGCCCGACCGCGCGCCGCTGGCGCTGCTGCGCGACGCCCTGCGCGAAGGGCGCACCGAGAAGCTGGACGCGCTCGCCGGCCTGCTCGACCCGCGCGAACTGGGCGGCCTGCTGATCGACGACGAAGTGCCGGTCGGCGTCGAGCGCATCGAATGGTTGCTGGCCCACGGCGCCGACCCCGACGCACGCGACGGCGACGCCGACAACGCCTTCTTCGCCCTGCTGGCCCGCGGCCCGGCGGCGCTGGAAGCGCTTCAGGCCATGCTGCGCGCCAACGTCTCCCCGGCCGGCGCCGGTGGGCTGGCCCGTTTCCTGGGCGCCTGCGCGCGCGCCGACCACGCCGCCCGCGGGCTGGAACTGCTTGCGCTGGAGCTGCTGGAGCGCGGCGCCGATCCGTTCGCGCCCTCGCCCGAAGGCGATCCGCCGCTGGCGCTGGCGGTGCGGCTGGGCTGGCCGCAACTGCTCGAGCGCCTGATCGGGCTCGGCGTCGACCTCGACAGCCGCGACGGGCGCGGCATGACCGCGCTGCACCTCGCCGCGGCGCTGGGGCGCGAGGCGGCGCTGAAGGCGCTGGTGAGCGCCGGCGCCGCGCCGGACCTGCGCGCCGCCGACGGCCAGACCCCGCTGGGCGTGGCCCTGGCCGGCGGCCGCCGCGATCTCGCCGAATGGCTGGACTGGCGCGGCTGGCGCCTGCCGCGGCGGCCGCTGCGGCCCAACGACCTGCCGGCCGCAGCCGTCTCCGGCGACGCCGACGCGGTCCGGCGCCTGCTCGACCTCGACTTCCCCGTCGATACCGTCGACAGCCAGGGCTGCACCGCCCTGCTGCGCGCGGCCGGTGGCGGCCACGTGGCGGTGGTCGACCTGCTGCTCGCCCGCGGCGCCGATCCCGCGCGCGCCGCGCACAGCGGCGCCACGCCGCTGTCGGCCGCGGTCAGCATGCGCCACGGCGACATCGTCGGCCGCCTGCTCGACGCCGGCGCCACCCTGGAGCAGCGCCTGCCCGGCGAGGTCACCGTGCTGATGCTGGCCGCCGCGCTGGGCCTGCCCGATCTCTGCGCGCGCCTGCTCACCGCCGGCGCCGACGTGCACGCCGCCGACGCCCAGGGCCTCACCCCGCTGCACTGCGCCGCGCTGCACGGCTTCACCTCGCGCGACCGCCCGCGGCTGCTGGCGCTGTTCGACACCCTGCTGCTGGCCGGCGCCGAGGTGGACGCGCAGGCCGCCGGCGGCGTCACCCCGCTGCTGCTGCTGCTGGGCGCGCGCGCCGAGCCCGGCACCGCCTGCGACGAGGACGTGGTGGCCGGCGTGCTCGACCACCTGCTCGACGAGGGCGCCTCGCTGGAAGCGCAGGATCCGCGCGGCTTCGGCCCGCTGCACCTGACCGCGCTGCACGGCCTGCTGCGGCTGGCGCGCCGGCTGTTGCGCGCCGGCGCCGACCCGGACCTGCGCGACGCCCTCAACCGCGTGCCGCGCGACATCGCCATCATGCGCGGCTTCGTCGACGTCGCCGCCGAGCTCGCCCCGGCCGCCGCCGAGTCGCAGCCCGGCGTCTCCATGGCGCGGTTCCTGCGCGAGCGCTGAGGGCGGCCGGCCGGGGCGCGGAACTGGCGAAGCGGCCGCTCCCGCCGTATCTTCGGACGCGGACACAGGGAGCGGGAGGTGCCGCGATGACGGGACGATGGATGCTGGCCGTGCTGCTGGCCGCGCTGTTCGCCGGCGGCGCTTCGGCGCAGAGCGCGCGCGAGATGCGCGGCGAGGTGGAGGCCAGCATGCGGGTCGCCGGTCACCTCGACATCGGCCGCGAGGGCGAGGTGACCGGCTACGCGATCGACCGCTCCGACGCGCTGCCGCCCTACGTGACGCGCTTCCTCGACCGCGCGGTGCCCGCGCTGCGGTTCGAGCCGATCCTCGTCGACGGTGCGCCGGTGCTCGCCCGCGCGCGGATGAGCCTGCTGCTCGTGGCCACGCCCGCAGGCGACGGCGACATGCAGCTCTCGGTGCGCAGCGCCCATTTCGGCGACGACTCGCCGGACGAACCGGGCATCCGATACACCGACCTGCGCCCGCCGCGCTATCCGGCGAACGTCGCACGGATCGGCGGCAAGGGCACCGTCTACCTGCTGGTCCAGGTGGCCCGCGACGGCAGCGTGGCGGACGTGGTCGCCGAGCAGGTCAACCTCACCGCGCTGGGCAGCGCGCGGCAGATGGACACGATCCGCGAGACGCTCTCGCGCGCCGCGATCGAGACCGCCCGTACTCACTGGCGGTTCGTGCCGCCCACCGGCCCCGAGGACGCGGCCCGCGACCACTGGGTCGTCCGGGTGCCGATCTTCTTCTCCATGCAGGGCGACCGGGAGGCGGACTACGGCGAATGGAGCGCCTACCATCCCGGTTCGAGGACCCGGCCGGCGTGGGCGGAGGCGGATCCACCGGGCTTCGGTCCCGACGCGCTCGCCGCCGGCGCCGTGCATCCAGCCGGATCGCGGTTCCGCCTGGCGGCGCCGCTCGGCGGCTGAGCGGATGCCCGGCGTGGCGCAACGGCCCGTCGGGGCTCGATCGGACAGGGGCGAGGCGGCGATGCCGGACACGCGATCGGAACGAACGGGCGCGCGTGGCGGAGGCGGCGGCGCCTGGGTCGCGCTCGCGCTGCTGGCTTGCGCCGCCTACGCGCTGCTGCCGCTGCAGCCCGTGCGCGGCTGGATCCTGTTCGCGGTGGCCCTGGCCGGCATCGCGGCGCTCCTGCTGGGCGGCTGCCTGCTGGGTCTCCGCTTCCGCGGCAGGTTTCAGAACGCCGGCGACGCGTCGCTGCTGCGGAAGCAGACGGCCTGGCTGAAGCCCGCATGCGCCGTCCTGGCCTGCGTCGCCTCGGCGATCGTGGCCGACATGACGATCGCCTGGGCGCGCGCCGCGCCGGTGGAGGTCGTGGTGCCGGTGCAGCGCGTCTCCTGCCTGCATTCGAGCAACCGGCCGGTGTCTTCCGTCCGCCAGGTCGCCGAGCGCGACGGCCGCTGGTGCTTCGCCGCCGAGCGTGCGGTCGGCCGCATCGACGTGCCCATCGAGCAGGTGCGCGGCGACCTCGCACTGGGCGCACACGCCCGCGCGCAGCGCTTCGAATACCGGTCCCCGCTGCTGGGCGAGGGCGTCTACTACCGGA
The DNA here is from genome assembly GCF_021191635.1 of Alterluteimonas quercicellularis. Taxonomy (GTDB): domain Bacteria; phylum Pseudomonadota; class Gammaproteobacteria; order Xanthomonadales; family Xanthomonadaceae; genus Luteimonas; species Luteimonas quercicellularis. The sequence goes on from NZ_JAIWPR010000058.1 coordinate 34,182, forward strand.
TCGGCCGGGTCTTCTAGGCCCGGACGGCGCGTCGCCCGCAAACGAAGAAGCCCCGCGGCGGGCGGGGCTTCCTCGCGACGACGGCGCTGGGCTCAGCGCTTCATCGAGCTGAAGAACTCGTCGTTCGACTTGGTGGTCTTCATCTTGTCGAGCAGGAATTCCATCGCCGCGATCTCGTCCATCGGGTGCAGCAGCTTGCGCAGGATCCAGATCTTCTGCAGCAGCTCCGGCTCGATCAGCAGGTCCTCGCGGCGGGTGCCGGACTGGTTGACGTTGATCGCCGGGTACACGCGCTTCTCGGTGATGCGGCGGTCCAGGTGCACCTCGGAGTTGCCGGTGCCCTTGAACTCCTCGTAGATCACCTTGTCCATCGCGCTGCCGGTGTCGACCAGCGCGGTGGCGATGATCGTCAGCGAGCCGCCTTCCTCGACGTTGCGCGCCGCGCCGAAGAAGCGCTTCGGCCGGTGCAGGGCGTTGGCGTCGACGCCGCCGGTCAGCACCTTGCCGGAGCTGGGCACGACGTTGTTGTACGCGCGGGCCAGGCGGGTGATCGAGTCGAGCAGGATCACCACGTCCTTCTTGTGCTCGACCAGGCGCTTGGCGCGCTCGATCACCATCTCGGCGACCTGCACGTGGCGCGCGGCCGGCTCGTCGAAGGTGGAGCTGACCACTTCGCCGCGCACGGTGCGCTGCATCTCGGTCACTTCCTCCGGGCGCTCGTCGACCAGCAGCACGATCAGGTGCACTTCCGGATGGTTGGTGGTGATCGCGGTGGCGACCTGCTGCATCAGCATCGTCTTGCCCGCCTTGGGCGGCGAGACGATCAGCGCGCGCTGGCCCTTGCCCTGCGGGGCCATCAGGTCGAGGATGCGGCCGGTGATGTCCTCGGTCGAGCCGTCGCCGCGCTCGAGCTTGAAGCGCTTGCGCGGGAACAGCGGGGTCAGGTTCTCGAACAGCACCTTGCCCTTGCTGGCCTCCAGCGGCTCGCCGTTGATGGTGTCGACCACCGACAGCGCGAAGTAGCGCTCGCCGTCCTTCGGCCAGCGGATGCGGCCGGCCAGGTGGTCGCCGGTGCGCAGGTTGAAGCGGCGGATCTGGCTGGGCGAGATGTAGACGTCGTCCGGCCCGGCCAGGTAGCTGGCCTCGGCGCCGCGCAGGAACCCGAACCCGTCGGGCAGGATCTCCAGCACGCCGTCGGCGGCCACGCCCTCGCCGTGGCGGGTCAGCACCTTGAGCAGGGCGAAGATCACGTCCTGCTTGCGGGCGCGGGCCACGCCCTCGTGGATGTTGAGCTGCTCGGCGATGTCCATCAGCTTCTGCGCCGGCATCCGCTTGAGGTCGGACAGCGAGTACTGCGGGAAGCCTTCGGGAATGTTGGGCGGCGGCAGGCGCTGGGCCTGGTCGTTGCCGCCGTCCTGCGGCAGGCCGTCGTCGCGGTAGCGGTCGCGCTGGCGGTCGCGGCGGTTGCGGAAGCGGTCGCGGCGGTTGCCTTGGCCCTGGCCCTGCTGGCCCTGGCCGCCCTGGCCCTGCGACGGGCGCTGGGCGCCCGGCTCGCGGGACTGGCCCGGCTCGCCGTCGTGGCCGTGGCCGCCGCCGTCGCCGGCGGGCGGCGGGGCGGGCGGGGGAGGCGCGGCCTCGGTGCGCGGCGGCGCGGTGGGGGCGGGCGGCGCCTCGACCGGCAGCGACTGCTGCACGGGGTCGCCGCCGGCGTCGGTGGTCTTGGTGGCGCGGACGGTCTTGGTCGCGCGCGGCTTGCGAACGCGCTTCTCGGCGATCTCGCCGGAATCGGGGGTATTGTCGGACAAGTGCGAATTCCTCGCTTGCTGCGAGCGCCCGCGGAAGGCGGGACGGGGAGGGGAAGGGGGACCTTCAGAAGGGTGCGGCGCGGTGGTCCACGCCGGATGGAGAAGAAACTAGCACCGCCGCGGGCCTGCGGCAAGCGGCGGCGCGTGAGGACGCCGGACGGGGCGGCGCGTGAAGGCGGGGCGGCCCGCGCGGCCGGTCAGAGCGCCTTGTCGATCATCTGCGACAGCTGCGCCTTGCCGGTCGCGCCGAGCTGGCTGGCCTGGATCTGGCCGTCCTTGAACAGCAGCAGCATCGGGATCGAGCGCACGTTGTACTTGAGCGCCGTGGCCTTGTTCTGGTCCACGTCGACCTTCACCACCTTGGCGCGGCCGGCGTAGTCCTCGGCCAGCTCGTCCAGGGCGGGGGCGATCATCCGGCAGGGTCCGCACCACGGCGCCCAGAAATCGACCAGGACCGGCGCCCCGGACTGCAGCACGGTGGTCTCGAAATCGGCATCGCTGGCGTGGATGACCTTGTCGCTCACGGGATTCTCCTGGGGGGTGGTGAGCCGGGGCGCGGTCCGCGGCGCCGGCATAACTGCTAGACTGGGGCGCTCTCCGGCCGAAACCAAGGCCGGATGTCAAGGCCCGATCGGGCCCTCCCGGTGCCGCGAGGCGCCCTCCCAGCGGTCCGGCAGTCTGCGATGCGGGCATCTCCCGCGCAAGCGCATCCCGCCGCGCGCGCCACCGAACACAGTTTCCTACGCATGAGCGACAAGCCACTTACCGACATCCCCTTCTCCGAGTTCGAACTGCACCCGAGCCTGCTGGCCGGGCTGGAAGCCGCCGGCTTCCTGCGTTGCACGCCCATTCAGGCCCTGACCCTGCCGCTGGCCCTGTCGGGCCGCGACGTCGCCGGCCAGGCCCAGACCGGCACCGGCAAGACCCTGGCCTTCCTGGTCGCGGTGATCGACCGGCTGCTCAAGCGCCCGGCCCTGGCCGACCGCAAGCCCGAGGACCCGCGCGCGCTGATCCTGGCGCCGACCCGCGAGCTGGCGATCCAGATCCACAAGGACGCGGTGAAGTTCGCCTCCGACCTCGGCCTCAAGTTCGCCCTGGTCTACGGCGGGGTCGACTACGACAAGCAGCGCCAGCAGCTTCAGGCCGGCGCCGACGTCATCATCGCCACCCCCGGCCGCCTGATCGACTACGTCAAGCAGCACAAGGTGGTCAGCCTGCACGCCTGCGAGATCTGCGTGCTGGACGAGGCCGACCGCATGTTCGACCTCGGCTTCATCAAGGACATCCGCTTCCTGCTGCGGCGCATGCCGATCCGCACCGAGCGCCAGACCCTGCTGTTCTCGGCCACGCTGTCGCACCGCGTGCTGGAGCTCGCCTACGAGCACATGAACGAGCCGGAAAAGCTGGTGGTGGAGACCGAGTTCGTCACCGCCGCGCGCGTGCGCCAGAAGCTGTACTACCCCTCCGACGAGGAGAAGCTGCCGCTGCTGATCGGCCTGCTCTCGCGCAGCGAGGGCGCGCGGACCATGGTCTTCGTCAACACCAAGGCCTTCGTCGAGCGCGTCGCGCGCGCGCTGGAGCGCGCCGGCTACCGGGTGGGCGTGCTGTCGGGCGACGTGCCGCAGAAGAAGCGCGAGAGCCTGCTGAAGAAGTTCCAGGCCGGCCAGCTGGAGCTGCTGGTGGCCACCGACGTCGCCGCCCGCGGCCTGCACATCGAGGGCGTCAGCCACGTCTACAACTACGACCTGCCGTTCGACGCCGAGGACTATGTGCATCGCATCGGGCGCACCGCGCGCCTGGGCGCCGAGGGCGACGCGATCAGCTTCGCCTGCGAGCGCTACGCGATGTCGCTGCCCGACATCGAGGCCTTCATCGAGCAGCGCATCCCCTCCGAGCCGGTGACGCCGGAGCTGCTGGTGGCGCAGCCGCGCAAGCCGCGCGAGGGCGTCGAGCTGGAGGCCGAGGAAGGCGAGAGCATCGGCGAGATCTTCCGCGAGGCGCGCGAGCAGCGCGCCGCGGACGACGCCCGCCGCGGCGGCCCGCGCAACGGCGCGCGCCCCGGCGGCGGACGCCGCGAAGGCGGCAGCGGC
>NZ_JAIWPR010000005.1 GCF_021191635.1 Alterluteimonas quercicellularis
CTCCTACCAGCGGCCGAGCGCTGCGGGCACTGTAGGAGCGCGCTCGCGCGCGACCGGGCTTTCCCCGCACACCCCATCGCGCACCGGCGCGCTCCTGCGGGGCTCGCCTTTGCGTCTCTCGCGGCTTCTCGCAGAAGCGCGCTCGCGCGCGACAGACGACGCGGCGTCTGTCGTCGCCCGGGCGCGCCCCGCAATCCGATCGCCTCTGGGCGCTACCGAGACGCCGGGCCGATCCCCTCCCAACTGCGCAGCGTGTCCACCGGCACGCCCACCCGGCGGCACGCCCGCGGCGCGATGCCGTCAGGCAGCGCGAGCCGGAACGCGGGCGCCATCGCCCGCAGCGCCTGCGCGCAGGCGCGGTGTCGCGCGCGCTGCAGCTGCCCGAAGCCGAGCAGCGCCTCCGCCCAGGGCGGCAACAGCGCCGCGCCGGCGCCCAGGAACAGGCCGCGCACCGGCGTCGCGCCCGGCACCGGCAGCCGCGCGCGCCGCAGCACCGCCAGCACCTCGCGCGAACGCGCGTCGTAGCGCAGCTGCGGCCGTGTCCGCGCGAAGTAGGCGGCCACCTCCGCGGCGCTGGCCGGCACCGCGCGCGCGCCGAGCGCCTCGGCCACCCGCCGCGCCTCGTCGTAGTAGCGATCGTCCGCGCCCGGCGGCAGGCGCAGGCCGGCGTAGGCGCGGAACCCGCGCAGGAACGCGTACGCCTCGGTGACGTGCACCCAGGTCAGCAGCTCCGGGTCGTCGGCGGCGTAGGGCACGCCGTCCGCGGTCTCGCCGCGGACCCGGGCGTGGATCGCGGCCACCCGCGCGATCAGCCGCTGCGCCTCCGCCGTGCCGGCGAAGGTGGTGCCGGCCACGAACGCGGTGGTGCGGCGCAGGCGGCCGACCAGGTCGTCGCGGAAATCGGAATGGTCCCAGACCCCGGCCAGCGCGCGCGGATGCAGCGCCTGCAGCATCAGCGCGCACAGGCCGCCGGAGAGCATGCCGGGAAAATCCGCGTGCACGCGCCAGGTGACCGCGCCCGGGCCGAACAGGCCGGGATCGCCGGCCGGCGCGTCGTAGTCGATGCCGCTCTGGCCGCGCGGAAACAGGCCCAGCACCCGGCGGCGGATGGCGGCGGTCAGCGGCGCGGCGAGGCGGGTGCGGGCGGAGTCCACGCCGCCATGCTACGTCGCATCGCCTGGCGCCGACGCGACGATGCCGCGCGCGCTCCCGCGGCCGGCAGGAACGCGCTAGTCGAGCGCGATGCGGACGACGCTTTCGAAGCCGCTCGCGGAGTAGTCCTTGTTGAACGGCGTCTTGACGGTGACGTAGAGCACCTGCCCCGTCGGATCCAGTTCCAGGCTGTTGGGATTGGGCGGCAGCGCGATCGTGCGCAGCACACGGTAGTCGCCGGCGTCCAGCACGCTCAACGTGCCCTGGTCGCGGTGGGTGACGTAGAGCTCGCCGCGCACCGGGTTCAGCAGGATGCCCATGGAATCGCCGACCGGCAGCCGCTGACGCACGCGGCCGTCGCGGCTGTCGAGCACCAGCACCGTCTTCAGCTTCGAGTGGTCGGTGACGAACAGGCGATGCGTGCCCGGGTCCAGCGCCAGGTTCAGCAGCAGCGCCTCCTCGTCGCCGCCGGGCTTCCAGCGCTGCGAGATGGCGTGGGTGGCGGTGTCGATCACCAGCACCTCGCCGTCGCCGTTGGCGGCGTAGAGGCGCCCCGCGTCGCGGTCGAGCAGCAGCCCGGTGACCCACTTGCCGGCGTTCTGGATCGTCGTGCGCAGGGTCAGCGTGGCGGCGTCCACCACCCAGATCACGCCGGGATCGCCCACGCCGCCGACATAGAGCGTGCCGGTGGCCGGATCGTGGATCACCTGCCGCGGCCCGTAGCGCGAGCCGTCGGACGCGCGCTCCTCGAAGCGCAGGCGGCCCTTCACCTCGCCGGTGGCCGCGTCGAAGGCGGTGATGCCGCTGTCGACGCTGTTGGTCGCGTAGAGCGTGGCGCCGTCCGCATCCACGGCCAGGCCGAAGTTCCTGCCGTCGGTGTGGGTGAGGCCGGTCGTCTCCAGCGTCTGCGGGTCGAGCCGGTACAGCGCGCCGCCCTTGACGTTGGGGACGGCTTCCGAGGACGCCACGAACAGCGCGTTCGCCGCGCGGCTGTAGCGCGCCTCGTACACGCCGCGGGCGAGCTCGCGGCGCTGCACGCCGTCGGGCCCGTTCTGCACGGCCGTGTCGGGCGCGGCCTGCGGCGCGAGGGCCTGCGCCGAAGCCTGGAGCGGGAGCACGAGCGCCAGCAAGGCGGCGGCGAGCAGGGACAGGGAACGGAAAGACGTGCGCATGGGGGCGGTCCGGTGTCGGGCGGTGGGCGGCGCGGGGGGCCGCGCGCGCCGGGACGAAGATGATAACGATTCTCGTCGGCAGCGGCGATGCGGACCCTGTCCGCTCGCTGCCCGCCGACGGTCGCGGCGAAGCCGCCCCACCCGCCGCGTGCCCTGCCGAGCGACCGCCGGCACCGCCCCCGTCGTTCCATGGACGCCATGAATACGTATGCAGCGCGGTCGATGCGGATGCACCCGCGACTACCATGGCCGCGACCTACAACACCCGGCCCGCGGACAGATCCAGCAGGACGCCGCCGGCCGCGGCCAATCCGATGTGGCGTGGATCTTCGGGAGGGGACATGCGCAAGTTCCAACGCAAGCTGCTGTGCGTCGCGTTGTCGTCGGCGATGTGGACGGGGCTCGTCCACGCGCAGGAAACCGCCGGCGAGGAGCCGCCGCCGCCCGCCGCGGGCGACGCGGTGGAGCTCGACCGGGTGCAGGTGACCGGCATCCGCCGCGGCATCGAGGGCGCGATCTCGGTCAAGCGCGATGCGACCTCGATCGTCGAAGCGGTCTCCGCCGAGGACATCGGCAAGCTGCCCGACGTCAGCATCGCCGAATCGATCGCGCGCCTGCCGGGCCTGTCGGCGCAGCGCGTCGCCGGCCGCGCGCAGGTGATCAGCGTGCGCGGCCTGTCGCCCGACTTCGCGACCACGCTGCTCAACGGCCGCGAAATGGTCAGCACCGGCGACAACCGCAGCGTCGAGTTCGACCAGTACCCCTCGGAACTGGTCAGCGGCGTCACCGTCTACAAGACGCCGGATGCAGGCCTGTTCGGACAGGGACTGTCGGGCACGCTGGACATGCAGACCGTGCGCCCGCTGAGCTTCGATGGGTCCGCCATCACGGTCAACGGGCGCTTCCAGCGCAATTCGCTGGGCGAAGCGGCCGATACCGACCCCTATGGCAACCGCCTGAGCGCGAGCTGGATCGGCCAGTCGGCGGACCGCCGCTTCGGCTTCTCGATCGGCGTTTCGCACAGCGACACGCCGATCCAGGAGAATCAGGTCGGCCTGTACGAGCCCTGGAAGACCGACGCGCGCCCCGGCCTGGCCGACGGCACCTGGGCGACCGACGGCATGAAGGCGCTGCGCCGCACCGGTTACACCAAGCGCGACGGCATCATGGCGACGCTGCAGTTCCGCCCGTCGAACGCATGGACCAGCACGCTGGACATGTTCCACTCTCGCGCGGAGCAGGAAGACACCGCGAACCAGTGGGAGCTGAACACCCAGTACAACGGATCGTCGCCCTGCGACCCGGAATGCGTCTACAGCGACGTGCGCACCCGGGGGAACGACAGCTTCGCCGGCGGCACGATCAGCGGCGTCTATCCGCTGGTGCGCGGGATGTACAACCGCCGCGAGGACCGCATTTCGGCCGTCGGATGGAACAACGAGTTCAACTTCGAACGCGCCCGGCTGACCACCGACGTGAGCTGGTCCAGGGCCAGGCGCTCGGAGCTGAGCCTGGAGAACAACACCCAGCTGCTGCCCAACCCGTCGCTCGACACGGTCGACCTGGACATCCGCAACGACGGATTCTCGCAGATGGTCCCGGGCCTCGACTATTCCGACCCGTCCCGCCTGTTCCTGACCAACACCATCTACGGCTCCGGCTACGGCAAGACGCCAGAAGTCGAGGACGAGCTCAAGGGCGCGCGCGTCGGCCTCAATCTGCCCGCGCCCGGATCGATCCCGTGGCTGTCCGACCTCGATTTCGGCCTCAACCACACCGACCGCGAGAAGTCCAAGCGGCAGCCCGAGGGCAACATCAACCTCGGCGCGCAGGGCGACACCGCCATCGCGGACGACCTGCAATACGGCCTCGTCGACCTGGGATTCGCCGGCATCGGCCACATCCCGGCATGGAACGTGCCGGCAGCGGTCGCGCGCTACATGACCTTCGAGCCGACCGAGGACGAGAGCTATCTCGTTTCCAAGGCCTGGACGGTGAACGAGAAGATCACGACCGCGTTCGCGCGCGCCAACATCAGCACCGGCTGGGGCGACACCACGGTGACCGGCAACGCCGGCGTGCAGATCCAGCGCGTCGACCAGTCGTCCTCCTCCAACTACTGGGACGCCACCCAGCCGGATGGCAGCAACGTGCAGCCCTTCGAATCGGGCAAGACCTACACGGAAGTGCTGCCGAGCGCGAACCTGGCGTTCCAGCTGCCGGGCGAGCACACCGTGCGCATCGGCCTGGCCAAGCAGGTGGCGCGCCCGCGCGTGGACCAGTTGCGTTCCTCGCTCGAATTCGGCGTGGACGAGAGCAATGGCCGGCCCGGCGGAAGCGGCGGCAATCCGCTGCTCGACCCCTGGCGCGCCTATGCGTTCGACGTCTCGTGGGAGAAGTACTTCGGCGACCGCGCCTACGTCGCGGCCGCGTTCTTCTACAAGGACCTGCGCACCTACATCTACACGCAGACCCGCGACGACTACGACTTCTCCGGATTCCTCGGCGATTACGTGCCACCGGAAGGCGTCGACTGGGAACTGCAGACGACCGGCAACTTCACCGCGCCGCAGAACGGCGAGGGCGGCACCTTGCGCGGCCTGGAGCTCACCGCGTCCCTGCCCCTGGACCTGTGGACCGAATCGCTGCGCGGCTTCGGCATCGTCGCCAGCGCCAGCTTCAACGACAGCGACATCCAGATCCTCGACCCGGAAAGCGCGAACAGCGTCGGCAACGAACCGATCGACCTGCCCGGCCTGTCGAGGCGCGTCTACAACCTCACCGCCTACTTCGAGCGCGACGGCTTCGAGGCGCGCCTGAGCCAGCGCCGGCGCTCGGACTTCATCGGCGAGATCGGCAACTTCGACGGCGCACGCACGCTGCGCTACGTCGTCGGCGAGAACATCACCGACGCACAGATCAGCTACAGCTTCGGGGACGGTTCGTCGCTGGAGGGCCTCACGCTGCTGCTGCAGGCCAACAACCTGACCAACGAGTCCTACCGCACCTACGCCGGCACCCAGGACCGGCCGCTGGAGCGGATCGAATGGGGCCGCACCTACCTGCTCGGCCTGAACTACCGGTTCTGATCGCCCATGGCCGTGGGGGGGGGGGGGGGGGCCGGGCCGCCCCCCCCCCCCCGGGGGGGGCCCCCCCGCCCCGGACGCCAGCGGCGGGGGGGGGGGGGGGGGCCCCCCCCCCCACGGCCGCGAAGGCGGCTTGTCTGCCCACGGCCGCTGGGCTAGAATGCGCGGCTTCGCCGGCCACGCCGGGACGAACGGGCGGTTAGCTCAGCGGTAGAGCACTACCTTGACATGGTAGGGGTCACAGGTTCGAACCCTGTACCGCCCACCACGATCTCCCGGCATCGGCCGGAGCGCGTGGACCCTCGAGACACAGCCGGCGCGCCGGGTTTTTTCGTAAGCGCAGGACGGGACCGAAGCGCACTTCGGGTGAGCCCGGCCGCTTGGCCGGACAGCTCCTTCATCTGCGGAAGCCTGCCCCTGAACGGGAGACCGGGCGTCGGCCCGGGGCCGGTCATGCGGGGAACGCAAGGCTGGCACGCCCGGCCGCCGACGGCGGCGGGCTCGTGCGGGGATTTCAGCAGCGACCGCCGATTCCGGCCTCGTGACACCGGCTTCGCGGGCTCGGCCTGGACGGCGCCGCGGTCGCCGGCCGCTCGCCATGCAGGCGATCGCCTTCGAACCGGCATCACCGCACGCCGCGACATGCGCCGCCTGCGGCCGCGTCCCGTGCCGCAGGGGCTCAGGACATCGCCGGCGCGGGTGGCGCCGGGTCGTCCGGCAGGGGAATGAACTCGGCGTCGTCGGCGTCCGGCAGCTTCATCCGCCCCGCCTTCCAGTCCGCCGCGGCCTGCGCGAGCCGGTCCTTCGACGAGGACACGAAGTTCCAGTAGACGAAGCGCTCGCCGACCGGCTCTCCGCCGAGCACCATCACCGTCGAACGCTCGACGGCACGCAGCCGCGACGCGTTCCGGCCGAACACCAGCATCCTGCCGGCGCCGTAGGCGACGCCGCCGACCTCCACCGCCCCGGTCGCAACGTATGCGGCGCGCTCGGCGTACCCGGCGGGGATTTCCGCCGTCGCGCCGGGCGCCATGTCGAGATGCGCGTAGAACTGCGGCGAATGCGTCGCGGCACCCGCGGTCAGGCCGTAGGCGTTGCCGGCGATGAGCTGCCCGTGTACCCCGCCCTCGCTCCACTGCGGCAGGTCGTCGCCGGCATGGTGCGAGAAGCTGGGGGCCACTTCCTCGTACTCGCTCGGCAGCGCGACCCAGGCCTGGATGCCGTGCAGGCGATCGCCCTGCGCCCGCGCCCGCTCGAGACGTTCGCTGTGGGTGATGCCGCGGCCGGCGGTCATCCAGTTGACCTCGCGCGGACGGATCGCCTGCGCATGGCCCAGGCTGTCGCGATGCATGATCTCGCCGGCGAACAGGTAGGTGACGGTCGACAGGCCGATGTGCGGGTGCGGCCGCACGTCGACGCCACGGCCCACGCCGGGCGCGAGGTCGAGCGGCCCCATGTGGTCGAAGAAGACGTAGGGCCCGACCATGCGGCGCTTCGCGAAGGGCAGCATGCGGCCGACGTCCATGCCGCCACCGAGGCTGCGGCGGCGCTGTTCGATGACGAGTTCGATCATGTCGTCTCCTCCGACCGGTTCCAGCCGCCGGCGACCTCGGGATCGGCGCGATGGCGCGCGCCTTCCGCGGGATCGAACATCGCGACGCCGCCCAGGGCCGCGGTCGCAGGCGCCTCGTCCTGCAGCACGTCCCAGTGCTCGGCCAGCCTGCCGTCCTCGATCCGGAACAGGTCGACCACCACCTGCGGGACCTCCGCCCAGCCGCGGATGCGGCCGTGGATGGCGACGAAATCGCCTTCGGCGACGACCAGGCCCGGTTCGTAGTGGACGTCCCCGGACAGGCCGGCGACCAGCGCCCGCAGCGCATCGCGGCCCTGGGGAATGGCGGGATTGTGCTGGATGTAGTCCGGCGCATAGAGGCGGTCCACCGCCGATGCGTCGCGACGCTGGAACAGCGAGGTCATCGCATCGAGCACCAGCGCCTTGTTGCGCCGGGGGCGATCGTCGAATGCGCGGTCGGCGGGCCGGGTGACCGCGATCGTCCCCACCATCCGCAGCAGGCGGCCGCCGGGCGGCGTCACGCACGAGTAGACCACGCCGCGATCGTAGTCCTGCACGTTGGTGACCGTGGCGCCGTCGCGTTCCTGCCAGCTCACGGCGAAGAGGCCGTTGCCGAGCGAGACCGCCTGGATCTCGACGGTCTCGGTCCGGGCGAAGGGACCTTCCCGGATCTCGAACCGCAGCCTCGTCTCGGACAGCAGCGTCAGGCTGACCCGGAACTCGGGATAGGAGACGTCCATCTCCAGCCCGACGGGAAACTCGCCCATCGACATCTTCAGGGTTCCTGTCGTGGAATCGCGCCCGGCCTGCCGGCGCCGGGCATGTGCGGTCGGTCTCAAGGCGCGCGAGCCTGCTCGGATCAGCCCGCGCCGCTCGGCACCGGGGTGTTGAGCAGTTGCTGTTCCCACAGGAACGCGCTGCCAGCTGCGCCGCCATGCTCCGCCAATACCTGAGCGAACTTGATGTCGGATTCGACGCGCACGTGGTCGCGCTGCCACTCTCCGCCCACGGCCATCCAGGTCATGACGTTGGCGCCGGCGCCGATCATGCGTTGGATAGCGACCTGATGCGCTTCCAGCGAAACGCCGCCGCAGGCGTCGGTCACGACGGTCACATCCCAGCCCTCGCCTAGCGCCTGAATCGTGGGCATCGCAACGCAGACTTCCGTATACAGTCCGGCAATGATCAGCTGCTTGCGACCCGTTGCCTTGACAGCGTCCACGACCTTCGAATCTTGCCAGGTGTTGATCAACGTCCGGTCGATCACCTCCTGATTCGGAAACACGTCCGTGATCTGCGGAAACAGGCGGCCGCCTTGGCTGGCGATCACGGTCGTCAGGATGGTTGGGACATCGAAGGCTTTGGCAAGCTTCGCCAGAGCCGCCACGTTGTTGATCACCACTTGCGGGTCGTGGCTGTTGAGCGACAGAAGCTGGAAGGGCTGGTGATCGATCAGCACCAGCACCGAGTCCTCGGGGCGGAGCAGCGAATCGAGACCGTTGCGAAACGTCATGGAGACATCCTTTCGTTGCATTCGGGGGAATGGGGGACGCGGCGGGACGTGTGCTCGGGTGCGCCGTCGCGTTCATGCACCTTGTCATCCGCATCCTTCACGCGGTAGTACCGTCTCGTGTCGATCTGTGTCGCGCCACGGGGAACGTCGGGCCGTCGACTTTTGTGCCAAGCTGCGTCGCGGAACCGGGAACGCCGAATTGGACATCGAAGAACTGCGGACGTTTGTGGAAGTGGCCGATGCCGGCGGGGTCTCGCCCGCCGCGCGGCGGCTCGGCGTCTCCAAGTCGATCGTCAGCCGGCGGCTCGGCCGGGTCGAGGCCGAACTCGGCGTCCAGCTGCTCGCGCGGACCACCCGGGGCGCGGCGCTCACCGAGGCCGGCGCCACCTTCCGCGACCACGCGGCCAGGGCGTGCGCCGAGATCGACGCGGCCCGGGAAGCGATCCTGCCCGCCGGGGACCTCCGCGGCCGCCTGCGGGTCGCCGTGCCCCTCTCCTTCGGGCCGGCGCACTTCGCCCCGGTGCTCGCGCAGATGGCCCAACGCCACCCGCAGCTCCACCTCCACGCCGCCTACAGCGACCGCTTCGTCGATCTCGTCGCGGAGGGCTTCGACTGCGCGATCCGGGTCGGCTACCTGCAGGATTCCAACCTGATCGCCAGGCGGGTCGGGCCGATCCACGGGAAGCTGGTCGCGAGCCCGGACTACATCGCCGCGCACGGCGCCCCCGAGAAGCCGGAGGACGTGCTCGACCACCAGGCGCTCATGCAGGGCACCGAGGCCTGGCAGTTCGTGGAAGGCGACAGGGTCGTCTCGGTCCGCCCGCAGGGGCGCTTCAAGGCCGACAACGCCACGGCGCTCGCCGCCGCCGCGCTGGCGGGGCTCGGGATCGCCTGGCTGCCGGACGGCGTGATCCACGAGCACGTGGAGACCGGCGCGCTGGTGTCCCTCATGACGCGGCATCCGCCGCCGCCGGCCGGCATCTACGTCGTCCGCCCGCCGAGCCCGCACCCCTCGCGGAAGGTGCGGGCCCTCACCGAGCTGCTGATCGATTGCTTCGGGCGGAACGGGGACCCCGCCGCGGGCGGTCGCTGAGGCACGGAACGGCGTGACGCCGCAGCGCCCCCCCGGCGGCGTCTCTCAGCCCAGCGTGGCCTCCTTCAGCCGCCGGATCTGGTCGCGCACCTGCGCCGCCTCCTCGAACTCCAGGTCGCGCGCATGCTGGTACATCTTCTGCTCCAGCTCGCGCAGCCGGGCCGCGGCCTGGCCGGCGTCGAGCGCGGCGTAGTCCTCGGCCGGCTCCGCCACCCGGCGGCCGCGCCCGCGGCCCCTCTTCTCCAGCGCCGGCTCCGCGCGCGCGCCCTCCATGATGTCGACGATCGCCCGCTCCACCGACTTCGGCGTGATCCCGTGCGCGGCGTTGTACTCGACCTGCTTCTGCCGGCGCCGGTCGGTCTCGTCCAGCGCGGCCCGCATCGAGCGGGTCACGGTGTCGGCGTACAGGATCGCCTTGCCGCGCAGGTTGCGCGCGGCGCGGCCGATGGTCTGGATCAGCGAGCCGGACGAGCGCAGGAAGCCTTCCTTGTCGGCGTCGAGGATCGCCACCAGCGAGACCTCGGGCATGTCCAGGCCCTCGCGCAGCAGGTTGATGCCCACCAGCACGTCGAACTTGCCCAGGCGCAGGTCGCGGATGATCTCCACCCGCTCGACCGTGTCGATGTCCGAGTGCAGGTAGCGCACCCGCACGCCGTGCTCGGCGAGGTACTCGGTGAGGTTCTCGGACATGCGCTTGGTCAGCGTGGTGACCAGGACCCGGTCGCCCATGGCCACGCGCAGGTTGATCTCGCCCAGCAGGTCGTCGACCTGGGTCGCCACGGGACGGATCTCGACCTCGGGATCGATCAGCCCGGTCGGCCGCACCACCAGTTCCACCACCTCGCCCTCGGACTTCTCCAGCTCGTACTTGCCCGGCGTGGCCGAGACGAACACCATGCGCGGCGCGCGCTCCTCCCATTCCTCGAAGCGCAGCGGCCGGTTGTCGAGCGCCGACGGCAGGCGGAAGCCGAACTCGACCAGCGTTTCCTTGCGCGCGCGGTCGCCCCGGTACATGCCGCCGATCTGCGGTACCGTGACGTGCGACTCGTCCAGCACCAGCAGCGCGTCGGGCGGCAGGTAGTCGAACAGCGTCGGCGGCGGCTCGCCGGGCGCGCGCCGGGTCATGTGGCGGGAGTAGTTCTCGATGCCGTTGCAGAAGCCCACCTCGGCCATCATCTCCACGTCGAACTGGGTGCGCTGGGCCAGGCGCTGCGCCTCCACCAGCTTGTTCTGCGCGTAGAGCTGCTCCAGCCGCTCCTTCAGCTCCGCCTTGATGGTCTCGATGGCGCCGAGCACGCTCTCGCGGGTGCTGGCGTAGTGGGTCTTGGGGTACACCGTGAAGCGCGGGATCCTGCGCTGCACCTCGCCGGTCAGCGGGTCGAACAGGCTCAGGTTCTCGATCTCGCCGTCGAACAGCTCGATGCGCAGCGCCTCGGCGTCGGATTCCGCCGGGTGCACGTCGATCACCTCGCCGCGCACGCGGTAGGCGCCGCGGCGCAGCTCGGTGTCGTTGCGGGTGTACTGCAGCTCGGTGAGGTGGCGGATCAGCGCGCGCTGCTCGATGCGCTCGCCGCGCGCCAGGATCAGCCGCAGCTTCAGGTAGTCCTCGGGATCGCCCAGGCCGTAGATCGCCGACACCGTGGCCACGATCAGCGCGTCCGGCCGCGACAGCAGCGCCTTGGTCGCCGACAGCCGCATCTGCTCGATGTGTTCGTTGATCGAGCTGTCCTTCTCGATGTAGGTGTCCGAGGACGGCACGTAGGCCTCGGGCTGGTAGTAGTCGTAGTAGCTGACGAAGTACTCCACCGCGGCGTGCGGGAAGAACGCCTTGAACTCGCCGTAGAGCTGCGCGGCCAGCGTCTTGTTCGGCGCCATCACCAGGGTCGGCTTCTGCACCTGCTGGATCACGTTGGCCATGGTGTAGGTCTTGCCCGAACCGGTCACGCCCAGCAGCGTCTGCCGCGCCAGGCCCGACTCGAACCCCTCCACCAGCTTCGCGATCGCCTGCGGCTGGTCGCCCGCCGGCGAGTACGGGGAAACGAGCTGGAACGGGGCGTCGCGGCGGTCGCTCATAGGGGGCGGGCTTCCTCAAAAAGACAGTTTAGTCGCCGCCGTCGCAGGCGGCGTGACCGCGCACCGAACGCCCGCCCGAGGCGTTCTCCCAATCGGGCGCGCGGCGTTTTCCGACAGCCGCGCCGGGACCGGGCCGATGGCCCGGGACCGGGCCTGGCGGCATCCTGCCCGCCCGGACAGGACCAGGAGGGTCGGACGATGCGACAGGGAAGCGCGGGATTCACGCTGGCCGAGGCGCTGACGGCGATGGCGGTGCTGGCGGTATCCGTCGCCGTGGGCCTGCCGGCGTTCGCCGAAACCGTACAGCGGCAGCGCACGCGCACGGCCATGCACCAGCTCGGCGCCGACTTCGCGCTGGCGCGCAGCAGCGCGATCTCGCGGCGCGTGGAGGTGGTGGTGTGCGCCGACGACGGCCGGCGGCGCTGCGCCGGCGGCCTGGACTGGAGCGGCGGCTGGATCGTGTTCCTGGACCCGGACGGGGACCGGCAGCCCACCGCCGCCGCGGACCTGCTGCGCACCGGCGAGGCCCCGCCGGGCCACCGCCTGCTGGCCAGCCGGCCGCTGCTGCGCTTCCAGCGCGACGGCCGCGCCGCCGGCACCAACCTGAGCGTGCATGTGTGCCGCGGCGCGTCCGAGGCGGCCGGCAGCGTGGTCGTCAACAACCTGGGGCGGGTGCGCAACGCGCGCCCCGGGCCGGCGGAGGCCTGCGCGCCCGACCGGCCCGGCGCTTGACCCGCGCCGGCAAGCCACTAAAATGGCCGTCCCCCGCCCGAATAGCTCAGCCGGTTAGAGCACTTGACTGTTAATCAGGGGGTCGTTGGTTCGAGTCCAACTTCGGGCGCCATCTTCTAGCGGAAAACCGCGGCCCGGCCGCGGTTTTTTCGTTTCCGGGATGGCGTCCCCGCCCGGCCCCGGGCGACGGCGCGCATCATGGCGGGCCGACCGTCCCGAACTCGCAGCGGTCGTCGCCCTTCTCGTGCCACTTGGTGCCCGCGGCGTTCAGCGCGAGGGCGCCGCAGGTGTCGTTCGCCTGGTCGGAGCCCGCCACCGGCGTGGCGGTGGCGATGAACGTGGTGCCGTCCTCCTCCACGTCGACTTCGATGTCGTAGTACGCGTCGCCCGTCTGCGGCGAGGCCTCGATCGGCGACGCGAAGCCCGTGAACGTCCCGTTGACGGTGCGGTAGCGCTCGGCGAGCTGCGCGACCTGCGCCAGGTCGGCCTTGGCCTGGCCGCGGCGTCCCTTCCTGACCGAGTCCTGGTAGGACGGCAGGGCGATGGCCGCCAGGATCGCGAGCACCGCCACCACCACCATCAGCTCGATCAGGGTGAACCCCGCCGCGCCCCGTCGGGCGGGCGCTGCCGCCCGTGTCGCTGGCTTCGATCCGTTCACGCGCGCACCTCCGGGTCGTCTCATCGCAACTGCCGCCAGGACTGCCGGCCGCATGGCCGCGGCAGGACGAACCCGCCCGGATAGATCACCACCGAGCATTCCTCGTAGGTCGCGCAGTCGGGGCCTACGCAGTCGGGATCGATCGGCTTGAGCGTGTCGAGGGCGCCCAGGTTGAGGTTGGTGATCGGCGGGCTGGTCGGCGGACCGCCGTCCCCGCCGCCGCCGCCGTTTTCGCCGTCGATCGAGACCGCGCCGCAGTCGCCGCCGGTGCACACGGACTCGCCGCCGGGCAGCACGCCGAGATCGGACAGGCCGCCCGCGCCCGAGAGGAGATCGAGGCCGTAGACGAAGTTGCGGCCGCCCGGGTTGCAGCTGTCCTCCATCGGCGTGTAGGTGGTGAAGAACACCCGGCCGCTCTGGATCAGCGGCGTGGCGATGAAGCGCTCGCCGCGCCTGGCCAGGCGGGTCTGGTCCGGGTTCTGCGGGTCGGACTCCCGTACCGCCAGGTCGATGTACCAGCCGCGCCGCGCTGCGTCGCCGAAGTAGCGCACGAGGTTGCGCGAGAGATTGCGCACCAGCTGGCCGCCCGTGGTCGTGGTCTCCCCGGTGATCGCCTGCTGCTCGAGCGCGCTGCGCCCCCCGGACACGGCGCTGCCGTTGTCGAAGATGCCGTAGAGCGACTGCAGGTCCGGGTCTTCCGGCACCGTGTTGTCCGAGGCGAACAGGTAGCGGCCGGTGCCGAAGAACACCATCACCCCGGTGCCGGGGCCGGCCGCCACGCGGATGCCGCCGGTGATGGGCTGGCGGACGCCGTCCACCTCCGCCACGAACAGCGGGCTGCCGCTGTTGGCCACCGCCCATGCCGAGGCGTTCGTGCCCGACAGGTCGAACTTCCACAGGTTGCCCTGCAGATCGCCGCCGTAGATGGTGTCGACCTTGCCGTTGCCGTTGCGGTCGATCGCGGTGATCTGGCCCAGGCCGTTGAACGGATCGGTCTTCTTCGCGCACAGGATTCCCGTCACCGAGCAGATCCACTCGGTGATGGTCGCGGCCACGACTCGCGTCGCGGGCTCCCGATCGGCCGCGGTGATCCTGGCGATCTCCGCGCCGGTGAAGGCGTCGAGCACGTACAGCGACGGATCGCTGGTGTTGCCGCCGTAGCCGTTGCCGAACAGCACGCCCCAGCTGCCGTTCTCGAGCGGCACGATCAGCGGCTTGCCGTAGGTATTGCCCAGGTCGTTGTCGATCGATCCGTTGCGTTCCCAGAGCACGTTGCTCGCGGAGAAGTTCCCCGGGTTGGTGACGTCGAGGACGAACACGGAACGCCCGCCGCCGCCGGTCGTGCCGGCCAGAAGGGTCCGCCAGTTCCGGCCCTGCCGCGCGTCGGTCACGGTGATCTGCCCGTCGACGTAGTAGCGGTGCTGGTAGAGGTCGTCGGGCAGCGCCAGCGCGCCCAGGCCGGAGAGCACGCCGTTGGGCACGAACCCGAACAGCTCCTGCCCGGCGCCGTCGGCCCGGCAGGCGGTGCTGCTGTCGTTGGTGCAGGGCCGGGTGCTGGCGTCGAAGGCGTGCAGCATGCCGTCGTTCGCGCCCACGTACACGTAGGTCTTGTCCGCCTCGCGCTTGCCGGTCAGGAACGCCTGGTATCCGTCGAACATCGCGTCCTCGTACATCGCGTAGCCGAAGTCGGCTCTCGGCGAGGCCACCACCGGCTCGGAGTTGACGATGCTGCCGAGCACGGAGGAGCGCGCGCGCAGCGTGCCGCCCGCGGCCTGCCCGGCCTCCAGCGTCTGGTCGCCGGCGATGTACTCGACGATCTGGTCGGCCGTATAGGCGCGGCCGTAGCGGGAGGCGATCAGCGCCGGATTCACGCCGAGCCGGGCGAGCACCGCCAGGTCTGCTCCGGGCATTTCCACGAACCGGCTGGCCTCGCGGCTGCTCCGCTGCCCCGTGCCCAGCGTATGGATCGTCCAGATGTTCTGCCTCGGCCCCGACGCGATCGCCTGCTGGGCGGTCCACAGCGTGCTGCCCAGCGTGCCGTCGCTGCGGATGGCGGTGGCGGTCAGGTTGCCGGTCCAGTCCTTGCCGTTCCTCGCCCGGCGGAAGGACGGCTCCACGGTGAACGACGCGCTGCCGATGCGGGCGCCGCTGAAGCCCGCGCTGCCCGGCTCGATCCCGAGGTCGAGCGCGCTGTCGAACGCCTTGGCCAGCTGCGCGCGCAGGTTGAGCGGGTTGGTCACCAGGAAGTAGTTGCTGGGCTCGCCATCCGGCTCGACCTGCGGCGTGGGCGTACCGTACTTCGCCGCGTACCACAGCGGGTCGCGCAACTGGATGCCGACCCCGGCCGAGCCCGCGGTGAAGGTGCGCGTGGCCTCGGTCCCCAACCCCTGGTTGCAGGGCGAGCTTCCGGTCTGCCCCACGCATTCGCCGGCCCAGCGCCCCTGGGGCGTGTTGAGCTCGTAGACGGAATTGGCCTGCTGGCTGTCGCTGTCGCGCACCTCCAGGTACACGCCGTCGCGGGTGGTGCCGGAGATCACGTAGCCGATGTTCTGGTTCGCCGAGCCCGCGGCGTACTCCGAGGTCAATCTCACGGTCAACGAGTTGGTGCCCGCCGAGATCTCGTAGCGCACGATCGCGTCCATGTCGTGATCGTTGCCCTGCTCGACGTCCTCGTAGTTGATCCTGAAGACGGCGTGCGCGCGCCCCGAGTTGACGTTCGAGTTCGGCGTCTGGCCGGGGAAATTGGCCATGCTCTCGACGAAGAAATCGACGATCGTGTTGGTCGGCTTCCTCGCATGCTCGCCGAACGTGCCGCTGACCGTCTTGGCGAACGGGATCAACTCCACCGTGCGGCCACCTACCGGGATCGACATCCGCGGCAACGGGGAGGCCAGCGCGATCGCATAGGTGGTGAGGTAGGGGAAGTCGGCACGGGAGTTCAGCCTGTTGGTCGCGGCGTAGCGCGCGACCGAGGCCGAGTAATAGGTGCCCTCCTTGGTCGGCTCCTCCGGCGCCAGTCCCCGGATGTCGCCGAAACTGGACGCCGCCTTCGGGGTGGGCGCGCCGTCGCTGATGCCCCCGGCCTCGCCGATGAAGACGTTGCGTGGCCCGGATCCGAACTCGTCGTTCCAGATCGCCTGGCCCAGGCCCGCCGCGTCGAAGTTCTCGAGCGCGGAGTCGGAGCTGCCGCCGAAGGCGCTGCCGGGCAAGTCGCCGTCGTAGCTCGGGTTGATGTCGCTGATGACCGTCATGACCGGACGCGAGCAACTGGCGTAGCCGCCGCCATCCCGGCCCGCCGGCCTGTAGGGGTCCCGCCATGCCGGTTCGGCCAACCCCAGGTGCGTGTCCTCGCGCGTGCCGTCGGCGTTGCCTTCGCTGACGAAGGCGTCCGTGGCGCCGCCCGCCCCCGCGAAGTATCTCACCGCCTCGAACATCATCTCGGCGATCGGATTGCCCCACATGCGGCACTCGCCGTTGGCGAGCGCGCGGCCGCCCTGGGATTCGCAGTTGCCGCCGAGATTGCTCTCCGCGTTCGCCCAGTTCCAGTTCTTCTGCTGACCGACGTTGTCGCCGCCCCCGTTATATCCGCCGCCGATCATGCGCAGACGGTCGATGCTGCGCACGATGCCCTCCACGTCGGCGCTGAACACGCCCGTCGAGGCGTCCACCTCGTCCGCGAAGTTCTCGATGTTCCGGCGCAGCACGCCGCCCTGCAGATTGTTCCGCTGGGTGCCGGTGATCAGGCCGAAGTACATGCGCTGTTCCTCGCCGTACTCGTGCAGGATTCCCGTCGGCTTGTGCGCTCCGGAGGGATAGGCGCGACAGCTGGAATCACGCAGCGCTTCCGTATCCGGGCAGGCCTCGACCCGCACGAAGCGGTCGGTGTCCAGCGTCGCGCCGCCCACTGCGAGGTTGTAGAAGGTGGCGGAGGCCGTCTGGATGCTCGCATCGGTGTTGCGGCCAAGTGTCTGCCATGGGGTCCAGAGGAGACCGACTCTTCGCGTGAACTGGAGGCGATAACCGTCGCCGCCGGTCGCTTCCTCGTGCCTGAACTTAAAGGTGTAGCGGGCACCCGGCGTCAGCGAGACCACGGCGCTCTCCTGCGTGCCGCAGGTGGCGTCGAAGCCGCGCCCGCCATAGCAGCCGGCTGTAGCGAGCACCTGGCCATTGGCGCCGTAGAGCGCGAAATCGATCGCGTCGTCGCCATGCACCCTGAACTGGTAGGGCACGCTCGTCCCGAACAGGTTGCGATCGATGTCGATCGTGCCGGTGACGATGGTCAGGTAGTTGTCGTCGGGACCATGCGGGTTGCAATTGTTGTCCCGGCAGTTGATCTCGGCGAGCGCGGTGGTGCCCTGGCGGTACTCGGCGACGGCATAGGTGGCCTCGAGCCGGTCGAACTCGGTCCTGCTCGTCGGGTGCCCAGGATGCGTGCCGCCGCCCTCGCACGAGGTGCCCTGGTTGAAGCAGCGGTCGCCGGCGACCGGGCCCTCGATGGCGACCCAGTTCCACACGCGCGCGGTCGTGTTGCGCAGCACCCTGAAGCGCGGCGCGTGGTAGTTCGGGAACGAGGTGAAGTTGCCGGAGAACGTCGTCACCGCGAACAGGTGGTAGCGGCCGCTGGCGGGCAGTCCCAGCGGTGTGTAGTGGCGGATGTCGTAGCCGTCGCGCGCGACGCTGAAGTACTCCTTGCCCCAGCTGTGGGCGTCCTGCGGGAAGAAGGCGCCCTGCAGGACGGTGCTCCGCGCGGTATCGGTCGCGCGCCAGCCGCCGTAGAGGACCCGGCGCAGCACGTCCATGCGCGACATCGTGGCGTAGTTGAGGAAATCGCCGCTCCAGTTCCCGGAGCACCGCTTGTTGGTCGTGCGGGTGCGGGGAACGAACTTGTCGCCGTCCCAGTCGTAGCAGATGTAGGAATCGAAGTAGCCGTAGTAGTCGATCTTGAAGAGCGAGCTGCCGTCGGTGGGCGCCGTCGACTTCGGCTCCCAGCCGCGGTAGCCCACGTCGACCAGCCCGTCCCCGTCCAGGTCCGAAGCGTCGTTGTAGGCTTCGTAGTAGATCTTGTGGTCCTTGCCCATGACCAGCATGTTGAGCGGCGGCACCGAGTCGCGCAGGTACAACGGCACCTGGGCGATCGCGGGCGGCGTGCCGGCGAAGAACACCGGATCGGAGTGGACGCCTGCGCTTCGGAAGCTCAGCACCAGGATCGCCAGGGCGACCAGGCCGATGCGGGCGAGAACGGAAGGATTCACTCGAGGGCTCCGGGATCAGGGCGTCACGGGATGAAGACGGTGTCGATCACCGCCTCGGAACTCGCGAAGACGCCGTCGCGATCGCGCGCGTGCGCGGTGACCTGGTAGATCTGGTCGGTACGTTCCGACTGGTCGCTCGGGTAGTCGAGTCCGCCCCAGGAGAAGCACAGGTCGAGCCGGCGGACGTGCGGCACCCTGTCGGTCCAGCCCGCGGCGTCGTGGGGCGTCGCGCAATCGGTCGGCGGCAGGTTGGTGGGCGGCAGGGTCCCGGCGCGCACCTGGTCGGCGAGCGCGATCTCGTGCGTGCGCACCACGCCCTCCGCGTTCTGGAACGCCATGCTCGCGGCCTGGTAGTTCGCCGACATGCGTTCCTGCAGGCCGGCCACCTGCATGGCGACCACGCCCAGCAGCGCCAGCAGCACGAGCATGATCAGCGCGACGTACAGCACGGCGCCGGTCTGCCGGCCGCGGGAACTCGGGGGTCGTCTCATGGCGTGTCCCTCAGTTGCCGAACAGTCGGTTGCGCAGGGCGATCGCGTCCTCGTAGCTCGCCCGGTAGTAGCCGTCGTCCGACGGCGTCACCGTGAGCCCGAGCAGCGACAGCGGCGGAGCGACCCCGGTATCGCGCTGTTCCGCCGCGGCGCGCTCCGGGCTGCGCGCGACCACGCCGACCTGGATCATCCCGACGCGCCGCCAGGCGTTCTCGTCGCCGCCGCCGATCAGCGCACCGGCATGCGCGCTGCTGCCGATGTTGCCGGTGGGCCGGGTGAGCGCGTCCACGTTGCTGTCCTGGCCGAACAGCACCTGCAGCGATTCGATGCCCTCGACCAGTTCCTCGTTGTCGAAGGCCACGGCGCCGCCGACCAGCGTGTGGCGCAGGCGGTAGAGCGCGGGATTGCCCTGCGCGTTGAGGCCGACGTAGTACACCACGCTGTCGGCGCGATGCAGCGTGGCCTGCCCATCGACGAACGGCTGCTCGGTCAGGCTGCGCAGGTTGCCGCCGCCGACGGGTACCGTGAGCGTGCCCGACGTCAGGTCGGCGGTGGCCCCGAAGACTGCGGCGGTCATGCAGTCGGCGATGCCGAAGATCGTGGGCGTGCCGACGCCCTCGGTCAGGCGTTCGGCATGCGAGGTATTGAAGGCCACGACGGCCGGCTCGCCGAGCGTCACCCCCGCCACGTGGGCGCCCGCCGGGGAGAAATGCCGCAGCACCAGGATGTCGCTGCCTGCGACCGGCTGCAGGAGTCGGGCGAACAGCGTGGCGGAGATGGCCGGCGCCCACTGGCCGCCGCTCGTCGCGACGGTCGGCGTGTCGCCGATCTGCAAGGTCTCGCCTGGCGAAGTGCCGGCCGCATTGTGGCCCTGGACCGGAATGTCGAACCGCAGGGCCTCGTCGGCCACGTGCTGGTACTGGCCGGTGAACTGGTGCTCGTCGGTGAGGAAGGTGGACACCAGCGCCGGCCGCGACGGCGTGACGTTGCCCGGCAGGAACCGCGCCTGGTCGTTGACGCAGCCGAAGTGCCCGCCCGCGCGCAGGTCGCGCTGCAGCATGTCCAGCGCGAAACGGCCGTTCTCCTGGGTGCGCGCCAGCCCGGTCGACAGCTGGTAGGCGGCGCGGGAGGCCGAGAAGACCTCGATCAGCCCCAGCACCAGCAGCAGGCCGACCACCAGCGCGACCATCAGCTCGATCAGGGTGAAGCCGCGCTGTGCGGACCGAACGCTCATAGCACCGTACTCAGTTCCACTTCGCCAGGGCCCAGGAGATCGCCCATCCCCTCCTCCGGCCACTCCAGCACGACGCTCGCGACGCCCGTGCCCGCGTTGTAGCTCACCGCCGCTTCCGCGCCGGGCCCCAGCGCCTCGCGCACCTCGCACATCCAGCGCGCGCGGTTGGCCTCGGCATCGAGCGTCGCGTCGCTCGCGCAACCGCCGGCCGCCGTCACCGAGGCGAAGTCCGCCCGCGTCACCACGTACTGGGCCGCCTGGCTGCGGTTGCTGCGCATGACGTCCAGCACCGTGCCGGCCAGGTTGACCGCGCGGGTGCGCTGCTCGGCGCTCTTGGTGTAGCGCAGGTTGAGCGTCTGCATCAGCGCGAGGCCGAGCAGGCCGACCGCGAGTACCACCAGCGCGATCAGCACCTCGAGCAGGGTGAAGCCGCCCTGCCCCGGGCGTCCCGCGCGCCGGATGCGTCCGATCCGCTTCATGGTGGGCATACCTCGCGCACGCTCTTGACCTGCCCCGCCAGGGTCATCGACACGATCCGCACGAACTCGCCGCCGGCCGGGCACTCCGTCGGCGTCAGCCTCCAGGTGACCGGCGGCGTGGCGCTCGCGGGCCGGCCGCGCGCGTCGAGGCCGATCCTGTCCACCGCGCCGTCGCCGCTGGACGCCTGGAGTTCGATCCCAGGCCGGCTGCCGACGTGCCGCACGATCGAATCGGCGTCCGCATCAAATCCCCCGACAGCGCCGCCGGGGCCGTCGGCCCAGACGATCCATCCGTCGGACCACTCGCCGTCGCAGGACTGCCCATCGGTGCTGGCGCACAGGCCGCCGCCGCGCGCGCTGCGCACCGCCTCGGTGCGGGCCAGCGCCAGGCTGGCCATCAGTTCGTTGGTGCTGCCGGCCAGCCGGTTGCTGCGGAACGTCGACTGGAAGCTCGGGAACGCGATCGCGGCCAGGATCGCCAGCACGGCGATCGTGACCAAAAGTTCCACCAGCGTGAATCCCCGGCTGCCCATCCCGGCTCCCGTGTCCCCCGCCCCCGGCCAGGAGCGCCCGGTGCAGCCTAGCGCGGACGGCTGCGGGCGCAATCGGCGCCGGACGGGCGGTCGCCCGGGGCGGATGCGCGGCCCCGTCCCGCCCTGGCAAGGCCCCGAAGACCGTAGGAGCGCGCTCGCGCGCGACCGGCTTTCCACGAACCCCGGTGTCGCGCGATCCCACGAACGCAGGCCATGGCGCGGTCGGGGGCGCATGGCGCCCCGCCGTGCCCTCAGACCACCACTTCGTAGCAGGGCCGGTACTGGCCGGAGATCTTCATCCGCCGCTGCTCGACGAAGGCCTGCAGCAGCGCGTCCAGCGCGCGCATGAAGTCGGGATCGCCGTGGATCTGGAACGGCCCGTACTCCTCGACGCGGCGCATGCCGTCCTCCTTGACGTTGCCCGCGACGATGCCGGAGAACGCGCGGCGCAGGTCCGCGGCCAGCGCGTGCGGCTTGCGCCCGTGGTGCAGGTCCAGGGCCGCCATCGCCTCGTGGGTGGGCACGAACGGCTGCTGGAAGTCCAGCGGGATGCGCATCGACCAGTTGAAGTAGAAGGAATCCTTCTGCTCGATGCGGTGCTCGCGCACGCGCTTGATGCCCTCGGCCATCCGCCGCGCCACGCGCGCCGGATCGGCGACGATGATCTCGTAGCGCGAGGTGGCCGCCTCGCCCAGGGTCAGGCGCAGGAACTGGTCGATCTGCTCGAAGTACGGCGCCGAGGCCGTGGGGCCGGTCAGGATCAGCGGGAACGGCACCCCGGCGTTCTCCTCGCGCAGCAGCAGCCCGAGCAGGTAGAGGATCTCCTCGGCCGTGCCGACGCCGCCCGGGAACACGATGATGCCGTGGCCGAGCCGGACGAAGGCCTCCAGGCGCTTCTCGATGTCCGGCATGATCACCAGGTGGTTGACGATCGGGTTGGGCGATTCCGCCGCGATGATCCCCGGCTCGGTGATGCCGATGTAGCGCGAGCGGTAGCGCCGCTGCTTGGCGTGGGCCACGTTGGCGCCCTTCATCGGGCCCTTCATCGCGCCCGGGCCGCAGCCGGTGCAGATGTCGAAGCCGCGCAGGCCCAGCTCGTAGCCGACCAGCTTGGTGTAGTCGTACTCGTCGCGGTTGATCGAGTGGCCGCCCCAGCACACCACCAGGTTGGGGTCGGCGGGCTGCAGCAGGCGCGCGTTGCGCAGCAGGCCGAAGATCTCGTTGGTGATGCCCTCCGAGTCCTCGGCCGCGCCCTCGCCGGCGTCGAACTCGATCGCGCGGTAGGCCAGGTCGCGCACCACCGCGAACAGCAGCTCGGCGATGCCGCGGATGATCTCGCCGTCGACGAAGGCCATCGCCGGGGCGTGGATCAGGTCGATACGGACCCCGCGGTCCTGCTGCAGCACCTGGATGTCGAAGCTCGGATACAGCTCTTGCGCGGCGCGCGGATCGTCGCTGGCGCTGCCGCTGGTCAGGACCGCCAGCGCGCAGCGCCTCAGCAGGTCGTGCATGCCGCCGCTGGAGGCGTCCTTGAGCCGGGCCACCTCTTCGCGGGACAGCACGTCCAGCCCGCCGCGCGGGTAGATGCGCGCGTTCACCACCGGCATCGTGCTCGATGCCTCGATCCGTTCTGCCATCTGTATCTTCTTCTCTAGTCGTCTGAGCGGGCGAACTGTAGCGCAGCATTCCGTCCAAAAGAAACGGCCGGGCAAGCCCGGCCGCTCGATGAGCAATAGTGACTAACTCGTGTAACACTCGAAATTAAGCCCCACCGACCCCCATGGCCCATCGGGAAGACCCTCATCTATAGGATGAGTCCACAGGGGGTCTTCCACGTTAAATTCTTCGCTCCCATACGGCTCGTTAACCCCGCTGCTATATACAAACCTATAGTAACCAGGAGTCATGTAGATCTTCATCTCAGGACTGATCTGCTGCACAAAGGCTATATTAGCCAGTGCCCGCCTCTCAGCCATGGTCGTTAAATCACAACGAAGATACACATGGACGTCGGGAACGATAACAGGCCCCGTGGGCTCGCGCCCACAATGGTAGGGATCATAGCGACATGGGCATCCGCCATCCAACCAGCACCTGATGTTCTGATCCATCGGTGGAAGCTGAGCACTAACCTTTGAACTCCATGAAGCCGCTACCGAGATCGATACCATAAAAAGAAACTTGAATACATATAGTCTCACAGTCACTCCCCTTCAGGCTGCGCCGTGCGCCAACCGCTCTGTTGGCAGAACGATCTTAACGCCACCTACCTAGAACCAATTGTGCCCCTTGTCGCAAACTAATATTTTCTAACGCAGCGCATCGAGTGCTTTTTAAGAAAGAAAGATACGCAACAAATTAAAAAAATGGCCGGGATACCCCGGCCATTTTTATGCAACCACAAGCGAGATCAGAATTTGTAGCGGAAGCCCACCTGCAATGCCCAGCGCGACTGGCCGCGGTCGTCGTACAGGACCGGCGACCAGACGCGGTTGGGGTCGAAGTTGTAGACGTACTTGCCATCCTGGACGCCGGCGAAAGTCACCGCACGCAGGTCGCTGTACGGGGACTGGTCGACGATCTGCCCCCAGTCCTTGTTGAGCAGGTTGCCCACGTTCATGACGTCCAGCCAGATCTCGCTCTTGTGGCCGTCGAAGAAGCCGGGCAGTTCCTGGCTGATGCGCAGGTCGAAGGTGTTGATCCAGCCCGAGCGGCTCGCGTTGCGCTCGGCCGCACCGCCCGCGTACCGCTGCAGATCGGGATGGCCGGACAGCCACTCGAAGAAGGCCTGCTCCATCGCCGCGCCACCGGTGAACACCACGTCGCCCGGGCCGGTGGGAATGTAGAGCAGATCGTTCGTGTAGCCGTCGCCGTTCGCATCGTTGAGGAACCGCCAGCTGTGCGGACGTCCGCTACGCCCTTCGTAGACCAGGGTGAAGTTGGTGTTGTAGTCGCCGAAGAACGCCTTTTCGAAGGTCAGCGTGCCGATCACGCGGTCGCGGATCTCGTAGTTGGAGCGCGCGGCCACGTCCTCGTTGGGATCGAAGATCGCCTTGTTGCTCCAGTTGGAGATCGCGCGCGAGGACGTCAGCGGGCTCACCTCGGTGGCGCGGGTATAGGTGTAGCCCAGCGACCAGGCCCAGTTCTCGATCAGCGGCTTGCTCAGGCTGAAGGTGAACTGCTGGCCACTGCCCTTGTCGGTGTTCTTCATCAGGATGACACCGTCGTTGTGCCATCCGGTGACGTTCTCGTAACCCGGCAGTGTGTCTGCGGTACCCGCCACGCCCGTGTTGCCGTTGGCGCGCCGGCCAGTTCCCGCCGCGATGTTGCTCCAGTAAAGCGGACGCCCGTCAGGCCCGTAGCCGGTGGGCGTGCCCAGGTCCAGGCGCTCGAAGTGCAGCGCGTCCTTGACACGGGTGAACAGCGCCTCGGCGGACGCCACGATGCCGTACCACGGCAGTTCGTGGTCGAAGGCGAGGTTGGCTTTCCACACGGAGGGCTGCTGGATGCCGTCCTCCATCAGGTTGACCATCATCTGGTAGCCCGCGGCCGGCGCCGGCGTGGTCGGGTTGTCCGGGTCCGGCACGAACGGCAACGACGCCCAGATCGCATCGCGCTGATCGACCGGCACGTTCTCCATCAGCTGGTTGTAGCCGATCAGGCCAAAGCCGCTGTTCTGGTAGGAGTTGCCCACCCACACGTTGGCGGCCGCGCCCTGGAACAGGCCCACGCCGCCGCGCAGCTGGGTCGGACGGTCGCTGTCGAAGGTGTAGTTGAAGCCGAAGCGCGGCTGCCACAGCTTGGCGTCGAGCACGTTGCGATTGTCGAGCCCGTAGATTTCCTGCACCAGCAGGTTATGGTCGGCGACGTCGTCCAGGTCCGGAATGTCGACGCGCAGGCCGAACATCAGGCTCAGGTTGTAGTTCACCGCCCAGGTGTCCTGCACGAACAGG
The DNA here is from genome assembly GCF_021191635.1 of Alterluteimonas quercicellularis. Classification (GTDB taxonomy): domain Bacteria; phylum Pseudomonadota; class Gammaproteobacteria; order Xanthomonadales; family Xanthomonadaceae; genus Luteimonas; species Luteimonas quercicellularis. Next base: position 24,995 of record NZ_JAIWPR010000005.1, read on the forward strand.
CCCAGGTTCTTGTGCTCGTAGTTCATCGCCACGCTGTCGAGGCCACGGCCCGGCACCGGAGCGTTGAGGGTGTACTGCCAGTACTCGCCATCGCGGAAATGGTCGAGGCTGGCGAACTGGTACGAGCCCCAGATGTTCTGGGCGTACAGGTTGTAGACGTCGTTGCGCTCCCAGTCGAAGCCGAACTTGACCGTGTGGTCACCGGCGTACCAGGTTGCGGCGCCGAACAGCGTGTCGGTGGTGGTCTCGACCTGGTTGCCGTGGCGGAACTCGTCGGTACCGAAGTTCAGGTACGGCGACGACGGCTCGTCCGGGCGGTTCTCGGGGCCGAAGCCGATCGACATCTGCGGCAGGCGCGCGTAGACCGAGCTGAGCGAGTCGTAGTTGCGGCGCGAGCCCTTGAACTCGGTGGAGAAGTTCGGCGACCAGTCGCTGAAGAACTGCACCGAGTGGCTGTCGAAGGTCTTGGTGATGTCGTACCAGCGGCTGTTGAGGCTGAGCGAGTTCTCGCCCGAGCCGGCCAGCACCGGGTCGACCTGCTCGGTCTCGGAGTAGCGGTAGGACAGGCGGTGGTTGTCGCTGATGTTCCAGTCGAACTTGACCGCCTTCTCCTCGAGCTCGGTCTTGATGCCGTCCGGGGTCTCGAGCGAGCCGATGTCGATGCCGTAGACGTCGCGCGCGATCTGCTGCGCCTGGGCGATCTCCTCCTGGGTGATGCCGACGATGTTCGAGGCGCTGGAGCCGATCGGGCCGAAGCTGGGCGACGGCGAGTTGCGGGTGAACTTCTCGTAGTTGGCGAAGAAGAACAGCCGGTCCTTGACGATCGGGCCGCCGAAGGTCAGGCCGTAGGTCTCCTCGTCCTCGAAGCCGGAGAACGGCGAGCCGTCCTCGTTGTCGCGCACCCAGTCCTGGTCGCGGTAGACGTAGTAGACCGAGCCGCTGAAGTTGTTGGTGCCCGACTTGGTCACCGCGTCGATCACCGCGCCGGTGGCGCCGGTGATGGTGGTGTCGTAGTTGGACAGGTCGACGTTGATCGCCTCGATCGCGTCCATCGACACCGGCTGGCGCAGCAGCGGGAAGTTGCTGGCCTCGAGGCCGAAGGTGTCGCTGGTGTTGACGCCGTCGATGCGGATGGCGTTGTAGCGCGGGTTCTGGCCGCCGGCGCTGATCTCCAGCCGGCCCTTGTCGGTCTGGGCGACGCGCGGGTCGAGGCGGACGAAGTCCTGCAGGTTGCGCTGGATGGTCGGCAGCGCCTCGATCTGCTCGAGGCCGAGGTTGGTGCCCGCGCCCATCTTGGCGGAACTGAAGACCTCCGAGCCGGCGGTCGCGGTGGCGTAGACGGTGCCCAGGGTGGTCATGTCGCCGCTGAGCTGGGCGTCGACCTGGCCGGTCTGGTTCAGCGAGAGGTAGACGTCGTCGCGGGTCGAGGTGCCGGCGCCGGCCTTGTTGATGGTGACGGTGTAGGGACCGCCCACGCGCAGGCCGCGCGCGTTGTAGCGGCCGCTGGCGTCGGTGGTGGCGCGGCTGACCGTGCCCGACTCGACGTGGACGATGGTGACTTCCGCACCGGAGACCGGCTGCCCGTCGTTGCCCATGACGGTACCGGCGAGACCGGAGGACGTGGTGCTCTGCGCGAACGCGGGCGCGGCGGCCAGGGCCGCGATCAGGCCGAGCGACAACCGGGAAAGGCGGACGCGATGCTTGGGAGTCATGGTGTTGGGCCTCGGAGATGCTGGGAAAGACGGGACCGCTCGCGCAGGAACTCGCGGACGGGCAGACGAATGCGGTGTTGTGGAGGATTCCCCTGTACGCCGCGACGGCTTCGCCCCGCTGCGGTTAACAACAGATTAACATGGTAGACGGCCCAGATGACAGCGCGATGACGCCTGCGGGCGTGCGCAAACCACTGACTTCGCTTGGGTTTTGCGGCCGGATCGAGAAAGGACCGCTAAGTCCTTGTCACACCGTCATCACGGCCCCGGCACGCCCGCGTTCGCGAGGTATCCGGCAATGCCGTCGAGCAGCATCTGCACCGAGATCGCCACCAGCAGCATGCCCATCAGGCGTTCCAGCGCGGTCAGCGCGCGGGCCCCGAGCAGCTTGTAGAGATAGGTGGAGGAGAACAGGATCGCCGCGGTCGCGCCCCAGGCGATCAGCAGCGCCAGGCTCCACTCGCCCAGACGGTCGGGCTCGGAACTGCCCATCAGCATCACCGCGGCCATGCCGGAGGGGCCGGCCACCAGCGGGATCGCCATCGGCACGATGAAGGGCTCGCCGTCCGGGATCTCCCCCATCAGCCCCTGCGGGCTGGGGAAGATCATCCGGATGCCGATCAGGAACAGGATGATGCCGCCGGCGATGGACACCGATTCCTGGCGCAGGTGCATCAGCTCCAGCGCGTAGCGGCCGCCCCACAGGAACAGCATCAGCACCGCCAGCGCGATCAGCATCTCGCGCGCGAGCACGATCCGCTGCCGCTGCGGCGGCAGCCGGCGCAGCATGCTCAGGAACACCGGCACGTTGCCGAGCGGGTCCAGGATCAGGAACAGCAGCAGGGCCGCCGAGGCGATGGTCACGCCGACGGCTCCCGGATGCGGCCGCGCCAGGCGGCGCCGTCGGCCGACAGCAGTTCGACGCAGACCTGCGCGTAGGCGGCCGGATCGACCGCCAGCCCGTCCTCGCCGTCCACGTAGGCCTGCGCGCGCAGCGGCGTGCGCATGGGACCGGGCCGCAGGCCGCAGACCCGCACCGGGGTCGTGGCGAGCTCGGCCGCCAGCATCGGCACCATCGCTTCCAGCCCGGCCTGGGACACGCCGTAGCCGCCCCAGAAGGCCTGCGCGCTGCGGGCCGGGTCGTCGAGCACGAACACCACCGCGCTGTCCTCGGCGCGCCGCAGCCAGGGCATGCACGCCTGGGTGAGCCACCAGCGCGCGGTCAGGTTGACGTGCAGCGCCCGCGCGAACACCGCCGGATCGGTGTGCTCGAGCGGAGTGAGCCCGCGGAACTCGGCGGCGCAGTGCAGCACGCCGTCCAAGCGGCCGTAGGCGTCGCCGACGCGGGCGGCCAGTTCGGCGTAGTCGTCGGCGCCGGCGCCTTCCAGGTCGAGCGGGTACAGCGCCGCGTCGCCGCCGCCGGCGACGATCGCGTCGTGCACCCGGCTCAGCCGCGGCACCTTGCGGCCCAGCAGCACCAGCCGCGCGCCGGCCCCGGCGCACGCCAGCGCGGCGGCCCGGCCCAGCCCGCCGTAGGCGCCGGAGACCAGGACCACCCGGTCGCGCAGCGCAAGCGCGCCCGGCAGCGGGAGCGGCGTCGGCAGGGTCGCGCTCACGCCCGCTGCACCTCCGCCACCATGCGCGCCAGTTCGCCGGACTCGTGCAGCTCCACGGTGATGTCGCAGCCGCCGATCAGCTCGCCGTGGATGAACAGCTGCGGGAAGGTCGGCCAGTTGGAATAGCGCGGCAGGTTGGCGCGCACCTCGGGGTCCTGCATGACGTTGACCGTGTGCAGCTGCTCGGGATCGAGCCCGGCCGCGCGCAGGGTCTCGACCGCGCGGCTGGAGAAGCCGCACATCGGGTACTCGGGCGTCCCCTTCATGAAGAGCACGATGGGATGCGCTTCGACCTCGGCCTGGATGCGCTGCATGACCGCCATGATCAGCTCCTGCGTCGCGCGGCGGCGGCGGGCGCGAAGGACGCGCGAAGACCGGCCGCTGGGCGTGGGATTAGAATCCGCCATTGTAAGCGCTCGCGCCCTCGCGCACCTTTTCCCGGTCCAGCCCAAGCATGCCCATCGAACTCGCCGCACTCCCCTACGACCGCACCGCGCTCGAGCCGCACCTGTCCGGCGACACCGTCGAGCAGCACCACGGGCACCACCAGCGGGCCGACGTCGAGCGGGTCAACGCGCTGGTCGCCGGCACCCCGCTGGCGGAGGCCAGCCTGGGCGACATCGTGCGCCGCGCCCAGGGCGCGCTGTTCGAGCACGCCGCGCAGGCCTGGAACACCGAGCTGTACTGGCGCTGCCTGCAGCCGGCGGCCGCCGGCGGCGGCGGCGAGCCCGGACCGAAGCTGGCGCAGGCCATGGACGCGGCGTTCGGCGGCTATGCGGCGTTCCGGGAACGCTTCGAGCAGGCGGCGCTGCGCGGCTTCGGCGCCGGCTGGGCCTGGCTGCTGCAGCGTCCCGACGGACGCCTGGCGATCGCCGCGACCCCCAACGCGGTCACCCCGATCGTCGGCCGCGACCATCCCCTGCTCGCCTGCTGCCTGTGGCAGCACGCCTACTACCTCGACTACCGCGACCAGCGCGAGAAGTACCTCGCCGCCTGGTGGCAACTGGTGAACTGGAGCTACGTCGCCTCGCGGATGCGGTAGGCGCGCCGGACCGGTAAGCGGTCGCGCGCAGGCGCGCTCCTACAGCGCTTCCGCGGCCCTTCGTAGGAGCGCGCTCGCGCGCGACGGCTCTCCCCGCGAAGCGCGCAGCGCGCTTCTACGCCGACAACGCCGCGACCGCGGGCGCCACCTGGGCCTCCCGCGACAGCGCTGCGCCGACCCGTTCCAGCGCCGCTGCCAGCACCGCGGCATCGTCGGCGCGCAGCGTGGCGTGGCCGACCTTGCGGCCTTCGCGCGGCGCCTTGCCGTAGTCGTGCCAGTGCCCGCCCGGCTCGGCGAGGACGGGCAGCGGGTCGGGCATCGCCCCCACCCAGTTGAGCATGCAGGCGTGGCCGCGCATGGCGGTGGCGCCCAGCGGCAGCCCCAGCACGGCGCGCAGGTGGTTCTCGAACTGGGAGGTCTCGGCGCCCTCGATGGTCCAGTGCCCCGAGTTGTGCACACGCGGCGCCATCTCGTTGGCCAGCAGCCTTCCGTCGCGGCAGAACAGCTCCAGCGCGAACGCGCCCACGTAGTCCAGGCGTTCGGCCAGCGCGCGCGCATGCGCCTGCGCCTCGCGCGCCAGCGCCTCGGGCGCCGCGGCCGGCGCCAGGCTGGCCGAGAGCACGCCGTCCACGTGCCAGTTCGCGGTCAGCGGCCAGGCGCGGAAGGCGCCGTCGCGCCCGCGCACCGCCACCACCGAGTACTCGCGCTCGAAGGGCACGAAGGCCTCGGCGATCAGCCCCACCGTGCCGGCCTGCGCGCCCAGCGCCTCCCAGGCGCGGTCGAGGTCGGCGGGCCCGTGCAGGCGGAACTGCCCCTTGCCGTCGTAGCCCAGCCGCCGGGTCTTCAGGATGCACGGCAGGCCCACCCGGACCACGGCGGCGTCCAGGCCGGCGCGCGATTCCACGTCGGCGAACTCCGGCACCGGGATGCCGAGGTCGCGGAACAGGGTCTTCTCCGCCAGCCGGTCCTGCGCCATCGCCAGCGCGTGCGGGCTCGGGAACACCGGCACCCGCTCGCCCAGCCAGCGCGCGCTCTCGGCGGGCACGTTCTCGAAGTCGAAGGTGGCCACGTCCACGCGCGATGCGAACTCGGCCAGCGCCGCCTCGTCGCGGTAGTCGCCCACCAGCAGCGGGGCGAACTGGCCCGCGCAGGCGTCGGCCACGGTGTCCATGACCAGGAAGCGCAGCCCGAGCGGGGCGCCGGCCAGCGCCAGCATGCGCGCCAGCTGGCCGCCGCCCAGAATACCGACGGTGGTCATGCGAAGCCCGGCGGACGCACGTCGGCGCGCGGGTCGTCGTTGCCGGCCACGTCCTCGGTCTGGCGCGCGCGGAACGCCGCCAGCGCCCGCGCGATCTCGGGGCGGTCGCCCAGCATCGCCGCGGCGAACAGCGCCGCGTTGGCGGCCCCCGCCTTGCCGATGGCGAAGGTCGCCACCGGGATCCCCGCCGGCATCTGCACGATCGACAGCAGCGAGTCCAGGCCGTTGAGCGCCTTCGACTGCACCGGCACGCCGAGCACCGGCACCGGCGTCTTGGCCGCGAGCATGCCCGGCAGGTGCGCGGCGCCGCCGGCGCCGGCGATGATGGCGCGCAGGCCGCGGGCCTGCGCCTGCTCGGCATAGGCGAACATGGCGTCGGGCGTGCGGTGCGCCGAGACCACGCGCACTTCGTGCGCGACGCCCAGCGCGTCGAGCCGCTCGGCCGCGTGCTGCATGGTGTCCCAGTCGGACCTGGAGCCCATGACGATGCCGACGAGCGGGCTGGCGGAATTGGCGGACATGGCGGACCCCGGCCTCAAACCGACATTTTAATGCGTTTCGCGCCGCGGCGACGGGATCGGGCACGTCGCCGGCCGGGCGCCGCCGGCCGAGGTGGTACGCTCTTGCCACCTTTCCAGCCCCGCCCCCCATGGATCGCAAGCTCCTCGACATCCTCGTCTGCCCGGCCACGCGCCAGCCGCTGTCGCTGCTCGACCGCGCGGGCCTGGACGCGCTCAACCGCGCCGTCGAGTCCGGCGCCCTGCGCCGCGCCGACGACGGCCCGCAGGCCGAGCCGTTGCGCGAGGCGCTGGTCACGCACGACCGCAAGCGGGTCTACCGGGTCGACGACGGCATCCCGGTGCTGCTGGTCGAGGAAGGCATTCCGACCGCGCAAGTCGAGGATTTCCCGGCCGCCGCGCGATGAGCCTGCCGGCGCCGCCGCCGGCGGAAGCGGTCGAGGCCGACGTCGCCCGCGCGCTCGCGGAGGACGTGGGCCCGGGCGATGCCACCGCGGCGCTGCTGCCCGACGGCGACGACGTCGCCTACCTGCTGTGCAAGCAGGACGCGGTGATCTGCGGCCGGCCCTGGTTCGACGCCTGCCTGCGCGCGCTGGACCCGCAGGCGCGCATCGAATGGCGCATCGCCGAGGGCGAGGCGGCCGCGGCCGGCACCGTGCTCGCCACCGTGGCCGGGCGCTCGCGCGCCCTGGTGACCGCCGAGCGCACCGCGCTGAACTTCCTGCAGACGCTCAGCGCCACCGCGACCGCCACCGCCGCCTACGTGCGCGCGGTCGCGGGCACCGGCGCGCGCATCCTCGACACCCGCAAGACCCTGCCCGGGCTGCGCCTGGCGCAGAAGTACGCCGTGCGCGCCGGCGGCGGCGAGAACCACCGCCTGGGCCTGTTCGACGCGGTGATGCTGAAGGAGAACCACGTGCGCATGGCCGGCTCGGTCGCCGGCGCGATCGCCGCCGCCCGCGCGCAGCGGCCGGAGCTGCCGCTGATCGTCGAGGTCGAGACGCTGGCGCAGCTGCGCGAGGCGCTGGACGCGGGATGCGAGCGCATCCTGATCGACGATTTCGATGCCCGCACGCGGCGCGAGGCGGTGCGGATCGCGCGCGGCGCGCCCTACGGCGGCCGGATCCCGCTGGAGGTGTCCGGCGGCGTCGAGCTCGACACCGTGCGCGCGGTGGCCGAGGACGGCGTGGACTGCATCTCGGTCGGCGCGCTCACCAAGCACGTGCGCGCGGTGGACCTGTCGCTGAAGCTGGGCCCGCCGCCGGCCTGAGGCGGCGGCGCCGCGCGCTCGCGCGACGCCCGAAAGCACGTTCGCGCGCGCGCTCCTACAGGAGCCGCCAGGCCAGCGCGCCGGCGGCGAGCGCCAGCAGGACCGCCACGAGCAGCCCGAGACGGCTACGGCGCGGCGGGACGGCTGCCGGCGCGGCCGGCGCATCGGCCTGGCCCGGCGCCAGCACCCGGAAGCGCAGGCGATCGAAGCCCAGTTCGTCGCCCGGCCGCGCCAGCGCCGTGCGCACCCGGCGCCCGTTGAGGTAGCAGCCGTTCACCGAGCCCAGGTCCTGCACGCGGATGCCATCGGCCTCGGGCAGGAGCCGCGCGTGCAGGCGCGAGAGCCCGGCGTCCTCGAAGCGCAGCGAGCACTCGATGGCGCGCCCGACCACGCTCTCCCCGGCCAGGGGGAAGCTGCGCCCGAGCACCGGGCCGGCCATGCCGCGCAGCACGTAGCGCGGCAGCGCCGGGCGCACCATCGTCGCGGCGAGGGGCGCGCGGCCGCGAGGTCCCGCGGCCTCGCCGTCCGGTCCGGCGGCGCCGGGCGCGGCCAGCTGCGCCGCGAGCCCGGCCAGGGCGATCGCATCGCCGGGGCGCAGGGCGATCAGGCCCTCGACCGGCCGGCCGTTGACCTCGACCGGACTGCCGGCGGGCACGTGCAGGCTCACGCCGTGGCGGCCCACGCGCAGCGTGCAGTGCGTGGGCCGCATGCCGGCGTGGCCGAGCACGACGTCGGCGGACGGGTCGCTGCCGACGCGGTTCAGCCCCGGGCCCAGCGCGGCCGGCGCGCGGTCGCCGCCGGGAAAGACCAGCTCGAGCCGGTCCCCGCTCATGGCGCCGCCCCCGCGGCGGGGCGGCCGCACACGGCGCCGCGCCGGACCGGGCCGGCGCCGCCGGCCCGCTCCGGGGGCGGCGGGTTCGCGGACGTTCGAGACACTGGCTCCATCTCCCTTGCGGTCGCGCACCGCGGTCGCCACATTAACGGCATGTCCGGTCCGATCTTGCTGATGATTGTCGCCGCCGCGGTCGCCGCCTGGTGGAGCGCCTCGCGTGCGGCCGCCGAACGCGCCGAGCGGATCGGCCGCGAGGCCTGCCGCGCGGCCGGCGTGCAGTGGCTGGACCAGACCGTGCACGCCAGCGGCCTGCGGCTGCGCCGGCGCGAGGACGGCCGGCTCGGGGTCGAGCGCAGCTTCCGCTTCGAGTACTCCGCCGACGGCGTCGAACGCTCGGTCGGCAAGCTGGTGCTGCGCGGCGACGAACTGGTCGGCTTCGTCGGCCCGGTCGGCGCCGAAGGCGTGCCGGACGCGATGCGGTAGCGCCCGGCGCGCGCGGTCCGCTGCGCGGCGACGGCGCGGCCCCGGCCCGGGGGGCCGCCGGCAGGCGCTACTTGACCACCCTGAGGTGGCCACGCTTCGGCGGCGCCTCGTCGCCGGCCTCCGCCCCGTCGTCCGGCGGCGAGGTCGGCGGATCGTCGTCCGGGTCCGGCGCGTCGCCGACCGGGTCGTCCGGCAGCACCATGCCCTGCCCGGTCTCGCGCGCGTACACCGCCAGCACCGCCGAGATCGGCACGTCCACCGGCTGGCTGACGCCGCCGAAGCGCGCGGTGAAGCGCACGCCGTCGTTGTCCATCTCCAGGCGCGCGACGGCGCGCTCGGCGATGTTGAGCACCACGCGGCCCTCCTTGACGGTATGCGGCGGCACCCGCACGCCGGGCCGGGTGGCGTCGACCAGGATGTGCGGCGTCATCGCGTTGTCGGCGATCCATTCGTACAGCGCCCGCAGCAGGTACGGGCGATGGCTGGTCATGCGGGGCGTGGAGGGCTCGCTCATGCGGTCAGTCTAGGGCCTGGCGCCGCCGATGGAAGTCGCCGCGCCGCCTCGCGGGCGCCGGCGGTTTCGTCGAACGCCCGGCGCGCCCGCGCTCGCCGGCGGCTCGCGCCGCGGCCTCAGGCCGGCAGCTCGCGCAGGTTCTTCTCCTGCGGCGTCAGGCTGCGCACGAAGCCCGGGTTGCGGAAGATGCGGTTGCCGTAGTCCTCGATCACCTTGCCGTCCTTGGGCAGCGGGATGTCGAGCGCCTGCAGGCGCCAGATGATCGGCGCCATCGCGCAGTCGGCCAGGCTCATCTCGGCGCTGAGGAAGAACTTGCTGGCCTTGAACAGCGGCACCGAGGCGGTCAGCAGCTCGCGCAGGCGCTTGCGGCCGGCCTCGGCCTGCTGCCTGTTGCCGAACTGGATGGCCTGGATCTGCGGCACCCAGTCGTGCTCGAGCCGCAGCATCGCCAGGCGCAGGCGCGCCCGCGACAGCGGGTCGACCGGCATCAGCGGCGGATGCGGATAGCGCTCGTCGATGTACTCGCTGACCACCGAGGCGGCGTAGAGCACCAGCTCGCGCTCGACCAGGGTCGGCACGGAATGGTAGGGGTTGAGGTCGACCAGGTCCTCGGGCGGGTCCTGCGGATCGACGGCGATCAGGTCGTAGGTGACGCCCTTCGCGGCCAGGACCAGGCGCACCCGGTGGCACAGCACATCGTCGACTGCGGAGAACAGGGTCAGTGCATTACGCATACGCGGACTCGACGCCATCATCAGGTTTTCTCCCAACGACCGGAATCCGCCGGCCGTATCGACGCCACCCGCCCTGTGCGAACGGTCGTCACGGTTCCCCGGTTGTCCATGCCCGGCGGGCGCCCTCCGGCGACTCGGCGGGAGGCCCGCGTCGGGGCGGGCCGGCGCGCGTCTGCGCTCAATGCACGTCGCGCCAGTACTCCTTCTTCAGCAGCCAGGCGAGGAAGGTGAAGAACGCCAGGAACAGGATCACCCAGACGCCCATGCCCTGGCGCTTGAGGGCGGCCGGCTCGGCGGCGTACTCGAGGAATGCGGCGATGTCGCGGGCGGAGCGGTCGAACTCCTCCGCCGACAGCCGGCCCGGCTGCGCGATCTGCAGGCTCTCCACGGTCGGGTCGCCGATCTCGTCGGGCTCGCCGTAGACCGGCCGCTGCAGGCCCTGCAGCTCCCAGAGCGGGTTGGGCATGGAGACGTTCGGGTACAGGGTGTTGTTCCAGCCCAGCGCCGCGTCCTCGTCCTGGTAGAAGGACTTGAGGAAGGTGTAGACCCAGTCCGGCCCGCCGATCTTGGTGCGCACGATCAGCGAGAGGTCCGGCGGCGGCTTGCCGAACCAGCCCTCGGCGTGCGCGGCCGGCATCGCCGAGACGATGTGCTGGCCGTAGTCCGCGCCGGTGAAGTTGAGGTTCTGCATCACCTCGTCCTCGGTCAGGCCGAGGTCGTCGGCCAGGCGCGAGTAGCGCAGGTACTTGAGGGAGTGGCAGCCCGAGCAGTAGTTCATGAACAGCTGCGCGCCGCGCTGCAGGGAGGCGCGGTCGGCGATGTCGGTGCCCGACTGCTGCAGCGCCGAGCCCGGCCCGGCCGCCATGGCGGTGCACGACAGCAGCAGGCCGCCGATCGCCGCCGCCGCGTTGCGCACCAGGCGCCGATACCCGTTCTTCACGATTCGCGCTTCCCGATTCCCGATCGCCGGCTGCTCAGTCATGGGTCGTCACCCTCTCCGGCACGGGCTTGGTCCTGTCCAGCTTGGTCCACAGCGGCATGGTGATGAAGAACGCGAAGTAGTAGAAGGTCAGGAAGCGGCCGACGATGGTCTCCGTCGGGTCCGTGCCCGGGCCGGCGCCGATCTTGCCCAGCCAGACGAAGCTGATCGCGAACAGGCCCAGCAGCACCTTCGAGAGCAGGCCGCGGTAGCGGTAGGACTTCACCTTCGCGCGGTCCAGCCAGGGCACCAAGAACAGGATCGCGATCGCCCCGAACATGACCAGCACGCCGGCCAGCTTGTCCGGCACCACGCGCAGCATCGCGTAGTACGGGGTGTAGTACCACACCGGCTTGATGTGCTCCGGGGTGACCAGCGGGTTGGCCTCGACGAAGTTGTCGTGCTCGAGGAACCAGCCGCCGAACTCGGGGGTGAAGAAGATGATGAACGCGGCCAGCATCAGCAGGAAGCCGACGCCCACGAGGTCCTTGACCGTGTAGTACGGGTGGAAGGGGATGCCGTCGGCCGGCCTCGAAGGGTCCCAGCGGTTGCCCTTCGGGCCCTTCTTGATCTCCACGCCGTCGGGATTGTTCGACCCGACCTCGTGCAGCGCGCCCAGGTGCAGCACCACCAGCAGCAGCAGCACCAGCGGCAGCGCGATCACGTGCAGGGCGAAGAAGCGGTTGAGGGTGGCGTCGGAGGGCAGGTAGTCGCCCATGATCCACTCGGTCAGGCCGGTGCCGATCACCGGGAACGCGCCGAACAGCGAGATGATCACCTTCGCGCCCCAGAACGACATCTGGCCCCAGGGCAGCACGTAGCCCAGGAAGGCCTCGGCCATCAGCACCAGGTAGATCAGCATGCCCAGGATCCACACCAGCTCGCGCGGCTTCTGGTAGCTGCCGTACATCAGCCCGCGGAACATGTGCAGGTAGACGACGATGAAGAACAGCGACGCGCCGGTGGAGTGCATGTACCGGATCAGCCAGCCCCACTCCACGTCGCGCATGATGTACTCGACGGAGGAGAACGCCTCGGCGGCGCTGGGCTTGTAGTGCATCGTGAGGAAGATGCCCGTCACGATCTGGTTCACCAGCACCACCAGCGCCAGCGAGCCGAAGTAGTACATGACGTTGAAGTTCTTCGGCGCGTAGTACTCGGTCATGTGCTTGCGGTACGCCGGCATCATGCCGGGCGCGCGCGCGTTGACCCAGTCCATCACCCCGTCCGAGACGCGCACCGCGGTGCGTGTGAGGATGTTCGCCATTTATGCGGCCCCCTGCGGATCGACGCCGATGACGATGGTGTCGTCGTCGGCGTAGTAGTGCGGCGGCACGACCAGGTTGGTCGGGGCCGGCACGCCCTGGTAGACGCGGCCGGCCATGTCGAACTTGGACTTGTGGCAGGGGCAGAAGTAGCCGCCCTTCCAGTTCGGGTCGAACGGCTCGGGCCGGATCTCGGCGACCATCTCCGGCGAGCAGCCCAGGTGCGTGCACAGCCCCACCAGCACCGAGATCTCGGGCTTGATCGAGCGCAGCTCCGGGTTGGCCTCGCGCACGTAGGCCGGCTGCTGGTCGGCGTTCTCCGAGGTCGGGTCGCGCAGGTCGCCGTCCAGGGTCGGCAGCGCGTCGAGGATCGCCTTGGAGCGCTTGACGATCCAGATCGGCTGGCCGCGCCACTCCAGGATCAGGCGCTGTCCCTCCTGCAGGGCGCTGATGTCCACGGTGACGGGGGCGCCCGCCAGCAGGGCCCGCGCGCTCGGGTTCCAGGACTTGATGAACGGCACCGCCGCTCCCACCACCCCGACCGCGCCCACCACCGCCGTGGTGGCGGTCAGGAAGCGGCGACGCCCCGTGTTGACTGAATCCTCGCCGTCGACGGGATTGATCACCGTTTCATTAGCCATCCGGCACTCCGCGAACCTTTCATCGGTAGCTGGTGAAAAAACTGGCTGCCGCGCGCGTCTTCCGTCGCTGGAAGCGCACGCAAAAGACGGTCAAGTGTAACGGAACGCTGAATCGGCCGACAATCTCTGGGACATGTCGCCCAGGGCCGGCGCTCCGGCTCAGCGTCCGCCGGCGCTGGCCAGGTGGCCGCGGTAGCGCTCGGACAGCACGTTCACCCGCTCCACGTAGCGGCGGGTCTCGCTGTAGGGGGGCACGCCGCCGTGGCGGTCCACGGCGCCCTCGCCGGCGTTGTAGCCGGCCGCGGCCAGGGTCAGGTCGCCGTTGAAGCGGCGCAGCAGCCAGGCCAGGTACTCCACCCCGCCGCGGATGTTCTGCGCCGGGTCGAAGGGGTTGGCGACGCCGAAACGGCTGGCGGTGGCCGGCATCAGCTGCATCAGGCCCTGGGCGCCGGCGCGCGAGAGCGCGTTCGGATTGAACGCGGACTCGGCGTGCATGATCGCCCGCACGATCGCCTCCTCCACCCCGAACTCGCGGGCCGCGTTCCGGACCTCGGCGGCGTAGGCGTCCGTGTTCAGGCGCACCGTCCCGAAGTTCACCCCCGGCCGCGCGGCGCAGGCGTGGCAGGTCTCGATGAAGCTGTAGCGGATCGTGCGCAGGGCCGTGGCGCCGGACCCGCCCGCCGGCGGCCGGCTGGTGTAGTGGCGGATGCCGTCCTTGACGTAGGAATAGAGCTGGCCCTGCACCTGCCGGGTGCCGGGTGCGGCGGCCGGGGCGGCGCGCGCCGGCGCGGCCGCGGCGGCCTGGCGCGACATGAAGGTGGCCGGCGCGCCGGCGTTCACCGTCGCCGGCGACCCTTCGACGCGCCCGGGCTCGACCACCCGGCCGGCGGCGGCGGGCGCCGGGGCCTGCACGGCGGCGGGCGGGCGGCTGGAGGCGGTGTGGCGGCTGATCACCCGGCACTGGGCGCCCGCCACGCGCTTGCTGACGTACTGCGGCACGCCGTCGCCGGTGTCGCACCGGTACAGCGTGCCCGCCGCGGCCGGAGCGGCCGCGAGCGCGCACAGTACGGCGATGATCCCCTTGAGCCCCATCGCGCGCAGTCTCCCTCCAAATCCCCCGCTTGCCAAGTGGGCACGCGCCCCCGGGAGACCGCAATCCCCCGGGGCCGGCCACCGAGGGGCCCGCGCGGCGCCACCCGCTCCGGCGGCCCGCCGCCCGCTGCGGGTACACTGCGCGCCGTTCCGCCCGTCACCCGCCATCCGGCCCGGATTCGCCGCCGCGCCCCCGGACATGCCATGACCGCCCAGCCCCGTTCCCCCGCCGCCGTCGGCGACATCCTGCCGCTGGCCGCCCCCGCCGCCCCCGCGCACCGGACATCCGGCGCCGGCGCGCCGGCGCGCGGCAAGCTGTTCATCCAGACCCACGGCTGCCAGATGAACGTGTACGACTCCGACCGCATGGCCGACGTGCTCGCGGCCGCCGAGGGTCTGGAGCTGACCGACCGCGCCGAGGAGGCCGACGTCATCCTGGTCAACACCTGCTCGATCCGCGAGAAGGCGCAGGAAAAGGTGTTCAGCCAGCTCGGGCGCTGGAAGGCCCTGAAGCAGGGCGGCCGCCCGGTGCTGATCGGGGTCGGGGGCTGCGTGGCCTCGCAGGAGGGCGAGGCGATCGTCAAGCGCGCCCCGTTCGTGGACCTGGTGTTCGGGCCGCAGACCCTGCACCGCCTGCCGGAACTGATCCGCGCCCGCCGCGAGCAGGGCCGGCCGCAGGTGGACATCAGCTTCCCGGAGATCGAGAAGTTCGACGCGATGCCCGAGCCGCGCGCCGAGGGCCCCACCGCCTTCGTCTCGATCATGGAAGGCTGCAGCAAGTACTGCAGCTTCTGCGTGGTGCCCTACACCCGCGGCGAGGAGGTCAGCCGGCCGTTCGAGGACGTGCTGGTGGAGATCGTCCAGCTCGCCGGCCAGGGCGTGCGCGAGATCACCCTGCTGGGCCAGAACGTCAACGCCTACCGCGGGCCCATGGACAGCGGTGGCAGCGGCGGCGACGCGGGCGAGGCGCAGCACGCCGACCTCGGCCTGCTGATCCGCACCATGGCCGAGATCGAGGGCATCGAGCGCATCCGCTTCACCACCTCGCATCCGCTGGAGTTCTCGGACTCGCTGGTGGAGGCCTACCGCGACGTGCCGCAGCTGGCGGACTTCCTGCACCTGCCGGTGCAGTCCGGCAGCGACCGCATCCTGGCGGCGATGAAGCGCGGCTACACGGCGCTGGAGTTCAAGCAGAAGGTGCGCAGGCTGCGCGCGGTGCGCCCCGGCATCTGCCTGTCCTCGGACTTCATCGTCGGCTTCCCCGGCGAGACCGACGCCGACTTCGAGAAGACCATGCGGCTCATCGAGGAGGTCGGCTTCGACCAGAGCTTCTCCTTCATCTATTCCCGCCGTCCCGGCACCCCGGCCGCCGACCTGCCAGACGACATCCCGGCCGCGGTCAAGCACGCCCGGCTGGAACGGCTGCAGGCCGCGATCAACGCCAACGCGCGCCGCATCGGCGAGGCGATGGTGGGCAGCACCCAGCGGGTGCTGGTCGAGGGCGTCTCGCGCAAGAGCGAGCGCGAGCTCACCGGGCGCACGGAGAACATGCGCTTCGTGAACTTCCCGGCGCCGGCGCGGCTGATCGGGCGCTTCGTCGACGTGACGATCACCGAGGCGATGAGCAACTCGCTGCGCGGCCGCCTGGCCGCCGACGCCTGACCGGTCCGACCGCGGCCGCCGTCGCGCCGCCGGCCCGCAGGCTTCCCCGGAGCGGGCGGACCGGGACCGCCGGGCGGGACCGGCCCGGCCTCAGCGCTTGGGCTGCAGCATGGTCCCGGTGCAGTCGGGCTTGCCGCAGCGGCAGCCCCAGAGCTTCTTCAGCTTCGGGGTGTGGCGCTCGTCGAGGGTGATCCCGTAGTTGTAGGTCAGCTCCTCGCCGCGGGCGATGTCGCGCAGCGCCTCGATGAACACCTTGTCCTTCTCCGGGCGCCCCTTGTCGTCCTCCTCCACCACCGCCTCGCAGTTGGGATCGCAGCTGTGGTTGATCCAGCGCGCGATGTTGCCGCGCACGTTGGCGTCGATGACGTAGTCGTCGTTGAGGGTGAACAGGAACGTATGCCCGTTCTCCTCGACCTCGCCGTAGGCCTCGTCCACGTCCTCGTGGGTGCGCAGCGCGCCGACGTAGCGGACGATGCGCTCGCCCTTGCGGATCTTGCGCGTGGCGAACACGCCATTGCCGTGGATCGGGGACTTGCGGGCTTCGATCTTCAGGGGCTGCTTCGGCATCGGTCTGTGCGGAGTGGAGAACCCGCATTGTGTGGCATGCGGCGACGCGACGCCATGCGCCGGCACCCCGTCGCTTCCGGCGGGCAGCCTCTTCGCCCATCGGTCCGGCGCGGATCGCGGCGCGCGCCGCGGCACCGGCTGAATCGATGCGCGCGAGCGGGCTGGCCGCCGCGCGCCCGAAAGAGTACAATTTCGGTCCGATTTGACGGATCCCGGCTCCATGCTCCGCGTCACCAAGCTCACCGACTACGCCACCGTCGTCCTGACCGCGCTTGCCGCGCGGCCGGACGCGGTGCTGTGCGCGGCGGAGCTCGCCGAGCGCGCGGGCCTGGAGGCGCCCACCGTCAGCAAGGTGCTCAAGCCGCTGGCCCAGGCCGGCCTGGTCGAGGGCTTCCGCGGCGCCAACGGCGGCTACCGCCTGGCGCGCCCGGCGTCCGCGATCAGCCTGATCGAGATCGTCGAGGCGATGGAAGGCCCGCTGGCGATGACCGAGTGCAGCCTGGACGACGGCCAGTGCGGCATCTCCCACCAGTGCGGGGTGCGCGCCAACTGGCGCCGCATCAACGACGTGGTCGCCGATGCGCTGCGCGGCGTGAGCCTGGCGCAGATGCTGGGCGACGCGTCCCCGCCCCCCTCCCCCGCTTCGCCCGCGCGCCGCATCGAGGCGCGCCTGGCGGGCCCCTGACAGTAGGCAGCCCCCCCATGGCCACCGACATCGTCGAACCCATCGCCAACCGAGAGATCCACGAGCAGCTCGGCCGCCGCTACGAGGCCGGCTTCGTGACCGACATCGAGTCCGACTCGCTACCGCCCGGGCTGGACGAGGACGTCATCCGCGCCCTGTCCGCGAAGAAGGACGAGCCGGAGTGGATGACCGAGTGGCGCCTGGCCGCCTACCGGCACTGGCTGAAGATGCCGATGCCGCACTGGGCCAAGCTTTCGATCGAGCCGATCGACTTCCAGGCGCTCAGCTACTACTCCGCGCCGAAGGGCCCGAAGTACAAGTCGCTCGACGAGGTGCCGCAGGAGCTGCTGGACACCTACGACAAGCTCGGCGTGCCGCTGCACGAGCGCGCGCGCCTGGCCGGCGTGGCGGTGGACGCGGTGTTCGACTCGGTGTCCGTGGGCACCACCTTCCGCAAGGAGCTGGCCGAGAAGGGCGTGATCTTCTGCTCGATGTCCGAGGCCATCCAGGAGCACCCGGAGCTGGTGAAGCGCTACCTCGGCACCGTGGTGCCGGTGGGGGACAACTACTTCGCCGCGCTGAACTCCGCCGTGTTCTCCGACGGCAGCTTCGTGTTCATCCCGGCCGGCGTGCGCTGCCCGATGGAGCTGTCCACCTACTTCCGCATCAACGCCGGCCACACCGGCCAGTTCGAGCGCACCCTGATCGTGTGCGAGGACAAGGCCTACGTCTCCTACCTGGAAGGCTGCACCGCGCCGATGCGCGACGAGAACCAGCTGCACGCCGCGGTCGTCGAGCTGGTGGCGCTGGAGGACGCGGAGATCAAGTACTCCACGGTGCAGAACTGGTACCCGGGCGACGAGGAAGGCCGCGGCGGCATCTACAACTTCGTGACCAAGCGCGCCGAGTGCCGCGGCGCGCGCAGCAAGGTGACCTGGACCCAGGTCGAGACCGGCTCGGCGATCACCTGGAAGTACCCGTCCTGCGTACTGCTGGGCGACGACTCGGTGGGCGAGTTCCATTCCGTGGCGCTCACCCACCACCGCCAGCAGGCCGACACCGGCACCAAGATGATCCACCTCGGCAAGCGCACCAAGTCGAAGATCGTCAGCAAGGGCATCAGCGCCGGCCGCGGCCAGAACACCTACCGCGGCCTGGTCAAGGTGGACCGCGGCGCCGACGGCGCGCGCAACTACACCCAGTGCGACAGCCTGCTGATCGGCAAGCGGTGCGGCGCCCACACCTTCCCCTACATCGAGGTGAAGAACCCGGGCGCCACCGTCGAGCACGAGGCCACCACCTCCAAGATCAGCGACGACCAGCTGTTCTACTGCCGCAGCCGCGGCATCTCCCAGGAGGACGCGGTCAGCCTCATCGTCGACGGCTTCTGCAAGCAGGTCTTCCGCGAGCTGCCGATGGAGTTCGCGGTCGAGGCCAAGAAGCTGCTGGAAGTGTCGCTGGAAGGCAGCGTCGGCTGACGCCAACGCTTCCGGGAATCGGGAATGGAGAATCGGGAATCGATCCTCCGCACCCGATCCCACGCGCGTCCTGCACGTTCGATTCCCCATTCCCTATTCCCCATTCCCGGCTTCCCATGCTCAAGATCACCGACCTCCACGCCAGCGTCGCCGGCAAGGACATCCTCAAGGGCCTCTCGCTCGAGGTGAAGCCCGGCGAGGTCCACGCCGTCATGGGCCCGAACGGCGCCGGCAAGTCCACCCTGGGCAACATCCTCGCCGGGCGCGACGGCTACGAGGTCACCGCCGGCTCGGTCGAGTTCGACGGCCGCGCGCTGCTCGAGCTGGAGCCCGAGGAGCGCGCCGCCGCCGGCGTGTTCCTGGCCTTCCAGTACCCGGTCGAGATCCCGGGCGTGAACAACACCTACTTCCTGCGCAGCGCGCTCAACGCGCAGCGCCGGGCCCGCGGCGAAGCCGAGCTGGACTCCATGCAGTTCCTCAAGCTGGTGCGCGAGAAGCTGTCGGTGCTGCACCTGGACGACCAGCTGCTGCATCGCGGCGTCAACGAGGGCTTCTCCGGCGGCGAGAAGAAGCGCAACGAGATCTTCCAGCTGGCGGTGCTGGAGCCGCGCCTGGCCATCCTCGACGAGACCGACTCCGGCCTCGACATCGACGCCCTGAAGACGGTGGCCGGCGGCGTCAACGCGCTGCGCTCGCCCGAGCGCGCCTTCGTGGTCATCACCCACTACCAGCGCCTGCTCGACTACATCCGCCCCGACGTGGTGCACGTGCTGGCCGACGGCCGCATCGTGCAGACCGGCGGCCCGGAACTGGCGCTGGAGCTGGAGCAGCACGGCTACGGCTGGGTCCGCGAGCGCGTGGTGCCGGAGGCGGTGTGATGGGACCGCTGCTCGAATCCCTGGCCGCCGGCTTCCGCGGCGACTCCTCGCGGCGCGCCGCGCTCGACGAGGCGCTGCGCGACGGCCTGCCCGGCCCGCGCAGCGAGGCCTGGAAGTACACCCCGCTGCGCGCCCTGGAGCGGCGCCGCTTCGGCGTGGCCGCCGCCGAGCCCGCCGCCATCGACGAGGCCCTGCTGGCCCACATCCCCTCGCCGCGCCTGGTGTTCGTCAACGGCCGCCATGCGCCGGCGCTGTCGCGGCTCGACGGGCTGCCGCAAGGTGTTTCGTTGCGACCGCTGTCGAGCGCGCTGGCCGGCGGCGGCGAGGCGCTGCGCTTCCTGTCGCGGCGCTTCGAGCGCAGCGACGAGGTGTTCGCTCGCCTCAACGCGGCCCTGGCCGACGAGGGCGTGCTGCTGCAGGCCGACGCCGGCGTCGAGGCGGAGACGCCGCTGCACCTGGTCTTCGTCGGCGCGCCCGCCGACGGCGACCTCGCCTGGCACCTGCGCCACCGCATCGAACTGCGCCGCGGCGCCTCCCTGCGCCTGGTCGAGCACCGCCTGCGCGCAGGCGCGGACGCGCGCCATCTCGACAACACCCTGGCCCACGTCCACCTCGCCCAGGGCGCCCGCCTGGCCCACGCCCGCATCCAGGACGACGACCCCGGCGCCACCGCACTGCTGCGCACCGACGCGGTGCTGGCCGAGGACGCGGAGTACCGCCGCGTCGACGTCGAGCTGGGCGCCGCGCTCTCCCGGCACGAACTGAACGTGCGCCTGGAGGGCGACCGCGCGCGCCTGGTCGCCAACGGCGTGCTGCTCGGCACCGGGCGCCGGCACCTCGACACCCGCCTCGGCATCGACCACGTCGCCCGCGACACCTCGGCCGAGCTGCTGTGGCGCGGCGCGGCCGCCGACCGCAGCCGCGCGGTCTTCCACGGCGGCATCCTGATCCGCGAGGGCGCCGACGGCACCGACGCCCGGCTGTCCAACAAGAACCTGCTGCTGTCGGCCGACGCCGAGATCGACACCCAGCCGGTGCTGGTCATCCATGCCGACGAGGTGCAGGCCGCGCACGGCGCCACGGTCGGCCGCCTCGATCCCGACGCCCTGTTCTACCTGCGCGCCCGCGGCCTGCCGGAAGCGCAGGCGCGCGCCCTGCTGACCGGCGCGTTCGCGCGCGAGCCGCTGGCGGCGATCGGCGCCGGGCCGCTGCACGCGGCGCTCGACGCCGCGCTGGCGCGCGCGCTCGAAGGCGTGGTGGCGCCATGAACGCCCCCCGCGCCGCGTCCGCCCCGCAGGAAGCGCCCGGCGCCGTCGACTGGGCGCGGGTGCGCGCGGACTTCCCGCTGCTGCACCGCGCGGTGCACGACAAGCCGCTGATCTACTTCGACAACGCCAACACCGCGCAGAAGCCGACCGCGGTCATCGAGGCCGTCGACGGCTACTACCGCCGCTTCAACGCCAACGTCAGCCGCGCCGTGCACCAGCTCGGCACCGAGGCCACCGAGGCCTACGAGGGCGCGCGCAAGCGGCTGGCCCGCCTGCTCAACGTGCGCGCCGACGAACTCGTGCTGTGCAGCGGCACCACTTTCGCGATCAACCTGGTGGCCTATTCGTGGGCGCTGCCGCGGCTCGGGCCCGGCGACACGATCCTGGTCTCGCGCATGGAGCACCACGCCAACATCGTGCCCTGGCAGCTGGTGGCCGAGCGCACCGGCGCCGCGATCCGGGTCGCCGAGATCCACGAGGACGGCACCCTGGACCGCGAGGCGCTGGCGCGCGCGATGACGCCCGACGTCAGGCTGTTCGCGGTGGCCCACGTCTCCAACCTGCTCGGCACGGTCAACCCGGTGCGCGAGCTGTGCCGCGAGGCGCGCAGGCGCGGCATCGTCACCGTGGTCGACGGCTCGCAGGCGGTGCCGCACCGGCCCGTCGACGTCGCCGCCATCGGCTGCGACTTCTACGCCTTCACCGGCCACAAGATGCTGGGGCCCACCGGCACCGGCGCGCTGTGGGCGCGCCGCGAGCACCTGGAGACGATGCCGCCGTTCATCGGCGGCGGCGAGATGATCAGGGAGGTCAGCTTCGAGGGCACCGTCTACAACGACCCGCCGCACCGATTCGAGGCCGGCACGCCGAACATCGCCGGCTTCGTCGGCCTGACCGCGGCCGCCGACTACCTGGACGCGATCGGCCTGGAGCGGATCGAGGCCCGCGAGGCCGAGCTGCTGGCGCACCTGACCGAGGCGCTGGACGCCGAGGACGGCGTGCGGATCCTCGGCCGCGCGCCGGACAAGGCGGCGGTGGTCTCGTTCCTGGTCGACGGCGCCCACGCCCACGACCTGGCGACCCTGCTCGACCTGGAGGGCGTGGCGATCCGGTCGGGCCAGCACTGCGCGCACCCGCTGCTGCAGTTCTACGGCGTCGCCGCCACCTGCCGCGCCTCGCTGGCCTTCTACAACACCCACGAGGAGATCGACGCCTTCATGGCCGCGCTGCGCAAGGTGCGCCGCCTGCTGGGCTGACCTTCCGGCGCACCGGCGACACCATCCGCTCCCGGACGCTGCCGCCGCGACGGCTTGCGCCGCGGCCGCGAACGCGCGAGAACACCGCATCCCCCGTCCCCGATCCGCCCGATGACCCCAGCCCCGCTCCGCTTCCGCGCCGCCGCCGCCGAGGACGTGCCGGCGCTCGTCGTCCTCGTGACCTCCGCCTACCGCGGCGAGGTCAGCCGCACCGGCTGGACCACCGAGGCCGACCTGCTCGACGGCGATCGCATCGCCCCCGACGTGCTGCTGGCCGACATCCGCCGCCCGCGCAGCCGGGTCGTGCTGGGCGAGGACGCCGCCGGCCTGGTCGCCTGCGCCCACGTCGCCGAGGACGACGGCGCGGGCTACTTCGGCATGTTCGCGGTGGCGCCGGGCCGCCAGGGCGGCGGCATCGGCCGCGCGGTGCTGGACGAGTGCGAGCGCGTCGCCCGCGAGGAATGGCGCCTGCCGCTGATGCGCATGACCGTGATCGACGTGCGCGAGGAACTCATCGCCTGGTACGAGCGCCGCGGCTACCGGCGCACCGGCCGCCACCGGCCGTTCCCCTACGGCGACGCGCGCTACGGCATCCCGCGCCGGGACGACCTGCGCTTCGAGGTGCTGGAGAAGCCGCTGGCCTGACGCCCGCCGCCTACAATGGCGCCATGGGCCGGGACTGGATCTTCGTGTGCGCCACCTCCGAGCTGCTGCCGGGCGAGAGCCGGGTGGCCTGGGACGGCGACACGCCCATCCTGGTCGTCAACCTCGACGGCGACTACTACGCGCTCGAGGACCGCTGCAGCCACGAGGACTTCGAGCTGTCCGCCGGCGCGCTCGACCCGGCGGAGGGCAGCATCGAGTGCGTGCTGCACGGCGCGCGCTTCGACGTGCGCGACGGGCGCGCGCTGTGCGCCCCGGCCTACGCGCCGGTGGCGAAGTTCCCGGTCGAGGTGCGCGACGACGGGGTCTGGACCCGCGACGACCGCTAGCCGGGCGACGCCCTGCAGGAGCGCGCTCGCGCGACCTGGCCAGGTGCCCCCGGACCTGCGGCAGAAGAAGAACGCGTCCCCGCGCGCGGACGCGGGCGGACGGCGGCCGGCACCGCTGCTTCCGGCGCCCGCAGCAAGGCGTCGCGCGCGAACGCGCTCCTACGCGCCGCGTCGGGAACGGCCCGACACACGCCGGTACGCGGGGATGGCATAGTGCGCGAAGCTGCGGCGCAGGCGTTCCCAGGACGGGGCGCGGCCGTCGGCGATGCGCCAGGGAGGCGGCACGGCATGGAACGCGTACTCGTGGAGGTGATGGCGAGGGACAGGATGTGGGAGGTGCGCTTCAGAGGCGAACTGATCGCCCGCGAGGCCGACCCCGTGCGCGCGTTCGACCGCGCCGACTCGCTGGCCCGCCTCCACCACCGCATCCACCGCGTGCCGACCGGCGTGCGCATGCTCGACGAGCGCGGCGCGCCCTTCATCCATTCCGACTGGGACTGACGATCGCACCGGCGCGATCGCGGGCGCACGGTCGTCGATCCAACCGGTCTTGCGCGCCCCGTGGAGCGAGCCGTCTCCGGCGGTCGCCTCCGCGGGCGGCGGCAGGGGCCGATCGCCGATCAAGCTGAATGGATTGAATCAATAACAATTCTCATTATAATTACGATCTCGATGCGCGTCGGCTCCGACCCGCACCCGATCAACCCACGGGTCCCCCGCCTGCCCCAGCCTGCCACGCCGCGCAGGCGCGGTGCCCCGTGCCTGCCACTTTTGCCGGAGTTACCGGATGTCCGACCGCCACCTGCCGCACCGCCCCTCCCGCCCCACCGCCCTCGCGGCGGCGCTGGCCCTGGCCGTCGCCGCCCCGGCCTTCGCCGAGACCCGCGGCGGCCCGAAGGCCACCGATCTCGACGCCGTGGTGGTCACCGCCGCCGGCTTCGAGCAGAAGCTCACCGAGGCACCGGCGAGCATCACCCTGGTGACCCGCGACGAGCTGGCCAGGCGGCCCTACGCGAACCTCATCGACGCCCTGCGCGACATCGAGGGCATCGACGTGGGCATGGAGAGCACCGACAAGAACGGCGAGGCCACGATCAGCATGCGCGGCCTCGGCTCCGAGTACACCCTGGTGCTGATCGACGGCCGCCGGCAGAGCAACGTCGGCGACCTGTATCCCAACAACTTCGGCGGCGGCCAGTTCTCGTTCGTGCCGCCGCTCGACGCGATCGAGCGCATCGAGGTCGTGCGCGGCCCGATGTCGACCCTCTACGGCTCCGACGCGATGGGCGGCGTGGTCAACATCATCACCCGCAAGGTCGGCGACCGCTGGCACGGCGCGGTGACCCAGGCCTTCACCTTCCAGCAGGACGACGAGTTCGGCGACGACCGCAAGACCGATCTCTACGTGGGCGGCCCGCTGGTCGCCGACCGCCTCGGCCTGGCGGTGCGCGGCAGCTGGTACGACCGCGACGAGTCGATGCCCGAGTGGGACCCGCTGCCCCTGCCCGACGGCTCGATGTGGGAGCGCACGCTCGGCTTCGGCGGCGGCGGCAAGCAGGTCGCCGCGACGAACTGGAACGCCGGCGTGCGGCTGTCCTTCACCCCCAACGACGACCACGACTTCATCCTCGACTACGACATCGCCCGGCTGAAGTACGACAATTCCGAGGGCCAGACCGGCACCCTCGACAGTATCGAGAGCCTGTGGCGCAGCGGCAACGCGACCTTCCCGAACCCCGACGGCGGCGGCACGGTCACCCGGCGCGTGGTGCAGCCCCGCGTGGGCTACACCGCCTACCAGCGCTACGAGCGCGACCAGCTCGCGCTGACCCACATCGGCCGCTGGGACTTCGGCACCAGCACCACCAGCCTGATGCACCACAAGACCACCAATCTCGGCCGCTCGCTGCCGCTCACGGTGGAGGAGCGCGACGAACTGCAGACGCTGTGGAACGACGTCTGCGCGCGCCGCGGCCTGGCCGCGTACTGCAACAACGGCACCGGCCTGGCCGGCATCGAGTCCAGCGGCCTCACCGCCGACGAGCTGGCCCGGCTGGAGGCCTTCCTGCCGCGCCAGCTGCGCACGCTGGAGCTGGAGGGCATCATCCTCGACACCATGCTGGAGATGCAGTTCGGCGAGCACCTGGTCACCGTCGGCGGCCAGTACAACGACACCGACATGGAGGATGGCGTGTTCGGCATGGACGGCGCCGGCTTCCGCCCCGGCACGACGCAGACCCACAAGCAGTGGGCGGTGTTCGCCGAGGACAACTGGGGCTTCACCGACAGCCTGACCGCCACTTTCGGCGTGCGCTACGACCACCACAACATCTTCGGCAGCCATATCAGCCCCCGCGCCTACCTGGTGTGGGACGCCTCGGAAGCCTGGACGCTGAAGGGCGGCGTGAGCACCGGCTACAAGGCGCCTAAGCCGAACTACCTGTTCCCGGGCATCACCGGCTTCGGCGGCCAGGGCGTCTCGCCGATGGTCGGCACCCCCGACCTGCAGCCCGAGACCAGCACCAACTTCGAGATCGCCGCCTACTACGAAGGCGACGCCTGGGGCTTCAACGCCACCGCCTTCTACAACCGCTTCAAGGACAAGATCGCCACCGGCGACAACTTCCCCAACTGCGAGGTCGCGCCGGCCGGGAGCGAGTACTGCGTCGACATCGGCCCGGGCTGGGCCGCGCTGGGGTACACCACCTTCAGCCAGCGCATCAACATCGACCGCGCCGAGACCCGCGGCGTCGAACTGGCCGCCCACGTCGACCTGCCCGCCGGCTTCGCGCTGCGCGGCAACTACACCTGGACCAAGTCCGAGCAGAAGAGCGGCGCCGACGAGGGCCGGCCGATCACCGGCAATCCCGCCGAGCACATCGCCAACGCGACCCTGGAGTGGGCCGCCACGCCGTCGATCAACCTGTCGCTGATCGCGGAGGGCCGCTACGACCGCTACCGCGAGTACGACGCGGCCGCCGATCGCGAGCTCTACTACGGCGACTACACCGTGTTCCACCTCGGCGCCTCGTGGCGGATCAACGACGCCTTCAGCCTCAACGCGCGGGTGAACAACCTGTTCGACAAGGACTTCATCTCCCAGACCTGCACCCTGGCCGAGACCCAGGACAGCTACCTCTGCGTGGACGACTACCTGATCAAGGACCAGCGCCGCAGCTTCTGGGTGTCGGCGAACTACCGCTTCTGAGCGACCGGTGCGGGGCCGCCGGGCGCGCCGCCCGGCGGTCCTGGCCGTCGCGATCCGTCCGCCCCTACCGGGGCGCCGCCTGGCCAGGGGGCGCCGCCGCCGCTCAGGCCCGGTCGCGCACCGCGATCGCCAGCAGTTCGCCCTGCCCCTCCAGCAGGAAGCGCCGGCGCACCTGCGACGACAGCAGCGCCGTATCCCCGGCTTCCAGCGGCGGCAGGCCGGCATCTGCGGCGAAGGCGGCCCGGCCGGCCAGCAGGTGCAGCGCCCAAGTCTCGCCGGGTGCGGGGAAGCACACCATCGCGCCCACCAGGGGCCGGTGCCGCGCTTCGACCTCGGCCGCCTCCGGCCGCCACATCAGGTTGAACACCGTCGCCCGTCCGTCGTCGGGTTCGGCCGCGGGCGCGCGGCCGCCCTCGAAGCGGACGCTGCCGTGCGGCGGCACGAGCCGCGCGCGCTCGCCGTCGGGAAAGGCCAGCGCCAGGCCCTCGCCGTGCAGCAGCCACTGCTGGCGCATGACGCCCGGGTACGGCGAGTACGGCGCCGCCCGCTCGATCTCGGCGATCGACAGCCGCCAGTGCCAGTCCTCCGGAACGGGCCAGGCGCCGATCTCGCGCGTCCAGCCCGCGCCGTTGCGCCAGCGCACGCGGGTGTACTCGTTGGCGGGAATGACGCGGCTGGCGGCGGCCATGCGTCCCAGTCTAGCGGAGCCGCGACGCGGGCCGGGCCGGGCGGGCCTGCCCGGACGCGCTCCGGCAACGCGGGCGATCGCGGGCGTTGCTTCTCACCAGCCGCGCGGCCGGCGCATGCCCGGCGCCGCGAACCCGCGCGGGCGGCGGCCACCGGGTCCAGCGGCGACGGCCCGGCATCCCGCTCCCCAAAAAAGTCGCCGCCCGCCCGCGCTTCCTGCACGGGCGGGCGGCGGATGACCTCCCTGTCGTCGGCGTCCTGCCGATTCCTGATGGAGCGTCCTGCTCCCGGCCGGCGGCACGCGCGTCCGTGCGCGGCGCCGGAAGTCGCGGTCAGCGCTGCATGGTCGCCGGGCCGGCCGCGGCGCCGGCGGGGCGCGGCGCGGGCGTGCGGGTCGGCGCCGAACCCAGCTCGATGCGGTCGCGGTTGAGCTCGACGGTGCGCAGGCCCACGCCCTTGACCATGGCGAGCTGCTCGACGCTGCGGAACGCGCCGTGCTCGCGGCGGTGGGCGATGATGGCGTCGGCCTTCGCCGGTCCGATGTTGACCAGCACGCGGTCCAGCGTGGCCGCGTCGGCGGTGTTGATGTTGACCGTCTCGTTGGCCCAGGCCGCTCCGGCGAGCAGCATCGACAGCAACGAGGCGGCGGCGAACTTGTTGAACATCTTCATCGTGGTCTCTCCATGAGATCGGTGGGGACTTCCTGCCGGCGTGTCGGCCGGTGTGGACAGTATTCCGCCCGCCCCGCACGCAGCCTATCGCCCGATTTCCCGCGTGCCGACAGGCATTGCCGCGTCCGCGCGTAGGATTTTTCCGAATTCGCGCACCGTCCCTCACCGCCGCTCACCGCGCCGGCGGCGCTTCCGCTGAACGGGCGCATGGCCCGGCGGCGGCCCCGCCCTGGGGCACGCCGGCGCGAGGGCAGGACCTGTCGGCGCCCAGGGCCTAGAATGGCCGCCTTCTCAAGCGCCAGGAGTCGCCATGGACGCCCAGCAGGCCGACCGCTACGTCGCCGCCAAGTGGGACGACGAGATCGTCCCCCAGCTCGTCGAGTACATCCGCATCCCCAACAAGTCGCCGATGTTCGACGCCGACTGGGCCGCCCACGGCTACATGGACGACGCGGTCGAGCTGATGGTGGCGTGGGCGCGGCGCCAGCCGATCCCGGGCATGCAGGTGGAGGTGGTGCGGCTGGAGGGGCGCACGCCGCTGATCTTCATCGAGATCCCGGCCGCGCACGGCGGCCGCGACGACGACTGCGTGCTGCTCTACGGCCACCTGGACAAGCAGCCGGAGATGACCGGCTGGGACGACGACCTCGGCCCCTGGACCCCGGTGCTGCGCCAGGACCGCCTGTACGGGCGCGGCGGCGCCGACGACGGCTACGCCATCTTCGGCTCGCTGGCCTCGATCCTGGCCCTGCACGAGCAGCAGCTGCCGCACGCGCGCTGCGTGGTGCTGATCGAGGCCTGCGAGGAATCGGGCAGCTACGACCTGCCGGCCTACGTCGACCACCTCGCCGCGCGCATCGGCCAGCCCTCGCTGGTGGTGTGCCTGGACTCGGGCTGCGGCAACTACGACCAGCTGTGGTGCACCACCTCGCTGCGCGGCCTGGCCGGCGGCAACCTCACCGTGCAGGTGCTGGAGGAGGGCGTGCACTCCGGCGACGCCTCCGGGGTGGTGCCGTCGAGCTTCCGCATCCTGCGCGACCTGCTGTCGCGGATCGAGGACGAGGACAGCGGCCGCATCCTGCTCGACGGCCTGCACGCGCCGATCCCCGACGGGCGCGTCGCCCAGGCCGCGCGCGCGGCCGAGGTGCTGGGCTCCGCGGTGTTCGACAAGTTCCCGCTGCTGCCCGGCATGCGCCCGATGAACGACGACCTCGCCGAGCTGGTGCTCAACCGCACCTGGCGGCCGGCGCTGTCGGTGACCGGCGTGGGCGGGATCCCGCCGCTGGACTCGGCCGGCAACGTGCTGCGCCCGCACAGCGCGGTCAAGCTGTCGCTGCGCCTGCCGCCGACCGTGGACGGCAAGCGCGCCGGCGAGCTGCTGCACGAGGCGCTCACCCGCGACCCGCCCTACGGCGCCAAGGTCACGCTGGCGCTGGAGAAGGCGGCCACCGGCTGGAACGCGCCGGCGATGTCGCCGTGGCTGGAGCGCGCCATCGACGAGGCCAGCCGCGCCTTCTACGGCCAGCCGGCGATGTACATGGGCGAGGGCGGCTCGATCCCCTTCATGGGCATGCTCGGCGAGAAGTTCCCGGCCGCGCAGTTCATGATCACCGGCGTGCTCGGCCCGCACTCCAACGCGCACGGGCCGAACGAGTTCCTGCACATCCCGATGGGCAAGCGGGTGACGGCGAGCGTGGCGCGGGTGATCGCCGAGCATCACCTGGCGAGCGAGCGCGGCGAGACCACCGGCTCGGCGGTGGCGCCGGACAGCGGACAGCGCCACGGCGACCACGGCTGCTGCTGACGCCCCGCCTGCGGCAGGCGGGCGGCCGGCATCGCGTCCGCCGCCGCTTGCGCGCGGCGGCGACGCGGCTATCCTGCCGACCATCCCACACCACATCCCGGATCGCGGCGCATGGAACCGTTCGGCAGCAGCAACTGGCTGTACATCGCCCTCGTCGGCCTGGTGGTCGGCGTGCTGGCGCGCTTCGTCACCCCCGGCCGCCGCCGCATGGGCATCATCCTGACCGCCCTGCTCGGCATCGGCGGCGCCCTGCTCGGGACCTGGGCCGGACAGCAGTTCGGCTGGTACGAGGCCGGCGAGGCGGCGGGCTTCCTCGGCGCGCTGCTCGGCGCGGTCGTGATCCTGGGCCTGCTGCAGCTGCTGCGGCCCGGACGGTAGGCACGCGCTCGCGCGCGGCGCTTCCCGCTTCCGGCACGGCAAGAAAAAGCATCGCGCGAGCGCGCTCCTACGAGGGACGGCGCCGGGGTCAGGAGCGCCCGTAGACGTCGTCGTAGCGGACGATGTCGTCCTCGCCCAGGTAGCCGCCGGACTGCACCTCGATCAGCTCCAGCGTCTCGGTGCCCGGGTTCTCCAGCCGGTGCTTCGCGCCCAGCGGGATGTAGGTGGACTGGTTGGCGTACAGCTCGAAGACGTCGTTGTCGCGGGTCACCCGCGCGGTGCCCCGCACCACGATCCAGTGCTCGGCGCGGTG
Source organism: Alterluteimonas quercicellularis (assembly GCF_021191635.1). GTDB lineage: Bacteria > Pseudomonadota > Gammaproteobacteria > Xanthomonadales > Xanthomonadaceae > Luteimonas > Luteimonas quercicellularis. The sequence continues at coordinate 54,798 of NZ_JAIWPR010000005.1, forward strand.
CCGGTGCGACTGCAGCGACAGCCGGCCGCCGGGCTTGACCTTGATGCGCTTGACCTGGAAGCCCTCGTCGGCGTCGATGGAGTCGTAGCTGCCCCAGGGCCGGTGCACCTCGCGATGCAGCACCGCATGGCTGCGCCGGTCGGCCTTGAGCCGCGCCACCACCTCGCGCACCTGCTGCACGCGGTCCTTGCGCGCCACCAGCACCGCGTCGTCGGTCTCCACCACGACCAGGTCGTCCACGCCGACCAGCGCCACCAGGCGCCGGGCGTAGGCGTAGCTGTTGCGGGTGTCGACCGCGATGACGTCGCCATGGTGCGCGTTGCCGTCGGCGTCCTGCTCGCTCACCGACCACAGCGCCGACCACGAGCCGACGTCGCTCCAGCCGATGTCCACCGGCAGCACGCGCGCCTGCCCGGTGCGCTCCATCACCGCGTAGTCGATCGAGTCCGCCGGCGAGGCGGCGAAGGCCTCGCGCCCGAGGCGGACGAAGTCGCCGTCGCGGGTCGCGTCCTCGAACGCGCGCCGCACCGCGTCCAGGATGTCGGGGCGGAAGCGGCCGAGCTCCTCCAGGTAGCGCGAGGCGCGGAACAGGAACATGCCGCTGTTCCAGTAGTAGTCGCCGCTGTCGAGGTAGGCGCGCGCGGTGGCCTCGTCCGGTTTCTCGACGAAGCGCCGCACCGCGCGCACGCCTTCGCCGGGCTCGGCCTGGATGTAGCCGAAGCCGGTCTCGGGCGCGTCGGCGCGGATGCCGAAGGTCACCAGCGCGCCGGCCTCGGCGGCCGGCTGCGCCTCGCGCACGGCGGCGCGGAAGGCCCCGGCGTCGCGCACCACGTGGTCGGAGGGCAGCACCAGCAGCACCGGGTCCTCGCCCTGCGCGCCGGCCTGCAGCGCGGCCGCGGCGATCGCCGGGGCGGTGTTGCGGCCCGCGGGCTCCAGGACGATGGCCGGCGACGGCGCGCCCGCCTGGCGCAGCTGCTCGGCGACGAGGAAGCGGTGCTCCTCGTTGGCGACCACGATCGGCGGGCGCCCGGACAGCGCCGCCACCCGCGCCCAGGTGTCCTGCACCAGGGTGGCCTCGCCGACCAGCGGCAGGAACTGCTTGGGATACGCCTCGCGCGAGAGCGGCCACAGCCGCGTGCCGGAGCCGCCGGACAGCAACACTACCTGCAACATGCGCGATTCTCGCTCGGTCGTTCGCTCGGACGGGGCCGGCAGTTTACCCTTGGCGCGGTCGCCGCCCCCTGACCCGTCCCATGTCCCGTCCGCTCCCCACGCCATGAAGGCGCTGATCTTCGCCGCCGGCCTCGGCGAACGCATGCGGCCGCTGACCGACGCCGTCCCCAAGCCGCTGCTGGCGGCCGGCGGCAGGCCGCTGATCGCCTGGCACCTGGCGCGGCTGGCCGCGGCCGGGGTGGACGAGGTGGTGATCAACACCTCCTGGCTCGCGCCGCAGTTCCCCGCGGCGCTGGGCGACGGCGCGCGCTGGGGACTGCGGATCCGCTACGTGCACGAGGGCGACACCCCGCTGGAGACCGGCGGCGGCATGTGGAACGCGCTGCCGCGCCTGGGCAACGCGCCGTTCCTGGCCGTCAACGGCGACATCTGGACCGATTTCGACTTCGCCGCCCTGCCCGCCGAGCCGCCGGGCGACGCCCACCTGGTGCTGGTCGACAACCCTGAGCACCACCCGGACGGCGATTTCGTGCTGGACGCGAAAGGCGACGTGCACGCCGCGGGCGAGCCGAGGCTCACCTTCGCCGGCATCGGCGTCTACCGCGCCTCGCTGTTCGACGACTGGCCGCGCATCTTCGGCGACGCGCCGGGCGCGCAGGCCGATCCGCCGCGCTTCCGCCTCGCCCCGCTGCTGCGCGCGGCGATGCGCGAGGGGCAGGTCACCGGCACCCACCACCGCGGCCGCTGGACCGACGTGGGTACGCCGGCGCGCCTCGAGCGGCTGGAGCGCGAGCTGGCGGAAGGCGCCGAAGCGCCGCAGGCGTAGTCCGCCGTCGGACTCAGCCGGCGCCGGCGCTGCGGTCGCGGGGGGGGGGGGGCGGGCGCCCCCCCCCCCCCCCCCCCCCCCCCGGGCCGCGCCCCCCCCCGCAACCGCTCGCCCCGCGCCTGCGCGGTCACCCGCGCGGCGGCGCGTCCTGCGACAGCACCTGGCGCAGGAAGGGCACGGTGAGCCGGCGCTGCGCGGCGAGCGAGGCGCGGTCGAGGCGGTCGAGCAGCCCGGTCAGGCCGGCGATGTCGCGGCCCACGCGGCGCAGCAGCCAGTCGATGGCCGCGTCCTCCAGCGCCAGGCCGCGGCGCTGCGCTCGCACGCGCAGCAGTTCGCGGCGGCCGGCGTCGTCCAGCGGCGCCAGCGCGACCTGGGCGCAGGCCGCCAGCCGCGAGCGCAGGTCGGGAAGGCCGATGCCCAGCGCGGCGACCGGCTCGCGCGCGGCGTAGAGCACGTCGCGGCCGGCGTCGCGGGCGCGGTTGTGGAAGTGGAACAGGGCCACTTCGTCTTCGCGGTCGCCGGCGATCGCGTCCAGCCCGTCGAGGGCGATCAGGTCGTGCTCGTGCAGCGCGCCGAGCGCGTCGGCGAGGCGGCCGGCGGCGCTGGCCAGCGGCAGGAAGGCGCTGCGGCGCCCGTGCGCTTCGGCGTGCGCGCAGGCGGCCAGCGCGAGATGGGTCTTGCCCGAGCCGGCCGGCCCCTGCAGCAGCAGCCAGCCGGCGCCCGCCCCCGCGGCCAGCGCGCGCACCTGCTCGAGCGCGCCCGGCGGCGCGCCGACGAAGGTCTCGAAGCGCTGGTCCGGCGGGTAGCGCAGCGCCAGCGGCAGCTGGGCCGCGGCGCCGGGGGATGCGGGATCGGTCACGGCGTCGCGCGGGCGCTCAGGCGTCGCCCTTGCCCTCGCCCCTGGCCGCCGCCTCGGGCACGATCAGGGGCCCGCGCTCGCCCACCACGAGGCCGCTCGGCTCGCCGGCGTAGAGCCGGCTGGCCTGGTAGCGCTCGTGCACGAAGCGCAGCAGCACGTTGGCCACCGCCGCCACCGGCAGCGCGATCAGCATGCCGACGAAGCCGAACAGCTGGCCGCCGGCCATCACCGCGAAGATCACCGCCACCGGGTGCAGGCCGATGCGGTCGCCGACCAGGCGCGGGGTGAGCACGTAGCTCTCCAGCAGCTGGCCCGCGGTGAACACCACGCCGCCCAGGATCAGCAGCTGCCAGTTGAAGCCCTGCTCCTGCACCAGCGCGGCCAGCAGCATCAGGATCGCGCCGACGGTGGCGCCCAGGTAGGGCACGAAGCTGATCAGGCCGGCCACCAGGCCCACCAGCACGCCCAGCCGCAGGCCGACCAGCTGCAGGCCGACCGCGTAGAACGCGCCCTGCCCCAGCATCACCAGGAACTGGCCGCGCAGGAAGCCGCCGAGCGATTCGTCGGATTCCTTCGCCAGCCGGGTCACGGTGGCCAGGTGCTTGCGCGGGACCAGCTGCGCGACGCGCTCGACCAGCACGTCCCAGTCGCGCAGGAAGTAGAAGGTCAGGATCGGCAGCAGCACCAGGTTGATCACGAACGCGATCACCGCGAACCCGGAGCGCGAGACGTAGGAGAAGAACGTCGCCGCGGCGCCGCCGGCCTGCTGCCAGTGGCCGCGGACCAGCTCGATCAGGCGCTGCGGGTCCAGCCAGTCGGAGACCTCGACCCCGAAGCGGCCTTCTATCCAGGGGATCGCGGTCTGCATGATCCAGTCGCGGTAGGCCGGCAGGCTGTCGATGAGGGTCCGCACCTGGCGCTCGATCATCGGCACCAGGATCAGCAGCACCAGCACCAGCAGCAGCACCATGAAGAGGAAGACCAGCGAGACCGCCACCGGCCGCGAGCGGCCGGCGCGCTCCAGGCGGTCCACCAGCGGGTCGCCGAGCCAGCCCAGCAGCGCGGCGAGCACGAACGGGGTGAGGATCGGCCCCAGCGCGCCGATGACCCACAGCGCCGCGAAGAAGAGCAGTCCCCACTGCAGCCGCCTCAGGAAGGTCGCGATCGCCTCGTCCGCCGTCTCTCGCATGCGCGCCTACCTGACCATCCGGAAGATGGGCGTGCCGGTGTCGACGAGGCCTTCGACCTCGACCAGCACGTCGTCGTTGAGCAGCCGGCGGAAGCCGGGCAGGCCGGTCACCAGCTCCAGCTCGTACTCCAGGCCGTCGGCGGTGGCGCGCACCGGCGCGATCCGCCGCACCACCGGCATGCCCTGCAGCGTCGAGGCCAGGCGGATGAAGTCGTCGCTGCTGCCGAGGCCGGTGAACACCACGCGGTAATTGCCGGGCGCACCGACCGGGACCGTGCGCGCGTAGCGCTTGACCAGGGCGTCGGCGGCGCCGTCCGCGCCCGCGCTCATCGCCTGGCGGGCGTCGGGCTCCTCGCTGGTCCACTGCGAGAGTACGCGGCCGTTGTCGACGAAGGTCCAGTCCGCGCGCCAGCCTGAGCCCTCGCGCTGCAGCTTGCCGATGAGCTGCATCGGCGGCTGGTACTGCGCCGATAGGCGGGCGATCGCGGCGGCGTCGCCGCGCCAGATCGCGCCCACGGCGGCCTGCTCGGCGGCGCTGCCGCGCGGCAGGCCGAGCCGGTAGCCGCGCTGGACCGCGCGCTGCAGCACCGGGCGCGCGACGTTGTTGTGGTTGAGGCCGACCAGGCGCGGGCCCGAGCCGTCGTCGATCGCCAGCCACAGCACCGGCTTGGGCCGCGGGTCCGGCCACACCGGCAGGCCCAGCGCGGCGGCGATGCCGTCCACCGCCTCGCGGTCGAAGCGCACCACCAGCGTGGTCTGGAAGGTCGGCGCGCCCGAGCCCGAGACGCCCTCGTCCTGGCGGTAGTCGTAGCCGGACACGTACTGCGCCGCGCGGCGCAGCTCCTGGCTCACCCCGGGCCGGCTGGCGGCGGCGCGGTCGCCGGACACCTTGCCCAACACCTGCGCCAGCGCGCGCCCGAACGCCGAGTTGCGATCGCCCTCGCGCTGGCTGCCGACCGGCACCTCCGCCTCGTAGAGGCCCTGCGCCTGGGCGGTCTCGCCTTCCACGCGCTGCGCGTGGGCCAGCCCGGGCAGCAGCGCGCCCGCCAGCAGAAGCCCCGTGATCCAGCGCGCCCATCGACCTGCCAACGCCATGCTCTTCCCTACGCGATGCGAGAAACGCCGGAATGGTGCCACAAGCGGGCGCATGCGACACGGCAAGACGCCCGCCCGGCCCGGCGGCCGGCGCCCGGCCGGGGGCCGCGACGGCCGGACCGATGCTGCTAGAATTCCGGCCCGCCCGTCTCCGGCCGTCGACGTGACCCGCCCCTCACCGCTCACCTACCGCGACGCCGGCGTCGACATCGACGCGGGCAACGCCCTCGTCGAACGCATCAAGCCGCTGGTCAGGCGCACGGCCCGGCCCGAGGTGATGGGCGGGCTCGGCGGCTTCGGCGCGCTGTTCGACCTGTCCGGCCGCTACCGCGAGCCGGTGCTGGTCTCGGGTACCGACGGGGTGGGCACCAAGCTGAAGCTGGCCCAGCAGCTCGGACGGCACGACACCATCGGCATCGACCTGGTCGGCATGTGCGTCAACGACGTGCTGGTCCAGGGCGCCGAGCCGCTGTTCTTCCTCGACTACTTCGCCACCGGCCGTCTCGACGTGGACACCGCCGCCGCCGTGGTCGGCGGCATCGCGCGCGGCTGCGAGCTGGCCGGCTGCGCGCTGATCGGCGGCGAGACCGCCGAGATGCCCGACATGTACCCGCCGGGCGAGTACGACCTGGCCGGCTTCACCGTGGGCGCGGTGGAGAAGTCGCGCCTGCTGGACGGCTCGGCCGTGCGCGAGGGCGACGTGCTGCTGGGCATCGCCTCCTCCGGCCCGCACTCCAACGGCTACTCGCTGATCCGGCGCATCTACGACCGCGCCGGCCGCCCGGACGATCTCGACCTGGACGGCACCCGCCTGATCGACGCGCTGATGGCGCCGACCACGCTGTACGTGAAACCGGTGCTGGCGCTGCTCGACGAGGCCTCCGGCGCCGGGATCCACGCGATGGCCCACATCACCGGCGGCGGCCTCACCGAGAACATCGTGCGGGTGATCCCCGAGGGCCTGGGGCTGGCGATCGATGCCGGCGCCTGGACCCCGCCGCCGGTCTTCGACTGGCTGCAGCGCGAAGGCGCGGTGGCGCGCGAGGAGATGTGGCGCACCTTCAACTGCGGCATCGGCTTCGTGCTGGTGCTGCCGGACGCCTCGGTGGCGGCCGCCGAGCGCGGGCTGGACGCGGCCGGCCTCGGCCACTGGCGGATCGGCGAGGTGGTCGCCGCCGCGGGCGACGAGCGCGTGCGCATCGGCTGAGACGGCCCTTGTCCGGCCCGCCCCCGGCCCCCGGCCGCCGCTGCCGCATCGCCGTGCTCGCCTCCGGGCGCGGCAGCAACCTGCAGGCGCTGCTGGACGCCATCGCCGCCGGCGCGCTGGCGGCCGAGATCGTCGGCGTGCTGTCGGACCGCGCGGGCGCGCAGGCGCTGGCCCGCGCCCGCGAGGCGGGCGTGCCGGCGCGGGCGCTGGCGCCCGCCGACCACCCCTCGCGCGCGGCCTTCGACGCGGCGCTGTTCGACGCGGTGGACGCCCTGTCCCCGGACCTCGTCGTCTGCGCCGGCTACATGCGCCTGATCGACGCCGCGGCGGTCGCGCCGCGCAGCGCGCGCACGATCAACATCCATCCCTCGCTGCTGCCCGCCTTCAAGGGGCTGCGCACCCACCGCCAGGCGCTGGCGGCCGGCGCGACGGTCCACGGCGCCAGCGTCCACTTCGTCACCCCCGACCTCGACGGCGGGCCGGTCATCGCCCAGGCCGCGGTGCCGGTGCTGCCCGGCGACGACGAGGCCGCGCTGGCCGCGCGGGTGCTGGCGCGCGAGCACCCCCTGCTGGTGGAGACGGTGCGCCGGCTGGCGGCCGGGCGCATCCGCCTGGCCGCGGGGGGCGTGGAATCCGACGGCCGCCCGCTGCCCGCACCGCTTCAGCTGGGAGCCAACAACCGCTTAGCATGATGGCGCCCTCATGAAAGCCTTCCTCCTGCTGTGCGCGTTGCTGACCGGACTGCTGCCCGCCGCGCGCGCGGCGGAGCTGGCGCCGTTCGTGGCCAGCTACGAGGCCTGGTACCGCGGCAAGCACGCAGGCGACGCCACCATGCAGGTGGAGCCGCAGGGCCCCGCGCAGTGGAAGGTCGGCCTGGGCATCCGCGGCCGCCACGGCTTCGCCGGCCTGGCGCGGGTGAACATCGACCAGAGCACCGAGTTCGACGTGCAGGGCGCCAACTTCCGCCCGCTGCGGCAGGAGACGCTGCGCAAGGCGCTGGTGTTCACCCGCCGCGCCACCGGGGTCTACGACTGGGAGTCTCGCAGCGCGCGATGGACCGGCGACATCAGCAAGCGGCGGCGCGACCCGGTGCCGCTGCAGGACGGCGACATGAGCGCGCTGCTGATCAACCTCGCGATCATCCGCGACGCCCGCCCGGGCGCCACCCTGCGCTACCGCTTCGTCGACGGCGGCCGCGCGCGCGACCACGTCTACCAGGTGGCGCCGGAACCCGAGATCGTCGAGGTCGGCGAGCTCAGCTACAACGCGCTGCGCGTTTCACGGGTGGAGGATGGCCGCGATGAGATGATCGTGTGGGTCGCCGACGGCGTGCCGACGCCGGTGCGCATCCTCCAGCTCGACGAAGGCGAGGACGGCATCGACCTGCGCCTGACCGAATACCAGGGAGTCCAATGACGATGACGATCCGCCCGACCACCACCGCCAACATCCCCCCGACCCCGCACCGCTGGGGCCGCCGCGCGGCCGTCGCCGCGCTGCTGCTGGCCGCGACCGGCGCCTCCTGGGCGTTCGAGCCCTTCACCGCGCAGTACCGTGCCAACTTCATGGGCATGCAGGCCGACGGCACCATGCGCCTGGCCGCGGCCGGCAACAACCGCTGGACCTACAGCCTGGAGGTGTCCGGCATGGGCGCGCGCCTGGCGCAGAGCACCACCTTCGAGCGCCACGGCAACGGCTACCGCCCGCTGTCGAGCACCGACTCCCAGGGCGGCCAGTCCGGCATGGCCGCGATGCTGGTCAAGCGCCAGAACATCGAGGCGACCTACGACTGGTCGAAGAACGAGGCGCGCTGGACCGGCGACGTCGACGCCGACAAGGCCGGCCCGGTCGCGCTGCGCGAGGGCGACCTCGACGGCATGCTGATGAACCTGGTGCTGGTGCAGGACGTCGCCGCCGGCCGCCCGCTCGACTACCGCCTGGTCGACGACGGCCGCGCCCGCGACCAGAGCTTCAGCGTCCAGGGCAAGGAGTCGATCACCGTCGGCGGGCAGTCGCACCAGGCCACCAAGGTCATGCGCGACGACGGCCGGCGCCAGATCACCGCCTGGATCGTCGACGGCCTGCCGGTGCCGGCGCGCATCCTGCAGCGCCGCAACGGCCGCGACCACATCGACCTGCAGCTGCAGTCGATCGACTGACCGAGCCCGTGTAGGAGCGCGCTCGCGCGCGATTGCTCTTCTTCTTCGTTCCGGGAAGGCATTCGCGCGCGAGCGCGCTCCTACGGATCAATCGATGCGCTGGATCCGCGCACCCAGGCCCGAGAGCTTGCGCTCGATCCGCTCGTAGCCGCGGTCGAGGTGGTAGATGCGGTCGATGACCGTCTCGCCTTCGGCCACCAGCCCGGCCAGGATCAGCGAGGCCGAGGCGCGCAGGTCGGTCGCCATCACCGGCGCGCCGCTGAGCCGCTCGACCCCGCTCACGGTCGCGCGATGCCCCTCGATCTGGATGTCCGCGCCCAGGCGCAGCAGCTCGTTGACGTGCATGAAGCGGTTCTCGAAGATCCGCTCGTCGATGGTGCCGGTGCCCTCGGCGATGCAGTTGAGCGCCATGAACTGCGCCTGCATGTCGGTCGGGAAGCCGGGATAGGGCTCGGTGACGATGTCCACCGCGCGCGGCCGACGCCCGCGCATGTCCACGACGATCGCGTCGCCCTCCACCGCCACGTCCGCGCCGGCCTCGGCCAGCTTGTCGAGCACCGCCTGCTGGGTGCCGGCGCGCGCGCGCGTGGCCACCACCCGCCCGCCGGTCATCGCCGCGGCGACCAGGAAGGTGCCGGTCTCGATGCGGTCGGGCAGCACCGAGTGGCGCCCGCCCTGCAGGCGCTCGACCCCGCGCACCACGATGCGGGATTCGCCCGCGCCCTCGATGTCCGCGCCCAGCGCGACCAGGCACTCGGCCAGGTCGACGATCTCCGGCTCGCGCGCGGCGTTGTCGATCACCGTGGTGCCGGCGGCCAGCGTGGCGGCCATCAGCGCGTTCTCGGTGGCGCCGACGCTGACCGCGGGGAACTCGATCCGGCCGCCGCGCAGGCGCCCGCGGGCCTTGATGTAGCCGTGCTCCACCTCGACCTCCGCGCCCAGCGCCTGCATGGCGTGGATGTGCAGGTCCACCGGCCGCGAGCCGATCGCGCAGCCGCCGGGCAGCGACACCTCGGCGGCCCCGTGGCGGGCCAGCAGCGGGCCCAGCACCAGCACCGAGGCGCGCATGGTGCGCACCAGGTCGTAGGGGGCGACGTGGCCGCGCGCCTCGCGCGCGTCGATCAGGAAGCGGCTCGCCTCGGCGTCGTGCTCGATGCGCGCGCCCAGCTCGCGCAGCAGGCGCGCGGTGGTGGACACGTCGTCCAGGTCGGGGACGTTGGCGATCTCGACCGGGCCGTCGGCCAGCAGCGCGCCGCACAGGATCGGCAGGACCGCGTTCTTGGCCCCGGAGATGGCGACCTCGCCCTCGAGCGGGGCGCCGCCGTTGACGACGATTTTCTGCATGGCGATGGCGCCTGGGAGGATGCGGTGGAGGGAGAAGGCGGCATGCCGGCGACCGGCCGGCCGGGGCTCAGCCGTGCTCGTCCGGGGTGAGCGTGCGCAGGGCGAGCGCGTGGATCTCGCCGCCCATCAGGGCGCCCAGGGTGGCGTAGACCATGCGGTGGCGGGCCAGCGGCAGCTTGCCGCGGAACGCGTCGCTGACCACCAGCGCCTCGAAGTGGACGCCGTCGTCGCCCTGCACGTCCACCACCCGCGCATCGGGCAGGCCCTGGCGGATCAGATTCTCGATGGTGCGTGCATCCAAGACCGGCGACTCCTGCTGGATTAAGCTCGCCTGAGCCGGAAGACCCGGCGGGGCGCCGCGCCGGGCCTTTCGCCGCCCGGAACGCATAAAATGAGCCGCTTAGCCTAACGGAAAGGGTCCCGCCGAGAAATGGCCGTCGATGGAACAGCGCCCGCGCCCGATGCCGCCGGTCCCGACTTCGCCGCCAGCGGGCGGCGGGTGATCGAGACCGAGACGCGCGCCCTCGAAGCCGTCGGCGCCCGCATCGACGGCGCGTTCTCCGCCGCCTGCCGCATCCTCGTCGCCTGCCGCGGCCGGGTGGTCTGCACCGGCATGGGCAAGTCCGGCCACGTCGCGCGCAAGATCGCCGCCACCTTCGCCTCCACCGGCACGCCGGCGTTCTTCGTCCACCCGGGCGAGGCGGGCCACGGCGACCTCGGCATGATCACCGACGCCGACGTGGTGCTGGCGCTGTCCTACTCCGGCGAGTCCGACGAGATCCTCACCCTGCTGCCGGTGTTCAAGCGCCAGGGCAACCCGCTGATCGCCATGACCGGGCGCGAGCGCTCGACGCTGGCGCGCGAGGCCGACGTGCACCTGGACGTCAGCGTGCCCGCCGAGGCCTGCCCGCTGCACCTGGCGCCGACCTCCAGCACCACCGCCTCGCTGGCGATGGGCGACGCGCTGGCGGTGGCGCTGCTGGAGGCGCGCGGCTTCACCGCCGACGACTTCGCCCGCTCGCACCCGGCCGGCGCGCTGGGGCGGCGCCTGCTGCTGCACATCGCCGACGTCATGCACGTCGGCGAGGAAGTCCCGAGCGTCGGCGTCGACGCCACCCTCGGCGACGTGCTGCTGGAGATGAGCCGCAAGCGGCTGGGCATGACCGCGGTGGTGGACGCCGACGGCCGCCTGGTCGGCCTGTTCACCGACGGCGACGTGCGCCGCACCCTGGCCGACGAGCGCACCGACATCCGCGCCACCCGCATCGCCGAGGTGATGACCCGCTCGCCGGTCACCATCGGTGCCGATGCGCTGGCCGCCGAGGCCGCGCGCCTCATGGAGACCCACAAGATCAACGCGCTGCTGGTGCTCGACGCCGAACGGCGGGTGGTGGGCGCGCTGAACATCCACGATCTGCTGCGCGCGCGCGTGGTATAGGGATCGGTCCATGGCCTCCCTCCCCGCCCCCGCCCCCGCCCCCGCCGCCGCGACGCCGCCCGCCGGCGCCCCCTGGCCCGCCGACCTGCTCGCGCGCGCCGCGGCGATCCGCCTGGTCTGCCTGGACGTGGACGGCACCCTGACCGACGGCCGCCTGCTCTACGACAGCGCCGGCGTCGAGGCCAAGGCCTTCCACGTCCACGACGGCCAGGGCCTGGCGCTGCTGCGCCGCGCCGGCATCGAGGCCGCGCTGGTCACCGCGCGCCTGAGCCCCGCGGTCGAGCGAAGAGGCGCGGAGCTGGGCGTGGCGGTGCACCTGGGCGTGCGCGACAAGCTGACCTGCATCGACGCGCTGCGCACGGGCCTGGGCCTGGACTGGGACGCGGTGGCGGTGATGGGCGACGACCTGCCCGACCTGACCGCCATGCGCGCGGCCGGGCTGGCCGCGGCGCCGGCCGACGCCCACCCGTGGACCGCCCGCCACGCGCACTTCCGCAGCCGAGCGCCCGGCGGCGCCGGCGCGGTGCGCGAGCTGTGCGACCTGCTGCTGACGGCGCAGGACCGCCTCGGCGACTTCCTGCCCGGAGACGCGCAATGAACTGGCGCCTCGCCCTCACCCTGGTGCTGCTGGCCGCCGCGATCGTCACCGGCTGGTCGGCCTGGCTGCAGCGCGGCGACGCGCCGTCCGGCGCGGCGGCGCCGGGCCGCTCGGACTACGTGCTGCGCGACTTCGAGATGATCGCGCTCAACGGCGAGGGCCAGGAATCGTTCACCCTGCGCGCGCCGCTGCTCGAGCAGCACCCCAGCGAGCGCACCATTTCCATCCAGACCCCGCTGTTCCTGGTCCCCGAGCGCGAGGGCGGGCACTGGCAGGCGCGCTCGCGCACCGGCTGGGTGAGCGCCGGCCACGACGAGCTGCGCCTGGAGGGCGACGTGCGCATGACCAGCCCCGAGGAAGGCGGGCGCGACGTGCTGCTGACCACCGAATCCATGACCATCCTCCCAGACCCCAACCTGGCCCGCAGCGAGGATTTGGTGACCGTCCAGCAGCCCGGCTCTAGAATCACCGGGCGCGGCATGGAAGTGGACCTGTCCAGCAAGCGATACCAGTTCTTTTCCGAGGTGAAACAACGCTATGAACCCAGGCGTCGATAACAGGAAGGGACGCGCGCGCGTCCTGCCGAGGTTCGCGCTGTTGCTCGCCGCGCTGCTGCTGCCGCTGGCCGCGCACGCGCGCAAGACCGACCGCGACCAGCCCATGGACATCGACGCCGGCCGCCAGGAGGGCGCGCTGGACGAGCGTGCGCCGACGGTGCTGTCGCAGGGCGTGGTGATCACCCAGGGCACGCTGCACATCCAGTCCGACCGCGCCGAGATCCACCTGCGCGACGGCGACATCAGCCGCACCATCCTCACCGGCCGCCCCGTCCAGCTGCGGCAGGAGATGGACGACGGCCAGCCGATGAACGCCCGCGCGCAGACCGTGGACTACGACCTGAGCACCGACATCGTCACCCTGACCGGCGATGCCTACATCGAGCAGCCGCGCGGCACCATGGCCGGGCAGCGCATCGTCTACAACATGGCCACCGGCCACGTCGAGAGCGGCGGCCAGAACGCCGGCCGCGTGCAGATGCGGATCAATCCCCGCAACCGGCCGGACGGCGGCTGATGCTGGTCGCCGAGGGGCTGCGCAAGCGCTATCGCCAGCGCGAGGTCGTGCGCGAGTTCGGGCTGTCGCTCGACGCCGGCGAGGTCGTGGGCCTGCTCGGGCCCAACGGCGCCGGCAAGACCACCTGCTTCTACATGATCGTCGGCCTGGTGCCGGCGGACGAGGGGCGCATCGTGCTCGACGGGCAGGACATCACCGCCGAGCCGATGTACCGCCGCGCGCGCCTGGGCGTGGGCTACCTGCCGCAGGAACCGTCGGTGTTCCGCAAGCTGAGCGTGGCCGACAACATCCGCCTGGTGCTGGAGCTGCGCGAGGACCTCGACCGCGCCGGCCGCGAGCGCGAACTGGCCTCGCTGATGGAGGAACTGCAGATCTCGCACGTGGCCGACCAGATCGGCGCCAGCCTCTCGGGCGGCGAGCGGCGCCGGGTCGAGATCTCCCGCGCCCTGGCCGCGAAGCCGCGCCTGATGCTGCTCGACGAGCCCTTCGCCGGCGTCGACCCGATCTCCGTGGGCGAGATCCAGCGCATCATCCGCCACCTCAAGAACCGCGGCATCGGCGTGCTGATCACCGACCACAACGTCCGCGAGACCTTGGGCATCTGCGACCGGGCGTATATCCTCGCCGAAGGCAGCGTGCTCGCGCAGGGGGCTCCGGACGCGCTGCTGGCCGATCCCGACGTGCGTCGGGTCTACCTCGGAGACGCGTTCCGGCTGTAGGACGCGCCGTGGACTTCGGAAGGGCCCTTCGCCCGGCACCGGCGGCGCACCGTCGCCGCACCCGCGGCGTGCGGGAAGCCTTCCCCGAAGCGCATGGCACACTCCCGGCCGACCGGCGCCTCCGCCGGTCCGGTAGGGGACGATGAAGCCACGCCTGCAGACATCGCTGGGGCAACACCTGGTCCTGACGCCGCAGTTGCGCCAGGCCCTGCACCTGCTGCAGCTCTCCTCGCTGGAACTGGAGGCGGAGATCGCCGCGGCGGTGGAGAGCAATCCCCTGCTCGACTGGCAGCCCGAGGACGAGGTGGCGGTGCGCGCGGCCGGCGACGACGCGGCCGTGCCCGGCGCCGAGGCGCGCGACGGGGCGCCGGCCGAGGAGGCCGTGCGCTGGGACGGCCTGGACGACGGCTGGCCGGCGGCGGCCGGCTTCGGCGGCGACGAGGACGGCCTCGACCCCGCCGAGCGGATCGCCGAGACGGAGAGCCTGCGCGGGCACCTGGCCTGGCAGCTGCACCTGGCCCCGCTCTCGCCGCGCGACCGCCGCATCGGCGAGGCGATCATCGACGCCATCGACGACGACGGCTATCTGCGCGCCTCGTTCCAGGACATCGCCGCGGCGCTGCCGGCCGAAGACCGCTGCGGCGACGACGAACTGCTGGCGGTGCTGCGCCAGGTCCAGCGCTTCGACCCGGTCGGGGTGGGCGCGCGCGACCTAGGCGAATGCCTGGCGGTGCAGTTGCAGGCGCTGCCCGAGGACACGCCGGGGCGCGCGCTGGCGCTGCGCATCGCCTGCGAGCTGATCGCCGCGCTGCCGCGGCTGGGCGCGGCCGGCCTGGCCGAGGCGCTGGGCTGCGGCGACCGCGAGGCCGAGACCGCGCTGCGCCTGCTGCGCTCGCTGGACCCGCGGCCGGGCGCGCGCATCGGCGGCATCGACCACGACGCCTACGTCGCCCCCGACTGCGCGATCGAGCGCCGCGAGGGCGTGTGGAAGGTCTCGCTGGTCGGCGGGCCGCACTCGCGGCTCACCATCCATCGCGGCTACGAGCGCATGATCCGCCACGCCAGCGAGGCCGACGCCGGCTACCTGCGCGGCCGCCTGCAGGAAGCGCGCTGGCTGCTGCGCAACGTGCAGGCGCGCGGCGAGACCCTGCTGAAGGTGGTCCGCTGCCTGGCCCGGCAGCAGTCGGGCTTCCTCGAGTTCGGGCCGCAGGCGCTGCGCCCGCTGACCCTGCGCGAGGTCGCCGCCGAGATCGGCATGCACGAGTCCACCGTCTCGCGGGCGGTGGCGCGCAAGTACGCGCTGACCCCGCGCGGCACCCTGCCGCTGCGCGCGTTCTTCGCCTCCGGCATCGGCACCGAGACCGGCGGCCAGGCCTCCAGCACCGCGATCCAGCAGATGATCCGCGCGCTGGTCGAGGCCGAGAACCCCCGCCGCCCGCTGTCCGACGCCCGCCTCGCCGACGCGCTCAAGGCCGCCGGCGTGCCCGTGGCCCGGCGCACGGTCGCCAAGTACCGGGAAGCGCTGAACATTCCTTCCTCGCAGGAGCGCGTGCGGCTGGACTGAGGCGCGCCGCGCAGGCCCGCCCCGCCGGCGCCCGGCCCCCGAAGCGTCCCCGCGTGGCCGGCCGGTGAACCTCCCCCGCCGCCCGCGGTCCCACCCTGCAGCGGCGCGGAACCGCGGACCGGACCATTCGCCCAGGAGGAATTAACCACTTTTCAACCTACGTCCACGCGATCCGCGCGATGCTGGAACCGTTCCCAACCACACGCCAGAAGAAGAAGGAGCCATGCCGATGCGCATCGAGACCCACGGCCACCAGATCGAGGTCACCCCTGCCCTGCGCGACTACGTCGAGACCAAGATGGAGCGCCTGACCAGGCATTTCGACCGGCCCTGCGAACTCCGGGTCCAGCTCAGCATCGACAAGCCCAACCACAAGGCCGAGGGCACCGTGTCCATCTCCGGGCGCACCCTGCACGCCGACGCCGGCGGGGTCGACATGTACGCCGCGATCGACCTGCTGGCCGACAAGCTCGACCGCCTGCTGGTGAAGCAGAAGAGCAAGATGGTCGACCACCACCGCGGCGAGAGCCCGGCGCGCAGCGCGAGCTTCGGCTGACCGGGCGCGCCGCCCGCTGCGGCGGGCGGCATCGCGGCGGCGGGAGGATTACAGGCGACCCCGACTGCGGGTACCCTCCCGCGTTCGCCGTCCGGTTGCCGGGCGCGCGCGGGGACCGCCACGGTCCGCCGCGCGCGACGGGCAGCGGCGGTGGACCGTCGACTCACAGGGGCGCCCGGCAGGCATGAACGCAAGTCTCTCCGCGCAGGATCTCTTCGACCAGCAGCAGGAACGGCTCGCGCTGCGCTGGATCGCCGGCGAACAGGGCCAGACCCGCCTGATCGAGGCGGTCGAGACGGTGGCCCGGCGGCCCTCGCTGGCCGGCTACCTCAACATCATCTATCCGAACAAGGTGCAGATCCTCGGCACCGAGGAACTGGCCTGGCTCGACGCGCTGGACTCGCGCCAGCGCTGGGAGACCATCGAGAAGATCACCCAGTTCCGCCCGCTGGCGCTGGTGATCAGCAAGAACCAGGCCTGCCCGGAGGACCTGCGCGAGGCGGCGGAGGAATCCGACACGCCGCTGTGGGTCTCGCCGCGGCGCGGCCACGAGCTGCTCAACCACCTGCAGTACCACCTCGCCCGCGTGCTGGCGCCGCGGGTCACCCTGCACGGCGTGTTCATGGAGATCTACTCCATCGGCGTGCTGATCACCGGCGAATCGGGCTCCGGCAAGAGCGAACTGGCGCTGGAGCTGATCACCCGCGGCCACCGCCTGGTCGCCGACGACGCGCCCGAGTTCACCCAGATCGCGCCCGACGTGCTCGACGGCACCTGCCCCGACCTGCTGCAGGACCTGCTGGAACTGCGCGGGCTGGGGGTGCTGAACATCCGCGAGATGTTCGGCGACACCGCGGTCAAGCGGAACAAGTACCTGCGCCTGATCGTCCACCTCGCCAAGCCCGACCACTACGAGCCCAGCCCGCACCACGAGGGCATGGAGCGGCTGACCGGCGACCTCGGCTCGCGCGCGGTGCTCGACCTGCAGGTGCCGATGATCACCCTGCCGGTCATGCCCGGGCGCAACCTGGCCGTGCTGACCGAGGCGGCGGCGCGCACCCACATCCTGCGCGCGAAGGGCGTCGACCCGGCCGCGGCCTTCCTGGCCCGCCACTCGCACTTCCTCGAGCGGGGCCTGCCATGAGCGAGCGCCCGACGATGGTGGTGGTCTCGGGGATGTCCGGCAGCGGCAAGTCGGTGGCCCTGGCGACGCTGGAGGACCTCGGCTACTACTGCACCGACAACCTGCCCGCCGACCTGCTGCCCGACTTCGTGCGCAGCGTGGGGCGCGAGGCGGAGACGCCGCAGAAGCTGGCGGTGGGCATCGACGTGCGCAACCGCCACCAGCACCTGTCGCGCATCCCGCGCTGGCTGTCGGCGGTGGGCGAGCTCGACTTCGATCCCCGGCTGGTGTTCTTCGACACCGCCGACCCGGTGCTGATCAAGCGCTACGCCGAGACCCGCCGCCGCCACCCGCTCAGCCACCGCGGGCTGTCGCTGGCCGACGCGATCGCGCTGGAGCGGCAGATCCTGAAGCCGCTGCGCATGCTGGCCGACGTGGTCATCGACACCTCCGAGCTCAACGTGCACCAGATGCGGCGCCGGGTGACTACCGAGCTGGGCCTGACCGGCGACTCCGGGCTGTCGCTGCTGTTCGAGTCCTTCGCCTATCGCCGCGGCGTGCCGGGCGACGCGGACTTCGTGTTCGACGCGCGCGGCCTGCCCAACCCGCACTGGGAACCGCGGCTGCGGCCGCTGTCCGGCCGCGACCCCGAGGTCAGCGAATACCTGGACCGCAGCCCCGAGTTCGGCGAGTACTTCGGCCAGGTCGCCGCCTTCCTCGACACCTGGCTGCCGCGCATGCGCTCTGACACGCGCAGCTACGTCACCATCGCCTTCGGCTGCAGCGGCGGCCGCCACCGCTCGGTCTATCTGGCCGAGAAGCTGGCCGCGCACGCGCGCGACCGCGGCTGGGAGGACGTGGCGACCTACCATCGCGAACTGGACTAGATCCGCATCGCTTGGGAGATGGGGTCGCGCGCGAGCGCGCTCCTGCGGTGCACGACCGCACGGGATTCTCCGTAGGAGCGCGCTCGCGCGCGACCCGGGATCCGTGGGGAAAGCGTCTTAACGCGCGAGCGCGCCGTTACGCCGCGGGACGATCGAGTTCGAGCTGGTCGGCGATGCTCAGCTGCGCCAGCACCCGGCGCAGGCGCTCGCCGCGCTCCACGCCCAGCGCGTGGATGCGCGCGTGCATCCAGGCTTCGGCGGCCTCGCGGCCGTCCTCGCGAACCCGCCGGGCGAACTCGGGCGCGGCCGCCTGCATCGCGTCCTGGACCGCCTGCTGCATGCCGTCGTACTCGCGGAACAGCAGCTCGCGGTCGTCCTCGGTGATGGCGTCGATGTCGCGCAGCCCGGTCACCGACGCCGCCCACTCCCGGCGCTTGCGCCAGGCGTCGTCGTGCATCAGCCGTTCCAGCCCTGCTGCACGCCGCCCAGGAAGGTGCCCGCCAGCGAGGCGGCGAAGTTGCCGAAGTCGCCCAGGTCGCCGGCCTGCGCCAGGGCGTCGGAGGCGGCGGGCAGCAGCGCGTCGCGCGCCAGCGATTCGACCGTGTCGAAGCCGGCGTTGACGATCGGGCCGCCGATCGCCTGCGCCAGCACGCCGGAGCCCGGCAGCACCGCGTTGGCCGCGGTCGACAGGAGATTGGTGACCAGGCCCGGCGCCATGTCGAGGGCGCGGTCGAGCAGGTTGCCGGCGAAGTTGCCGGTGAGGCTGGACAGGTTGCCGGCGATCGAATCGAACATGGCGGGGCTCCTCGGCGACGGGGGACGGCCCCGCAGGCGCACTGTGCCGCCCGGCGCGGACCGGCCGCCACCTGGGGCGTACCCGAGGACGCGCGGGGGATGGCACGAAGGGACGTCTCCATTGTCGCGATCGTGCAACGACCGGCGCGAAACCGCTTCCTGAACGTCACGGACGTCTGCTAACGTGTGGCGATGGCCGTCGGCGTCCTCCTCATCACCCATCCCGGCATCGGCACCGCGCTGCTCGCGGTGGCGCAGCGGCTGCTGGCCCGGCTGCCGCTGAAGGCGACCGCGTTCGAG
Source organism: Alterluteimonas quercicellularis (assembly GCF_021191635.1). Classification (GTDB taxonomy): domain Bacteria; phylum Pseudomonadota; class Gammaproteobacteria; order Xanthomonadales; family Xanthomonadaceae; genus Luteimonas; species Luteimonas quercicellularis. The sequence continues at coordinate 73,704 of NZ_JAIWPR010000005.1, forward strand.
GTGCCCTTCGACGCCGACCCGGACGCCCTGCTGCCGGCCGCCAGCGCTGCGCTGCGCAGCGTCGAGGGCGATGCGGGCGTGCTGGTGCTGACCGACCTCTACGGCGCCACGCCGTCGAACCTGGCCGCGCGCGTCGCCCGGCTGGGCACGCCGGTACGGCGGGTCTCGGGGCTCAGCCTGCCGATGCTGCTGCGGGTGATGAACTACCCGGAGCTCGGGCTGCAGGACATGCCGGCGGTGGCCGCCGCCGGCGCGCGTACCGGGGTGATCCATGACGAAGCCTGAGCGCCGCGCGCCACAGCGGCCGGCGCGGCCGGAAGGCGGCGCATGATCGAGCGCGAGCTGGTGGTCTCCAACCGCCTGGGCCTGCACGCCCGGGCCACCGCGCGCCTGGTGCAGCTGCTGTCGGGCTACAAGTGCGGCGCCACCCTGATCGCGAAGGGCCGCGAGGTGAACGCCAAGAGCATCATGGGCGTGATGCTGCTGGCCGCGGGCCCGGGCACGCCGGTGGTGCTGCGGGTCGACGGCGAGGACGAGGCGGCCGCCGCCGACGCGGTCGCCGAACTGTTCGAGCGGCGCTTCGACGAGGAGAGCTGATGCGCCGGGCCTTCGCCGGGCATGGCGCCTCCAGGGGCAACGCCCTGGGCCGTGCGCGGGTCCGGCTCCCCGCCGTCTTCGAGGCCTCCGAGGAACACATCCCCGCCTCCGCGGTGGAGGCCGAGCTGGAGCGCCTGCACGCGGCGATCGCCACGGTGCGCGCGGAACTGCATGCCGCGCGCGAGCGCCTGCACGGCGCGCTGGCGCACGAGATCGGCGAGTTCCTCGACCTGCACGCCCTGCTGCTGGACGATCCCGAACTGCTGCAGGGCCTCGACGCCCTGATCCGCGAGGAACGCTGCAGCGCCGACTACGCCCTGCGCCTGCAGCGCAACCGCCTGGCCGCGGTCTTCGAGGGCATGGACGACGACTACTTCCGCAGCCGCATCGAGGACATCGACCACGTCATCGGGCGGCTGCACGCCGCGCTGCACCGCGGCGACGCCGCGGTGCGCGGCACCGCCGGCGAGATCCTGGTGACCGACAGCGTGGCGCCCTCGGAGCTGGCGCAGCTGCAGGCCGAGGGCGTGCTGGCGGTGGTCACCTCGGGCGGCAGCCTGCTCTCGCACAGCGCGATCCTGGCCCGCAGCCTGCACCTGCCGCTGGTGGTGGGCGCGAGCGACGTGCTGCAGCACATCAACGACGGCGACGTGCTGACCGTCGACGGCACCGCCGGCCAGGTGGTCGTCTCGCCCGGCGCGGCCGACCTGCGCGCCTACCGCGCGCGCAAGCGCGAAGAGAAGCGCGAGCGCCAGCAGCTGCACCGGCTGCGCCGCGAGCCCACCCGCACCCGCGACGGCGTGGACATCCGCCTGTACGCGAACGCGGAATCGCGCCAGGACGTAGCCGAGGCGCACGCGCTCGGCGCCGCCGGGGTGGGCCTGTACCGCACCGAGTTCCTGTTCCTGCAGCGCGACCGCCTGCCCGACGAGGACGAGCAGTTCGCCGCCTACCGCGACGCGGTGCTGGGCATGACCGGGCGCATGGTGACCATCCGCACCCTCGACCTGGGCGCCGACAAGGCCGACCGCACCGGGCTGGCCCTGCAGCACGAGCCCAACCCGGCGCTGGGCTGCCGCGGGGTGCGGCTGTCGCTGGCGCGCGGCGACGTGTTCGCCACCCAGATGCGCGCGATCGTGCGCGCCTCCGGCTACGGCCCGCTGCGCATCCTGGTGCCGATGGTGTCCCGCCGCGAGGAGATGCAGCGGGTGGCGGCGCTGTTGCAGCGCACGCGCGAGGCGCTGCGCGCCGAGGGGCACGAGATCGCCGACGAGATCCCGCTGGGCGCGATGATCGAGGTGCCGGCCGCGGCGCTGGCGCTGCCGGGCTTCATCGACACGCTCGACTTCCTCTCGATCGGCACCAACGACCTGATCCAGTACCTGCTGGCCGCCGACCGCGACAACGACGCCCTCGGCGACCTCTACAGCCCCCTTCACCCGGCGGTGCTGCGGGTGCTGCACGACGTGATCCAGCTCGGCCGCCGCCGCGGCAAGCCGGTGGCGGTGTGCGGCGAGGTGGCGGGCGACGCGCTGTTCTCGCCGCTGCTGCTGGCGCTGGGGCTGGAGGAGTTCAGCCTGCACCCCGGCACGCTGCTGGAAGTGCGGCAGGCGATCCGCGACGCCGACCTGGCCGCGCTGCGCCGGCGCAGCGGCGCCCTGCTGCGCGCGCGCGACCGTGCCGAGATCGAGCGCTGGATGGCGCGCTGCGGCTAGGGCCTGCTAACGCCAAGGGCCCTGGCGGCGGGCGCACCCGGCGGTCCGTCGCCCGGTCGAGATGGGCAGCGCCGGCGGCTCGGGCGATAATGCACGGATGAACGCCTGACCTGTCGCGCCTCACGGGCACGACGCCGCCGGAAGCTCCCATGGCCGAGATCGCCCGCCACGACAAGACCGCGCGCCAGCTGCGTCTGCTCTCCGACGCGCTCGACAGCGGCCGCCTGGGCCCGGTGCGCCGGCTGGTGCACACGCTGTCCCCGGCCGAGATCGGCAACCTGCTCGAATCGCTGCCGCACGACAAGCGCATGGTCGTGTGGGGGCTGGTCGATCCCGACGACGACGGCGAGGTGCTGGTCCACGTCGGCGACGAGGTGCGCGAGAGCCTGATCGCGGACATGGACCCGGACGAGCTGGTCGCCGCGGTCGAGGACCTCGACATCGACGACCTCGCCGACCTGGTCGAGGACCTGCCGGACACGGTCATCGACGAAGTGCTGAAGTCGATGGACCGCGACCACCGCGAGCGGCTGGAGCAGGCGCTCTCCTACGAGGAGGACACCGCCGGCCGCCTGATGAACCCGGACGTGGTGACCGTGCGCGCCGACACCACCGTGGACGTGGTGCTGCGCTTCCTGCGCCTCAGGGGCGAGCTGCCCGAGCAGACCGACCACCTGTACGTGGTCAACCGACGCCACCAGCTGCTGGGCTGGGTGGCGCTGCAGGACCTGGTCACCCGCGAGCCCGGCACCCCGCTCAACCAGCTGATCGACGATTCGCTGACCGCGATCCACGTCTCCGAGTCGGCGCAGGAGGTGGCGCGGCAGTTCTCCGACCACGACTGGGTCTCGGCGCCGGTGGTCGGCGACGGCAACGTGCTGCTGGGCCGTATCACCGTCGACGACGTGGTCGACATCATCCGCGAGCAGGCCGAGCACCAGGCGCTGGGCGCCGCCGGCCTGGACGAGGACGAGGACCTGTTCTCGCCGATCCGCCGCGCGGTGCGCGGCCGCGTGGTCTGGCTGGGGGTCAACCTGATCACCGCCTTCCTGGCCGCGTCGGTGATCGGCCAGTTCGAGGCGACCATCGAGCGCATCGTGGCGCTGGCGGTGCTGATGCCGATCGTGGCCGGCATCGGCGGCAACGCCGCGGTGCAGGTGCTGACGCTGATGGTGCGCGGCCTGGCGCTGGGCCAGGTGGGCGCCAGCAACGCCCGCATCCTGCTGTGGAAGGAGATCCGGGTCGCGCTCATCAACGGCCTGCTGATCGGCGGGCTGGTCGGCCTGGTCGCGCTGGCCTGGTTCCGCGACTGGGACCTGTCGCTGGTGATCGCCGCCGCGCTGGTCATCAACCTGTGCTCGGCCGCGCTCGCCGGCGTGCTGGTGCCGCTGGCGATGAAGCGCATGCGCATCGACCCGGCGGTGGCCGGCACCGTGGTGGTCACCGCGGTGACCGACGTGATGGGCTTCTTCAGTTTCCTCGGCCTGGCGACGCTGATCCTGCTGCGCTGAGCTGCCCGGCGCAGTCCGGCGACGCGTCGACCCGCCGGCATCGCGGCGCCCGGCATCGCGGCGCCCGGCATCGCGCGCGAGCGCGCTCCTACAGGCAGCACGCGCCGCGTGCCGGGACTGGCCCGCGTGCCGCACGTCGGGCATGCTGCACGCATGCATCCGATCCCCGTTCCGCCGGCGCGCACGCGCGTCCCGGCCCCGCGCCGCCCGCTGCGATGGGCCGCGCTGCTGATCCTGGGCCTGCTCATGTCCGCCTGCGCCACATCGCCGGCCCCGTCCACGGGCAGCTTCGTCCAGCGCACCCTCGAGCTCGACGGCCGCGCCCACGCCTACCAGGTGTTCGTGCCCGCCGGCCGCCGCAGCCGCGACGGCACGCCGGTGATCCTGTTCCTGCACGGCTCGGGCGAGCGCGGCGACGACGGCGACAAGCCGACCCTGGTCGGCCTGGGCCCGTACCTGCGGCAGCACGCCGACGACTTCCCCGCGCTGGTGGTGTTCCCGCAGGCGGCCGCGGACACCGAATGGAGCGACGGCGCGCCGGTCGCGCTGGCCGCGCTGGAGGCCGCCACGCGCGAGTTCGGCGGCGACCGCGAGCGCACCTACCTCACCGGCATCTCGATGGGCGGCTACGGCACCTGGGAACTGGCGCTGGCCGAGCCCGGGCGCTTCGCCGCGCTGGTGCCGGTGTGCGGCGGCATGACCCCGCCCTACCCGGGCCGCCCCACGCTGCGCGTGTACGCGGTGGCCGATGCCGCCGACCCCTACGCGGCCACCGCGCAGCGCCTGCACGCGATCCCGACCTGGCTCTTCCACGGCGCGCGCGACGACCTGGTGCGCCCGGAGCAGTCGCGGCGCATGGTCGCGGCGCTGGAGGCGGCCGGCGCGCGCGACGTGCGCTACACCGAGTTCCCCGACGCCAACCACAACAGCTGGGACCCGGCCTACGCCACCCCGGCGCTGTGGGACTGGCTGTTCGCGCAGCGGCTGGACCGCGCCGCGAACCGGTAGGAGCGCGCTCGCGCGCGACCGGGCCAGGTGCCGCCGGACCTGCGGCAGAAGAAGAACGCGTCCCCACGCGCGGACGCAGGTGAAGGGCGGCTGGCACCGCTTCTTTCAGCTCTCGCAGGAAAGCTGTCGCGCGCCAGCGCGCTCCTACCGGGCTGCGCCGATGACCGCCCGTCGCGCGCTTAGCAGCCCGCCGGCCGATCGCCCAGCAGCCCCTCCAGCACCGCCGCGCGCACCGCGACGCCGTTGGCGACCTGGCGCAGGATCAGCGACTGCGGGCCGTCGGCCACCTCGTCGTCGATCTCGACGCCGCGGTTCATCGGACCGGGATGCAGCACCACCGCGTCCGGCGCGGCCAGGCGCAGGCGCGCGGCGGTCAGGCCGTACTCGGCGTGGTAGGCCTCCAGCGAGGGCACCAGCCCCTCCTCCATGCGCTCGCGCTGCAGGCGCAGCATCATCACCGCGTCGACGCCCTCCAGGGCGGCATCGAAGTCGTCGTAGCTCTCGACGCCGTCCAGCGTCGCGTCGTCGGGCAGCAACGAGGCCGGCGCGCAGGCGCGGACCTCGCCGACACCCAGCGTCCGCAGCGCGTGCAGGTCGGAGCGCGCCACCCGCGAATGGCGGATGTCGCCGACAACGACCACACGCAGCGCGGAGAAGTCCACGCCCTTGGCCTGGCGCAGCGTGAGCATGTCGAGCAGGCCCTGGGTGGGATGGGCATGGCGGCCGTCGCCGGCGTTGACCAGCGCGGTGCCGGGCGCCGCGGCCGCGGCCAGTGCGTCGACCGCGCCGTTGTCGGCGTGGCGCACCACAAAGCCGTGCACGCCCATCGCCTCGATGTTCTTCAGGGTGTCGCGCGCGGTCTCGCCCTTGGTGGTGGACGAGGTGGAGGCGTCGAAGTTCAGCACGTCCGCACCGAGCCGCTGCGCGGCGCGCTGGAAGCTCATGCGCGTGCGCGTGGACGGCTCGAAGAACAGCGTGCACACCGCGCGCCCGGCCAGCGGGGCCGAGTCGACGCCGCGCTCGGCGATCGCCTGCGCGCGCTCCAGCAGCCGCTCCAGGACCGCCCGCGGCAGGCCCTCGAGGGTGAGCAGGTGGCGCAGGCGGCCTTCGGCATCGAGCTGTTCGGTCATGGCGTCGGGAATCTCGGGCGCGGCGCGGGCCGCGGCGGTGGGGGAAAGGTCAGACCGGGACGGCGTCGTCGGGCGCGGCCAGCCAGCGCTCGACGATGATCGCCGCGGCCACGGCGTCGAGCGCGGCGGCGTCGCGGCGGCGGCGGCGTCCCTGCGCGCGCTCGTCGGCGAAGCGCTGCGCGGCCTCGATCGAACTGGCGCGCTCGTCCATCAGCAGCACGGGCAGGCCGTAGCGGGCGCGCAGTTCGCGGGCGAAGCCGTGGGCGCGGCGGCGGATAGGCTGGTCGCCGCCGTCGAGGGTCATCGGGTCGCCGACGATGATCCCGTCCGGCTTCCATTCCTCGCGCAGGCGGTCGATGGCGCGCCAGTCCGGCAGGTCGTCGTGGACGTCGATCACCGCCAGCGCGCGCGCGCCATGGCCGAACCGGCTGCCCACCGCCACGCCGATCCGCCGCGCGCCGACGTCGAAGCCGAACACGGTGCCGTCGGGGCGGATGGCCGGGGTCATGCGTGGCCCGCGTAGTCCGCCATGCGCTGCATGTCGACGCCGATGCGGCCGGCGGCCGCCTCCCAGCGCGCGTCCAGCGGCAGCGCGAACAGCAGCTCGGCGTCCGACGGCGCGGTGAGCCAGGCGTTCTCGGTCAGCTCGTGCTCCAGCTGGCCGGCGCCCCAGCCCGCGCAGCCCAGCGCCACGGCGATGCGCTGCGGGCCGTCGCCGCGCGCGATCGCCTCGAGCACGTCGCGCGAGGTGGTGACGAACAGGTCGTCGGCGATGCGCAGGCTCGAATCCCAGCCCTGTTCGCCGTCGTGCAGCACGAAGCCGCGCTCGGGATGCACCGGCCCGCCGGCGAGCACCGGCTGCGCACGCAGCAGGGCGTCGCCGCCCTCGATGCCCATCTGCTCCAGCACGTCGCCCAGGGTGTACTCGGAGACCCGGTTGACGATCACGCCCATCGCGCCGTCGGCGTCGTGCTGGCAGATCAGCGCGACGCTGCGGGCGAAGTGCGGGTCGGACAGCGCCGGCAGCGCGATCAGCAGTTGGTTGGCGAGCGGAGTGGGATCGGGCGGCATGCGGTCATTCTAGAACGTGCCGTGCATTTTGGAGCGCATCGTCCGCGTGCGGGCGGTGCCCCGAAGGGGTGGCACGCGCTGCCCGCAACGCCCACGGCCCAGGCGGGCAGCGCCTCCCCGGACGTCCGGCGTCGCGACGCGGTCTGCACGGCCGGCGGCCAGACCGCGCGGCCGCTGCGCAGGCGAAGCCGCCCGCGCCGGCGCGCCGGGCCCGCCGGCTCAGCGCAGGCCGAACTGCAATTCGTCGGGCGTGGCCAGGCGCACGTCCACCACCTCGACCTCGGCGACGAAGGTCCGGCCGGCCAGCGGGTGGTTGCCGTCCACGGTGATGGTGTCGCCCTCGATGGCGGTGACCACCACCTCCAGCGGGCCCTTGGCGGTCTCCGCCTTCAGCTTCTGGCCGACCACCGGCTCGGCGGACGCCTGCAGGGTCTCGCGCGGCACCGACTGCACCAGGGCGTCGTGGCGCGGCCCGAAGCCGCGCTCGGGCGGCACCGAAACCTCGAAGCGGTCGCCGGGCGAGCGGCCCTCCAGCGCCTCCTCCAGGCCCGGCACCACCGTGCCGGTGCCGTGCAGGTACACCAGCGGACGGTGGCCGTGGGTGCTGGTGATCTGTTGGCCGGCCTCGTCCCTCAGCGTGAAGTGGACGGTGCCGACCCGGCGATAGGCGATTTCCATGGACCTGCCTGCGGAAGGGGCTGGCCCGAATCTTTGCGCGAGCGCGGCCGGCGGCGCAAGCGGGCGCGGACAGCGCAACGCCGGGCGGGGCCCGGCGTTGCGGAACGCGTCACGGAAGGAAGGCGTCGATCAGGCCCGTGCGGCCTGGTAGCGGCGCTCCACCTCGTTCCAGTCGATGATGTTGAAGAACGCGGCGATGTAGTCCGGGCGCCGGTTCTGGTACTTCAGGTAGTAGGCGTGCTCCCACACGTCCAGGCCCAGGACCGGCGTGTTGCCGGAGCCGATGCCCTGCATCAGCGGGCTGTCCTGGTTGGCGCTGTCCTCGATGGCCAGCTTGCCGTCCTTGTCCACGGTCAGCCACGCCCAGCCGCTGCCGAAGCGGCCCTTGGCGGCGGTGGCGAAGTCCTCCTTGAACTTGTCGAAGCCGCCCAGGTCGCTGTCGATGCGCTTGGCCACCTCGCCGGTCGGCTGCCCGCCCTGCGGCGACAGCACGGTCCAGAACAGCGAATGGTTGGCATGGCCGCCGCCGTTGTTGCGCACCGCCTTGCGGACCTTCTCGGGCAGCGCGTCGATGTCGGCGATCAGCGTCTCGACCGGCGTGTCGGCGTACTCGCTGTCCTTGAGCGCATCGTTGAGGTTGTTGACGTAGGTCTGGTGGTGCTTGGTGTGGTGGATCTCCATCGTCTGCTTGTCGAAGTGCGGCTCGAGCGCGTCGTAGCCGTACGGGAGATCGGGAAGGGTATGGGCCATCGGTGGTTTCCAGTCAGGGTCTGAACAGGGCACCCATTGTGCCGCGCGCGGGGTAAAAAATGGATCAACCGCTCCGCACACTGCTTTCCAGGCAACCTCGACCGCGGTCCAGATTGCGCAGCGGCGGCCGGACGCGGGGGAGCCGGCGCCTTGCGCGACCGCGAGGACCCCCGGCACCGCGCGCCTGCTCCGGCCGGGCGTCCGCCCCGCCGCCCCATGGGCCTTCGCCGGCGGGCGTCGACGCGAGCGCGACGCGCGGTTAACGTTCCGGCGCCGGGTCCGCACGCCGCCGGTCCCACGCCTGCGCTTTCCCGAGGACATCCGCCATGCCGCAGCACGAGAAGATCGACTACGTCGAGTTCCCCGCCCGCGATCTCGCCGCCACCCAGGCCTTCTTCGAGTCCGCGTTCGGCTGGTCCTTCCAGGCGTTCGGCCCCGACTACGCCGCGTTCTCCGGCCAGGGCCTGGACGGCGGCTTCTACCGGTCCGGGCTGGTCGCCCGCGCAGACCGCGGCAGCGCGCTGATCGTCTTCTACAGCGCGCGCCTCGAAGACACGCTGGACAAGGTGAAGGCCGCAGGCGGTCTCGTCGTGAAGCCGGTGTTCGCCTTCCCCGGCGGCCGGCGCTTCCACTTCACCGAACCCAGCGGCAACGAGTTCGCGGTGTGGTCGGAGTAGGCGGCGCATCCAACGCAACGACGTGCCGGTGTTCAGCACGTCACCGCGACCCGCTCGACCTGCCCTGCACGGCGAGGCACGCTCGCCAGCGGCCACGTCGATGCCGCACTGGACGACGGGCCTGCCTCCCGCGCAACGTGTACTGCTACTTCGACAGCGACATTGACGCCTCACGCCGTTCGACACGCAGTCGCCGGCGCGACGGCTGAACGGGCAAACCGCTCCTATCGCCGCAGTAGCACGGTCGCCCCGACCCTCCGCGCGCAGTCGGTCGCAACGGGACGGGGAGGCTCCTGTCCTCCCCACCCTGAAATCCGATCGTCAGAAGCCGCGATTGATGTAGTGACCGAAATCCAATGGCGGCGCCACATCCACATCACTGCAACTCGAGTTGCGCGAGAGAGGCCACTGCGTCAGGTAATGCACCGTTCTCGATGTGGCGTTGATCGCGGAACGAAGCTCGGCGGCGTCGGACGCATCGTTGTAGAACGCCTCACCCACGATGACGCCTTGGATGCGGAACCCGTTCCTGTTGAGCGCACTATCGATCGTGAGGAACAACAGCTCCGCCGTGCCATAGACATGGAAACTGAACAAATGCGGAATATTGTCTCCATACGTATTTCGAAACCGGGCCACCCGATCAGCGATGCTGCTTGGCGCGACCGAAAATCCTACCGACTCGGAAAGATCGAACAGCGAAGTGAAGTTCCACCACAACTTCCAGACGTATGTCTTCCAGACCTCCGAACTGCCGCTCGATGGCGAAAGCTCGTTCCCCAAATCCACACGATATGGAACCGGAGAACTCCTGATGAGCGGCATCAGGTTGTGGATCAGGTTCCAGTTCTCCTGAAAGTAGCTCTCGTGAGTCGCGTTCCACACGCTTCCTGACCATTCGATCGGACTATTGCCCGCAATGGGATGGAACGCGATCATCACTTCCTCATAGCCGACTTCCGCCATCATCGAAAGAAGATCGGACAAGTTCTGCCGCTGCTGCGCAGGCAGATTCCCGCCCGAAGAATTGATGACCGTGCCGGTCTCCACGTCCCTCGAATGGAATACTCCGATTCTCAGGCGCCGCTGGCCGCCGGCATACATCTCTTCGAGATCGCTTCTGACGACATCCCGATAGAGATGAAGATTCTTCAGGACGCCAAAGTCTTCGCGGAAGCAACCCTCGATATGGAACCAGTTGTAGTTGGAGCCACCCCTCCACTGCGCCATCCCGACGCATGGAACGACGACGACACAGAGTGCCAGAAGAACCCTGATCCAGATGATCCTGCACATACTTCCTCCTTGATCGGCAATCGGATCCCCACCTGATCTTTCAGAAAACGAGGTCCCCGAGGCTCGCAGGCTGCGCCGCTTGGATCGGTTCGCTCTTCCGCGCTCTCCACATCCATAGCGCTCCGCCCGAATTCTTCTCGAAGGGCAGCCTCACGCTCTCGGTCAACGAATTCCGCGCCCTGCCGACGGCATCGTTCATCAGCAAGAGCTGGAAGTCGGTATTGAACTGGAGAAAGGCGCGGAGCAGGTACGCCTCGTTCCAGGAGCGCCCCTCGACGATCCAGTCGATCGGATACTCGAAAGGAAAGAAGATGTCGTGGACGTGGATCACCACGCCCTGCTTCAGCCGCGGGAGAACGCGAAAGAACAGCCAGTTGACGTCGCTCGCCGCCTTGGCAACGTGACTGGAATCGACGAACAGCACATCGCCTTCCTCCAGCATGTCGAAGAAATCCAGGGCAACCTCCTGGACCGGCCGCTGATGGAAGACGACCTCGCCATTCGCGATGACTTCCGCGAGACCGTCGTCGTCGAGAACATACGGATCGACGGAGTGGAATTCGATCCCTCCATCGAAGTACTTTCGATTGACGTCGCAGATCAGACAAGTCGAGAGCCCGGCGCCGATCTCGATGATCCGGGCCGGCTTCAGGCTGCGGATCATTGCCTGGGCAATGGCTCCGTCGGCCCATGCGTAGGAGGGATTGCCGAAGTAATAGCGGGCATCGCTGTTGCGCGTCTCGTGGAAAATCTCGTTTCCGTACCTGGAGAGCAGTCCTTCCACGAGGGCGATCTGGCGAGATTCGTCGTATGCGACCCCGCCGCCAGCCAAATCATCGGCTGGCGCCTGAGACTTCAACCTGTCGACGTCTTCGATCCCGACCGAAGGGGAGTAGAAGTGGCCATCCGACCACCCTCGCCTACCCATGAGATGCGCGGCGAAGGCCTTCAAACGGCGAATCAACATCAACTTTTCCTCGGAGTAGCGCGTGCTTCTCGGTTACCCCCCGACGACGGATTATGCCCGATGGCACCCTCAACGCACCTCCGAGATCTCCACCCCGTCCAGCCCCTGGCTGAGGGTGCGCGCGTCGCCGCCCTGGGCCAGCTTGATGCGCAGGCGCACCTCGTTGGCGGAGTCGGCGTGGCGCAGGGCGTCCTCGTAGGAGATCTCGCCGGCCTGGTACAGCTCGAACAGGCTCTGGTCGAAGGTCTTCATGCCGAGGTTGGTGGATTCCTTCATCACGTCCTTGAGCTTGTGGATCTCGCCCTCGCGGATGTAGTCCTGCACCAGCGGGGTGCCGAGCAGGATCTCCAGCGCGACGCGCCGGCCCTTGCCGTCGGGCGTGGGCAGCAGCTGCTGGGCGACCACGCCCTTGAGGTTCAGCGACAGGTCCATCAGCAGCTGGCCGCGCCGGTCCTCGGGAAAGAAGTTGATGATGCGGTCCATCGCCTGGTTGGCGTTGTTGGCGTGCAGCGTGCACAGCACCAGGTGGCCGGTCTCGGCGAAGGCGATGGCGTGGTCCATGCCCTCGCGGGTGCGCACCTCGCCGATCATGATCACGTCGGGCGCCTGGCGCAGGGTGTTCTTCAGCGCCACCTCCCAGCTGTCGGTGTCGATGCCGACCTCGCGCTGGGTGATGATGCAGCCCTCGTGCTTGTGCACGAACTCGATCGGGTCCTCGATGGTGATGATGTGCCCGGTCGAGTTGTGGTTGCGGTAGCCGATCATCGCCGCCAACGAGGTCGACTTGCCGGTGCCGGTGGCGCCGACCATCATCACGATGCCGCGCTTGGTCATCGCCAGCGTCTTGACGATCGGCGGCAGGTTGAGCTCCTCGACCGTGGGGATGCGGGTCTCGATCCGCCGCAGCACCATGCCGACCTGGTTGCGCTGGTAGAAGCAGGAGACGCGGAAGCGGCCGACGCCGGACAGGCCGATGGCGAAGTTGCACTCGTGGGTCTTCTCGAATTCCTCGCGCTGCGGCGGGGTCATCACGTTGAGCACGAGGTCGCGCGCCTGCTGCGGCGTGAGCGGGTTCTGGGTGATCGGCGCGATCTTGCCGTGCACCTTGATCGACGGCGGCAGCCCGGCGGTCACGAACAGGTCCGAGGCCTTCTGGTGGGCCATCAGCTTGAGGAAGGAGGTGAAGTCGATGCTGCTCATGGGCGCTCCTTCGGAGCCGGGAATCGGGAATGGAGAATCGGGAATCGCAAGAACCGGCTATCGGCAGCGGAAGGGGAAGACCGTCGCTTCCACCATTCCCCATTCCCCACTCCCGATTCCCGGCTACTCGAAAATGCGCTTGTCCTTCGCGTAGTCCTTCGCCTGGGCGCGGGTGACGAGGCCGCGCTTGACGAGGTCCTGGAGGTGCTGGTCGAGCGTCATCATGCCGTGCTGCTGGCCGGTCTGGATGGCGGAGTACATCTGCGCGACCTTGTCCTCGCGGATCAGGTTGCGGATGGCGGGGATGCCGACCATGATCTCCCAGGCCGCGGTGCGGCCGCCGCCGACCTTCTTCAGCAGCGCCTGCGAGATCACCGCGCGCAGGGACTCCGACAGCATCGAGCGCACCATCGGCTTCTCGCCGGCGGGGAACACGTCGATGATGCGGTCGATGGTCTTGGCCGCGCTGGAGGTGTGCAGGGTGGCGAACACGAGGTGGCCCGTCTCGGCGGCGGTCAGCGCCAGGCGGATGGTCTCGATGTCGCGCATCTCGCCGACCAGGATGTAGTCCGGGTCCTCGCGCAGCGCCGAGCGCAGCGCCTCGTTGAAGCCGTGGGTGTCGCGGTGCACCTCGCGCTGGTTGATCAGGCACTTCTGCGCGGTGTGCACGAACTCGATCGGGTCCTCGATGGTGAGGATGTGCCCGTACTCGTTCTTGTTGATGTGGTCGACCATCGCCGCCAGCGTGGTCGACTTGCCCGAGCCGGTCGGCCCGGTGACCAGGATCAGGCCCTGTGGCTGGTCGATGAGCTGGCGGAAGATCGGCGGGCAGCCCAGGTCCTCCAGCGTCAGCACCTCGGACGGCACGGTGCGGAACACCGCGCCGGCGCCGCGGTTCTGGTTGAAGGCGTTGACGCGGAAGCGCGCCAGGCCCGGGATCTCGAACGAGAAGTCGACCTCGAGGAACTCCTCGTAGTCGCGCCGCTGCTTGTCCGACATGATGTCGTAGACCAGCGCGTGCACCTGCTTGTGGTCCAGCGCCGGGATGTTGATGCGGCGCACGTCGCCGTCGACGCGGATCATCGGCGGCAGGCCCGCGGAAAGATGCAGGTCCGACGCCTTGTTCTTGACCGAGAACGCCAACAGCTCGGCGATGTCCATCGAATGTCCCCTGGTGCCCTGATGCCCTGTCCGAGCCGCCGGCGGCGGCCGCGCGATCCGGGCCGGAGCGCCGTTCGCCTGGCGCCCGCCCCACCCCGTGAAGCAGTATAGCCCCCTACCCGCACCCCGAAACCAGCCGGCGCCCGCGGTTTTCGCGCGCGCCGTCGCATCGCCGACATGACCGAAACCGGCCCGCTCGCCGAACGTCTGCAGGCCGTCGCAGACAGGATCCAACGCGCCGCCCGCGGCGCCGGCCGGCCGCCGCCGCGGCTGCTGGCGGTCGGCAAGACCCGCGACGCGGACGAGGTGCGCGCGCTGTGCGCGCTGCGCCGGGCCGCCGGCGAGGACCGCCCCGCCTGCGGCGAGAACTACGTGCAGGAGGCCGCGCGCAAGCTCCCGGACGCCGGGCCCGGCATCGAATGGCACCTGATCGGCCACCTGCAGTCGAACAAGGCGCGCCAGGCGGCCGGGCTGTTCGACTGGGTGCAGACCGTGGACCGGCCGTCCCTGGTCGCCGCGCTGGCCCGCCACCGCGATCCGGCGCGGCCGCTGGACGTGCTGCTCCAGGTCAACGTGGACGACGAGACGAGCAAGCACGGCTGCCGGCCGGAGGACGTCCCCGCCCTGGCCGACGCCGTCGCCGCGCAGCCGTCGTTGCGCCTGCGCGGGCTGATGGCGATCCCGGCGCCGCACCCAGACCCGGAGCGGCGGCGCCCGGCGTTCGCGCGGATGAAGGCGCTGTTCGACGCACTCGCCTCGCAGCGGCCCGGCATCGACACGCTGTCGATGGGCATGAGCGACGACCTGGAGCAGGCGATCGCCGAGGGCGCGACCCTGGTGCGCGTGGGCACCGCGCTGTTCGGGGCGAGGAACCGGGACCCGGCGTCGCGAGATTGAAGGCCGCGGAAGCGATCCCTGCCGGCCCCTCTGCTATGTTGCCTGCCCGCCCGCCCCGACGCCGATCATGTCCGTCCCGAATCCCGAGTCCCGAAGCCCGAATCCCGAGCACGTCGCCTTCGTCGGCGGCGGCAACATGGCGCGCAGCCTGATCGGCGGCCTGGTGGGCGGCGGCCGGCCGGCCGCGGCGATCCGCGTGGCCGAGCCGGGCGAGGACAAGCGCCGGGCGCTGGCGGCGGACTTCGGCGTGCAGGTCTTCGCCGACGCCGCATCGGCCGCCGACGGCGCGTCGGTGTGGGTGCTGTCGGTCAAGCCGCAGGCGATGCGCGAGGTCTGCACCGGGCTGGCGGCGCTGGCGCGTGCGCAGCGGCCGCTGGTGGTCTCGATCGCGGCCGGCATCACCCTGGCGCAGCTGGCGCGCTGGCTGGGCGACGGCGTCGCCACGGTGCGGGCGATGCCGAACACGCCGGCACTGCTGGGCGCCGGCATGACCGGCCTGTGCGCCAACGCGCACGTCGATGCGGCCGCGCGCGCGCGCGCCGAGGCGGTCATGGCGGCCGCCGGCCGCACCGCCTGGATCGACGACGAGGCGCTGATGGACGCGGTCACCGCGGTCTCGGGCAGCGGCCCGGCCTACGCGTTCCTGCTCGCCGAGGCGCTGGAGGACGCGGCGCGCGGCCAGGGCCTGCCCGCCGACACCGCCCGCCTGCTGGTGCAGCAGACCCTGCTCGGCGCCGCGCGCATGCTCGCCGAGTCCGGCGAGGCGCCTGCCACGCTGCGGCAGCAGGTCACCTCGCCCGGCGGCACCACCCAGGCCGCGCTGGAGGCCTTCGAGGCCGGCGGCCTGCGCCGCCTGGTCGCCGAGGCGGTGGCCGCCGCGCAACGCCGCGGCGGCGAGCTCTCGGCGGCGCATGACTGAACCCCGCGCCGCCGCGATCGGCCTGCTGGCGCTCGCGCTGGGCGCCTGCGGCGTCGCGCCGGCCCCGCCGGAAGGCCACGCCGCCCGCGCCCGCGAGGAGGCGGTGACCCGCAGCGACGACCTCACCGTGCGCGCCAGCGTGGTGCCGACGATGGCGATGGGCGAGGCGGTGGCGCGCGAGTACGGTGTGGAGCGCCACCCGCGCGCGCTGCTGCTGATGGTGGGCGTGCGCCGCGGCGAAGGTGCCGCCGAGACCGCGGTGCCCGCGCGGGTGACCGCCAACGCCATCGACCTGCGCGGCGTGCGCACGACGATTCCGCTGCGCGAGGTGGCCTCGGGCCCCTTGACCGACCACATCGGCGTGGTGCGCATCGTGCCGCCGGAGACGCTGCGCTTCCACATCGAGGTGCAGGCCGCGAGCGGGCGGCCGCTGGCGCTGCAGTTCAGCCGCGACTTCTACCCCCCGTAGGAGCGCGCTCGCGCGCGATGCTCGCTTGATCCAGCGCGCCGGTCAGCGCTGGTTGGCGGAATAGCGCCCCGGGCCGATCAGCGCCACCACGACCGCGCCGGCCAGGAACATGGCCTGCAGCTCGATCGCCCAGCCGCCGGTGTCGTTGAGCCGGCCCAGCTCGCGCATGTGCACCAGGGCGATGGCGACCACCATGTTGATCGCGATGACGGCCCCACCGATGCGCGCATGCAGGCCGACGATCACCATCAGCGGCGCGACCACCTCGCCGACCAGCGACAGGTAGGCCAGCATCGCGGGCAGGCCGCGCGCCTCGAGCATGCCCTCGATCCCGCCCAGGCCGTTGCGCAGCTTGGCGACGCCGTGCAGCAGCACCAGCCCGCCGACGGCCAGCCGCAGCAGCAGCCGCCCGAGGTCCTGCATGGCCGCCTGGTTCATCGTGCGCTCCGGGAACGGGGGAAGTGGCGCGCCATGATCGCAGGCCGCCCCGATGCGGGAAAGGCCCGCGCCGCCCCGTCAGCCGTGGCGGCGCGCCCAGTCCTGCACGATCGCGGCGATCGCGCGCACGCCGTCGGTCAGCGCGGCCGGCCCGGGCTGCAGGATCAGCGGCGACTTGATCTCGTGCAGCTCGCCGTCGCGCACGGCGGGGATCGCCTGCCAGCCCGGCCGCGCGGCCACGCGCTCGGGCCGGAACTTCTTGCCGCACCAGGAGCCGAGGACGATGTCGGGCGCGCGCGCGACGACCGGGTCGCCGCTGGCGAGGATGCGCGCCTTCGCCAGCGGCTCGGCGGCCAGCTCGGGGAACACGTCGTCGCCGCCGGCGATGCGGATCAGCTCGCCGACCCAGCCGATGCCGGTGATGATCGGCTCGTCCCACTCCTCGAAGTACACTTTCGGCCGCCGCGGCAACGTCTCGGCGGCGCGCGCCACCTCGTCCAGCCCGCGCCGCAGCGCATCGGCGTAGTCGCGCGCCCGCTCCGGCAGGCCTACCAGCGCGCCCAGGCGCTCGACGTAGCCGAGGATGCCCTCGACGCTGCGGTGGTTGGCGATCCAGACCTCCACCCCGCGCCGCACCAGCTCGGCGGCGATGTCGGCCTGGATGTCGGAGAAGCCGACCACGAAGTCCGGCCGCAGCTTCAGGATCTCGTCGATCTTCGCGCTGGTGAAGGCGCTGACCTTGGGTTTCTCGCGCCGCGCCTGCGGCGGCCGCACGGTGAAGCCGCTGATGCCGACGATGCGGTCCTGCGCCCCCAGCGCGTAGAGCGTCTCCGTCGGCTCCTCGGTCAGGCAGACAATGCGGCGGGGGCCGCATCGCCGGGAATCGGGAATCGGGAATGGGGAATCGGAAACAGCAAAGGCTCCCCGCTTTTCCAATTCCCGATTCTCGATTCCCGAATCCCGGCCCTTCAAGGAAACAACATCCGCTTCGACCACGCCTCCGCGGCGTCGCAGGCGTAGAGCCAGCGCTCGTGCAGGCGGAACTGCGCGCCGTACCAGAACTCGATCCGCTCCGGCCGCACGCGCAGGCCGCTCCAGCGCGGCGGGCGCGGCACCTCGCGGCCGTCGAACTCGGCCTCGGCGTTCGCCAGGCGCTGCTCGAATTCCTCGGCCGAGGCCAGCCGCTCCGACTGCCGCGAGGCCCAGGCGCCGAGCTGGCTGCCGCGCGGCCGGCTGGCGAAGTAGGCGTCGGCCTCGGCGTCGTCCACCACCGCGACCGCGCCCTCGATGCGCACCTGCACCCCGTGGCGCACGCGCGGCCAGTGGAACAGCAGCGCCGCGCGCGGGTTCTCCTGCAGCTCGCGGCCCTTGCGGCCGTCGAGGTGGGTGTAGAACACGAAGCCGCGCGCGTCGTGGCCCTTCAGCAGCACCATGCGCGCCGAGGGCCGCGCATCCAGCCCGGCGGTGGCGACGGTCATCGCGGTGGGGTCGGGTTCGCCGGCGGCCGCGGCCTCGACGAACAGGGTGCCGAAGGTCGAAAGCGCCTCGGCGTAGAGAGCGTCCTGGTCCATTGGGCTATTGTGGCGCGATGCCGCGGCCGACGCATCCGCCCTCCGCCGTGCCGTCCCCCGCCCCGGCGGCCGCGGGCGGCTTCGCCGCCGACTTCGTGGCGCGCGTGCTCGCCGACGCCCTGCGCGAGGGCGTGCGCGTGTACGGCCTGAGCGGGCTGCAGGGCACCGGCAAGTCCACCCTCGCCGCCCAGCTCGCCGAGGCGGCCCGCGCGCACGGGCTGCGGGTGGCAACGCTGTCGCTCGACGACGTCTACCTCGACCGCCCGCAGCGCGAGGCCCTGGCGCGCGAGGTGCACCCGCTGCTGGCGACCCGCGGGCCGCCCGGCACCCACGACCTGCCGCTGGCGCTGGCCACGCTCGACGCGCTCCGCGCCGGCCGCCCGGTGCGCCTGCCCCGCTTCGACAAGCTGGCCGACTGCCGCCGGCCCGAGGCCAGCTGGCCGCTGGTGGAAGCGGTGGACCTGACGATCCTGGAAGGCTGGTGCCTGGGCGCGCCGGCGCAGGCGCCCGACGCCCTGGCCGCCCCGCTCAACGCGCTCGAACGCGGCGAGGACGCCGACGGCCGCTGGCGGCGCTGGTGCAACGACGCGCTGGCGCGCGACTACCCGGCGCTGTGGGCGCGCGTGGACCGCCTGCTGTTCCTGCAGCCGCCGGGCTTCGACGTCGTGCCCGCGTGGCGCTGGCAGCAGGAGTGCGCGCTGCAGGCGGCCGAGCCCGCGCGGCGCGGCATGACGCGCGCGCAGGTCGAGCGCTTCGTGCAGCACTACGAACGGGTCAGCCGGCAGGCGCTGCGCACGTTGCCGGCGCTGGCCGACGCCGTCGCCCCGCTCGACGCCGCGCGGGCGCCCGCGCCGGATGCGCCGCGCGTCCGCCGAGCCGCACCGCCGGACGCGCGCGCTACTCGACCACGAAGGTGATCCTGAGGTTGACCCGCCACTCGACGATCGCCCCCTTGTCGTCGGTCTCGGCCTTGATCTCGTTGACCCAGACGCCCTTGATGCCCTTGACGGTCTCGGCGGTCTTGGCGAGGCCGTGCTTCACCGCCTCCTCGATGCTGGTGGTGGACGAGGCGTTGACCTCGATGACCTTGGCGACGGACATGTGCATGTCTCCCGTTGGCTGGCGGACTCCCGCCGGAGCGCCCCACTATGGACCGGCGGCCATGTGCCCGGCGGCAACACCGCGTGAAGCGGATGCAAAACGGGACCGCGGGCGCCGACGCCGCGCTGCTAGCATTGCCCGGGCATGAACCCCGCCCCGAACCTCGTCCTGGTCGGCCCGATGGGCGCCGGCAAGTCGTCGATCGGCCGCCGCCTGGCCGGCCGCTTCGGGCTGCGCTTCGTCGACCTGGACCACGAGGTCGAGCAGCGCACCGGGGCGACGATCCCGACGATCTTCGCCTGCGAGGGCGAGCCCGGCTTCCGCGCCCGCGAGCGCGCGGTGCTGCACGACCTGCTGCAGGACGAGGGCCTGCTGCTGTCGAGCGGCGGCGGCGCGGTGCTCGACGCGGACAATCGCCGCACCATGGCCGCGCGCGGTTTCGTGGTCCACCTGCACGTCGGCGTCGAGCACCAGCTGGCGCGGCTGGCGCGCGACCGCAGCCGGCCGCTGCTGGCCCGCGGCGACCGCGCCGAGGTGCTGCGCGCGCTGGCCGTGGCGCGCGACCCGCTGTACGCCGAGGTCGCCGACCTGCGCTTCGACACCGAGACCTGCGCCGCCGCCGCGGCCACCGCGCGGCTGGGCCGCCTGCTCGCCCGGCACTGGCGGCGCGACGCCGCCGATGCCGATCCGCTCCCGGACGGAACATAATCGCGTTCCGCGAACCCCCCGCCCCCATGACCGCATCCCGCAAGACCGTCGACGTCGGCGGCACCGCCCCGTACCGCATCGCCATCGGCCCCGGCCTGCTGGACGATCCCGCCGCCCTCGCCGGCCCGCTGCGCGGCCGCCAGGCGCTGCTGGTCACCGATTCCCACGTCGGCCCGCTGTACGCCGAGGCGGTCGCCGCGCGCCTGCGCGACGCGCGCCCGGGCCTGGCCGTGGCCACCTTCGCCCTGCCCGCGGGCGAGGCCTCGAAGACGCTGGAGGGCTTCGCCGGCGCGATCGACGCGCTGGCCGCGCTCGGCGCGCGCCGCGACGCCTGCGTGTACGCGCTGGGCGGCGGCGTGGTCGGCGACCTGGCCGGCTTCGCCGCGGCCTGCTGGATGCGCGGGGTGGACTGCGTGCAGCTGCCGACCTCGCTGCTGGCGATGGTGGATTCCTCGGTGGGCGGCAAGACCGCGGTCGACCTGCCGCAGGGCAAGAACCTGGTCGGCGCCTTCCACCCGCCGCGCGCGGTGCTGGCCGACACCAAGGTGCTGCAGAGCCTGCCGCCGCGCGAACTGCGCGCGGGCCTTGCCGAGGTGGTCAAGTACGGCGCGATCGTGGACGCGCCCTTCCTCGACTGGCTGGAAGCGCGCGCCGACGCCCTGCTGGCGATGGACGACGACACGCTCGCCGAGGCCATCGCCCGCAGCTGCGCGCACAAGGCCGCGATCGTCGAGCGCGATCCCTTCGAGCACGGCGAGCGCGCGCTGCTGAACTTCGGCCACACCTTCGGCCACGCGATCGAGACCGAGCAGGGCTACGGCGGGCTCAACCACGGCGAGGCGGTGGCGGTGGGCATGGCGCTGGCCGCGCGGCTGTCCGAGGCGCTGGGCCTGGCGAAGCCGGCCGACGGCGAGCGCCTGCGCGGGCTGCTGACGCGGCTGGGGCTGCCGGTGGCGCTGCCGCCCGGGCTGGACCCGGAACGCCTGCTCGCGCACATGCGCCTGGACAAGAAAGCGCAGGCCGGCGGGCTGCGCTTCATCGTCTGGACCGGCGCCGGCCGCGCCCAGGTGCTGGCCGACGTACCGGAGCGCGCGGTGCTGGGCGTGCTGGGCGGGGATTGAGGACGCTCCCGCCGGCGCGCGGCGCCGGTCACGGCGACGCCCCCGCGACGGCGGGACCGATCGGTGCCGGATGCGCGGCGCCGGCGGCGGGCACCCCGAAGCAGGCGGCGATGCGCTGGACGTCCGCGCGGCCCAGCGCACCCGCCTGCCAGCGCAGCGACAGCCAGGCCAGCAGGAAGTCGTAGCGCGCGCGGGCGGCGTCGCGCTGCGTCTGGTAGCGGGCCTGCTCCGCGTCCAGCACGTCGAGATGGGTGCGCTCGCCGCCGAGCACGCTCTTCCGGGTCGCGGCCACCCGCTGCTCGGCGGCGGCGAGCGCCTGCTGGTACGCCTCGATCTTCGCCGGCCCGCTGCGGACCCGCAGGTACTGCCGTTCGAGGTCGTCCAGCAGGTCCGTCGTGGCCGCCTCCAGCTCGTGCTCGGCCTCGTCGAGCAGCGCGCGCGCCTGCCGCGAAGCGGCCGAGGTGCCGCCGCCGGCGTACAGCGGGACGCTGAGCTCGATCCCGATGGTGCCGGTGTCGTAGCGCTGGCCGATCTGGTTCTCGGCGTTGGAGCTGCTGAGCTGCTGCCGGACCAGCAGGTCCAGGCTGGGCAGGTGGCCGGCGCGCTGGCGCTGGTGCCTGCGGCGGGCCGCCTCGACCAGGCTGCGTTGCGCGGCCAGCTCGGGATTGCCCGCGAGCAGCCGCCGGCGCCAGGCCTCCAGCGGCTCGAGCCCGTCTTCCAGCGGAAGCCCGCGCGACAGCAGCGGCGCGACGCCGCCCTGCGGCACGGCGCCGCCGATCAGCGCGCGCAGGGCGTTGAGCGCGTCCCGGCGGCGGTCTCCGGACTCGATCCGCGCGACCTCGGCCAGATGCCGCCGCGCCTGCGCCTCGGCGCGCTCGGTGACGGTGCCTTCGCCGAGGCGCAGGAAGCGCTCGACGCGCTCGGCGTCCGCCGTCAGCGCCTGGAGGTGCGCCTCGGCCAGCGCCAGCTCGTCCTCGGCGTACAGCACGTCCAGGTAGGCCTGCAGGGTGCGCACCGCCAGCGCCTGGTGCGCGCGCTCCAGCACGTGCTCGGCGGCATCGGCGCGCGCCCGGCCCTCGCGGTAGCGCGCGTAGGCGGCGGCATCGAACAGCGGCTGGACCAGGGTCAGGCTGGAGGCGTAGCCGTCGTAGTCCACGTCCCGGACCGACGGGCCGAACAGCGTCGTCTCCCTGACCTCCGACCGGTTGCGCGAGCGCCAGTAGCGGTAGCCGACGTTGGGCAGCAGGCCGCTGCGGCCGAGCGCGCGCTCCTCGGCATCGGCCTCGCGCCGCGACCGCGCGGCCTGCCACGTCGGGTCGTGCTGCAGGGCGAGTTCGTAGGCGCGCAGGAAGTCCAGGCGGTCCGGCGCGCTCTCGCAGCGTGCCGGCGCGGCGAGCGCGGCGGCCAGCAGCGCGAGCCCGGCGAGCAGGCCTGCGCGGACGCGCGGGCCCGCCCGGCGCCGGGCCGTCATTCGTCGCCCCATGCCGTGCCCAGCCGGTCGAACAGGGGCTTGAACAGGTAGCTCATCAGCGAGCGCTCGCCGGTGCGCACGAAGACGCTCACCGGCATGCCCGCGCGCAGCGGCTGCGAGCCGAGCCGCAGGCGCTGCAGCTGCTCCGGCGCGACCGACACGCGCACCCGGTAGTAGGGCTCGCCGCTGCGCTCGTCCTCCAGCCGGTCCGCCGACACCAGTTCGACGGTGCCTTC
Source organism: Alterluteimonas quercicellularis (assembly GCF_021191635.1). Classification (GTDB taxonomy): domain Bacteria; phylum Pseudomonadota; class Gammaproteobacteria; order Xanthomonadales; family Xanthomonadaceae; genus Luteimonas; species Luteimonas quercicellularis. Next base: position 96,396 of record NZ_JAIWPR010000005.1, read on the forward strand.
CAGGCGCGGCGTGCGGCTCTGCTCGAAGGCGGTGAACAGCAGTTCCACCGGAAGCCCGCCGTGCACCTTGTCCACGCTGGAGACCGGCAGCCGGCCTTCCACGATCAGGGGCTGGTCCTCCGGGACGATCTCCATCAGGCGGCCGCCGGGCGCCACCACGCCGCCGACGGTGTGGACGGACAGGCCGACCACGATCCCGGCGGCCGGCGCGCGGATCTCGGTGCGCGCCAGCTCGAACTCCGCCGCGTCCAGCTGGTTCGCCAGCGACTGGCCTTCCAGCCGGGCGTCGGCCAGCTCGCCGCGGACCTCCTGCTGGTGGGCGTCGCGGCGCTGCGCGATCTGCAGGCCCAGCTCGGCGATCTGGCGGCGCGCCTGGCCGAGGCTGCCGAGGTCGCGCGAGATGTCCGCCAGCAGCGAGGCGTGAAGCCGCTCGGTCTCCAGCAGGCGGTTGCGCGCCACGTAGCCTTCGCTCGCCAGCTGCCGCAGGTTGCCCAGCTGCTCGCCCAGCGCGCGCGACTGCTCGCGCTTGTGGGCGAGCGCGGACTCGATGCCGGCCACCAGCTCGCGCTGCCCGGCCAGGTTCTGCCGCAGGCTGCCCAGCTCCTGCTCCAGCGCCGAGCGGCGGCTGGCGAACAGCTGCGCCTGCAGCTCGACCGTGGCGCGGATGTCGGGATCGTCGGATCCGCGCAGCGGCGCGGGCAGTTCGATGCGATCGAGGCCGTCGCGCTCGGCGCCCAGCCTGGCCTCGCGCGCCTGCACCGCGGCCAGGCGCGCGCGCAGGGCCTGCGCCTCCGCGCGCGCCCGGGTCGGATCCAGGCGCACCAGCACCTGCCCGGCCTCGACCCGGTCGCCCTCGCCCACCGGCAGCGCGGCGACGATGCCCCCGCCCACGTGCTCCACCGCCTGCCGGTGGCCGGCGACGACGACCGTGCCCGGCGCGGACACGCCGTTGTCCAGCGGCGCGAACGTCGCCCAGGCCAGGAAGCCGCCGAAGCCGAGCGCCAGCAGCCACCAGCCCAGGCGAGCCGGCGAGCCGCGCGGCGCCTGCGACGCTTCCTCCGCCGCCAGCGCCGCCAGCGTGGGCGCGCCGCCGGGCGGCGAAGGCGCGATCGGCGCACCCCGCGCACGGCCGGGCCGGCGCCCGGCGCGGGACATCGCGTCCTGCGGGCCGGACCGGTTCATTCCTGCGCCTCCGCCGCGCGCCGCGGATCGCCCGGCGCCGGAACGCTGCGGGCGCTCCAGAACGGAACGGCGGCGGCGGAACGGACACCGACCGCAGCGGGAGCTGCGGCGGGCGCGGGCCGATCCGCCTGCAGCCGCCCCAGCACTTCGGCGGTGGGGCCGCAGGCCACCACCCGGCCGGCCTTGAGCGCCAGCAGGCGGGTCGCGGCCTCGAGCACCCTGGGACGGTGGGTAGCGACCACTACCGCGGCGCCGCACTGCCGCAACCGCTGCAGGCAGGCCAGCAGGGCCTGCTCGCCCTCCTCGTCGAGGCTGGCGTTGGGTTCGTCCAGCACCACCAGGCGCGGCGTGCCGTAGACCGCGCGGGCCAGCGCGATGCGTTGCCGCTGCCCTCCCGACAGCCCCTGCCCGCCCGGGCCCAGCACGGTGTCGTAGCCGCCGGGCAGCGCCAGGATCGCCGCGTGCGCACCGGCCAGCTGCGCCGCCTCCACCACCTGCTGCGGATCGGCATCGTCCGCGGCGAAGCGGGCGATGTTCTCGGCCACGCTGCCGGCGAACAGGTCCACCTCCTGCGGCAGGTAGCCGACGTACTGCCCGAGCCGGTCCCGGTCCCACTGCCGGAGGTCGGCGCCGTCCAGGCGGACCGTGCCCACGCGCGCCGGCCAGACGCCGGTCAGCACCCGCGCCAGCGTGGACTTGCCGGAACCGGACGGGCCGACCACGCCGAGGATCTCCCCGGGCCGCAGGGAGAAGGTCACCGCCACCAGCGTGGCGGCCGCCGCCGATGCGCCCGGCGGCAGCGCCGTCACGCCGTCCACGTGCAGTTCGCCGGACGGCGGCGGCAGCGGCTGCCGCGCGGGCCGCGGCGGATGCGCGCCCAGCAGCGCCCGGGTCCGCTCCCAGGCCCGCCGGGTCCCGCTCCACTGCCGCCAGGCAGCGATCACCTGGTCGATCGGTCCGAGCACGCGCCCCATGAGGATCGACCCCGCGATCATCATGCCGGGGCTGATGCGGTTCTCGATCGCGAGCCACGCGCCGACCCCCAGCGCCAGCGACTGCAGCAGCAGGCGCAGGCTCTTGGACAGCGAGCCGATCCGCGCGCTGCGCTCGCTGGCCACGGCCTGGCGCCGCACGGCGCCGCGATGCACGGTGTTCCAGCGCCCGGACAGCCGCCCGAGCATGCCCATCGCCTCGATCGTGCCGGCGCTGCGCAACTGGTCGTCGGCCATCCGCGAGGACTGGTCCGCGAGCTGCCCGGCCTCGGCGAGCAGCCGGCGGCCGGCCCGGTCGTTGAGCCAGGCCAGCGCCGACAGCAGTACGATCCCGGCCACCGCGAGCGCGCCCAGCCAGGGGTGGAGCAGGAACATCACCAGCAGGAAGATCGGGCACCACGGCGCGTCGAAGAACGCCGGCACCGCGCTGCCGGTGAGGAACTGGCGGACGCTGTCGAGGTCGCGCCCGGCCTGGTCGGCCTGGGCCTGCCCGCCGGCGAGGCCGCGCTCGAAGGCGGCCTCGTAGACCCGCAGGCCCAGCCGGTCGTCCAGGCGCGAGCCCGCGTCGATCACCACCCGGCTGCGGGCGTACTCCAGCGCGCCCAGCAGCGCCAGCAGGCCGGCGGCGACGAGGGTCAGCATCAGCAGGGTAAAGCCGTTGCCCGAGGCCAGCGCGCGGTCGTAGACCTGCAGCATGTAGATCGACGGCGTCAGCAGCAGCGCGTTGATCGCGGCGCTGAACGCGCCGATGCCGATCGCGCTGCCGCGCAGGCCGCCGAGCGCCGCGGCGACGCCGTCGCGGTCAGCCGTTGCAGCGTTCATCGCGTTCGTATCGTCCTGGGCGTGGGCCGGTGGGGGTGGCGTGCATCGCGCGGTGTTCGGGGGCCTGTTGCCGCCGTGGCCTCGCGGGCCACGGCGGTGTTCCGTGTCTCCCGTCCGGCAGCGCCGGGCCGGGAGCCGATGGGGCCCGGACTCAGGCCGCCAGCGCGTACTCGGTCTCGGTGACGGCGAAGTCGCCGACCAGGTCGGCCGCGCCCGGCACGTAGAGGTCGGCCACCGTGGTGCCGGCGGTCACGCCCTGGTCCTCCAGCGCGGCGATCAGGCCGCCCGGGCTGACCGTGCCGGCGCTGTCGCTGGCGCCGTCGACCGAACCGTTCATCAGGCCCCAGAGGACGTCGTGGACCACGTTGGCGCGGCCCTCGGCCAGGGTGCCCTGCAGCGCGGCGTCGAACTCGATGGTCAGGAACGGGCTGACGACCTCGCCGGTGGAGGTGACGCCGGCGCCCAGGGTGATCGACTCCAGCGACCCCCACAGGGTGTGGGTGGGGAAGTCGTAGGTCAGGTTGCCGGTGGCGACGAAGGCGTAGCCGTCCACCGTGGCGCTGGTGAAGCCGTAGCTGGTGCCGGAGAAGGCGTCGCCGCCCCAGAAGCCGCCGTAGTTCGGCACGCCGGTGTGCTCGCCGGCGACGCCGCTGTCGTCGAAGGCGCGCAGGACGTCGAACAGCGGATCGTTGACGGTGTAGCCCCCTTCGGGGAACAGCGTTTCGTTGTACTGGGTCACGTAGGCAGACATGGTGCTTTCCTCGTTGAGTGATGGAAAAGGATGTCGCGTTCGCTCGGGACGTCTCCCTGGCTTCGGGCCTCGCTGCGAAGCGGGGCCCTAGTTCGGCACGCGGACGGCGCCCGCACGCCTTCTGCGCGTCCCGCGGCCGCGGGACGTCAGAAGCTCCACTCGAATCCGACCTGGGTGGTCCGGCCCGGCGCCGCCACCCACGCCAGGTGGTCCGCGCCGGTGTCGACGTAGTTGCGGTCGCGCAGGTTCTCGACCGAGGCGAACAGCTTCAGGTTCGCGTTGACCCGGAAGCTGGCATACCAGTCCAGCAGCGTGTAGCTGTGCCAGACGTCGACGTCGCGGTAGGCCGCGCCGTAGGCGTTGCCCAGGAAGCCGCCGCTGCCGCTGTAGGTCAGGCGCAGGCCGGTGTCCAGGCGCCGGTCGAACAGGCGGGTGCCCAGGACCAGGTGGCCCTTGTCCAGCGGACGCCCGGCGATGCTGTTGAACACGCCGACGGTGTCGTCGCAGACGACCTGGTCGTCGGCCCACGCCTGCCAGCTGTCGTAGCCGGCCTCGACCGCCATCCGGTGCGGTTCCGGGTACACGCCGTTCTCGTCGGGCCGGTCGTACTTGCTGTCGCCGGCGCCGGCGAAGTACAGGTCCTGGCAGAAGCGGTTGTCGCCGCCCACGTAGCGGATGTAGGAGAACTGCGCATACACCGGGCCCGCGTCGTAGCGGCCCTCCAGCTCGATGCCGCGGAAGCGGGTCGGCGCGCGGTTGTTGACGAAGGCGGTCTTGCCCAGGCCGAACAGCGCGTTGGTGCCGGTGCCGGGCGTGTTGTTGTTCAAGGTGGTGATGACGTAGTCGTCGGCGCGGGTGTCGAAGTAGCCGAGCTTCAGGAACAGCGCGTCGCCCTGCGCGAACACGCCCTCGAAGGCCAGGTTGGCGCCCATCTCCCAGGTCCGGCTGGTCTCCGGGTCCAGGTTCGGGTTGGAGTACATGTAGGCGAAGTTGTCGCCCGGGTGGCTGCCGGCCATCAGCGTCTCGTTGATGGCCGGCGGGCGCCACGACCTGCCCCAGTTGGCGTACAGCTCCAGCCAGCGCGTGGGCCGGATCGCCGCGGCCAGGGCCGGCAGCCACTTCCCCTGCGAACGGTCGACGCGGTAGTCGTACAGGCCGGTCGAGTCGACCCAGCGCGGCGAGAAGTTGCCGCTGGTGTAGTAGTTGGGCTGGTTGTCGATGACCCAGGGCTCGCCGAACTCGCGGGCGTTGCCGCATCGCTCCACGAAGTAGTCGCCGGAGCGCGTGCACATGTAGGCCAGGTACTGGTCGTAGCGCGTCCGGTACACGCTCCGCGTCCCCGGCACCTGGGTGTCGCCCTCGAGCGAGTAGCGGTCGTAGCGCAGCCCGGCGGAGACGGTGTAGAAGTCGTCTTCGAGCGTGAGGTTGGCGAACGCGCTGGCCATCGCGCGCTTGCCCTCGGGATTGAGGCTCTCGCCCTGGCCGTACTGGTTGTAGTGCTCGATCGTGCGGCCCTCGTGGTCGCGGGTGATCGTCGAGCCGGCCTCGTCGCGGAAGTACTCCAGGCCGTAGTTCGCGGTCAGCAGCGCGCTGTCGCCCACGTCGAAGCGCGAGGTGTTGTCGAGCTGCAGGCCGCGCGTCTCGGTGCGGATGCGCTGGTTGAGGCCGATGCCGTAGGTGCAGGCGGTGGCGATGCTGCCGGCGATCGAGTCGCCCTCGCACTGGCCGCGGTCCCACAGGCCGTCGATGTAGGTGCCGATGTAGTCCTCGCCCAGCCCCATCGCCTCGTACTGGGCGTTGGTGAAGCCGAACAGCGTGGCCGGGTAGCGCGGCTCGGTGCGGTTCCTGTTGCGGGTGTCCACGGTGTAGATCTTGGCCCGCAGGTCGATCCAGTCGCTGCCGGGCGGCGCCCAGCGCCAGTCCAGCGCATAGCTCTCGGTGTCGACCCGGGCGTCGCCGCTGCGGCGCCAGGGCGACTCGCCCACGGCCAGATCCAACGCGGAGGCCCGCTGCTCGGACAGGTTGGCGTAGTCCAGGCCGGTGCCGATGTAGGTGAACTGCAGCCACTGCCCGTCGCCGACGTCGAAGCGGGCCTTGAACAGGTCCGAGTCCTGCTTCTGGCTGGCGAAGCGGATGGTCTGCAATCCGGTCAGCGCCTCGTAGTCCTCCAGGTCGGTCAGCAGCGCATCGCCCCACCAGCCGGCGTCGCCGCGGCGGCCGACGTCGTAGTCGCCGATCGAGCGCCGGCTGCGCGCCGCCAGCACCCGCCAGCGCTCGCCCAGCTTCGCGGCGCCGGCCGCGCTGCCGATGAAGTCGACGCCGTTGCCCTCGCCGCCGAGGCCGCCGTTGCCGCGCAGGCGCAGGCCGTAGCCGCCGTCGTCGCGGATCAGGTCGGCGAAGTCGAGGGTGTGGAAGTTCACCTGGCCGGCGATGGCGGACATGCCGTGCACGTCGTTGCGCGGGCCGCGCTCGATGGTGACCCCGGACAGCAATTCGGCGTCGATGTACATCTGCCCGTTGCGCTGCTGGTGGCCGTTGCGCACGAAGTTCTGGCGCATGCCGTCGATCATCATGTTGACGCGGCCGAAGTCCTGCATGCCGCGGATGTTGATCGACAGCGCGGGGTCCAGGCGGTTGACCGCGCTGGCGACGCCCGGCGTGGCCTCGATCAGCTCCGCGGCGTGCCGCACCGGGATGCGGTCCATGTCCTCGCGGGTGACCACGCTGAGCGCGCGCGGGGCCTCGTAGATCGCCTCGGCGGCCGGTGCGCCGCCGCCGGCGCCCTGCAGGCGCCGGCCTTCGACCTGGAGCGTGCCCAGCACGATCCCGTCCGCCGGCCGCTTCTCGACGACGGCGATGCCGGGCTCCTGCCAGCGCCAGGCCAGGGGCGTGCCCGCGAGCAGGCGCGACAGCGCCTCCTCGGCGGTGTAGCGGCCGGACAGCGCCCGGCTGCGGACGCCGGCGGCGTCGGCGGAGGCGAACAGGATGCGCAGCTCGCCCTGGTCGGCCAGGCGGGTCAGCGCCGCGTCCAGCGGCTGGGCGGGGATGTCGAACTCGCGGGCCGGCACGGCGGCCGCCTGCGTCGGCGCGGGCGCCTGTGCCATCGCCGGGCCGGCGCACAGGACCAGGGCGATGCCGGCGGCCAGCAGGGAACCCGGGCGGGCACGGGAAGGACGGCAGGGGGAAGGAAGGCGGGAAGGCGTCATGGGTCCAGTCGGCGGTCCGGGGGCACGGGCACCCGCACCCGCGGCGCTGCGCCGGATGCGAATGTCTCTCATTCCTATAGACGAACCTGGCGCGCCGAAATTGCAGTCCCGGTCGCGGGCCGGTGGCGCCCTCCCCGCCGACGCCCCATCCCGCGCCGCGCCGCGCGGCCGGCCGGATCAGCGGATCAGCGGATCAGCGTCAGCAGCGGCAGGCGGACGATGTCGGCGCGGGCGACCCCGGCGACGGTGCGCAGCAGGGCGTCGGCGTCGTCGAGGCCGAACACGCCTGAAATCTCGAAGCGCCGCAGGCGCTCGCCCACGACGATCACGCGGCCGGCCGTGTAGCGCTCCAGCTCGGCGGCGACGGCCGCCAGCGGCTGCCGGTTGAAGATCAGCTTGCCGCGGGTCCAGGCGGCGAGCGCGGCGGCGTCGACCGCCTCGACCAGCCCCAGCACGCCAGGACCGAAGGCCACGCGCTGGTCGCCGTGGACAGCGACGGTCCCCGCCTCGTTGCGGACCTCGACCGTCCCGGACAGCACGACGACCGCGCTGTGCCGTGCCTCGCGCCGCAGGACGTAGCGCGCGCCGGCGGTGCCGGCCTCGCCGTCGCGGCTTCTGGCGACGAACGGCCGCGCCTCGGGGCCGACCTCGAACAGCGCTTCGCCCGCCGCGACCGAGACCGTGCGCAGCGTCGCGGAGAAGTCCACGGACAGCGCGCTGGCGGTGTTGAGCCAGGCCGGCGATCCGTCGGGCAGGGTCAGTCGCCGGCGCTGGCCGACGCGGGTGGTCTCGTCGGCGAAGACGCCCGCCGCCGGCCCCAGCAGGCCGCTGCCGGCCAGGCCCGCCACGGCCGCCGCGGACGCGCCGCCGACCAGCAGCGCACGGCGGCTGATGCCACGCCGCGGGGGCGGGGCCAGCGCCCGGACCCAGCGGCGGTGCTCGGCCGCCGTCTCCGTCCGGCCGACGTCCTCCAGCAGCGCACGGGCCTGGCGGACGGCCTCGACATGGGCCGGCGAGCGCCGGCACCAGGCCTCGAACGCGGCCCGCGCTTCCGGGCCGGGGTCGCCGCCCAGGCGGACCACCCACTCGATCGCCTCGTCGCTGAGCGCATCGTTGCGGGGGCGGAAGCGATCGGACATTGCGGCGTGGCGGTCGGCTGCGCGGGATGGGCGGTCGGCGGCGCGGAGCGAGCGCCGACCCGGCTGAGGAAGGCCCGAGCGGGTCCGTCCGTGGACCCGTTCGGACCTCCCTCACCATTAGACGTTCCGCGGAGGGCGGAATTGCAATGGCCGGCCGGACGCGGTCACGGCGCCGGCAGGCGGTTGCGGCAGTGGCGCATGGCCTGGCCGATGTACTTGGCGACCATGCTCTCCGAGACCGCGAGCCGGCGCGCGATCTGGGCGTGCGACAGGCCGTCCACGCGGAACAGCAGCAGCGCCAGGCGGGCGTTCGGCGGCAGTTCCCGCAGCGCGCGGTCGAGCTGCTGCAGGCGCTCGTGCGCCAGCGCGCGCTGCTCGGGGCCCGGGGACGGATCGGGGATCGACGGCGGCGGCTCGCCGTCGCCGGCGCCGCGCTGGTCGCGGCGGGCCGCGTCGATGGCGAGGTTGCCGGCCACGCGGTAGATGAAGGCGCGCCGGTCGCGGATCTCCTGCGAGGACTCGACGTCCAGCAGCCGCAGGTACGTGTCCTGGACGGCGTCTTCCGCGCGCGCGCCGTCGCCGGTGCGGCGGCGCAGGTTGCGGGCCAGCTCGTCGTAGAGACCGAGGAAGCTGTCGATCAATCGGGGCGGGGGACGGGTCATCGGCAGCGCCTGGGGAAGCCTGCAGCGAGGCGACGGGCGGCTGGCATGGCGCTGGCTGGCCTCGCCATCATACCGGTCCCCGGACCGCGGGGCCTCGCGACGCCCGGGGAACGCCGGGCCGTCCGGCGTCGTGCCGGGCATGCGCGCGCGGCGGCGGCTAGCGCGCCTCGCCGTCGCCGCCGGCGGCGCCGAGCCCGGCCCCCAGGCCGGCGCCCATGCCCATCCCGGCGCCCATTCCGCCTCCCATCCCGCCACCGCCGCCGCCACTGCCGCGTCCGCCGCCCTCGCCGCCGCCGCGCTTGCCGGTGTCGCCGCTGCGCAGCGGCCCCTGGTCGGGGATCGCCAGCCCGTCCGGCACCGGCTCCAGGTCCAGCGCCTGGCGGATGAAGGCACGCAGGGACACCACCAGCGCGGCGGTGCGCACCGCGCGCCCGTCCGCCATGTCCCGGGCGGCCTGCGCCGCCAGCCGGACCTGCTCCTCGGTGCCGAGCAGGATCACGTCCGACAGCGCCGCTTCCACCGCATCGCGGATGCGGCGCCTGCGGTCGGAGCCGAGGGGGTCCTCCGTCGCGGCGGCGCCGGCCTCCGGCGTGCCGGCCTGCGCGCGACGGCGCAGGTCGCGCAGGTGCGAGGGATCGACCGCGAGCTCGCCGGTGAACGAGCCGCCGAGGGTCTTGTACGCCGCGATCAGCGTCTTCAGGCGCTCGTTGATCTGCCTGTTCTCGCGCTCGCGGCGGCGCTGCACCACCTGCATGAAGGCCAGGCGGATGCCGACCGCGACCAGCGAGACCACGACGATCCCCAGCAGGGTCGTCAGCACGGCGTTCCAGGAAGTGAAGTCGAGGCTGCGCATGGCTCGGGCATTTCGCGCGGGCGCGCGGATGCGCCGGATCATACGGCCTGGCGCGTCGCGCGCCCGTACAATGCCGCCCCATGCGCCGCCGCGGCGGCCCGTCCTCCCGCGCCCGCCGCGCGGCCGCACCGCAAGGAACACCCTCTTGTCCGCACCGCCGAAGAACGACCGCCTGCTGCGCGCCCTGAAGCGCGAACCCGTGGACCGCACCCCCGTCTGGCTGATGCGCCAGGCCGGCCGCTACCTGCCCGAGTACCGCGCCACCCGCAAGGCGGCCGGCAGCTTCCTGGCGATGGCGAAGAACCCGGACATCGCCTGCGAGGTCACCCTGCAGCCGCTGCGGCGCTTCCCGCTCGACGCGGCGATCCTGTTCTCCGACATCCTCACCATTCCCGACGCGATGGGGCTGGAGCTGTACTTCGTCGAGGGCGAGGGCCCGAAGTTCCGCCACCCGGTGCGCGACGCCGCGGCGATCGCGAAGCTGGGCGTGCCCGACATGGAGACCGGGCTGCGCTACGTGATGGACGCGGTGCGGGTCATCCGCCGCGAGCTGGACGGCAGCGTGCCGCTGATCGGCTTCTCCGGCAGCCCGTGGACGCTGGCCTGCTACATGGTCGAGGGCGGCGGCAGCAAGGACTTCGCGCGGATCAAGGCGCTGGCGCTCAACGACCCCAAGGCGCTGCACGCGCTGCTGGCGGTCAACACCGACGCGGTGATCGCCTACCTCGCCGCGCAGCGCGCGGCCGGCGCGCAGGCGCTGCAGGTGTTCGACACCTGGGGCGGCGTGCTGTCGCCGGCGATGTACCGCGAGTTCTCGCTGCCGTACCTGGCCCGCATCGCGCGCGAACTCGAACGCGGCGCAGGCGACGCGCGCACGCCCCTGATCCTGTTCGGCAAGGGCACCGCGGCCTACCTCGAGGACCTGGCGCGGACCGGCGCCGAGGGCGTCGGCGTCGACTGGCTGGTCGAGCTGGGCGACGCCGCGCGCCGCACCGGCGGCCGCGTCGCACTGCAGGGCAACCTGGACCCGGCGACGCTGTACGGCTCGCCCGAGGCGATCCGCGCCGAGGCCCGCCGCGCGCTCGACAGCTACCGCGACGGCAACGGCGGCTCGCGCGAGGGCCACGTGTTCAACCTCGGCCACGGCATGTCGCCGGACATGGACCCCGACCGCGTCGCAGTGCTGGTCGACGAGGTCCACGCCTACAGCGCGCGCTGAGCGCGCGCGGGACGGGCCTCAGCCCTCCAGCGCGGGCTTCGCGAGCTGCTTCTGCACGTCGTCGCGCAGGCGCGCCAGTTCGCCTTCCGCCTGCCGGCGCTGGGCGATGCCGTCGCGGTGGATGCCGCGCACCTCCTCCACCGTCTGGATCAGCTGCTCGTGCACGTGGCGCAGGGTCTCGACGTCGATGACCGCGCGCTGGTTGGCCTTGGCGGTCTCGACCGAGGTCTCGCGCAGCAGGTCGGCGTTGCGGCGCATCAGGTCGTTGGTGGCGTCGTCGATCGCGTTGGACAGCTCGACCGCGTTCTTCTGCTCGCCCAGCGAGAGCTGGATGGCGAACTGGCGCTTCCACGACGGGATGGTGATGTTGCGCACCGTGTTGAACTTCTCGACCAGCTGGATCGCGTTGGCCTGGATCAGCCGGATCATCGGCAGCGACTGGTCGGCCGCGTGCTGCATCACGGTGAGGTCGCCCACGCGCTTGTCGAGCAGGCGGACGGCGTTGTCGATCTCGGCACGGCGCGTGCGCGATGCGGGATCGTCGCGGCCGGCCAGCGACTGCTGCTCGGCGGCCAGTGAGGACAGCCGCTGCTTGCCGGCCGCCACGTACACGCCCAGCGTGCGCCGTTCCTCCAGCACGATGTCGTGCATGCGGTCGAAATCGGACACGCGCTGGGTCAGCAGCCCCTGCTGGCGGCCGATGTCCTGCATCAGCCGCTCGATCTGCTCGTTGGTGCTGCTGAACTTCTGCACCAGCTCGTCGCGCGAGGCGCGCAGGCGGTCGAGCAGCGGGCCGATCACCGGCACCTTGGAGCGGCCGGCGAAGCTGCCGAGGTCGAGCGAACGGGCGATCCGCACCACCTCGCCGAGCTTCTCACCGGCGCCGTCGAGGTCCTGGTTGCGGACCTGGTCGAGCAGCTGGCTGGAGAAGGCGGCGGTCTTGCCGGCGGCATCGCGGCCGTAGACGTGCAGGTTGCCGGGGGTGATGTCCTCCAGCGAACGTCCCGCCGCCTCGATCTCGGTGCGGTCGGCCGCGCTCAGGCCCAGCGCCTGCAGCGAGGCGTCGTCCAGCGGCGGCGCCGCGGGCACCAGCGCGCGGTCGGAGGTGTCCTGGGTCATGCGGCGTTCTCCTGGTCTTGGGGACGGGCGGGGCGGCGCCCGCCGAGTGTACCGGCCATGGCGGCGACTTCGGCGGCGATCGCGGACTCGATCTCGGCGGCGGCGCCGGCGCGCCGCGCGCCGTCCGCGGCGCCGTCGCCGAGGCGGCGCTGGCGCCACGCCGGCAGCAGCACGTCGCGGATGTTGCGGTAGCGGGCGAGCAGCCCCGCGCTCTGCTCCTGCAGCAGCGCGAGCTGCCGCGCGGCGAGTTCATGCGTGGCGAGCACCGTGCGCAGGTGGTCGAGGCGGCGCTCGAGCGCTTCGCGCAATGGCTCCGGCGCCGCCACGTCGGCCGTGCGCAGCCAGGCGCGCGCGTCGGCCTCCAGCCCGGCGAGCCGGCGGCAGCCGGCCTCGACCCGGCCCGCGCACGCGGCCTGCCCGGCCGCATGCGCGGCCAGCGTCCCGGCGGCGCGGTCGGCCTCGTGCACCAGCACGCCCAGCCGCCCGGCCAGCGCGCCGGCCTCGGATTCCAGCGCCACGTCGCGGCCCAGCAGCCGGCCGAACAGGCCGACGCGGCGGCGCAGGCCGGCGGGGTCGGCCGACTGCATGGCCAGGCGCAGCGCGCCGAGCCGGTCGACCAGCGCGGCCGCGGGTGCGGGGTCGAGCGCGGCCTCGATCCCGACCGCCGCGAGGTCGGCCAGGGCCGCCTCGCCGTGGGCCGCAGCGGCGCCGACGCTGTCGAGGCCGGCGGGCGGGCGCGGCCCGGGCGGCGGCGCGCTCACGGTGCCGCGCTCCCGGGGCCTTCGAAGAACCGCAGCTGGTCCAGCGCCTCGTCCAGCCGGCGCTCGGCCGGCGTGCGTTCGCGGCGCTTGCGTGCGCCTGCGCCCGCGCCCGCCGGCGCTTCGGCCATGCGCTCGCGCATCAGCTCGACCAGTTGCACGATGACCGCGCCCAGGCCCGCCTGGTGCTCGTGCGACTGCCGCAGGCGCTCCAGCAGCGGCTCGATCGCGGTGCGCACCGAGTCCGGCAGCGCCTGCGCCAGCGCCTCGCCCGGGGCCGAGGGCGGCTCGCGCTCGGCGATGCGCTGCAGCGCCGCCAGCACCTCCGGCCACGGCACCGGGTCCGGCGTCCGGCCGCCGTCGTCCGCCGGGGCGGCGCCCGCCGTCCCCAGCGCCTGCAGGCCTTGGGCGATGTCGGCCAGCTGCGCCACCACGCGCGCGCCGGTGTCGGCGTCCTCGCCGCCCATGGCCTTGTCGCGCAGGAAGTCGCGCTTGATCTGCGCCCAGCGCGCCGCCTGCTCGGGCGTCGCGTTGCCGCGCAGTTCGGCCAGCTTGAGCAGGTTCTCCTCGGCGCCGGTGGTCAGCAGCTGCGCTTCGCCCTGGTAATGGTCGGCGATCAGCTGCTGCAGCTCGGCGTCGTTCATCACCGGCGAGATCTTCTCGGCCAGCTTGTTCATGTTGCGGTAGCTGCCCTGCAGCCGGAACGGCGGCTCGGTGCGGTAGCGGTCGGCCTGCGCGGCGCTGGCGATGTATTGCTGGTTGACGCGGTAGACCACGTCGCGCACCTGCATCAGCCGCCGCAGCGTGGCGACGATCTCGTTGACCTCGGCGCCGCTGTAGGCGTGGGACAGGTCGTTGCTGGAGACCTCCTTGCCGGCGGCGCGGTCGGCCAGCAGGTACAGGTCGGCCATGTCGCGGGTGGCCAGCGGCGCCAGCACCGGGCTGGAGGTGAGGCTGTTCTCGATGTAGCTGAGCTTGAACGCGTCCTCCATGCCGCCGAGCACGTCGCCCAGGTTGTAGATGTCGGCGCGGTTGGCGAGCATGTCCGGGATCTTGAACACCTCGCCGGACTCGGTGTACGGGTTGCCCGCCATGACCACGCAGAACTTCCTGCCGCGCATGTCGTAGGTACGCGTGCGGCCCTGCCACACGCCCTCGATGCGGCGGGTGCCGTCGCACAGCGAGATGAACTTCTGCAGGAACTCGGGATGGGTGTGCTGGATGTCGTCGACGTACAGCATCGTGTTGCTGCCCATCTCCAGCGCGAGGTTGAGCTTCTCCAGTTCCTGGCACGAGGTCGCGTCGGGGGCCTGCGCCGGGTCGAGCGAGCGCACCTCGTGGCCGAGCGCGGGGCCGTTGATCTTCATGAAGACCAGGCCCAGCCGGCTGGCCACGTACTCCATCAGCGTGGTCTTGCCGTAGCCGGGCGGCGAGATCAGCATCAGCAGGCCCATCAGGTCGCTGCGCTTGTCCTCGCCGACGGTGCCCATCTGCTTGGCGAGGTTGTCGCCGATGATCGGCAGGTAGACCTCGTCGATCAGCCTGTTGCGCACGAACGAGGTCAGCGGGCGCGCCTTGAACTCCGACAGCCGCAGCGCCTCGCGCTCGCGCGAGACGATGCGCTGGCGCACGGCCTGGTAGCGGTGGAAGCCGGTCACGAAGCGCTCGCGGTGCATGCGCAGCCGGGCCAGGAAGTCGTCGATCGGCAGGTGCAGGCGGCCCTCGGCGATGCGCGGGTGCTCGCCCAGCAGGCCCTCGACCTCCGCCACCAGCGCGGCCTCGCGCACCTGGTGGCGCAGTTCGCGGCCGGCCAGCAGCAGCGCGATCGCCTCGGGCGCGTAGCCGGCCAGCGGCGCCCGCGCCGGGTCGCTGCACAGGCCCTGCAGCCAGTGCGAGGCCAGCGCCCACTGCGCGCCGGGCCGCCCGGCCTGCCGCTGCAGCGAGCGCGCGAAGGCGTCCTGCATGCCGGCCTCGGCCAGCGCCTCCTGCAGCGCGTCGACCAGCTGCCGTGCGTAGCGGCTGAAGCCGAAGGTCGGCTCGCCGTCCTGCAGCTCGGCGAGCAGGTAGCGTGCGGACTCGCCCGCCACGGCCGGGTCGAGCGGCAGCGCCGCGCGCTCGGCGAACGCGGCCAGCGCCGCGGCGATCTCGGCCTGCAGCGCGTCGAGGCCGTCCCGGGTACCGAACAGGCGCCGGATCGCCAGCGCGCCGGCGCTGCGCTCGGGCCACTGCGCGGCTTCCTCCGATCCGCGTTCCCGGGCCCAGAACAGCGCCGCCAGCGCCCGCGCCGCCGGCGCGTGGACCAGCGGCCCGGCGGCGGCGTACACCGGCACCAGCGCACGCAGGATCAGCGCCGCGTCGTGGTCGTGGATGCCCTTCTCGTAGCCCTCGCGGTAGCGCGGGGCGGCGAACGCGCGCACCGTGCGTTCCAGCGCGTCGGCCTCGGGCAGCTGGCGCGAGAGCAGATCGAGGCTCAGGCCCTCGCGGCCGTCGAGGGCCGCCTCCAGCACCAGCCCGGCCAGATGCTCGCTGCGCGAGATCGCGGGCGACTCGGAGTCCAGCGCCACCTGCCAGTAGTCGCGCAGCGCTTCCAGCGCCTCGTCGCGGATCGGCGCGTAGAAGTCGGTGCCGGTCAGGTGGATCGACAGACCCTCGCCGCGCGGCAGGATGGTGAGGTCGAGCGGCTGGGTATTGACGCTGAAGCGGTGCCGCGGGCCGAGTCGGACGACCTGGCCGCCGCCCTCGAACAGCTCGGTGCGGTCGCGCAGCGCGCGCACCGCCTCGTCGCGCACGCCCTTGAGCCGCGCCTCGACGTCGTCGGCCTTGACGTTGTCGCGGTAGCCGCGCAGCCGCTCGGCCAGCTCGCGCAGCTTGAGGATCAGGGGGTCGCCGGCGAAGAAGGCGTTGAGCTCGTCGGCGCTCGCGAAGCGTTCGGTGCGCCGCGGCAGGCCATCGAGGATGCGGGCGGCGGCGTCCAGCACCGCCTGCGCCTTGCGCTGGCGCTCGTCCAGCAGCGCCTGCTTGTGCGACTCGAAGGTCTCCAGCAGTTCCTCGCGCTTGGCCAGGATGTCGGAGAGGAACTGTTCGTGCTCGCCGAACTGGCTCTCCAGCTCTTCCAGTTGCACCAGCAGGCGCGAGAGCTGCTCGTCGGCGCGTTCCGGGTCGGTGGCCAGGCCGAGCGCGCTGGCGATGGCCTGGCCGAACAGCGAGAACTGGGCGCCGAACTGCGCCACCGCCTCGGCCGAGCCGAGCGCGCGCCGGCGCTGGTCGGCGCGCGCCCGCGCCTGGTTGAGGCGGGCGTAGATGCCGGAGACCGCCTCCACCACGCGGGTGCGCTCGGTGGCGTCGTCCACCTTCAGCGTGGCCATCAGCTCCGACAGCGTGTCCAGGTCGGCCGCCATCGCCTGCATGCGCCCGATCTGCTCGGCGAGCGCCGTGGCGGTCTGCGCCTGCTGCGCAGCCCGGTCGATCTCCTGCAGGCGCTGGGCGAAGGGCAGCAGCGCCTTGTCGCCGGCCAGGAAGACACCGGTCGCCGCGCCCACCCGGTCCTGCGCCTCCTGTAGCGCCTCGCCCATGCGGTCGATCGCGCCGGTGTCGACGTAGCGCAGCTCGCGGATGGTCAGCAGGTGGCCGCGCTGGCGCGCGATCTCGCCCAGCGCCTCGACGAAGGCGTCGATGGCGTCCCAGTTCTCGGGCTGCAGCCGCGCCAGCAGCGCGCGATGCGCCCGCCCGGCCTCGTCCATCGCCTGCGCCGACTGGCCGCGGATGCTCTCGACCTTCTCGTACTCGTCGAGCACCGATTCGCCGGTGGCGCTGATCTCGTGCAGCAGCGCGCCCAGGTCGCCGCACTCCGGCGCCTCCAGCCAGTGGTGGGCGTCGAACAGGCGGCGGGTGTTGTGCACCAGCAGCTGGTAGCGCTGCACCGAGACCTCGGCGCCGTCGATCTCGCGGGCCAGGTCGAGCAGGTTGGACAGGCCGCGCACCAGCTCGGGATTGCCGATGCGGCCCATGAAGGTGTTGGCGGCCGGCGCGCGCGCGGCGAACTCGTCGCTGGCGAACGGGGTCTGCCAGACCTGCATCGGGTGGATGCGGGTCGGCCCGTCGCCCTCGGCGTGGAACAGCACCATGCGCCCGTCGTGCAGCAGCGCGTAGCCGTGCCCGAACACCGGGTTCTGCAGCGCGCGCTGGATGGTGTTGTAGACGAACAGCGCCGAGCGGCCGGCCTCGCGGTCGTAGAAGACGTACATGACGTCCTCGCCGTTGGGCGAGCGGATCGCGCGCTTGAACTGCATGCCGGCCATCTGCGCGTCGAAGGCCTTGTGCTCGCCGTTCTGCAGGTAGTAGCCGCCGGGGAAGATGATCCCGTGGTCCTCGGGCAGCTGCACGCAGGCCTGGACGATGGCGTCGTTGCGGACGATCCTGCCGGTCAGCGTGTTGTAGATCAGCCCGCGCCAGGCCTGCTCGCGGTAGGGCAGCACCTTGAGCAGGACCAGCGAGCCGACCCGGGCGAAGTCGAACACCGCGTCGTCGATCGACTGGGTGCGGTCCTCGACCGGCTCGCTGTAGACGCCCTGCCCGGTCTCGGTGTTGTTCTCGACCTTGACCGTCAGGTCGCCGCCGGTGGTCTCGACGAACACGGTGTCGAGGATGTTGAGGTGCGGGTGGCGCCCGTCCACCGCCAGCTCGCGGGTGGCGCGGGTCCACTCGAAGTCGAACGGCGGCGGCAGCGCGATGTCGCGCTCGCCGCGCGCGTCGAGGTAGGTCAGCTCGCCGGTGTTGGCGATCGCCCAGCGGAACACGCGCACGTCGGTGCTGCGCTCGCCGATCTGGAACGCCGCCAGCAGCTTGCTTTCGCGCACGATCAGCTGCAGCAGCCGGGCGTGCTTGTAGTAGGCGTACAGCTCGGTGAAGTCGTGCACGAAGCCGGGCTGGCCGAGGAAGCTGCCCGCCGGGTCCACCGGGGCGACGTCGTAGCCCTCCGGCCCCTCGGTCAGGCGGTACAGGCCGAACACGTCCTCGATACGGGTCTGCGTCTTCAGCCCGATGTAGACGTTGTAGCCGAACAGCAGGTGGTCGCCGGGCACCTGCACGATGTCGCGGCCGACGCAGTTGTTCTCGGTGCGGATGCGGAAGCGCCCGGTCACCTCCATCCGGCTGTCGCCGAACTCCTGCAGGCGCTGCGCGTTCAGCGCCTCGGCCTTCGCGCGCAGGCGGGCGCCCTGCTCCGCCAGGCGCCGGCGCAGCACCTCGTAGGCGCCACCCTGGGCGACCGCCTGGTCGACCTGGCTGGAGGACGCGGGCGACGCCTGCGCGGCGTCGGGGTTCGGCTCGGACATCGGCTCCTATCCCGGCTGGCGCAGGCGCGCGGCGATGCCGCGTGCCTGCCGGTTCGACGCGCGCCGCGCGGCCACGGCCGGCGGCGCGTCCACTCAGGCGGCGCCGTCGCCGGCGACCGCGCGCTGGCCGTCCGCGCCCACCCGGGGCGGTGCGGCGCCGTCGCCGCCGCGCGTCGCGGTCGCCACGCCCAGGTAGCGCTGCATCAGGTCCTGCACGATCGGGCTCTTGCCCGCCAGGCCCTCGATCGACTTGCCCAGCGAGACGGCCTTGACCAGGCTGTCGAACATGCCGCCGTCGCCGCCGACCAGGTCGATGTCGGCGTTGCGCAGCGCGGTGGCGATGACCTCGGCGTTCTCCTTCGAGATCTCCTTGCCGGCGTCGATCGACGCCAGCGCCTGCTTGAGGCTGGTGTCGAGCGCCATGCGGAACTCCTCGTGCGAGCGCGCCGTATCGCTGAGCGCGTCGATCGCCTGGAACTTCTGCGTCAGGCCCTCGGCCTCGGCGAGCAGCTTCTTCTGCACCACCGTCGCCTCGGCGCTGCCGATCGACTCCACCGCCTCGGCGCGGGCGCGGCCCATCTGCGCCTCGCCCTGGGCCTGCGCGCCCAGCGTCTCGGCCAGCACCTTGGCCTCGGCGCTGCCCTGCTTCAGGTTGGCCTCGGCCTTGGCCTCGATGACGCGCGCCTCGGCGACGCCGACCTTCTCGATCGCCACCGCGCCGGCCTCCTGCACCTGCGCCTCGGCCAGGCCCGGCGCGGCGCGCTCGGCGCGCACGCCGTCGGCCAGCAGCTTCTTGGCCTCGGCCTGCTTGCCGGAAGCGTCGAACTCGGCCTGGGCCAGGGTGGTGATCTCGACCGCGCGGTGGCGAGCCGCGGTCTCGCGCGCCTCGGCCTCCTTCACCTGGCGCACCAGCGCCTCCTGCGCCTTGGCCTCGGCGTCGAGGATCGTGACCTGCTTCAGGCGGTCGGCCTCGGAGACCTCGCGCACCTCCTTGATCCGCTCCTCCTCCTGCGCCACGGTCTTGTCAATGGCGATGCGCTCGCGGGTGATGTTGGCCACGTCCATCCGGCCCTGCTCCACCACCTTGTCGCGCTCCACGCCCTGCAGCTGCACCTCGCGGTCGGTGGTCACCTGCTCCAGCTGGCGCGCGCGCTCCACCCGCTCGGCCTCGATCGCCACCGCGCGCTGGCGGTTCTGCGCGGCGACCTCGACCTCGCGCAGGCGGTTCTCCTCGCGGATGTCGATGAGCTGCTGCGCCTCGATGCGCGCGTTCTCGGCCAGCTGGCGCTGCTCCTCCTGCACCCGGGCGGTCTCGGCCTCCTCGCGCGCGCGGATGGTGTCCACCTCGCGCTTCTGACGCGCCTCGGCCTCGGCCTGCTGCCGCTCCAGCGCCAGCGTCGCCTCGCGCGCCTCGACGTTCTTCTTGGTGATCGCCAGCCGCTCGTTCTGCTCCAGCTCGTTGGTGACCACGTTCTGCGAGGCGGTCAGCTCGGTGATCTTGCGGATGCCCTCGGCGTCGAGGATGTTGTGCGGGTCGAGCACGCTCTTGGGCGTCTGCTCCAGGTAGTCGATCGCCACGTCCTCGAGCACGTAGCCGTTGAGGTCGTTGCCGATCACCTTGATGATCTCGTCGCGGAACTCCTGCCGCTTCTCGAACAGCTCGGTGAACTCGAACTTCTTGCCCACCGTCTTCAACGCCTCGGAGAACTTGGCGTTGAACAGCTCGTCGACCGCGTGCTTGTCGCTGGCGCGGTCGGCGCCCAGCGCCTTGGCGACCCGCAGCACGTCGGCCTGGGTCTCGTTGACGCGCAGGTAGAACGCCACCGCGATGTCGGCGCGCATGTTGTCGCGGCAGATCAGCCCCTCCTTGCCGCGGCGGTCGATCTGCAGCGTGATCAGGCTGATCTTCATCAGCTCGGCCCGGTACAGCACCGGGATGATCAGCGCACCGGTGAAATGCACCTTGGGCTGCGCGCTCATGTCGTTGACGATCAGCGCGGTGCCCTGGTCGACCTTCTTGTAGAAGGCCTTGAACAGGCCGGCGATGCCGAGGAACAGCACCAGCAGGACCCCGAGGCCGATCAGGAACGGGGCGATCGCGGCAATGCTCATTGAAGGTCCTCCTCAACTCGTGGCCCGTACCCGGACGGGCCCCGGGGATCAAATGTGACGGAACTCGTCTTCCGGGACGACGCGGTAGGTGTTCTCGGGGGCGTTGAACTCGACCAGCACCACCCGGTCGCCGCGCCGCGGCGCGGCGGCGGCGTCGCTGCGCACCTGCAGGATCAGGCCCGCGCCGCCGTCGTCGAGGTCGGCGCTGCCGTTCGAGGGCGAGACCTCGGGGGAACGCACCACCGCGGTCCTGCCCAGCAGCGACTGCTGGCTCGGCGGGCGCAGCGCCAGCAGCCAACGCCGGACCGGCCGCAGCACCGCGGCGGTGACCAGGACGGCCGGCAGCAGCGCCAGCAGCGCGATGCCGGTGCCGGCCAGCCAGCGCAGCCCGCCCGACAGCGGCCCCAGCAGCAACAGGTGCGCGAAATAGGTGCACAGCCAGCCGACCAGCGCCAGCAGCGTCAGCACCGCCATGACCGGCACGCGGTCCAGGCCCAGCCGCGCGAACACGCCGGCCACGCCGTGCGTCTCGCCCGCGTCCAGGCCATCCAGCGCGTCCAGGTCGATGTCGACCAGGCCGGTGGCGGCCAGCAGCCAGTAGGCGACGCAGAACGCCAGCGCCACGCTGTAGACGAGCGTGGGATAGCCGAGGGCGGTGGACAGAAACTCCGACATGGACGTGACGCTCCTGCAGCCGGCGGCGCCACCGGGCAGGCGGGCGGACCGGCATTTCCCCAACGCAGGCGAACGCTGCGCCGGCGCGTATCATGCCAGCCTGAAGCGTCAGGCAGTCAAGTTCGTGGCATCCGCCGCGCGATCCGGGCCTCCGCCGGCACCTCCACCACCGCGCCCGGCGCGCAGACGTAGACGCGTTCGCCGGGCGCGGGCGAGATCGCCAGGCCGCCGGCAAACGCGGTGAACGCGGGCAGCAGGCCGCCAGCGCCGAAGCGGAACGCCGGCAGCCGCGGCAGCCCCGGCAGGCGCAGCACCGGATGCAGGTGGCCGGACAGGACGTAGCCCGGTCCGCCGGCCGGCGCGTCCTCCTCGGCATGCACGAACGCGAACGGCGGCTCGTGCAGCAGCGACGCGTGCACCGCGCTCAGGGCCAGCGCCTGCGCGCGCGCCGGCTGGCGGCGCAGCGCGCGGTCGTGGTTGCCGGCGACCACGTCGACCGCCAGCCCGGTATGGCGCTCGCGGAACGCGCGCCAGCGCGCCAGCCACGGCGCGTCCGGGATCGGGCCGTGCAGCAGATCGCCGAGCACCAGCAGGCGGGCGGCGCCGGTGCGCGCCAGCAGCGCGTCCAGCCGTTCCAGGTCGTGGCCGGTGCCGCCGGCCGGCAGGGCGATGCCGGCGCGGCGGAAGTGGTCGGCCTTGCCCAGGTGCAGGTCGGCGATCACCAGGGTCCGGGCGCGCGGCCAGTACAGCGCGCGCTCGGCCAGCAGCAGCAGCGCTTCGCCGGCCAGCGCGATGGCGCGCTCATCCGCCATGGCGGCGCTCCAGCTGCGCGGCGGCGCGCTCCACCCGCGTGCGCCAGTCCTCGTTGCTGAGCCGGCCGCGCATGGCCTCGGCCCACAGCGGGAACGACAGCGGGGTGAACGAGCGCAGCGCGTGCAGCGACAGCGCGCGCCGCGCGCAGTCGTCCAGCGTCTCGCGCAGGCGCGCCACCTCCAGCTGCGCGGCGAACACCTCACGCTCGGCCTGCTCCAGCAGCATGTGCCCGGGGTCGAAGCGCTGCAGCACGTCGAACAGCAGGCCGCTGGAGGCCTGCAGCTGACGCAGCGAGCGCGGCGCGCGCCCCGGCAGCGAGGGCGGCAGCAGGCCGGCCACGCGCGCGATCTCGCGGAACTGGCGCCGCGCCAGCTCGCCGAGGTTGAGGCTCTCGCGCAGGTCGTCGAGCAGCCCGGCGGGATCGAGCAGCGCGCGCAGCCGCGGCTCGTCCATCGGCGCCTCGCGCGCCGGCGACAGCACCAGCCCGTAGTCGTTGACCGAGAACGCGAAGCTGTTGGCCTGCATCCGCGCCCAGCGCAGCGACAGCAGCGCGGCCAGCCCCTCGTGGACCTGGCGCCCGGCGAAGGGGAACACGAACAGGTGCGCGCCGCCGCGCGCGCGGACCCATTCGGCCAGCAGCCGGCCGGGCCCCGGCAGCGCCGACAGCTTCGCCTGCAGCCGCAGCAGGCGGCCGATGGCGCGCAGCTCGGGCGCGTCGAAGCCGCCGTCGAAGGCGCGCTCCACCTCGCGCGCCAGCGCGCTCGACAGCGGCATGCGCCCGCCCATCCACTTCGGCACGCTGCCGTCGCCGCCCTTGGCCACGCGCACGTAGGCGGTCATGTCCTCCAGCCGCACCAGCTCCAGCAGGCGGCCGGCGAACTGGAAGCGGTCGCCGCGGCGCAGCCGGCCGACGAAGCTCTCCTCCACCGAGCCCAACCCGCCGCCGCGCAGGAACTGCACCCGCACCGCGCCGTCGCTGGCGATGGTGCCGATGGACAGCCGGTGGCGCAGGGCGACGCGGCGGTCCTCGACGCGGTAGACGCCGTCCTCGCCGCGCACCACGCGGCGGAAGTCGGGATAGTTCGACAGCGCGCGGCCGCCCTGCACCACGAAGTCCAGCACCGCCTGCCACATGGCGGGGGTCAGGTCGCGGAAGGCGTGGGCGCCGCGCACCTCCGCGTACAGCGCGTCGGCCTCGAAGCCGCCGCCCAGGGCCAGGGTGACGCAGTGCTGGGCCAGCACGTCCAGGCTGAGCCGCGGCGACGGCCGCGCCTCGATCTCGCCGCGCGCCACCGCCTCGCGCGCGGCGGCGTACTCCACCAGTTCCAGCGCGTGGGTGGGCACGCAGACCACGGTGCCCGACTCGCCGGGCCGGTGGCGGGCGCGGCCGGCGCGCTGCAGCAGGCGCGCCACGCCCTTGGGGCTGCCGAGCTGCAGCACCTGGTCGACCGCGGGGAAGTCCACGCCCAGGTCGAGGCTGGAGGTGGCCACCACGCAGCGCACGCTGCCCTCGCGCAGGCCCTGCTCGGCGGCGGCGCGCAGCGCGGGGTCGAGCGAGCCGTGGTGCAGCGCCAGCGTCTCCGGCGCCTCCGGCCACACCGAAGCGAGCGCGCGGTGCCACAGCTCGGCCTGCGAGCGGGTGTTGGCGAAGACCAGGCTGGTGCGCTCGGCCAGCAGCGTCTCCAGCACCCGCGGCAGTTGCGCCAGGCCCAGGTGGCCGGCCCAGGGGAAGCGCTCGTCCTCGGCCGGCAGCAGGGTGCGCAGGGCGAAGCCGCGCGGCGTCGCCCCCGCCACCACCGCGGCGTCGGGACGATCCGGCAGCAGGGCGTCGCGGGCCTCGTCGAGGTTGCCCAGCGTCGCCGACAGCCCCCAGGTGCGCAGCGCGGGATTCAGCGCGCGCAGCCGCGCCAGCCCCAGCTGCAGCAGCACGCCGCGCTTGTTGCCCAGCAGCTCGTGCCACTCGTCGACGATCACGCAGCGCAGCCGCGCGAGCTGCGGCGCGGTGTCGGGGTAGGACAGCAGCAGCGCCAGCGATTCCGGCGTGATCACCAGCAGGTCGAGCCGGCCGGCGCGGGCCAGCCGCTTGTCGCGCGCGCTGGCGTCGCCGGTGCGCAGGCCGAGCTGCCAGTCCAGGCCCACCGCCTCGGTCGCCTCGCGCAGCGAGCGCAGGGTGTCGGCGGCGAGCGCGCGCAGCGGCGTGACCCACAGCACCTGCAGCTGCGGGCGGCGCTTGCCGCGGGGCGGCGCCGGCGCGTCGCGCTGGTCCGCCAGCGCCTCCAGCAGCGGCCCGCCGAACGCGGCCAGGGTCTTGCCGCTGCCGGTCGGCGTGTGCAGCAGGCCCGACTCGCCGGCCAGGTAGCGGCGCCAGACCTCGCGCTGGAACGGCGCCGGGCGCCAGCCGCGCGCGGCGAACCAGGCCGCCAGCGGGGCGTCGAAAGCGCGCGCGCGGGCGCGACGGGCCGGCGCGGTCACCGCGCGAGCGCCTTCAGCGCGTCGAGCCGGTCCGCTTCGGCGATCGGCTTGTCGTGGCGCCAGCGCAGGATGCGCGGGAAGCGCACCGCCACCCCGGACTTGTGGCGGCTGCTGCGGTTGACCGCCTCGAAGCCCAGCTCGAAGACGTGGTGGGCGGGCACCGAGCGCACCGGCCCGAAGCGCTCCAGGGTGTGCGCGCGGATCCAGCGGTCCAGCGCCAGGATCTCCTTGTCGTCCAGGCCGGAGTAGGCCTTGGCCACCGGCACCAGCGTGTCGCCGTCCCACAGGCCGAAGGTGTAGTCGGTGTACAGCGTGCTGCGGCGGCCGTGGCCGGACTGCGCGTACAGCAGCACCGCGTCCACGGTCAGCGGGTCGACCTTCCACTTCCACCAGTCGCCGCGGCGGCGGCCGGCCTGATAGGCGGAACCGCGGCGCTTGAGCATCAGCCCCTCCACGCCGCGCTCGCGCGACGCCTCGCGCAGCGCCGCGGCGGCCGCCCAGTCGGCCACGCGCACCTCGGGCGAAAGCACGATGCGCGGGTCGCCGTGCGCGGCCAGCAACTCGGCCAGCAGCGCACGGCGCGCGTCGAGCGGCCGCTCGCGCAGGTCCTCGCCGTCGAGTTCCAGCAGGTCGTAGGCCTGCACCCGCACCGGCGTGTCGGCCAGCGTCTTCGCGCCGGGCTTGAGCCGCTGGATGCGCTTCTGAAGCGCGGTGAACGGCATCGGCGCCTCGCCATCGGCCCAGGCCAGCAGTTCGCCGTCGATCACGCAGCGGCGCGGCAGCGAGGCCGCCGCGGCCTCGATCTCCGGGAAGCGCCCGTCCAGCCGCTCCTCGCCGCGCGACCACAGCGCGGCCTCGGCGTCGCGATGGATCAGCTGCAGGCGGATGCCGTCCCACTTCCACTCCAGCAGCCAGTCGTCGATCGCGCCCAGGCGCTCGCCGGGCGAGGCCTCGGCCTCCAGTTCCAGCGGCGAGGCGAGGAAGAACGGGTACGGCTGCTGGCGGTCGGCCGGCAGCG
Source organism: Alterluteimonas quercicellularis (assembly GCF_021191635.1). Taxonomy (GTDB): domain Bacteria; phylum Pseudomonadota; class Gammaproteobacteria; order Xanthomonadales; family Xanthomonadaceae; genus Luteimonas; species Luteimonas quercicellularis. The sequence goes on from NZ_JAIWPR010000005.1 coordinate 121,522, forward strand.
CCTCGGGCGAGAGCAGGTCGCGCACGAACGCCGGCGTCGGCGCCCAGGTGCCGAGCATGCGCTGGGCGATGCGGGCGATGTCCACGCCGCTCATCTCGGCCAGCGCCTGCTGCACCAGCCGCTGCGACACGCCCACCCGCAGCGCGCCGGTCAGCAGCTTGTTGAAGGCCAGCCGCTCCTCGAAGCACAGCGAGCGCCAGGCGCCGGTCACCACCGCGCGCCGCACCTCCGGCGCCTGGTTGGCCACCGGCAGCAGGCGGGCTTCGATCCAGTCCGCCAGGCCCAGGTCCGGTGCCGGCGCGGCCGGGTCGTCGAGCAGCAGGGCCAGGGTCTCGGCCAGGTCGCCGACCTGGTCGTAGCTGTCGTCGACCAGCCAGTCGGGCAGCCCCGCCTCGGCGGCGATCCACTCGCGCAGCTCGCGGGTGCCGGCGATGCGCCGCTTCGGCCCCGCCACCTTGCCGCCGGCGAGCAGGTGCAGCGCCCAGGCCGCGTCGCGCGGCGGGGCGTCGCGGAAGTAGGCGACCAGCGCCGCGCGCTTGTCGAGCGTGGCGGTGCTGCGGTCGAGCTCGGTGTACAGCGCGGCGAAGCGCCTCACCGCGGCGCCTCCGTCGGCCGGCCCGGCTCAGTCCTCATCGCCATAACCTGTCCGGAACGCCTCGGCCGCGACGCCGTCCTCGACCAGCGCGCGGACGATGGCGTCGGTGTTGCCGTGGGTGGCGATCACCCGCCGCGCGCCGGTTTCGCGCACGGTGCGCATCAGGTCCGGCCAGTCGGCGTGGTCGGAGACCACGAAGCCGCGGTCGTAGTTGCGCCGGCGGCGGTTGCCGCGCAACCGCATCCAGCCCGAGGCGAAGCCGGTCTGCGCGCGGCGGAAGCGGCGCATCCATGCGCTGCCGGCGGCCGAAGGCGGCGCCAGCACCAGCTCGCCCGCGAAATCTCGGCCCTTCTCCTCCTCCGCCACCGGGCGCGTCGGCGGCAGGTCCACCCCGGCCTCGCGGTACACCTGCACGCCCGCTGCGATCGCGCCGTGCAGCAGCACCGGCCGCCGCTCGTGTGCGCCGATCTCGGCCAGCACGCGCTGCGCCTTGCCCAGCGCGTAGCAGAACAGCACCGCGGCCTCGCCGCGCGCCTCGCAGCGGCGTCGCCAGTCGACGATGTCGGCGGCGACCGCCGCGGTGTCCGGCCAGCGATACACCGGCAGCCCGAACGTCGCCTCGGTGATGAAGGTGTCGCAGGGCACGACCTCGAACGGCGCGCAGGTGGGATCGGCCTGGCGCTTGTAGTCGCCGGAGGCCACCCAGACCTCGCCGCCAGCCTCGATGCGCACCTGCACCGAGCCCAGCACGTGCCCGGCCGGGTGCAGCGACACCGTAGCCGCGCCCAGCACGAAGCGCTCGCCGTGCGCGTAGGCGCGGTAGCGCTGCTCGCCCAGCCGCCAGCGCAGGATCGGCAGCGAGGCCTCGCTGCAGTGGTACTCGCCCATGCCCCCGCGCGCATGGTCGCCGTGGCCGTGGGTGATCACCGCGCGCGGCACCGGGCGCCACGGATCGATGTGGAAATCGCCGGCGGGGCAGTAGAGACCGTCGGCGGTGAGAACGACGAGGTCGCGGGAGACGGGCATGTGGGACATCAGGGCATGGCGCGCGTGCACGCGGTGCCAAGCCTGGGTGGGGGGTGTCTCAGTGGCTGAGACGCTGGGCGAGCGGTGCCGGCCGTGACCCTATCGATGACCATGCTGGTTAACGCCCTGGATTAAGGCGCTCCGCGAAGCGGCATCGGCTTGAATGAATTGTTAGGCATCAAGCCTACACCAGAAGGCAACGGTGTATTTGTCCAGGCTAATGGACTCCCAGTCCGCCGACTCGTGGATTGGCATGTTGAGCGTGATAATCTTGAGGCCAACGTGGCTGGAGAATTCAGACAGAAGAATCTCAGCTGCGCCGGCGCCCAGCGAATGAGTGGCGCGGAAGTGCTTGAACGTGTCCGTTGTCTTGTCCGGGCCAACATGAATAGCGCCGCGATCGAGCAGTGTGTCGCCCTCAAATAGCCCAAGATCAACTCGCATAGTCTGCTCTTGATGCCTAACGCCTGAATTAAGCCGCGCCGCGAAGCGGCGTCGGCTTGAATGAATTTTTAGCGCCCACTTGCGATCTCTGCCAGAAGTGCTTTTCTAAGGTTGTCCGCGCATGCCGATATTGTTTATGACTGTAGTGCGCGTACCGATGTTTGTTGCTGAAACCGAAATCACATCTTGTTTGTGCCTACCTGGGAAGAACAGAGTGCTTATGTTGCAGTACGCACGCAGGCGTATCCGCTCGGAGCGACGAGCCAATAAATGGCGACAAGAGCTGCGGCAAGTGCGCCAAGACCGGAAACCCAGTCGGCGAGCGAACCCCAATTGATCTGCCAAGTGCACATATGATGGTTGGGGCGCCAGCGCCTGAGTTAAGCCGCGCCGCGAAGGCGTCGGCTTAAATGAATTGTTAGGGAGCACCCGTGGCCTCGGGAAAGGGAAGGCCGACACGGAACATCATGCCTCCCTGCTCAGCGGGCCAGAATGCAATTAGTAACGAAACAGCCTTGCCGCAGAAAGTAGCGTCCCAACGCTCATAAGTCGTCGGATTGTCCCCCTCTGTGTTGTCGTTGCCCGGTGGGGAGAACGACTCTGGAAGCACTTGAGCCTCTACGGCCTCTACGGTAGGGCAGTTGAATTGACTTGGACCTAGCAGTGCCACCGTCCTGAGCGTGTCTACGAGTAGCGTCTCGTTTGCTGTGGTATCGCCGGTAAAGCGCACCTGTTGAGCGAATGCAGGAAGCGAAGATGCCAAGACGGCAGCGAGAATTAACGCCCGAACTATCATGCTGTCTCCTGTACCCCCTAACACCTGGATTAACCCGTGCCGCGAAGCGGCGTTGGCTTGAATGAACTGTTAGGCCGCATCTGACCGCGCAATGGCCCAGCACAGCGCTGCCGCCAAGCCAGCCCAGATGATGCCCGTTGTGAAGCGCACGGTGAGCAGGTAGGCCGCGACAGCGCCGCAAGCCGAATCCACCAGTGTGCATACCGCAATCTTACGCTGCCGCTTAAGCCGAGCGACCTCCACAGCGCGCGTGGCGCGGATCTCCCCTTGTGCCTGAAGATCGGACTCCATAATCGCCCGCGCGATTGCGCCAGCTTGAGTCTTGCTCATGGCCCCGTGCACCTCCCCGTGCGGCTTAACGCCTGAACTAAGCCACGCTGCGAAGCGGCGTCGGCTTGAATGAATTGTTAGGCACCGCCACGCGGAGTGGGTGCGCCGGATTGTCACGGATGAACGCCTCAACCTCCGACAGCCTGTCCGGAAGCGGCGCCCCGGAAGTGCTGCGATAGCTGAAGAAGCGGAAGCCTGCGACAAACAGCGCCTGCACTTTTTCCCATTGTTCTAGGTCTCGCGCAGGCGGCGCCTTGAACGAGCGACCCATCTCATGAATCGTGCCGCCGCAACTTGGGCAGACAGCCAACAAGTCTTGGCGAGGAGCCACCTTGAAGCTCTTGCGACAGTCAAAGCAGGCGTGTGCAATCAAGTATCGTGGGCTCGGCATGCGATTCACCTGCTAAGGCGCCTAACGCCTGAATTAAGCCGCGCCGCGAAGCGGCGTCGGCTTGAATGGATTGTTAGGTGCGTGTTCGACGACGCACTACGATCTGTTGCGTAATGCGGCGATTAATCTTGCGCTTCCATTCAAGTTGCTTGGGCGAGAGGTTGCGCGTCAGGCGGGTCGACACAAGGAAATCATACTCAGAATCATAGATGAAGCCGAGCTTTAGCCCGTGGTGAATTACGTCAAGATTTGCATTGGCGCAAGGATCTTTTGCTATTCGCTTGAGACCGTCGAACAGCTTCCCAGTGGAAATTCCGAGGAATCGATTAATACAGACGTTTCCGACGTAGGTTGATTCGCCTGTTACTCGATTTGTGATGTAGCAGTGCTCTTTGATCTCCTGGCCGCAGGGACAGTGATCGAAGTCCTCAGTGATCTCCACGCCAACTAAGTCCCACTCGGTGCGCGCCACGTCAAACCGATCCGACTGCGAAAGAGGAAGGATGTGTGCTTTTAGCCTTTCGAGGTTGTGCTCCACTGCGGCCTCCAAACGCACCTAACTACTATTATCCCGCGCAAGCGGGGCGTTGCACCCGAGTATGCCTGCACTTCGCAGCAGGCACCACTGGAGAAATTCCCACGTCAAATCAGCGGATTGGCGACTGATGGCGAGCGTCGACGTCGGTCAGGCTGCGTGCGTTATCAGGCGTGTGGAAGCGCGTGGTGTTACCGGGCAAGGACGGAGGGATAACAGGTCTACCGTAGACGCTATCAGGCCCCCTCGCTCCTGCTACCGAACGGTCGAGCATCCGGTTCAAGCCTGCATCAAGGCGGGCCGGATTCGGCTGCCCGCGGCGCCTGCACCGGCCCGATGCGCGCCAGCGCGTCGGCGAGGATCGCGCCGGTCAGGGGCTTGCGCAGGAAGCCGTCGAAGCCGGCCTGCATCGCCAGCGGCTCGGCGTCGGCGTCGGCGCGCGCGGTGATGGCGATCAGCGGCCGCGCGAAGCCCTGCGCGCGCATCTGCCGCGCCAGCGCGAGGCCGTCGATGCCGGGCAGGTCCAGGTCCAGCAGCGCGGCGTCGACCTCGGCGGTGGCCAGCGAGACCAGCGCCGAGAGGCCGTGGGCGACGTGCAGCACGCGGTGGCCCTGCGCCTGCAGCAGGCCGACGATGACCTCGGCCACGGTCGGGTCGTCCTCGACCAGCAGCAGGAACAGCGTGCCGGGTGCGCGCGCATGCGCCGGTGCGGCGCTGCGCTGCGAGGGCTCGACCTCCGGCAGCGGCAGCTCGACGGTGAAGCGGGTGCCCTGCCCCGGCGCGCTGTCGACCTCGATCCGCCCGCCCATCTCCGCGGCCAGTTCCTGGCAGATCGCCAGCCCCAGCCCGCTGCCGCCGTAGCGCGCCGAGGTGCGCGCGCCGTCGGCCTGCTCGAAGCGGCGGAACAGGCGCTCGCGCTGCTCGCGGTTGAGCCCCGGCCCGCTGTCGCCGACCAGGAAGCGCACGCCGTCCTCCTCCAGCCGGTCCACCTGCAGCTCGACGAAGCCGTGGTCGGTGAACTTGATCGCGTTGCCGAGCAGGTTGAGCAGGATCTGCCGCACCCGCACCGCGTCGCCCAGCACCCAGCGCGGCAGCGTCACCGCGATCCGCTCGCGGAACGCCAGGCCGCGCTGCGCGGCCACCGGCGCCATCAGCCCGCTGGCCTCGCGCAGCAGTTCGTAGAGGTCGAAGGGCTGCGGGTCGAGGCGCAGCTTGCCGGCCTCGATCCGGGCCAGGTCCAGGGCATCGTTGACCAGGCGCAGCAGGTGCTCGCCGGCGTCGCGGATCGACTCGGTGTAGCGGCGCTGCTCGGCGTCGAGCCGGGTGCCGAGCAGCAGCTCGCTCATGCCCAGCACGCCGGTCATCGGCGTGCGCACTTCGTGGCCCAGGGTGGCGAGGAATCGGGTCTTCGCCTGCGAGGCGTGCTCGGCCAGCTCGCGCTTGTGCTCGGCCAGCTGCCAGGCGTGGCGGCGGCGCAGCCGCGCGCGGTACACCCAGCCCAGCCACAGCGCGGCCAGCCCGGCGAGCGCCAGGAACAGCAGCCGCGCCGGCAGCGCCCACCACCACGGCGGGGCCACCTCGAACTTGATCGTGCGCGGCGCCGACCACACGCCGTCGGCGTTGCGCACGCGCGCCTGCAAGGTGTAGCGGCCGGGCGCGAGCTGGGAGAACACGCGCTCGCCGGTGGCGCCGGTCTCGATCCAGTCCGGGTCGTGGCCGAGCAGCCGGAAGGCGTAGACGTGCGCGGCAGGGTTGCGGAACGAGGGTAGCCGCACCACCACCTGCAGGTCGCGGTCGTCGTGGCGGATGCGGAACGGGGCGTCGGACAGCCGCCGCAGCGGCGCCGCGCTGCCGAGCAGGCCGACGCGCTCCACCACCAGTTCCGGCGCGCGCACGGAAGGCACCAGCTGCAGCGGATCGAACGCGACCAGGCCGTCGGGGGAGCCGACGAACAGCCGGCCGTCGTCCGGCCGCGCCACCAGCGGGAACGCGAACTCCTGGCTGGGCAGGCCGTCGGCGATGCCGTAGGCGCGCACCGCGCCGGCGGCGGGGTCGACCCGCCACACCCCGCGCGCGCTCGACAGCCACAGCGTGCCGGTGCGGTCGCGCTCGATGCCGGAGAACGACACCGTCGGCAGGCCGCTGCCGGCGTCGAGCTCCTGGCGCACCTGCAGCCGCCCGTTGTCCCAGCTCGCCAGCGCGACCCGCCCGGGCCCGGCGAGCACCACCTCGCCGGCGTCTGCCTCCAGCGCCGTGCACGCGGCCTGCGGCGCGCCCGGCACCGGCCGCCAGCGGCCCTCGCGCAGGTGCAGCGCACCGCGCGCGGTCGCCAGCCAGGGCGCGCCGTCCGGGCCGATCGCCAGGTCCTGCGCGAGCTCGCCGGGCTCCAGCCCGTGCGCGCCCTGCCGGTACTCGGCCAGCACGCGGCCGTCGCCGTCGCGCTGCTGCACGATCGCGTTGTCGAACAGCAGCCACAGCCCCTGCGCGTTCTCGGCCATGCGGATCACGCTGCCGTAGGCGGGGCTGCCGATGTCGTCGGGCTCGCGCCAGGTGCGCAGTTCGCCGCCGGCGGGATCGAAGCGCGCCAGGCCGCGCTTCCAGCCGATCCACACCCGCCCGCGGGCGTCCTCGAACACGCTGTCGAGCACCAGCCCGCCGGCGACGTCGCGCAGGTGCGTGCGCGCCTGGCGGGTGTCGGGCGCCAGCGATTCCAGCGCACCGCCCGAGCCGACCAGCCACATGCGGCCGTCGGCGGCGGGCGCGATGCCGCGCACGTGCGAGTTGGCCAGGCCGTGCGGGTCGCCCGGTTGCGCGTCGAGGATGGAGAACAGGCTCCAGTCCGCCGGCTGGTGCCACAGGCCGTGCGAATGGCTGATCAGCCAGACCCCGCCTTCACGGTCCTCCAGACCGCCGGTCCATTGCGGCCGCACCGGCCCCTGCGCCACCGGGCTGTACAGCGGTACCTCGTGCACCTCGCCCTGCTCGATGCGGCCCAGCCCGGCCTGCACGTCGACCCACAGGCCGCCGCGCACGTCGTGCAGGAGCAGCTGCAGCGGCCGCAGGCCCGGCTCGGCGAACCGCGCCGGCACCTGCGCGAGCCGCCCGTCGGCGCCGAGCAGCGCGGCGCCCTCCTGCAGCCCGACCCACAGCGCGCCGGCACGGTCGAAGGCGATGCTCAGCGGCAGGCGGGCATCGGCCACGCGCTCGAAGTCGCGGCCGGTCCAGCGCGCCACGCCGGCCGTGGTGCCGACCCAGAGCGCGCCGTCCGGCCCGCGGCGCAGGTGGGTGATGCCGGCGTGCGGCAGGCTGCGTGCATCGTCGCGCGCCGGCGCGTGGCGCTCCAGCGCGCCGCCCTCGCGCAGCCGGTAGAGGCCGGCGTCCGAGGTGCCGATCCACACTTCGCCCGGCGCCTGCGCGTCGAGCGACCAGATGTCGTTGCTGCCCAGCCCCGGCAGGGTCGCGCGGTCGTACACCTCGAAGCGGGCGCGCGCCGGGTCGTACACCGCCACGCCGCCGCGCCGGGTGCCGATCCACAGGCGGTCGTCGGCGCTCCAGGCCAGCGACCACACGAAGTTGTCCGGCAGGCCGTCCTCCTCGCGCAGGATCTCCAGCCCGGTGCCGTCGTAGCGCGCCAGTCCATCGCTGGTGGCGATCCACAGGTAGCCGCGCGGGTCCTGCACGAGGGCGTTGACGCGGTTGGACGGCAGGCCCTCGGCGACGCCGATCTGGCGCAGCCGCAGGTTGTCCGGGTGCAGCGCCCAGGCCGGGCCGGCGCAGGCGATCAGCGCGAGCAGGCCCAGCAGCAGGCACCGGGCGAGGCCGGCCGCCGGGGCGCGGGGGCGCCCGCGATCGCCGCTCACGCCGCCGCGCCCGCGTCCGCATCCGGACGCGAGCGCGCCTGGCGCAGCGCCGCGGCGAGCAGTTCGCCGGTCAAGGGCTTGCGCAGGAAGCCGTCGAAGCCGGCCGCGCGGGCGGCGGGCTCCGCCTCGGCGTCGGCGCGCGCGGTGATCGCCACCGCCGGCAGGCCCGGCGCCTGCGCGCGCAGCTGGCCCACCAGCGCGAAGCCGTCGATGCCCGGCAGGTCCAGGTCGACCAGGGCCACGTCCGGGGCGCACTCGCGCAGCGCCAGCAGCGCCGCCAGCGCGTGCGGCGCATGCGTCACCGCGTGCCCCTGCGCGCGCAGCAGGCCGGCGATCACGTCGGCCACGGTGGGGTCGTCCTCGACCACCAGCAGCCGCATGGGCGGCACCGCGTCCGCGCCCGCCTGCGCCGCGCCGTCCGCCGGTTCCGGCGCGGCGGCCAGCGGCAGGTCCACGCGGAAGCGCGTGCCCTCGCCCGGCGCGCTGTCGATCTCGATGCCCCCGCCCATCTGCTGCGCCAGCTCCTGGCAGATCGCCAGGCCCAGCCCGCTGCCACCGTAGCGCGCGGCCGTGCGCGCGCCGTCGGCCTGCTCGAAGCGGCGGAACACGCGCCGGCACTGTTCCTCGTTCAGGCCCGGGCCGGTGTCGGCCACCTCGAAGCGCACTCCGGTCGCGGTGCGCGCGGCCTCCAGGGCAACGTGGCCGGCCTCGGTGAACTTGATCGCGTTGCCCAGCAGGTTGAGCAGGATCTGGCGCACGCGCACCGGGTCGCCGACCAGCCAGCGCGGCAGGCCGGGGTCGATCCGTTCGCGGAAGCCCAGCCCGCGCTGCATCGCCAGCGGCCCCATCAGCGCGCTCACGTCCTGCAGCAGCGCGTGCGGGTCGAACGGCTGCGGGTCGAGCTCCAGCCGGCCGGCCTCGATGCGCGCGAGGTCGAGCGCGTCGTCGACCAGCCGCATCAGGTGATCGCCGGCGCGGCGGATCGATTCGGTGTAGCGGCGCTGCTGCGGGTCCAGCGGCGAGCCGAGCAGCAGTTCGCTCATGCCGAGCACGCCGGTCATCGGGGTGCGCACCTCGTGGCCCAGCGTGGCCAGGAAGCGGGTCTTGGCCACCGAGGCCTGCTCGGCGACCTCGCGCTTGTGCACCGCCAGCTTCCAGGCGTGGCGCCGGCGCAGGCGGCGCCGGTAGCCGGCGGCGGCCGCGAACAGCAGCAGCACCGCGAGCGCGACGAACGCCGCCAGCGCCGTGGGCGTGCGCCACCACGGCGGCTGCACCACGATGCCCAGGCTGCGCTCGGCCGATTCGGCGCCGTGCGCGTCGGCCGCACGCAGGCGCATCGTGTAGCGCCCGGGCGCCAGGCCCACCAGCACCCGGTCGCCGGATTCGCCGTGCGCCAGCCAGTCGGAGTCGACGCCGTCGAGCTTCGACCAGTAGCGGTTGGCGGCCGGATCGTCGAACGACAGCAGCCGCGCGCTCACCCGCAGCTCCGACTGGTCCGGCGGCAGCACCACGGCGGCGGGGCCCGGCCGCTCGCGCCACGCGCCGCCCTCGCGCACCGCCACCCGGTCGATCTCCAGCACCGGCCTGCGCAGCGCGCCGTCGGGCGCGTCGGCGTCGATCATCACCACGCCGGCGTCGCGGGTCGCGCCGGCCAGCAGGCCGGACTCGGTCAGGGTCAGCGCGCGGTAGACGAATTCCTGGTTGCGGAAGCCGATGTGCACGCCGAAGTGCCGCATCCGCCGCGCCTCCGGGTCCCAGCGGAACAGGCCGCGGGTGGTCGAGACCCAGATCCGGCCGCGGCGGTCGATGCGCAGCGCCGAGGCCGACAGCGCCGGCAGGCCGTGGCGCGCGTCCACGCGTTCGGCGAAGCGCCAGCGCTGGCCGTCGCGGCGGTAGCGGTCGAGTCCGTTCATGCTGTGCATCCAGAGCGCATCGGGTCCGGCGAAGGCGAACGCCACCACAGTATGCCCGCCGCCGCCCAGCACCGGCTCCAGCACCCCGCGCGCGGCATCCAGCCGCGCCACGCCGTAGTCGCCCGAGGTCCACAGGCTGCCGTCGGGCGCGATCTCCATCCACTCGTGGTCGCCCAGTTCCCCTGCGGGCACGTTGCGCAGCACGCGTCCGCTCTCGGCGTCGCGCTGCTGCAGGCCGCCCTGCCGGCTGCTGGTCCACAGGGTGCCGTCGGGCGCGATCAGCGCCTGGTCGGTCATGATGCCCAGCGCCGCATCGCGCTCGTCCTCGGGCGACCAGTGCTCGACGCTGCCGTCGGTGCCCACCCGCACCAGGCCGCCGCGCACGCCCAGCCACAGCGTGCCGCGCTCGGTCTCGGCGATGGCGTACACGCGGTAGTCGGACAGGCGCCGGTGCAGCGGCTCGTCGAACGACTCCACCCGGCCGTCCGGCGACAGCCACTGCACGCCCGACATGCTGCCCAGCCAGATGCCGCCGTCGCGCGCCGGCGCCAGCGTCGAGTACAGCGTCGGCATCAGCCCGTCGCGGGTGTCGAACTGCGCGATCTCGCGCCAGTCCGAGCGCAGGTAGCCCAGGCCGGCGCCGTGCAGCGGCACCCACAGCGCGCCGTCGTCCTGCAGCAGGATCTGCATGATCGCGCGGCCCTGCAGCGGCGCGCCGGTCTCCACCGGGCGCGGGATGCCGCCCGGCGCCACCCGCCACAGGTTGCGCTGCGAACCGATCCACATCGAGCCGTCCGCCTCGCGCGCCATCGAGACCGCCGCGTTGGGCGCCTCGAACATCGGCGACCATTCCGGCGAGCGCCACGCGCCGTCGTCGCCGAGGAAGTACACGCCGTCCTCGGTGCCCGCCCACACCGTGTCGCCGAGCCAGCCGACGAAGAACACGCGCGGGTACGGCGCGTTGCCGGGCAGGGCCACGCGGCGCATCGATTCGCCGTCCTCGCTCAGCGCCAGCCCGGCGAAGGTCGCCGCCCAGACCCGCCCGCGCGGATCGGTCGCCATCGACAGCACCGGCGCCTCGGCCAGCGCGTCGGGATCGCCCGGGTCGGGCCCGAAGCGATGCAGGCCGCGCTCCTCCGACCAGCGGTAGACCGCCCCGTCCATGGCGCCGAACCACAGCTCGCCGTCGCGGTCGGTCATCGACAGCACGTTGTGGTCGGTGATCGCCTCGGCGCCCGGCAGCGGCTGGAAGCGCTCGTCCTCGCGCGAGAACCGCGCCAGCCCGCCGCGCTCGGTGGCCACCCACAGCCGGTCGCGCGCGTCCACGTGCACCGCCTGCACGAAGTTGTCGCGCAGCGAGCCGGGATCGTCCGGGTCGTGCCGCCAGACCCGCATGTCCACGCCGTCGTAGCGGGCCAGGCCGTCGCCGGTGGCGATCCACAGGTAGCCCGCGCGGTCGCGCGCCAGGCCCAGCAGCTCGGTCGAGGGCAGCCCTTCCTGCACGCCGATCGGGCGGAAGCGCGGCGTCTCCGGGAGCGCCGCCACGCCGGACGCGACCGCGCCCAGCCAAAGCAGCCACCCCAGCAGCACGCGCGCCATGTCCCGATCTCCCCGTTCCCCTGCCCGCCTCCCTGGCAGCGGCTGGCATCCTCGCAACGCGGGCGCGCCGACGCAAGCGCACCGCGCCGTTGCGCCCTGGAAACGCTCCGGTGTGAACACGTTGGCGCGGCCGACACCGCCCGGGCCTAGAATCGGGCCGATGCCGATGTCCTCGCGCCCGCGTTCCGCCCTCCTCGCCGCCGCCCTGGCCGTCGTCGCCTGCGCGTGGCCCGCGGCCGCGGCCGAACGCTTCGCGCTCGACCCGGTGCACACCCGGGTCGCGCTGGCGATCGACCATGCCGGCTACTCGCAGGCGCTGGGCACGGTATCGGGCAGCACCGGCGTGCTCGCCTACGATCCCGGCGACTGGTCGGGCGCGCGGCTGGAAGCACGCGTACCACTGGAGCGGATCGACTTCGGCGACGCGCGCTGGAACGAGGCGGTGCGCGCGGCCAACCTGCTCGACACCGGCCGCCACCCCGAAGCGCACTTCGTGTCCCGCCGCGTCGAGCCGCTCTCGCCCGAGCGCGCCTACGTGCACGGCGAGCTGACCCTGCGCGGCGTCACCGCGCCGGTGACCCTGGACGTGCGCTTCAACGCCCTGCGCCGCTATCCGCTGCCGCCGTTCCGCCGCACCGCCGGCTTCTCGGCCACCGCCACCCTCAGCCGCAGCGCGTTCGGCATCGACGCCTGGCCCTCGCTGATCGGCGACGAGGTGGAACTGCGCATCGAGGCCGAGGCCTTCGCCTCGCGCACCGCGCGCTTCGGCGACGAGGGCGCCGCGCCCGCGGCCGACGACGCCGACGGCGGCGACGCGCCATGACCTGGCGCAACACGCCCGCTCGCTGGGGCGCGGTCAGCCAGTCGCTGCACTGGCTGGTGGTGGCGGTCATCCTGTTCCAGGGCGCGTCCGCGCTGTGGATGGTCGGCCTGCCCAACAGCCCGTCCAAGATCTCGCTGTACGCGCTGCACAAGTCGCTGGGCCTGAGCCTGCTGGCGCTGGCGGCGCTGCGGCTGGGCTGGCGCCTCCATGCCGGCGCGCCCGCCGCGCTGCCCGGCCCGCGCTGGCAGCACGCCGCGGCGACCGCCAGCCATGTCCTGCTGTACGCGCTGCTGCTGGCGGTGCCGCTGAGCGGCTGGCTGTTCAATTCCGCCGCCGGCTTCCCGCTGCAGTGGTTCGGGCTGGTCAACCTGCCCGCGCTCGCCGCGCCCGATCCGGACCTGCGCGCGCTCGCGCGCAACGCGCACGAGTGGCTGTTCTGGCTGCTGGTGCTGGTGGCGCTGGTGCACGCCGCCGCCGCGCTGTGGCACCACCTGTTCCTGGGCGACGCGACGCTGGCGCGGATGCTGCCGCGCGGCTGGGTTCGCTCCGGCTCCGACGCCCCGCCTCCCGAGGATCCCCGCCATGCCTAGGTCCCTGCTCGCCCTCGCCCTGTGCGCGCTCGCCGCGCCCGCCCTCGCCGCCGACTACGTGCAGGCGCCCGGTTCCAGCCTGGTCTTCGCCGGCACCTACCAGCGCGAGACCTTCACCGGGCGCTTCCCCGAGTTCCGCACCACCCTGCGCTTCGACCCGGCCGACCCAGCGGCGGCGCGGCTGGAGGTGGACATCCCGCTCGCCTCGGCGACCACCGGCAATCCCGACTACGACGGCGAGATGCGCGGCCCGGCCTTCTTCGACAGCGCGCGCTTCGCCACCGCGCGCTACACCGCCCAGGGCGTCCGCGCGCTGGGCGGCGACCGCTACGCCGCCGACGGCACCCTCGCCCTGCACGGCGTGGAGCGGCCGGTCACCCTGACCTTCACCTGGACCCCCGGCGAGCGCCCGGTGCTCGCCGGCCGCGCCACCGTGCCGCGGCTGGCCTTCAACATCGGCGTGGGCGAATGGGCCAGCACCTCGATCATTCCCGACGACATCGCGGTCAGCACCAAGGTCGTGCTCGCGCCCGCACCCTGAGCGCCCGCACGCGGCGGCGGCGACGCCCCGCCTCAGCCCGCCAGGAAGCCGCGCACCGCGTCGGCGTCGAACGGCCAGTCCAGCTCACCGCCGTCGCCGCGGCGCAGCACCGGCACCCGCGCGCCGTAGCGCGCCTCGAGCGCTTCGTCGTCGTCGATCCACACCGTCTCGAACTCGGGCGCGCGCGCCCGCGCCAGCACCTCCAGCGCACGGTCGCACAGCGGGCAATGGTCGCGCTGGAACAACTGAAGCGGAGCGGTCCGGGGCATACGCGCGGGCACGGTGCACGACGGGCGGCCGCGTAGAATAGCGCGATGGCCGTCAGCACCTTCGACCTCTACAAGATCGGCATCGGGCCGAGCTCCTCGCACACGGTCGGGCCGATGCGCGCGGCCGCGCGCTTCGTCGAGCAATGGCTGGCCGAGCCCGGCCGGCTGGCCGAGGTCGCGCGCGTGCGCGCCGAGGTGTTCGGCTCGCTGGCGCTGACCGGCCGCGGCCACGGCACCGACAAGGCCGTGCTGATGGGCCTGGAGGGCCACTGGCCCGACCGCATCGACCCCGACCTCATCCCCGCCGCCCTCGAGCGCATCCGCGGCGAGGGCCGCCTGCGCCTGCACGGCCAGCACCCCATCGCCTTCGACGAGAAGCGCGACCTGGTCATGAACAAGCGCCAGAAGCTGCCCTTCCACACCAACGGCATGCGCTTCTGCGCCTACGACGCCCAGGACCGCCTGATCGCCACCCGCGACTACTACTCCGTCGGCGGCGGCTTCGTGGTCAACCAGGACGAGGCCGCCGAGGACCGCATCGTCGCCGACGACACCGAGCTGCCGCACCCCTTCGCCAGCGGCGACCAGCTGCTCGCGCGCTGCCGCGAGACCGGCCTGTCGATCGCCCAGCTGATGAGGGAGAACGAGACCTGCTGGCGCAGCGAAGCCGAGATCCGCGACGGCCTGCGCGCGCTGTGGCAGGCGATGCAGGCCTGCGTGGACCGCGGCATCCGCCAGACCGGCACCCTGCCCGGCGGCCTGCGCGTCTCGCGCCGGGCCCCGGCCCTGTACCGCGAGCTGTCCGGCAAGCCCGAGGCCGCCATGCGCGACCCGCTGACCGTGCTCGACTGGGTCAACCTCTACGCGCTGGCCGTCAACGAGGAGAACGCCGCCGGCGGCCGCGTGGTGACCGCGCCCACCAACGGCGCGGCCGGCATCATCCCCGCGGTGCTGCACTACTACGACCGCTTCTGCCCCGGCAGCAGCGAGCAGGGGGTGTTCGACTTCCTGCTCACCGCCGCGGCGGTGGGCATCCTCTACAAGGAGAACGCCTCGATCTCCGGCGCCGAGGTCGGCTGCCAGGGCGAGGTGGGCGTGGCCTGCTCGATGGCCGCCGCCGGCCTGGCCGCCGCGCTCGGCGCCGACCCGAGCCAGGTCGAGAACGCCGCCGAGATCGGCATGGAGCACAACCTGGGGCTCACCTGCGACCCGATCGGCGGCCTGGTGCAGATCCCCTGCATCGAGCGCAACGCCATGGGCGCGGTCAAGGCCATCAACGCCGTGCGCATGGCCATGCGCGGCGACGGCAAGCACAAGGTCAGCCTCGACAAGGTCATCAAAACCATGCGCGACACCGGACGCGACATGCGCGACAAGTACAAGGAAACCTCCCGCGGCGGGCTCGCCGTCAACGTCATCGAGTGCTGACGGGACGGGAATCGGGAATCGGGAATCGGAGCATCCGGGCAGGGCCGGCGATGCCGGAGCGCTCTCCCGCGCGTCTCCTGGGCGCGCCGGATTCCCGTTGCAGTGCGACATGAATTCCGGCGCCTAGACGACCGGAACGGTCACGACCGTGACTGATCTCCCATATCCGCGCATCCGTGATTGACAACGTTGTCTTCCGGCGCCCAGATGGGCCCGCTTCCTCCCTGTTTCCGGCCCCGTACCGATTTCCCCCGCCCCCTGCCCGGCAGGAGGCGGCGGAAAGGGCATCCGGTCGGCGATCGCACCGCCAGCGGCACGCGTTTCCAGTCGGCGCCCATCTCATCAGGCATCGGAAAAGGGAGGATTCGTCATGATGCACCGTAGACTCGCCGCGCTGTCGCTGTGCCTGCTCGCTTCGGCAGGCATCGCCTTCGATGCGGCCGCGCAAAATGCCGTTTGTTCCGGCGTTCCCGCATGGAACGCCAGCACCATCTACAACCCGGGCGATCGCCTGGTCTACCAGAACCGCCTGTACGAGGCGCGCACCCAGATCTGGAACGCGGCCCCGGACTACTGCACCTCCTGCGGCTGGTACCAGGACCTCGGCGCCTGCGGCACGGGCGGCGCCAACCAGCCGCCCACGGTCGCGCTGACCGCGCCCGCGCAGGGGGCGACCTTCACCACCGGCGCCACCATCAACCTCGCCGCCAACGCCAATGACAACGATGGCGCGGTGACCTCGGTCCAGTTCTTCCGCGGCACTGTCTCGATCGGCACCGACACCACCGCGCCCTACACCATCGCCTGGCAGAACGCGCCGGCCGGCCAGCATTCCCTCACCGCCCGCGCCACCGACGACCGCGGCGCCACCACCACCTCGGCCCCGGTGACCATCACCGTCAGCGGCGGCGGCGGACAGGACACCACGCCGCCCAGCGTCCCCACCGGCCTGCGCTCGACGCAGCAGACCTCGGCCAGCATCACCCTGGCCTGGTCGGCGTCCAGCGACAACGCCGGCGGCAGCGGCCTGGCCGGCTACGACGTCTACCGCAACGGCCAGATCGTCGGCTCGCCGACCACCACCGGCTACACCGACAGCCCGCTGTCGCCCAGTACCGCCTATGCCTACCGGGTGCGCGCGCGCGACCAGGCCGGCAACGCCTCGCAGTCCTCGCCCGAGGTGGTGGCCACGACCGCCGCGGCCGGCGGAGGCGGCAACAAGCGCGTCATCGGCTACTTCACCCAGTGGGGCATCTACGGCCGCAACTACCGCGTCCGCGACATCGAGACCAGCGGTTCGGCCGCCCGGCTCACCCACATCAACTACGCCTTCGGCAACGTCCGCAACAACCGCTGCGAGGTGGGCGTCACCCAGCCCGCCGACCCGAACACGGGCGCCGGCGGCGACGCGTTCGCCGACTACACCAAGGCGTTCTCGGCGGCGGAGAGCGTCGACGGCGTGGCCGACACCTGGGACCAGCCGCTGCGCGGCAACTGGAACCAGCTGCGCAAGCTCAAGGCGCGCCACCCGGGGCTGAAGGTGCTGATCTCGCTGGGCGGCTGGACCTGGTCGCGCGGCTTCTCGCAGGCGGCGCGGCCGGAGAACCGGCAGGCGTTCGTGGCCTCCTGCATCGACGCCTACGTGCGCGGCAACCTGCCGGTCACCGACGGCGCCGGCGGCGCGGCGGCCGCGGCGGGCGTCTTCGACGGCATCGACATCGACTGGGAGTACCCGGTGGCCTGCGGCCTCTCCTGCGGCACCGCCGAGGACCGGCAGAACTTCACCGCGCTGCTGGCCGAGTTCCGCCGCCAGCTCGACGCGGTGCGGCCCGGGCTGCTGCTCACCGTCGCGGTCGGCGCGGGCATCGACAAGATCCGGGTCACCGATCCGAACCTCTACCACCCGTACCTCGACTACATCAACGTCATGACCTACGACTTCCACGGCGCCTGGGAGCCGCGGACCAACCACCACTCGGCGCTGTTCGCCTCGCCGAGCGACCCGTCCACCGGCGACGAGCGCCTGTACAACACCGACGACGCCATCCAGGCCTTCCTCGACCGCGGCGTGCCGGCGTCCAAGCTCAACCTGGGCATCGGCTACTACGGCCGCGGCTGGACCAACGTGCCCAGTGCCGGCAACGGCCTGTACCAGAGCGGGTCCGCCGCGCCGGGCACCTACGAGGCCGGGATCGAGGACTGGAAGGTGCTGAAGAACCTCGCCTGGCCGCGCTTCGTCGACCAGAACGCGCGCGCGCAGTGGATCTACAACGGCAACACGTTCTGGTCCTTCGACGACCCGGCGCTGGTCACCGAGAAGATGCAGTACGTGAAGGTGCAGGGACTGGGCGGCGCGTTCTTCTGGGAGTTCAGCGGCGACGACGCCGCCGGCACCCTGACCCGCACGATCCAGGAAGGATTGCGCTAGGCGCTTCTACCGGGTGGGTCCATGGACGGACCCGCCCGGACTCGCGTGCGCACCATCGCGTGCCCGTTCGCGGTCCTGGTTTAGCATCCGGCAGGCCCCCTACGGAGACCTGCGATGCCCACCGCCGCCCCGCCCGCACCCGCGCGACTCGCGGCCGCGCTGCTGGCCCTGCTGCCGGCCGCGCACGCCGCCGCCGACGAAACGCCCGCGTTCGGTCCGCGCCTGGAAGGCTTCGAGTATCCGCACCCGGTGCGCACGTTCGCCTTCGATTCGCAGCGCCAGCGGCTGGAGATGGCCTACCTGGACGTCGCGCCCGCGGGCGCCGCCAACGGCCGCAGCGTGGTGCTGCTGCACGGCAAGAACTTCTGCGCGGCGACCTGGGAATCGACGATCGCGGCCCTGGCCGGCGCCGGCTACCGCGTGATCGCGCCGGACCAGATCGGCTTCTGCAAGTCCGACAAGCCGGAGCGCTACCAGTTCTCCTTCGCCCAGCTCGCCGCCAACACCCGCGCCCTGCTCGATTCGCTCGGGATCGAGCGCCCGGTGGTGGTCGGCCACTCGATGGGCGGCATGCTGGCCGCGCGCTACGCGCTGCAGTACCCGGACGCGGTGGAGCGGCTGGCGCTGGTCAACCCGATCGGGCTGGAGGACTGGAAGGCGCTGGGCGTGCCCTGGCAGGACGTCGATGCGTGGTTCGCCGCCGAGCGCATGACCACCTTCGATTCCATCCGCCGGTACCAGCTCGACGTCTACTACGACGGGCAGTGGAAGCCGGAGTACACGCGCTGGGTGGAGATGCTGGCCGGCCTGTACGCCGGACCGGGCGGCGAGCGCGTGGCCTGGAACCAGGCGCTGACCTCGGACATGGTGTTCAACCAGCCGGTGGTGCACGAGTTCGGGGACATCGCGGTGCCGACCACGCTCTTCGTCGGCCAGAAGGACCGCACCGCGATCGGCCGCGACCGCGCGCCCGAGGCGCTGAAGGCGCGGCTCGGCGACTACCCGGCGCTGGGCCGCCGCGCGGCGGAGACGATCCCGCAGGCCACGCTGGTGGCCTTCGACGACCTGGGCCATTCGCCGCAGGTCGAGGCGCCCGCGCGCTTCGAGCGCGCCCTGCTCGACGCGCTGGACGACTAGGGCCATGGCCGCGCGCCTGGAGGCCGTTCGCGCCGACATCACCACGCTGGCGCTGGACGCGATCGTCAACGCCGCCAACAAGTCGCTGCTGGGCGGCGGCGGCGTGGACGGCGCGATCCACCGCGCCGCGGGCCCCGCGCTGCTCGCCGAATGCCGCCTGCTGGGCGGCTGCGACACCGGCGACGCCAGGCTGACCCACGGCCACGACCTGCCGGCGCGCTACGTCGTCCACACCGTCGGCCCGGTCTGGTACGGCGGCGACGCCGGCGAACCGGAACTGCTCGCGGCCTGCTACCGCCGCAGCCTGGAAGTCGCCGCCGGCGCCGGCCTGCGCAGCCTCGCATTCCCCGCCATCGGCACCGGCGTCTACGGCTACCCGGCCGAGCCCGCCGCACGGATCGCGGTGGACACGGTCGGCACGGTCGCCGCCGGGCTCCCGACACTGGAACGCGTGGTCTTCTGCTGCTTCTCCGAGGCGGACCTGGCGATCTACCGCCGGCTGCTGGACGGCTGACCCGCCAACGACCGGCGACTCAGCCGCGCACGATCGACAGCACGTCGTCCAGCAGCCCGGCCGCGGTCACTTCCGCGCCCGCGCCCGGCCCCTGGATCACCAGGGGCTGCTCGGCATAGCGGCAGCTGGCGATCGCGACCCGGTTGTCGGTGCCATGTCCGGCGCACAGCGGATGCGCCGGCGGCAGCGCGCGCAGGCCGACCTCGGCGCCGTCGGCGTCGAAGCGCGCCACGAAGCGCAGCGTCGCCCCGCTGCGGTGCGCGTGCACGAAGCGCTCGCGCAGCGGCGCGTCCAGCTCGGCCAGCCGGGCCTCGGCGTCCTCCGGCGCGGCCGCGGCGAGCCCCGCCGGCAGCAGCGAGTCCACCTTCACCTGGTGCGCCTCCAGCGCCACCCCGGCGGCGCGCGCCAGGATCAGCAGCTTGCGCCGCACGTCGTCGCCGGACAGGTCGATGCGCGGGTCGGGCTCGGTATAGCCCAGCGCGCGCGCCTCACGCACCAGGTCGGAGAACGGCCGGCTGTCGTCGTAGCGGTCGAGCAGCCAGGCCAGCGAGCCCGACAGCACGCCCTCGATCGCGCGGATGCGGTCGCCGCCGGCCACCAGCTCGCGGATCGTGCGCAGCACCGGCAGCCCGGCGCCGACCGTGGCCGCGTCGCCGTAGCGCGCGCCGCCCGCGGCCCGGGCCTCGGCGATCGCCTGCGCGCGGGCCAGGTCGCCGCCGTTGCCGAGCTTGTTGGCGGTGACCACATGCACGCCGCGCGTGAGCCATTCGCTGTGCCAGCCGGCGACGCTGTCGCTGGCGGTGGCGTCGACCACGATGTCGCCCGGGCGCAGGCCCTCGGCCTCCACCCACGGCGCCCACGCGCCGCTGCGCGGCGGCGCCGCGCGCACCTGCGCCAGCGCCGCGAGCGGGTCGCCGGCGCAGGACTGCAGCGCGCGGGAATTGGACAGCCAGACGAAGCGCGGGACCGGCGCGCCCTCGCGGCGCAGGCGCTCGCAGCGGGCCAGGAACGCGCTGCCGACCACGCCGGTGCCCAGCAGCGCCAGCCGCGGCGCGGGCGTCTCGGCGCGCCGCGGTCGCGGCGGCGTCGAGAGCGGCAGGCGGACGACCGTGCTCATGCGTCCACCCGCTTGCGCTCGGCCGCGGCTCCGGCGGCTTCGGCGCGCGCCAGCGCTTCGTCCAGGTCGGCCTGCAGGTCGGCGCAGGCCTCGATGCCCACCGACAGCCGCAGCAGGCCGTCGGAGATCCCGGCCAGCGCGCGCGCTTCCGGCGTCATCGCCGCGTGCGTCATCGTCGCCGGATGCGCGATCAGGCTCTCCACGCCGCCCAGCGACTCGGCCAGGGTGAAGTAGCGCAGGCCTTCGACGAACGCGCGCACCGCCGCCTCGCCGCCGTGCAGCTCGACGCTCAGCATCGCACCGAAGCCCTTCTGCTGCCGCGCCGCGATGGCGTGCCCGGGGTGCGATTCCAGCCCGGGCCAGTAGACCCGCGCCACCGCCGGATGCGCGTCCAGCTGGCGGGCGACGGCGTCGGCGTTCTCCTGGTGCACGCGGATGCGCGCGTCCAGGGTGCGCAGGCCGCGCAGGGTCAGGAAGCTGTCGAACGGGGCGCCGCTCAGGCCGAGCGCGTTGGCCCACCACACGAAGCGGTCGTGCAGTTCCGGCGTGGCGGAGACCACCGCGCCGCCGACCACGTCGCTGTGGCCGTTGACGTACTTGGTGGTCGAGTGCAGCACCACGTCGGCGCCGAACGCGATCGGCGTCTGCAGCGCCGGCGACAGGAAGGTGTTGTCCACCGCCACCAGCGCGCCGGCGCGGTGCGCGGCCTCGATGACGAAGCGCAGGTCGGTGATGCGCAGCAGCGGGTTGGACGGCGTCTCCACCAGCACCAGCTTCGGCGCGCAGGCCAGCGCCTCGGCCAGCGCGCGCGGGTCGGTGAGGTCGGCGGTGACCAGCTCGAAGTGGCCCTTGCGCGCCAGCGCGTCGAACAGCCGCCAGCTGCCGCCGTAGGCATCGTGCGGCACCACCAGCCGGTCGCCGGGCTCCAGCACCGCGTGCAGCAGCAGGGTGATCGCGGCCATGCCGGTCGCGGTGACCACACCGCCGGCGCCGCCCTCCAGCTGCGCCAGCGCGTCGCCCAGCAGGTCGCGGGTCGGGTTGCCGCTGCGGGTGTAGTCGTACTCGCGCTTCTGACCGAAGCCGGAGAAGCTGAAGTTGGACGACAGCACCAGCGGCGGCGTCACCGCGCCCCAGGCCGGGTCGCGGTCGATGCCGGCGCGCACGGCGCGGGTGGCGGGGGTACAGTCGGGGGCGATGGCGTCGAAGGTCATGCGGCGTCTCCTGGGTTGCGCAGCGCCACGCTCAGGATGGCGTCGATGCGGTCGGTTTCCTTGAGAAAGGCGTCGTGGCCGTAGGGCGAGCGCAGCACGCGCAGGCGCCCCAGCGTGCCCAGGCCCTCGACGAGGGCCACCGAGTCGGACAGCGGCACCAGCCGGTCGCCCTCCACGGCGACCACGGTGGTCGGCACGCGCACGCGCGCCGGGTCGATCCGGTGCAGGTCGATGGACTCGGACAGGCGCAGCCAGGCGGCGACCGGCGTGCGCGCCACGTAGCGCGCGCCGGCGGCGTCCAGGTAGTCCTCGGCGGCCACGCGCACGCGGCCGTTGACCAGTTCCGGCGGCGCGTCGAAGCGCTCGTCGAACTCCTCCGGCGTGCGGTAGCTCAGCATCGCGAACTGCCGCGCCAGCGACAGCCCCTGCACGTCCGCGCACTGCAGCTGGCCCAGCGCCACCGCGCGTCGCTGCAGCGCGCGCCAGGCCGCGGCGTAGGGATGGGCGCGGTGCGCGCCACTGACCGCGACCAGGCGGTCGAGCCGGTCGCGGTGGCGGATCGCGAACTGCAGGCCGACCAGGGCGCCGTAGGAATAACCGACGAAGGCGTGCAGCCGGCGCACGCGCAGCCGGTCCAGCAACGCGGCGATCGCGTCGGCCTGGTCGGCGGTGTCGATGGGCGCGTCGGTGCGGCCGTCGGCGCCGACGTAGTCGAACGCGACCAGGCGCAGGCGCGCGGGGTCGAGGGCGCGGCCGGCGCCGGGCAGCGTCTCCAGCCAGCCGGCCTCGGGGAAGGTCTCGCTGGCGCGCAGGTGGCGGTGGGCGGAGATCCCGCCGGCGACGAACACCACCGGCGCGTCGGCCGGGCCGACCGCTTCCCAGGCCACGCGCACGTCGCGGCGGCCGGCGTGGCGCATGTCCAGCGCCAGCGCGAACTCGCCGCGCTCGGCGTCGGCGGACGGCGCCTCGCAGACGGGCTGCGGCAGGACCGGTTCGGGGAAGGGGGCGGCGTATTCGACGAGGCTCATGGCGCGGACCTGGGATGGCGGGGCCATCGAGGTCTGCGGGAAGCCGCGAGGATCGGATGCATCCGCCTTGGGGGTGGCGGAGCTGCGACCATCTGCCGGTGGACGCTCAGGTCCCCGCAGGAATTGGCACCTTGCCCGGGCTCGCGCCTGGTACAGGTTGCCCCGGCATCAAAGGGCCTGCCCCTCCGCCGGTCTCGATGGATGCCGCGCAGGTTGCCACCCCGTTTCCGGAATGTCAATCGCTTCATGCGGATCGAGCGATGGATTTTTCCGGCCGCGGTCGCCTCGCGGCCGCGCTGCGTCTCGCGCGCTTCGCGCATAATCCGCGCATGACCGCTCCGCGCCTGCTTCCCAGCCTCCTCGGCCTCGTCCTTCTGGCCGGGTGCACGGGGCCCGAGCAGGTGCGCCGGACGCTGCCGGTCGAGCCGCCGCAGGCGGCCCCCGCGGCGACGCGGGTGGAGGAGACCTTCGTCACCCGGCCCGACCGCGAGGAGGAGCTGGACTCGCTGGCGACCTGGGTCGGCGAGGACGGCATCACCCGCGTGCTCGCCACGGCGAAGTCCGCCCACCGCCTGGTGGTGTTCGACGGCGAGAGCGGCGAGCGCCTGCGCGAGGTCGGCGGCCGCGGGCGCGCGCCGGGGCAGTTCGAGCGCCCCAACGGCATCGTCACCTTCGGCGACCTGGCCTTCGTGGCCGAGCGCGACGCGCCGCGGGTGCAGGTGCTGCGCCTGCCGGACTTGGTCCCGGTCGCCAGCTTCGGCGAGGACGCGCTGCGCAGCCCCTACGGCCTCTGGCTGCACGAGACCGCGCCGGACGAGCTCGACCTCTACGTCACCGACAGCTTCATGTACGGCGCCGACCACGCCCAGCTGCCGCCCGACCACGAGCTCGGTCAGCGCGTGCGGCGCTATCGCATCGACCTGGCGGAGGACGGCGTGCGCGCGCATTCGCGCGGCGCGTTCGGCGCCACCGAGGGCCGCGGCCGGCTGCGGGTGGTCGAGTCGGTCGCCGGCGACTCCGCCCAGGGCCGGCTGCTGATCGCCGACGAGAGCCGCCGCGACGGCACCGCCTCCACCCTGCACGAGTACGACCTCGAGGGCGCCTACACCGGCCGCAGCCTGCCCGACGGCGCCTTCGCGGGCGAGGCCGAGGGCGTGGCGCTGTGGGACTGCGGCTTCGAGCGCGGCTACTGGGTCGCCGCCGACCAGGTCGTGCCGCTGACCGTCTTCCACCTGTTCGACCGCGTCACCCTGGCCCCGCGCGGCAGCTTCAGCGGGCGCGTCACCGCCAACACCGACGGCATCGCCCTGCACGCGGCGACCACCCCGCGGTTCCCTGCCGGCGCCCTCTACGCGGTGCACGACGACCGCGCGCTGGCCGCGTTCGACCTGCTCGACGTGATCCGCGCGCTCGGCCTCGACCCGGCCTGTGCGCGCTAGCGAATCGCTGGGCCGCGCGCTCGCCGCCGGCCTGCTGCTCGCGTCCGCCGGCGCCCCGGCCGGCGAGGCCTGGCGCTGGACCGGCGCCGACGGCACGGTCCACTACGGCGAACGGCCCGCCGAAGGCGCCTCCGCCGCGAGGCGCTGGCCCGGCAGCGACCCCGCGCCGATCGCGCGGCTGCGCATCGAGCAGGGCGACGGCGAGGCGCTGGCCTGGGCGCAGAACCCGCTCGACGGGCCGGTGCAGGTCATGCTGCGCGCCGAGGACGGCGCCGCGCCGCAGGCCGTCCCCGCCCTGCCCGCGCGGGCCACGGTGCCGGCCCGCACCGAGGTGCTGCTGACCCGCATCGCCGGCCACGGGCCGCCCGCGCGGCTGGCGCTTTCGGCGGTCCCCGGGCGCCCCGGCGCGCGGCCGCAGGCGGTCGAGTACGGGTACCCGCTCGACACCACCGCCCTGCGCATCGAGCAGGGCTGGGGCGGCCGCTACAGCCATGCCGATGCGCAGAACCTGCACGCGGTCGACTTCGCCGCGCCGGTCGGCACGCCGGTGCTCGCCGCGCGCGACGGCACGGTGATGCAGGTCGAGTCCGGCTTCACCGAGGCCGGCACCGGCGCCGAGGACGTCGCGCGCTCCAACTTCGTGCGCATCCTCCACGACGACGGCGGCATGGCGCTGTACGCGCACCTCGACGCCGGCGGCGTCCTGGTCCGCCCCGGGCAGCGCGTGCGCCGCGGCGAGCGCATCGCCCGCTCCGGCAACACCGGCTTCAGCAGCGGCCCGCACCTGCACTTCGCGGTGCAGGCCAACCGCGGCATGCGCCTGGAATCGGTGCCCTTCCGCATGTTCGGCCCGCAGGGCGTGCTGCGCTTCGCCGGGCCGGGCGAGGCCGCCGGCCGCTAGGCGCGCGCGACGCACGGCCCGGGGGCGGCCGCGGGCGCCGTTCTATAATGGGCGGCTACGCCTCCGCTCCCCGCCGGCCCCGCCATGTCCGACCTCCAGCACAAAGCCGCCGCAGAGGCCGCGCGACGCCGCACCTTCGCGATCATCTCTCACCCCGACGCCGGCAAGACCACGCTCACCGAGAAGCTGCTGCTGTTCGGCGGCGCGATCCAGATGGCCGGCTCGGTCAAGGGCCGCAAGGCCGCGCGCCACGCGACCTCGGACTGGATGGCGCTGGAGAAGGAGCGCGGCATCTCGGTGACCAGCTCGGTGATGCAGTTCCCCTACGAGGACCGCATCGTCAACCTGCTCGACACCCCCGGCCACGCCGACTTCGGCGAGGACACCTACCGCGTGCTGACCGCGGTCGACTCGGCGCTGATGGTGATCGACGTCGCCAAGGGCGTCGAGGAGCGCACCATCAAGCTGATGGAGGTGTGCCGGCTGCGCGACACGCCGATCATGACCTTCGTCAACAAGCTCGACCGCGAGGGCAGGGAGCCGATCGAGCTGCTCGACGAGGTCGAGCGCGTGCTCGGCATCCAGTGCGCCCCGGTGACCTGGCCGATCGGCATGGGCCAGCGCCTGAAGGGCGTGGTGCACTTGGTCAGCGGCGAGGTCCACCTGTACGAGCCCGGCCGCAACTTCACCCGCCAGGACTCCACCATCTTCGCCTCGATCGACGATCCGGGGCTGGAGGCGCGCATCGGCGCGCAGATGCTGGCCGAACTGCGCGACGAGCTGGAGCTGGTGCAGGGCGCCTCGCATCCGTTCGACCCCGCCGCCTACCTGGAAGGGCGGCAGACGCCGGTGTTCTTCGGCTCGGCGGTCAACAACTTCGGCGTGCAGCCCCTGCTCGACTTCTTCGTCCGCCACGCGCCGCCGCCGCAGCCGCGCGCGACCACCGGCCGCGAGGTGTCGCCCGGCGAGCCGAAGCTGACCGGCTTCGTGTTCAAGATCCAGGCCAACATGGACCCGCAGCACCGCGACCGCGTCGCCTTCATGCGCGTGTGCTCGGGCCGCTTCGAGGCCGGCATGAAGGCCTTCCACGTGCGCAGCGGCAAGGAGATCAAGCTCGCCAACGCGCTGACCTTCATGGCCAGCGACCGCGAGATCGCCGCCGAGGCGTATCCGGGCGACGTGATCGGCATCCACAACCACGGCACGATCTCGATCGGCGACACCTTCACCGAGGGCGAGGCGCTGGCCTTCACCGGCATCCCCAACTTCGCCCCGGAACTGTTCCGCCGCGCCCGCCTGCGCGATCCGCTCAAGCTCAAGCAGTTGCAGAAGGGCCTGGCCCAGCTGTCCGAGGAGGGCGCCACCCAGTTCTTCCGCCCGCTGATGTCCAACGACCTGATCCTGGGCGCGGTGGGCGTGCTGCAGTTCGACGTCGCCGCCTACCGGCTCAAGGACGAGTACGGCGTCGACGCCGGCTTCGAGCCGGTCGGCGTGGTCACCACCCGCTGGGTGCGCTGCGACGACGCGCGCATGCTGGAGGAGTTCCGCGAGAAGAACGCCCCCAACCTGGGCATCGACGCCGCGGGCGAACTGGTCTACCTGGCCCCGACCCGGGTCAACCTGCAGCTGGCGCAGGAACGCTGGCCCGACGTGCGCTTCCTGGCCACCCGCGAGCACGCGCACGCCGTCGCCGTCGACTGACGGCCGCCCGCGCCGCCAGGACGCCGCCGCCGCGACAACGCCGGCGCCTCGGGTCATAATCCGGGCCAAGGACCTTTCCCCCGGGGCCTGCCATGACCGCGTCCACCCTGAGCCTGCGCGCCAAGCGCGAAGAACTCGCCAGCGCACTGACCCACGGCCTCGGCGCCACCGCCGCGCTGGCCGGCGGCGCCGTGCTGATCACCCTGGCCGCGCTGTACGGCAACGGCTGGCAGCTCGGCGCCGCGATCGTCTTCGGCATCACCCTGCTGCTGCTCTACCTCGCCTCCACCCTGTACCACTCGTTCCAGCACCCGGTCCTCAAGGGCCGGCTGAAGGTGTTCGACCACTGCGCGATCTACCTGCTGATCGCCGGCACCTACACCCCGTTCACCCTGATCGGCCTGCGCGGGCCGCTGGGCTGGACCCTGTTCGCGGCGATCTGGACCCTGGCCCTGGCCGGCGTGGTGTTCAAGCTGTTCTACACCGGCCGCTTCAAGCGCCTGTCCACGCTGATCTACATCGCCATGGGCTGGCTGGTGATCGTGGCGATCAAGCCGGTGCTGGCCGCGCTCGACGCCTGGACCTTCGGCTGGCTGATGGCTGGCGGCGTGTTCTACACGCTGGGCACGGTCTTCTACCATCGCGAGTCGATCCCCTACGCCCACGCCATCTGGCACCTGTTCTGCATTGCCGGCAGCGTCTGCCACTACGTGGCGGTGATGGCGCAGGTGGTGACGCTGCCCTGACCGCGCGTGCCCCACGATCGGGGCCCGCCTTCGCACCGGAGCCCGCCATGAAAACCCCCGCTCTTGCTTCCTTCGTCCTCACCGCCTGCGCGCCGGCCGTCCTCCTGCTGGCCGCCTGCAGCGGCGAGGCGCCGCCGCAGGCGCCGGCCGAGGTGCCCGCGCCGGCTGGCGCGCAGCCCCCCGCCGGCCCGGTCGATGCCACCTACCTGTGCGACGGCGGCAACCGGGTCGACCTGGTCGACAACCGCGCCTTCGCCCGCATCGCCATGAGCGACGGCCGCGTGGTGCAGCTTGGCAGCATCGGCAACAGCGAGCCGCCGACCTGGTCCGACGTCGGCCTGCGCTTCGTGGTCGGCAGCGACTACGTGGAACTGTCGCAGGACGGCGGCCAGACCCTGCGCTGCGAGGTGCAGGCGCCCGAGACCACCGACCCGGACGCCGTCACCAGCTAGCCGGCCGGCGCCTTCCGGCGCGCCTGAATCGCGCGCAACGCATTCACCGGGGTTTGATATCCACCGGCGGATGGTGGCCGCGTCCCGTACGCGAGCCGCCCGATGCCGCCGCAATCCCCGCCGTCCCCCACGCCGCCGCCAGGCCCCGACGCGACGCGCCGTCCTCTCGACAGGATCGTCGCGCATCCCTGGTGGACCGCGCTGGCGGTCCTGGCCCTGGCGGTGATCGTGCTGATCGCGCTGTGGGACTGGAACTGGTTCAAGGGCCCGGTCGAACGCGTGGTGCAGGCGCAGACCGGGCGCAGCTTCACCATCGGCGGCGACCTCGACGTCGACCTGGGCCGCGTCACCACCATCCGCGCCGATGCGCTGGACTTCGGCAATGCCGACTGGTCGAAGGAGCCGAGCATGGCCGCCACCGACCGCCTGGAACTGCGGATCGAGGTGCTGCCGCTGCTGTTCCAGCGGCAGACGCGCATTCCCGAGATCCGCCTGACCCGGCCCCGCCTGCGGCTGGAGACCGGCCCCGACGGCCAGGGCAACTGGGATTTCCTGGGCGACGACGAGCCCAGCGGCAAGCCCATGCAGTTGCGCAGCCTGTGGGTGGACGACGGCCGCCTGGTGTTCCTCGACCCGGCCGGCAAGACCGACATCGATCTCGCGGTGGCCAGCCGCGATCCGGGCGCCGAGGACGCCGCCCCGCCGGTGACGCTCGCCGGCGACGGCCACTGGCGCGGCGCCGCCTTCGAGCTGGAAGGCAGCGCGGAATCGCCGCTGTCGCTGCAGGACGAGGAAAACCCCTACCGCATCGACCTGCGCGCCCGCGCCGGCGCCACCCGCGCCCGCGCGCGCGGCGCGCTGATCGACCCGTTCCGCCTGCAGACCTTCGACCTGCAGATGGCCCTGTCCGGCCGCAACCTGGAAGACCTCTACCCGCTGCTCGGCCTGGCCCTGCCCGCCACCCCGCCGTACGCGCTCGACGGCCGCCTGCGCCGCAGCGGCAACACCTGGCGGTACGACGGCTTCACCGGCAAGGTCGGCGACAGCGACCTCGGCGGCGACGTCACCATCGAAGTCGGGCGGGAACGCCCGCTACTCAAGGCCCAGCTGGTCTCGAAGCTGCTGGACCTGGACGACCTGGCCGGCTTCCTGGGCGGCACGCCGCGCTCGGACGCCGGCGAGCCGCTCGATCCCGAGCTGGCCGCGCAGGCGCAGTCCCAGGCGGCCCGCGGCCGGGTGCTGCCCGACACCCCCTACGAGCTGGACAAGCTGCGCGCCATGGACGCCGACGTGCGCCTGCGCGCGCAGCGCATCGAGGCCGACCTGCCGCTCGACGACATGGACGCCCACCTGCTGCTGGAAGACGGCCTGGTCCGCCTGGACCCGCTGAACTTCGGCGTGGCCGGCGGCGACATCCGCTCCACCATCCGCATGGACGCGCGCGAGAAGACCATCCGCACCCGCCTGGACGCCAGCGTCCGCGGCCTCAACCTCGGCGGCCTCTTCCCCGACTCCGCGCTCGCCAACGACGCGGTGGGCCGCATCGGCGGCCACGCCCGCCTGGCCGGCACCGGCAACTCGATCGCCGCCATGCTCGGCGGCGCCGACGGCGAGATCGCGGTAGGCATGGGCCGCGGCGAGGTCAGCGCGCTGCTGGTCGAGCTGGCCGGCATCGACATCGCCGAGGCGCTGGGCTTCCTGATCACCAAGGACCGCAAGATCCCGGTGCGCTGCGCGTTCGGCGACTTCGCCGTGCAGCAGGGCGTCATGGAGACGCGCGCGCTCGCCTTCGACACCACCGACACGATCATCGTCGGTGAGGGCACCATCGACCTCGGCGAGGAACGCCTCGACCTGCTGCTGCGCCCGCGGCCGAAGGACCGCAGCATCCTGAGCCTGCGCTCGCCGCTGGTCATCGGCGGCACCTTCGCCGATCCCAGCTTCCGCCCCGACATGGCGCGGCTCGGCCTGCGCGGCGCGCTGGCGCTCGCGCTGGGCAGCATCGCGCCGCCGGCCGCGCTGCTGGCGACGCTGGAGCTGGGCGGCGGCGAGGACAGCGGCTGCGGCGGCGAGTACGCGCGCTGAGCGCTGCCGCCGTCGGCCGGCGCCAGGCCTTCAACCGGCGATGTAGCGCTGCAGCTGGTCGAGTTCCCGCTGCTGGGCCTCGATCACCGCCTTCACCAGGTCGCCGATCGAGACCACGCCGATCACCGCATCGTCCTCGACCACCGGCAGGTGGCGGAAGAGGCCCTCGGTCACCAGGCGCATGCAGCGGTCGACCGTGGTGTCCGGGTCCACGCAGGTGACCTGCGCGGTCATGATCTCGCGCACCGCGGTGTCGCGCGAGGACCGCCCGGCGAGCACCACCTTGCGCGCGTAGTCGCGCTCGGAGACGATCCCGGCCAGCCGCCCGTCGCGCAGCGCCAGCACTGCGCCGATGTGGCGCTCGGCCATCAGCCGGAGCGCGTCGATCACCGGCGCGTCCGGGTCGATCCCGTGGACCTCAGGAGTCTTCGATTCCAGCAGTCGCCTGACCGTGGTCATGGCCGCGTCCCTCCGCCTTGGTTGGCGCCCCGGAGGATACGCCCGGCGCCGGCAACCAGGCGTCGACGAGGTACAGCGGCCGCTGCTTCGATTCCTCGTACAGCCGCCCCAGGTACTCGCCGATCACGCCCAGCGCGATCAGCTGCGCACCGCCCAGGAACAGGATCACGCT
Source organism: Alterluteimonas quercicellularis (assembly GCF_021191635.1). Taxonomy (GTDB): domain Bacteria; phylum Pseudomonadota; class Gammaproteobacteria; order Xanthomonadales; family Xanthomonadaceae; genus Luteimonas; species Luteimonas quercicellularis. Next base: position 152,052 of record NZ_JAIWPR010000005.1, read on the forward strand.
CATCATCGTCGGCCAGCCGGCCACCGGGTCGCCCCAGATCAGCGCCTTGACCACGATCCACAGGCCGTAGCCGAACGCCAGCAGCGCCGCGCCGACGCCGACGTAGGTCGCCAGCCGCAGCGGCGCGGTCGAGAAGCTGGTCACGCCCTCCAGCGCGAAGTTCCACAACCGCCAGAAGTTGAACTTGCTGCGCCCGCCCAGGCGCGCGTCGCGCTGGTACGGCACCGCGATGCGCTCGTAGCCGATCCAGCCGAACAGGCCCTTCATGAAGCGGTGCCGCTCGCGGACCTGCCGCAGCGCCGCCAGCGCGCGCGGCGACAGCAGCCGGAAGTCGCCGGTGTCCACCGGGATCGGCGTCTTCGACAGCCGCTGCATGAGCCGGTAGAAGGCGTGCGCGGAGGCGCGCTTGAGCCAGGTCTCGCCCTCGCGCTCCAGGCGCGTGCCGTAGACGTCGTCGAAGCCCTCGCGCCAGCGCGCGACGAACTCGGGGATCAGCTCCGGCGGGTCCTGCCCGTCGGCGTCCAGGATCACCGCCGCCCCGGCCTCCACCAGGTCGAGCCCGGCGGTCAGCGCCGCCTCCTTGCCGAAGTTGCGCGACAGCCGCAGCCGCGCCACCCGCGGGTCCCGCGCCGCCAGTTCGCCCATCGCCGCCCAGGTGCCGTCGCGGCTGCCGTCGTCCACGTACAGCAGCGAGGGGGCGACGCCGTCGGCCGCCAGGCGGTCCAGCACGGCCGCGATCCGCGCGTGCAGGATCGGCAGCACGTCGGCCTCGTTGTAGGCGGCGACGACGACGGTCAGCTGCTCGCGGGTCATGCGCGCATCCTACGGGATCGGGCCGCCGGCCGGCGCGCTCAGAACCTGTTCACGATCTGTCGCGAGCGCAGCCGGATGGCGCGTGGCGGAGCGCAGGAAGCGCAGTGTACGAGCGGTACATGAGCATTCCGAGCACCGCACGCGCGCCAGCTGGCAAGCGCAGCAAGATCGTGAACAGGTTCTCAGCGCAGCTGCTGCAGGTGGGTCTCGCCGCCGATCTGGCGCATCTGCCGCTGGATCGCCTGGGTCCGGCGCTGCACGTAGGGACCCGGCCGCACCGCGCTGTAGCGCCGCGGGCTCGGCAGCACCGCCGCCAGCCGCGCGCTCTCCGCCCAGCCCAGCGCGTCGGCGTCCTTGCCGAAGAACGCGCGCGCCGCCGCCTGCGCGCCGTAGACCCCGTCGCCGAACTCGGCGACGTTGACGTACACCTCCAGGATGCGCTGCTTCGGCCACAGCAGCTCGATCAGCAGCGTGTACCAGGCCTCCAGCCCCTTGCGGACCCAGCTGCGGCCGCTCCACAGGAACAGGTTGCGGGCCAGCTGCTGGCTGATCGTGCTCGCGCCGCGCACGCGGCCGCCGCGGGCGTTGTGGGCGCGCGCCTTCTCGATCGCCTCCAGGTCGAAGCCGCGGTGGCGGGCGAAGTTCTGGTCCTCCGAGGCGATCACCGCCAGCGGCAGGCCCGGCGCGATGCGGTCCCAGTCGCGCCATGCGTAGGCGATGCGCACCTCGCCGTCGCGCCCGCTCCAGGCGCCGACCTGGCGCGCGACCATGTAGGCCGAGAACGGCGGATCGACGAAGCGCAGCGCCAGGACCTGCAGCACGCTCAGCGCGATCGCCAGCAGCGGCGCCTTCCACAGCCAGTGCCAGAGCCGACGGCGGCGGCGCCCGCCGTCCGGCGGCGTCCCGCGCATGCCCCGGTCCCCGCCTCGTGCTTGCATCCGTCCTCCGTCGTCCCCAGTTCACCGGGCGCGCCCATCGCGACGCCCATTATCCGACAGGACGCCGCTTCGTCTCCCATGCCGATTCCGCCCGACACCGACCGCCTCGACCGCTTCCTCCTGCCGCAGGCCGGCGTGCGCGGCGTGCGCGTGCACCTGCGCGACGCCTGGGCGCCCATCCTCGGCAGCGACGACTACCCGCCGGCGATCGCCGCGACGCTGGGCCAGGCGGCGGCCGCCGCCGCGCTGTTCACCGCCAACGCCAAGGTCGACGGCCGGCTGTCGGTGCAGTTGCGCGGGCACGGGCCGCTCAGCGCCCTGGTGACCGAATGCAGCGCCGACGGCAGCCTGCGCGGGCTGGCGCGCTTCGACCACGCCGCCAAGCCGCCCGCCGATCTGCGCGCACTCGCCGGCGCCGGCGCGATGCTCGCGATCACCGTCGAGAACCCCGGCCGCGGCCGCGAGCCGCTGCGCTACCAGGGGCTGGTGGAGATCGCCTCGGCCTCGCTCGCCGGCGCCTTCGAGGGCTACTTCGCGCAGTCCGAGCAGTTGCCGACCCGCCTGCTGCTGGCGGTCGACGCCGAGGTCTGTGCCGGGCTCATGCTGCAGAAGCTGCCCGGCGACGCCGGCGACGACGACGGCTGGAACCGCGCCAGCATCCTGTTCGACACCCTGCGCCCGGAGGAACTGCGCGACTGGAGCGCGCAGGCCCTGCTGCAGCGCCTGTTCGCAGGCGAGTCGGCGCAGCTGCTGGAGGGGCGGGCGCTGCACTTCGGCTGCTCCTGCTCGCGCGAGCGGGTCGCCGCGGTGCTGGCGTCGCTGGGCCGGGACGAGGCGATGGCCGCGACCGAGCAGAGCGGGCAGGCCGAGGTGCGTTGCGAGTTCTGCGGCCAGCGCTACCGTTTCACGCCCGCTGAGATTGACGGCCTGTTCACGGTTCCACCGGCTTCAATAGCCGCGCCCGACCGGCTCCAGTAGCCATTCGGGGCGCGTGCGGGGATTGTTAAATAAACATAAACGAGCTAGAGTCGGGGTCCCAGTTTGGGGAACTTCCGGTTCGGCTTCCGGGTCGACGCAACCATCATGCCGCTGCGCCTCGCACAGCTCGCTCTGGCCACCCTGCTCGCGCTCGGCGCGACCGCGGGCGCGCATGCGCAGGCGCCTGGCCGCACCGCGAACGACCAGACGGTGCTGCCGATCTGGAACAACACCAACGGCCGGCTGGAAGCGCTGCTCGTGCTCGAGCCCACCGAGGAAGGCGGCGCCCAGGCCGGCGCCCGCTGGCGCTTCGGCGGCAACCGCCTCGACGCCGCCTTCGGCCTCGAAGGCGGCGACTCGCTCGGCCTGCTGTGCGACTACCGCGGCAGCATGACCCACGCCCTGGGCACCCTCGCCAACAACTGCGCGCTGGCGTCGCTGGACATGGACGAGGACGACAGCGCCCAGCGCGGCGTGGCCAGCGCCGCGATCAGCCGCGACGGCGGCCGCGTCGGCGTGGCCGTCGGCGAGACCCGCGGCAACCTGCCCGCGTGGCTCAGCCCCGGCGGCCGCGCCGGGATGGCCGAGATCGACTCCAACGACCTCACCGTGTTCGCCCAGCGCAACATCAGCGACCAGGGCTACGTGTCGATCGCCGGCACCGTGGCCAAGGCGCGCCTGATCCCCTACGCGCAGGCCCCGTCCAGCCTCACCGACCGCTGGGACAGCAAGTCGCTCAGCGTGGGCGGCGGCTACGGCAACTTCGGCGCCAACATCATCGGCCAGGTCATCGACACCCCCGGCCAGCCGCGCTGGGAAGGCCTGGGCCTGGGCCTGACCTGGCGCACGCCCTGGAGCGGCCAGCTCACCGTCGGTGCCGAGAACATCGTCACCCGCGGCCGCAACCCCTTCTCGCCGCGCGGCGAGAACGGCGAGGACGAGGGCACCGTGCCCTACGTCCGCTACCAGCAGGACCTCTGAGCTTCTGCGCCATCAAGCGAGCCTGCTAGAGAGGTTCGCGCATTCATCTTATCGAGCAAAACCGGGACCCGGGACACGGTTCCGGCGCCCTTGGTCACGCGCAGCACGGCGCCTTCACATGTTCCACCCGTTTTCTTAACGACACTTTAATTTCTCTCGAATCGGGGCTAGTATCGGCCCGGCCTTGCTGGATTTGGCGTTTCGCTTGACGCCCCCGGCGGGTTCCTTTGGGGATATCCCAAGACTCACTTGGAGAGAGAGATGACTTTGAAGACCACCAAGCTCCGCGATGCGATCGCCTTTGCGCTCGTCGCGGGCACGACGGCCACTGCCGGCGCGGGCGTCGCGATCGCCCAGGAGCAGCAGGCGACCACCCTGGACCGCATCGAGGTGACCGGCTCGCGCATCCGCAAGGTCGACGTCGAGGGCGCGCAGCCTATCCTGTCGATCTCGCGCACCGACATCGAGAACCAGGGCTTCCAGTTCGTCGGCGACATCCTGCAGAACCTGGCGGTCACCGGCTCGCCGGCCCTCAGCCGCAGCTCGCCGCTCAACGCAGGCGAGAGCCCCGGCGGCACCTACGTCAACCTGCGCAACCTCGGCTCGCAGCGCACGCTGGTGCTGCTGAACGGCCGTCGCCTGGGCATCAACAACGACGGCCTGCAGGACCTGTCGACGATTCCGTCCTCCTCGGTCGAGCGGATCGAAGTGCTGAAGGACGGCGCCTCGTCGCTGTACGGCTCCGACGCGATCGCCGGCGTCATCAACATCGTCACCCGCCGCAACTTCGACGGCGCCGAAGCCAACGCCTACGTCGGCCAGTACGGCGAGGGCGACGGCCAGACCCAATCGTTCGACTTCACCATCGGCTCGGTCGGCGAGCGCAGCTCGATCACCTTCGGCGCGCAGTACGACAAGGAAGACCCGATCTGGGCGCGCGACCGCTGGTGGGCCATCGACCGCTATCCGGGCGTGCCTGAGCTCGAGTGGTACAGCTGGACCGCCGTGGGCGCCGTCGGCAACATCCGCAATCCGGCCAACCCGAGCCAGTGGCTGGTCCTGCGCGACGGCGGCGACCCGACCAACCTCGCCGACTACCGCCCGCAGATCAACCCCAATACGGGGAACTACAGCGACTCCAGCAACGCGTCCGAGCAGATGATGGCTCGCACCGCGATGGAGCGCACCTCGATCTACACCAGCGCCGACTTCGACCTGACCGACAACATCCGCTTCCTCGCCGACGCCAGCTTCAACCGCCGCGAGACCAGCGTGCAGGTGGCGGGCTACCCGTACCAGAGCGCCGCGATCGACGTGCAGACGCCGATGAGCCCGGACAGCTACTTCAACCCGACCGGCGCGGCGCTCGACTTCCGCCGCCGCGGCTGGGAAGTGCCGCGCACTACCGACCGCAAGCTCGACACCTACCGCTTCAGCGGCGTGTTCGAGGGCACCTTCGACTTCGGCGACCGCTTCCTCGACTGGGATGCCGGCTACATCTTCCAGCGCAGCGACGCCACCAACCGCGCGCGCGGCGACTTCAACAAGCTCGCCGTCGCCCAGGCCGTGGGCCCGTCGTTCCTCAACGCCGACGGCATCGTGCAGTGCGGCACGCCCGACTCGCCGATCGCGCTGAGCGACTGCACCCCGTGGAGCCCGACCGAGAGCGAAGGCCGCTATTCGCTGGCCAACCCGGACATCCAGAACCGCTTCTTCCTGTGGGAGAACGCGACTTCGGAGACCACCACGCACAACTACTTCGCCAACGTCAGCGGCGTGATCGCCACGCTGCCGGCCGGCGAGTTCGGCTTCGCGGCCGGCGTGGAGCACCGCAAGGTCGACGGCCGCTACTCGCCCGACGCCTTCGCCCAGACCGGCAACTCGACCAACCTGGCGGCGCAGGAGACCTCCGGCGGCTACTCGACCGACGAGATCTACCTGGAGCTCGACATCCCGCTGCTGGCGGACCTGCCGGGCGCGCAGGAACTGGCGCTGAACATCGCCAGCCGCTACTCCGACTACGACGCGTTCGGCGACACCACCAACAGCAAGGCGAGCTTCCGCTGGCGGCCGATCGAGGATCTGCTGGTCCGCGGCACCTGGGCCCAGGGCTTCCGTGCGCCGTCGATCGCGCAGCTGTACGGCGGCACCGGCCAGAGCTTCGATTTCTACTCGGATCCCTGCGATACGGTCCAGGGCCTGGCGGCGCGCAACCCGGACGTCTACGCGGCCTGTGCCGCGGCGATCCCGAACTACACCACCATCGGTCCGAACGGCGGCGGCTTCCGCCAGCTCGGCCAGGGTGACAACGTCGCCTACGGCGGCCAGACCGGCACCCCGTTCCTGAGCGGTTCCGATCCGAACCTCACTCCCGAGACCTCGACCAGCCGCTCGCTGGGCCTGGTCTACAGCCCGAGCTACGTGGAAGGCCTCGGCGTCAGCCTGGACTGGTGGAAGACCCGGATCGACAACGTGCTGACGTCTTTCACCGCGACCGGCATCCTCAACGACTGCTACGTCAACGACATCGCCTCGCAGTGCCAGTACTTCACCCGCGGCGAGAATGGCGTGGTCAACTCCCTGACCCGCACCGGCCGCAACGCCGGCTACTGGGAGATCGAGGGCTACGACCTGGACGTGAACTACCAGTTCCAGGAGACCGCCTACGGCCGCTTCGGCGTCAACTGGGCCAGCACCTACTACAGCAACTTCGAGATCAAGTCGGACACGCTGCCCACCACGGTGCCGGCCCCGCAGGTCGGCATCGCCGCCACGTTCCGCATCCGCTCGGTGGCGACGCTGAGCTGGGACTACGGCGACTTCGGCGCGACCTGGACCGCCCGTTACTTCTCGGGCCTGCGCGAGTCCTGCGCCACGGCGTCGCTGTACTGCACCGATCCCGACTACATCAACTATCTGGGTAACCGGGTGCCGCAGAACTACTCTGGCTCGAACACCTTCAACGACGTGCAGGTGCGCTGGCAGGCGCCGTGGAACGCGACCATCTCGGTGGGCGTGAACAACGTGTTCGACCGCGAAGGGCAGGTCCTGTTTACCCAGCCCAACAGCGGCTTCTCGTACTACAGCGGCTTCGACTTCGGTCGCTTCGCCTACATGAAGTACCAGCAGCGGTTCTGATCCGGATCGCAGAGGCGACGAATGGGGCCCTTCGGGGCCCCATTTTTTTTGCCCGGACAGGCGCCTGGGTTGCGGAACGACAAGGCGCCGGCCGGCACGGAAACGTGATCGTCATCCAAGCCCCGCATGGGGGCCTGGCCTAGCATCGACTGGCTCGCACTTCCCGAGCGAGGGCCGATGGAACGGCGCGCGACGCCACATCCGGGGACGGCGGAGCATTCCCACACACCACTCTTAAGGAGCGAGATGATGAAGATCAGATCTTTCGTCGTGGCGATGGCGCTGCTCGGCGGCGGCGCCTGGGCGGGTGCAGCGAACGCGCAGCAGGCGTCGCTGGACTGCAGCGGCAGCAACTTCTGCTGGGTGCTGTCCGGTCCGGCCTACGACCGGCTCGAATGGAGCTTCGACACCGCCGGCACGGATGCGCTGTTCCCGGCCAACTGTACGGACGCCCTGGTCTGTCAGTTCTACTGTCCGAACAACCCCGGCTGGGTCACCGCGAACGTGTTCTTCATCGCCGGCGGCCAGATCGTGGCCACCGCCTCGTCCTCGGCACGCTGCACCGCGGAGCCGCTCTGACGTACCGGCCGCCGGCGCCGATCCAGCGGACGCCGGCGGCTCCTAGCGCTGTTCCCGCCACAGCGTCGGGCACAACGCCTCGACGAAGCCGCGCGCTTCCTCGGATTCCTCAGACCACGCTTCCGGGTCGACCCGCATCAGCGCCTCGAAGTCGCAATCCTCCAGCCCGGAGAGCTCGATGTCGCCGCGCCCCGGCATCGCGCCCAGGGGCGAGTCCACCGCCCCCGCGGTGCCCTCCACCCGCCCCAGGATCCACTCCAGCACCCGCATGTTCTCGCCGAAGCCGGGCCACAGGAAGCGGCCGCCGGCGTCCTTGCGGAACCAGTTGACGTGGAAGACCTTCGGCAAGCGCGCGCCCGGCCGGTCGAAGGAGAGCCAGTGGGCGAAGTAGTCGCCGAAGTGGTAGCCGCAGAAGGGCTTCATCGCCATCGGGTCGCGGCGCACCACGCCGACCTGGCCGGTGGCCGCGGCGGTGGTCTCCGAGGCCATCGAGGCGCCGATCCGCACGCCGTGCGCCCAGTCGCGCGCCTCGAACACCAGCGGCACCAGCGAGGCGCGGCGGCCGCCGAAGACGATCGCCGAGATCGGCACGCCCTGCGGGTCCTCGGCGTGCGGCGAGTACGACGGGCAGCGCGAGGCGGCGGCGGTGAAGCGCGAATTGGGATGCGCCGCCGGCCCGTTGGCCGGGTCGTAGGGCCGGCCCTGCCAGTCGAAGGCCGGCACGCGGTCGTCCAGGCCCTCCCACCACGGCTGGCCGTCGCCGGTCAGCGCGACGTTGGTGAAGATCGTGTCGCGCTGGATCGTCGCCAGCGCGTTCGGGTTGGACTTCGCCGAGGTGCCGGGCGCCACGCCGAAGAAGCCGGCCTCGGGATTGATCGCCCACAGGCGGCCGTCCTCGCCGGGGTGCATCCAGCAGATGTCGTCGCCGACCGTCCACACCTTCCAGCCGCGCTCGCGGTAACGCTCGGGCGGGATCAGCATCGCCAGGTTGGTCTTGCCGCAGGCGCTGGGGAAGGCGGCGGCGACGTAGTGCGTCCGGCCCTGCGGGGTCTGGATGCCGACGATGAGCATGTGCTCGGCCAGCCAGCCCTCCTCGCGCGCCTGCCAGGAGGCGATGCGCAGCGCGTGGCACTTCTTGCCCAGCAGCGCGTTGCCGCCGTAGCCGGAGCCGTAGGACTTGATCGACGGTTCCTCGGGGAAGTGCATGATGAAGCGCCGCCCGGGGTCGAGCTCGCCCAGCGAATGCAGGCCGCGCACGAAACGCCCCTCGCGCTCGATCCGCCGCAGCGCATCGGCGCCCATGCGGGTCATGATCCGCATGCTGGCGACCACGTAGGGCGAGTCGGTGATCTCCACGCCGCAGCGCGCCAGCGGCGAGTCGATCGGCCCCATGCAGTAGGGCACCACGTACATCGTGCGCCCGCGCATGCAGCCGTCGAAGAGCGCGTCCATCTTCGCGTGCGCTTCGTCGGGGTCCATCCAGTGGTTGTTGGGGCCGGCGGCGTCGCGCTCGCGGGTGCACACGAAGGTCAGGTGCTCGACGCGCGCGACGTCGTCGGGGTCGGAGCGGTGCAGCCAGCAGCCGGGGTGCGTCTCGGGGTCGAGCGGGATCAGGGTGCCGTCGGATTCCATCAGCGCGAGCAGCGCGTCGTACTCGGCGTCGCTGCCGTCGCACCAGTGGATGCGCTCCGGCTGCGTGCGCCGTGCGACCCCGGCCACCCAGCCGGCGAGTCCGGGCAGGCGGCTGCCTGCCGGCGTCTGCGATGCGTCGTTCAAGGGCCTGACGGCGTTCATGCGCTGCTCCGGCTGGCGGCCGGGCGCCGCTGTCCTGCGGGACATTCTATGGACGGCGCCTGCGCGGGTCTTGCTGCACCTGCGTCGTCGCGTGCCGCGGCGGCGCTGCAAACGCTTACGCCGCGATGCGGCCGCCGCGTCAGCCCGGCGGGATCAGCGTGGCCATCACGTGCTCGATGTAGGCATCGAACTGCTCGTGATCGAGCCGCGACTGCGGAAGCTGGATCGACAGCTGCAGGAAGCCGACGTAGGCGGTATAGGCCAGGCGCGCGCGGTGCCGCGCCTCGCCCTCGGCGAAGCCCACCTCGCGGTAGGAAGCGGTCAGGTAGGCCAGCCGGCGCTCGGAGACGCGGCCGATCACCGGCTGCACGATCGGGTGGTCGAGCGCCTGCAGCAGCGCGCTGTAGATGACGTGCAGCTTGATCTCGTGCGCGACCATCTGGATCAGCGCGCGCAGCCGCTCGCGCGGATCGGAGATCGCCTCCAGCGCGCCGAACACCGCTTCCTGCTCGACGTTCTCCCAGCGCTCCAGCGCGGCCTGCAGCAGCGCGTCGCGCGACGGGAAATGCCAGTAGAAGCTGCCCTTGGTGACGCCGAGCCGGCGCGCGAGCGATTCGACCGCCACCGCCGCCACGCCCTGCTCGGCGATGAGGTCGAGCGCGGCCTGCGCCCAGTCGTCGGCGCTGAGCCGGCCCTGGCGTTCGCCGGTGCGGGAAGGGGAGGATTTGGCGGCGGCGGTCGGCTGGCTCATGGCGGCGAAGTTTAACCATACGCATGCAGGCACAGAAGTATCGTCGGGTTTGCGGAAATGACGCACTGCACGATTGACAGGCGTTTTTTCATGGAACCATACTAATGCGTATGGTGTAGCCGGGCGCTTTCCGGCCGCCGCCCCTCTCCGCCTCGCATCCCCGGAGCTTCCGCCATGAGCGTCGCGATCCCGTTCCTCGCCCTCCTCCTCACCGGCATGTTCGCCGCCTACCACCGCATGCGCTTCCCGGTGTGGGTGGCGATCGCCGCCACCGCGCTCGTCGCCTGCCGGCTGCTGGGCGCCAGCGCCACCGCCACGCTGGTCGCCGCCGTGCTGCTGGCGCTGGTGGCGGTGCCGCTGCTGGTCTCGCCGCTGCGCAAGGCGCTGGTCTCGGCGCCGATGCTGACGTTCTTCCGCAAGGTGCTGCCGCCGCTGTCGCAGACCGAGCGCATCGCGCTGGAGACCGGCTCGGTCGGCTTCGAGGGCGAGCTGTTCACCGGCGACCCCGACTGGCAGAAGCTGCTGTCGTACCCGAAGCCCGAGCTGACCGCCGAGGAGCAGGCGTTCCTCGACGGCCCGGTGGAGGAGCTGTGCCGCAGGATCGACGAGTGGCGCATCACCCACATCGACGCCGACCTGCCGCCCGAGCTGTGGGACTTCATCAAGCAGAACCGCTTCTTCGGCATGATCATCCCGAAGGAGTACGGCGGCCTCGGCTTCTCGGCGCTGGCGCACCACAAGGTGATCCAGAAGATCGCCTCGATCTCCAGCGTGGTCAGCTCCACCGTCGGCGTGCCGAACTCGCTGGGCCCGGGCGAGCTGCTGGTGCATTACGGCACCCAGGACCAGAAGGACCGCTACCTGCCGCGGCTGGCCGACGGCCGCGAGGTGCCCTGCTTCGGCCTGACCGGTCCGTTCGCGGGCTCCGACGCCACCTCGATCCCCGACTACGGCATCGTCTGCAAGGGCGAGTGGAACGGCGCGCAGGTACTGGGCGTGCGCCTGACCTTCGACAAGCGCTACATCACCCTGGCGCCGGTGGCCACGCTGGTGGGCCTGGCGTTCCGCATGTACGACCCGGACCAGCTGCTGGGCGACGTCGAGGACATCGGCATCACCCTGGCGCTGCTGCCGCGCGACACCCCCGGGGTGGAGATCGGCCGCCGCCACTTCCCGCTCAACTCGCCGTTCCAGAACGGCCCGATCCGCGGCAAGGACGTCTTCGTCCCGCTGAGCCAGCTGGTGGGCGGCCCGGACAAGGCCGGCAAGGGCTGGAACATGCTCAACGAGTGCCTGGCGATCGGCCGCTCGATCACCCTGCCCTCCACCGCCAGCGGCGGCGCCAAGGCCGGCGCGGTGGTGACCGGCGCCTACGCGCGCATCCGCAAGCAGTTCGGCCTGTCGGTCGGCCGCTTCGAGGGCGTGGAGGAGGCGCTGGCGCGCATCGGCGGCAAGGCCTACGCGATCAGCGCGCTGTCGCAGGCCACCGCCGCCGCGGTCGATCGCGGCGACGTGCCGGCGGTGCCCTCGGCGATCGCCAAGTACCACTGCACGACGATGGCGCGCGAGGTCTCCAGCGACGTGATGGACGTGATCGGCGGCAAGGGCATCATCCTCGGCCCGCGCAACTTCGCCGGCCGCTCGTGGCAGGCCGCGCCGATCGGGATCACCGTGGAAGGCGCCAACATCATGACCCGCAGCCTGCTGATCTTCGGCCAGGGCGCGATCCTGTGCCACCCGTGGGTGCTCAAGGAGATGCAGGCCGCGCAGGACCCGGACCGCCGCGCCGGCCTGGACGCGTTCGACCGCAACCTGTTCGGCCACATCCGCTTCGGCATCTCCAACGCGGTGCGCTCGTTCTGGTTCGGCATCACCGGGGCGAAGATCGGCGCCGCGCCCGGCGACGACTACACCCGCCGCTTCTTCCGCAAGCTCGACCGCTACTCCGCCAACCTGGCGCTGATGGCCGACGTGTCGATGATGACGCTGGGCGGCAAGCTGAAGTTCAAGGAGTCGCTGTCCGGGCGCCTGGGCGACGTGCTGAGCCATATCTACATGACCAGCGCGATCCTCAAGCGCTACCACGACGAGGGCGCGCCGGCGGCCGACAAGCCGCTGCTGGCCTGGGCCTTCCACGACAGCGTGCACAAGATCGAGACCGCGCTGTCGGCGGCGCTGCGCAACTTCCCGATCCGGCCGATCGGCTGGCTGATGTGGGTGCTGATCTTCCCGCTGGGCCGCCGCGCCGAGGCCCCCGGCGACCGCCTCGGCCACCGCGTGGCCTCGCTGCTGATGAACGTCAACGAGGCGCGCGACCGGCTGGCGCAGGGCGTGTTCCTGACCCCGTGCGAGAACAACCCGGGCGGCCGCATCGCCAGCTACCTGGCCAAGGCGGTGGCGGCGGAGCCGGTGGAGCGCAAGTTCCTGAAGGCGCTGAAGTCCAAGGGCATCCAGGCGCTGGACTACGACGCCCAGCTCGAGGAGGCGGTGCAGGAAGGCGTCATCACCGCCGAGGAGCGCCAGCTGCTGGAGGAACTGCGGCAGATCACCCTGGACGCGATCACCGTCGACGACTTCGACGCCCACGAGCTGCGCGCGGCCACCTACTACGACCGCGAGGGGCCGGTCGACGGCGCCCGCGAGGCCGCCTGACCGCCCGCGCGCCGGCCGCCTGGCATGCCTCGCTGCGACACGCCACGCCCGGCCCTGCGCCGGGCGTGCGCGTTTCCGGGCGCCGGCGATCGGCGCGGTGCAGCGCGGCCGCGGTGAGCGCTTCGCTCGCGATGATGCTCTGCGCCGCGCACAGCGCGGCCTTCGGCGCGTTCCACCTGCTGTTCTGGCGGCTGTTCGACTGGAAGCGCGAGCTGCCGAAGCTGCGGCCGGCCAACCGCGCGATCGTGCAGATCCTCAACCTGCGGCTGACCTACGTCTTTTTTGCGGTGGCCGCGTTGTGCCTGCTGTACCCGGACGAGCTCGTCGCCACGCCGCTCGGACGCGCCATGCTCGCCGTGATGGCGCTGTTCTGGCTCGGCCGCGCGATCGAGCAGGTGGTGTTCCTGCGCCGGCTGCGGCATCCGGCGGTACACGCGCTCACGGCGCTGTTCCTGCTGGGTGCGGCGCTGTTCGCCTGGCCGCTGTGGCGCGGCGCGTAGCGGCCGCCGCTTCGCTGCGCAGGGTCAGGCGCGAGATCTCCGGCGGCATGCCGAAACGGAACGGCAGGATGCTGGTGCCGATGCCGGAGGACACGAACAGGTGCTGGCCGCGCTCGACGAGGTGGCCGGTCAGGTAGTGCCCGCCGATCTTCGTCGGCAGCGGCGGGTCGCCGGGCCAGGGGATGCCGAGCTGGCCGCCGTGGGTATGGCCCGACACCGTGAGCGCGGCGCGCGAGGGCACGTCCGGGAACAGCTCGGGGTTGTGGGTGAGCACGAGCACCGGTACGCCGTCGGGCAGGCCGGCGAAGGCGCGGCGCGGGTCAGGCCGCCCCTCCCACTTGTCGCCGATACCGGCGACGGCAAAGCGGCAGTCGCCCAGCTGCACGGTGGCCGAGGCGTTCTCCAGCACCGTCACGCCGGCGGCCTCGAAGGCGCGGCGCACGCGCTCGCCGTCCTTCCACCAGTCGTGGTTGCCGAGCACCGCGTACACCGGCTTGGCGCGCGCCAGGCGGGCGAAGTGCGGGGCGATCCGCTCGGCGGGCACGTACTCGCCGAACAGCACGCTGAGGATCACGTAGTCGCCGGCGAGCAGCACCGCGTCGGCGTCGCTGGCGACCAGCCGGTCGACGATGCGGTCGAGCTTGTCCAGGCCGTTGTGCGGCGAGCCGGTGTGCAGGTCGGCGACCACGTCCACGCGCAGCCCGTCGCAGGCGGGCGACCAGCGCGGCAGCGCGAGTTCGTAGTCGCGTTCCAGCAGGCGCCCCGGCTCCCAGACGAAGGCCCACAGCACGGCGGCGATCGCCAGCGCCAGCAGCGCGCGGAAGGTGCCGGGCGGGCGGCGCAGGCGCTGCCGGCGCGGCCGCGGGGACGGGGAAGGCACGGGCATGGCCGGCATTGTCGTCGCGCGGGGCGGCCGGGGCCGGCCTGCACCGCCCGCCGTTCAGCGGCAGTGCGGTCCCGCGATGCGCGCGGTTCATGCATGCGAAGGCGGCGCGCCCTTGCGCCGGCGCCGGTCAGCCTGCCGGCGGCGCCGATGCCTGCGCGCGATGCCAGGCGCGCAGGACCTCGGCCTCGCGCGCCGGCGCGAGGCCCGCCTTGGGCGCCGCGCGGCGGGCCTCGGGCTGCTGGCGCCACCATTCGAGCGTGTCGGCCACGGTGTCCTCCAGCGGCCGCCGGCGCAGGCCGGCCGCCTCGGCGCGGGCGGTCGAGGCGAGCGCGAACCCGGCGTACTCGCCCGTGGCGGGCATCCACACCGGCAGGTCCTGCCAGGGCCTGACTTCCTGCGCCGCGAGGAAGTCGGCGGGCACCCAGGTGAGCGTCGAATCGTGGCCGGGCGGCTGCTCGCAGGGGGCGCGGACGCACTGGATGGTGTTCATGCGCCGGGCGACGGCCCGGCAGCCGTCCAGCAGGGCGCCCATCGTCAGCGCGCCCGGCGGCGAGTTGGCGTTGAAGGTGCCGGTGCGCCCGCGTTCGATCAGGTGCAGCAGGAAATCGGCCAGGTCGCGCACGTCGATGCACTGGATCGCGTCCGCGGGCGTGCCCGGCGCGAGGATCTCGCCGCCGCGGTCGGCGCGCGCGGGCCAGTAGGTGAAGCGGTCGGTCTCGTCGCCGGGGCCCGCGATCAGCCCCGGGCGCACCACCGCGGTCCGGCCCGGGAACGCGCGTTCGGCGGCCGCCTCGCACAGCGCCTTGAGCCCGCCGTAGGTCTCGCCGGTGACCTCCTCGACGGTGGGGTCCTCGAGCCGGGCCAGCTCGCTGTCCTCGTCGTTGGCGCGGTCGTGGCGCGCGTAGACCGAGATCGTGGAGACGAGCAGGTAGCGGTCCGCGCGCTCCGCCAGCAGGGAGGCGCTGCGCGTCACGTCGGCGGGGAAGTAGGCCGAGGTGTCGAGCACCGCGTCCCAGCGCCGCTCGCCCTCCAGCGCCGCGAGGTCGCTGCGGCGATCGCCGCGCAGCTGCTCGACGCCGGCGAAGCGGGCGCCGTCGAAGCGCGCCGGATGGCTCTTGCCGCGGTTGAACAGGGTCAGCCGGTGCCCGCGCGCGAGCGCCGCCTCGACGAAGTGCGGGCCGAGGAAGCCGGTGCCGCCCAGGACCAGGATCCGCAGCGATCGCCGCGGCTCGCGGCCGGCGCCGCCGGTTGCCGCGCATGCCGAGAGCAGCGGCCACGACAGGCCGGCCAGCCCGGCCATCAGGATCTCGCGACGCATCGCCATGTCCGCCGGCCTCCCGGGTCGCCGCTCACGCGGCGTTGTCGGGCAGCCTGCGCTGTTCGCGGATCACCCGCCATGCGCCAAACGTCATGCCCGCCGCGATCGCCAGCCCGGCCAGGAACACCACCGACGAGCCGAAGCCGGCCAGCAGCTTGTGCAGCCAGACGAAGCTGAAGTCGCCGCCGCGGTAGATCGCGGTGTCGATGACCGACTTGGCCTTGTAGCGGCGCTCGCGGTCCATGCGGGTGTAGAGCGTCTCGCGCGCCGGCTTGGCCAGGGAGAACTCGCTGGCGCGGGTCACCACCTGCACCAGGGCCACCAGCAGCGGCAGCGGCGAGGCCGACAGCAGCGCGAAGCCGGCCAGGATCGCCAGCGCCGGCAGCAGCAGCAGCGGCGCCACCCCGTAGCGCCGCAGCAGCCAGCGCGTGAGCAGCAGCTGCACCAGGATGGTCAGGCCGTTGACCGCCCAGTCGAGCGTGGAGTAGTAGCGCGTGGCGGCCTCGGCGGTGGGATAGAACCGGCGCACGATGGCGGCCTGCTCGTTGTACAGCAGCGTGCCCACGCCGACGCCGAAGAACATCAGCATCGCCAGCGCGCGCAGCAGCGGGTCCTGCCAGACCAGGCGCAGGCCGGCCCAGACCGAACCGCCCATCGCGCGCTCGCCGCTGGCCTCGTGGTGCGCGCGCTCGCGCAGGATCGCCCAGCGCCGCAGCCGCACGATGCACAGCAGGCAGACCAGCAGGAAACCGCCGGACACCAGCAGCAGGTTCGCCACGCCGACCCGTTCCACCAGCATGCGCGTGACCGCCGGGCCCGCCAGCGCGCCGAGGGTGCCGCCGGCGCCGATGTAGCCGTAGACCTGCTTGGCGTGCTCGTTGTCGAACACGTCGGCCATGAAGCTCCAGAACACCGTCACCGCGAACAGGTTGAACACCGCGATGAAGACGAAGAACGCGCCGCCGCGCCCGGGCACGGCGGCATGGAAGGCCCACCAGAAGCCGGCCAGGCAGGCGATGAAGAACAGGTACACCACCGGCAGGAACACCCGGCGCGGGAAGCGCGCGACCAGGGCGCCGTAGACCGGCTGCAGCAGCAGCATGGCGACGAAGGTCGCGGTGAACAGCACCTGCAGCGTGTAGGCGCCCAGCGCAACACCCTGCCCTTCCGCCAGCGCCAGCAGCCAGCGCGGGAACACCGCCGCGGGATCGCTGGACGCGCCCATCGCGTCGCGCACCGGGCGCAGCACGTAGTAGCCGCACAGCAGGCAGAAGAAGTACAGCAGCGCCCACCACAGCGCCGGCGAGGCGGCCAGGGCGGCGCGGAAGCGCGCGAGACGCGTCGGCGGAGCTTCGCGGGTCATGGCGGGCCGGGCGGGAACGTGGCGGAACGTTAGCCGATGGCGCGGCCGGCCGCCATCTCGCCGGCGCAACGCTGCGGAACGGCCTGGCCGTACACTGCGCCTCCCCTCCCGACGCCGCGCACCCTGCCATGACGCCCGTCTACGACTACATCGTCATCGGCGCCGGCTCGGCCGGCTGCGCGCTGGCCGGACGCCTGAGCGAGGACCCGGCCGTGCGCGTGCTGCTGCTGGAGGCCGGCCCGCGCGACCGCCACCCGCTCATCCACATGCCCGCGGGGCTGGCCAAGCTGGTAAGGCGGCGCGAACTCAACTGGGACTACCTCACCGCGCCGCAGGCCGCGCTCGACGGCCGCGCGCTGTGGTGGCCGCGCGGCAGGGTGCTCGGCGGCTCCAGCGCGATCAACGCCATGTGCTACACGCGCGGCGCACCCGGCGACTACGACGCCTGGGCCGCCGCCGGCGCGGCCGGCTGGAGCTGGCGCGAGGTGCTGCCCTACTTCCGCCGCGCCGAGGGCAACGCGCGCGGCGCCGACGCCCTGCACGGCGCGGACGGCCCGCTCTCGGTGTCGGACCTGCGCCACGTCAACCCGCTCTCGCAGGTCTTCGTCGAGGCCGCCGGCCAGGCCGGCCTGCCCGCCAACCCGGACTTCAACGGGCCCGAACAGTACGGCGCCGGCCTCTACCAGGTCACCCAGCGCGACGGCGCCCGCTGCTCGGCCGCCACCGCCTACCTGCGCCCGGCGCGCGGCCGGCCCAACCTGACCGTGGTCACCGGCGCGCTGGTCAACCGCATCACCGTGCGCGACGGCCGCGCCGACGGCGTGGTCTACAACGCCGGCGGCCAGCCCTTCCACCAGCCGGTGCAGCGCGAGGTCCTGCTGTGCGGCGGCGCGGTGAACTCGCCGCAGTTGCTGATGCTGTCCGGCATCGGCCCGGCCGACGCGCTGCGCCGGCTCGGCATCGGCGTGGTGCAGGACCTGCAGGGCGTGGGCGCCGACCTGCAGGACCACCTCGACATCTGCACGCTCTACGCCTGCACCGAGCGGATCACCTACGACCGCATCGGCGACCTCGGCGTGGCCTGGAACTACTACCTGCGCGGGCGCCGCGGCGCGGGCACCAGCAACATCGCCGAGGCCGGCGGCTTCGACCGCTCCGAGTTCGCGCCCGACGAGCGCCCGGACATCCAGTACCACTTCGTGCCCGCCCTGCTCGACGACCACGGCCGCCACCGCCTGCCCGGCGACGGCTTCACCCTGCACGCCTGCTACCTGCGCCCGCGCAGCCGCGGCCGCATCCGCCTGGCCACCGCGCGCGCCGGCGACCCGCCGCTGATCGAGCCCGGCTACCTGAGCGATCCGGACGGCTTCGACCTGCGGATGATGGTGGCCTGCGCCAGGCGCGCCCGCGACATCCTGCGCCGGCCCGCGTTCGACCGCTGGCGCGGCGCGCCGATCTTCCCGGCCCGCGAGGACCTGGACGATGCCGGGCTGGAAGCCTTCGTGCGCGCCAAGGCCGAGACGATCTACCACCCCGCCGGCACCTGCCGCATGGGCGCGGCCGACGACGCCGGCGCGGTGGTCGATCCGGAGCTGCGCGTGCGCGGCATCGAGGGCCTGCGGGTGGTCGACGCCTCGGTGATGCCGAGCCTGCCCGGCGGCAATACCAACGCCCCGGTGATCATGATCGCCGAGCGCGCGGCCGACCTGATCCGCGGCCTGTAGGAGCGCGCTCGCGCGCGACGCTCTTTTCCGGCCTGGCGAGAAAAACGTCGCGCCCGCCCGCCCGCCCCGCCCGTAACCGCCAGGGCCGAAAAAGCGTCGCGCGCGAGCGCGCTCCTACGCAATGGGCGCCGCGACGCTCAGCCCGCGAGCGCGGCGCGCACGCTGTCGCGCAGCGATGTGGTCGGGCGGCCGATCAGCGCCGAGAGCTGGCGGCCGTCGTCGAACAGCCCGCCCTGCGACGCACCGACGTCGGAGTTCGCGAGCAGCTTCGCAAACGGGGCCGGCAGCCCGGCGGACTCCAGTGCCGCCGCGTACTCCGCTTCCGGCAGGTCGCGGTAGGGGATGTCGCGGCCGGTCTGCCGGGAGACCTCGGCCGCCAGGTCGGCCAGCGTCCACGCCTCGTCGCCGGCCAGCTCGTAGACCCGGCCCGCATGGCCGTCGCCGGTCAGCACCGCGACCGCCGCCTCGGCATAGTCCTCGCGCGTGGCCGCGGCGATCCGGCCCTCGCCAGCGCTGCCGACGAAGGCGCCGGCCGCCAGCGCGCCCGGGATCGCGGCGGTGTAGTTCTCGGTGTACCAGCCGTTGCGCAGCAGGGTGTGGGGGATGCCGGACGCCCGCAGCGCCTCCTCGGTACGGCAGTGCTCCTCGCCGAGCGCGAGCGGCGAGGTGTCGGCGCGCAGCAGGCTGGTGTAGGCGATCCGCTCCACGCCGGCGCGCTGGGCGGCCTCGATGACGTTGAGGTGCTGGGCGACCCGCTGGCCCACCTCGCTGGAGGAGATCAGCAGCAGGGTGTCCACGCCGGCCAGGGCGGCGTCGAGCGTCTCCGGCCGCGCATAGTCGGCGGCGCGCACGGCCACGCCCAGGTCGGCCGCCTTGGCGGGATCGCGCGCGAACGCCACGATGTCCTCCGGCGCGACCTCGCGCTTGAGCCTGTCGACGACGAGGCGGCCCAGCTGGCCGGTGGCGCCGGTCACGGCGATGGTCATGGTTCGACTCCTTGCGATGGGGGAGCCGTGGACTCTAGACCCTGCGCTCACTTAAAGTAAGTACGCACACAAAGGTTAGCTAGAGGCCGCCATGTCCCGTCCCCTGCCCGTCGCCCCGCCGGACGCACCGCCGCGTCCCGTCCCGCTCTCGGAGCAGCTGGCGCGCGGCGACGTGATGGCGGCCGCGTGCCCGTCGCGCGCGGTGCTCAACCACCTGACCAGCCGCTGGGGCGTGCTGGTGCTGATCGCGCTGATGCCGGGAACGCAGCGTTTCAGCGACCTGCGGCGCCGGATCGGCGGCGTCAGCGAGCGCATGCTCGCGCAGACGCTGCAGGCGCTGGAGGGCGACGGCATGGTCGCGCGCCGCGCCTACCCGGTGGTGCCGCCGCGCGTCGAGTACACCCTGACTACGCTCGGCGAGGAAGCCGCCGTGCGGGTGCGCGACCTGGCCGACTGGGTGGAGGGCAGCCTGCCGCAGATCGAAGCGCAGCGGGCGCGCGCGGCCGGACGCGGCTGAGCACGGGCGGCGACATCGGGGGCGGACTCCGCCGGCCCCCGACGCCCATCCCTGGGATGCCGCTCGACATGCCGTAGGTCCCGGTTTCAGCCTTCGCAGAAGCAGGTGTTGGTGGCGATGGTCAGGCCGCCGGCGGGCGCGCCCACGAAGACCGCGCACTCGGCCTCCTCGGCCACCGCGGTCTCGGCCTGGAAGCGCTGCGGCTCGGCCTGGCAGGCGCGGGTCTTGCCGCGGCCGGGGGTCGCCTCGCAGCTGGCCAGTACGGCCTCGGTGCCGTCGGCGGCGATGGCGTAGTTCTGCGTCGCGATCACGCCATCGCGATGGCTCGCATAGCCGTAGCCGAACGACTCGACCGAGCGCGCGTCGCGCGCGCAGCGGTAGTTGGTGCTGCAGCTGCGGAAGTCGCCTTCCGCACCGCCCCAGGCCTTGCCCATCACGGTCACGGCGCCGGGATAGTGGACGATGGAACCGCATTGCGGATCGCTTTCCTGCGCCTGGGCCGACGGCGCCAGCATCCCGAACACGGCGGCCATCACTGCGACGGCGACGCTCCCCGTCGCCTTGTCTCGGATAGAAGACATCGGAATCTCCCCGTTCTGGTGTTGTCCCCCGGGCGCGGATGCAAGGAGGACCGGCATCGCCGGTCCTCCCCTCCGTCGCCCTTGCGGACGGTCAGAGAATGCAGCTGTTGATGGTGCTCTGGACCGAGGTGCGGTAGGCCGCGCTGCCATCGAGGTAGGCGAAGCCGGCCGGCGGCGCCGGGCGGTTGGCCTGGGTCGACAGGAAGTACCCGAGCAGGCTGCGCAGCGCGTCGCGGTTGGCGACGCTGTTGTCGCGGTAGCCGGCCAGGTAGGTGTAGGCCAGGATCGGGTAGGTCGTCCCGGTGGGCACCGTGCTGGGATTGATCAGGCGCAGGCAGTTGGGGTTCTGCAGGCCGGTCACCGCCACCGGCTGGTTGCTGGCGTTGAGCACCTGGCCCTGCAGCGGCGCCGGGATGCTGATCGACGCCGGCAGGCTGCCCGGGTTGGCGCCGTTGACGGTCGGGTACTCCACGCCCTGGGCGGCCACTTCCGGGAAGTCGGCGTAGCCGATGGCGCTCGCGGTGGTGTCGACGCGGGTCACCAGGCCGGGGTTGCCCGAGGCCGTGGAGGAGGCGGCGTAGGTCGGCGCGACCGTGCCGGGCTGGCCCGGCACCGCCGGCACCGCGGCGGCGAACACCGGGCCCGGCTTGAAGTAGCCGGCCGGGATGCCGAAGTTGCCGTTGCAGTTGGACGCCAGGTAGCTGGTCAGCGCGAAGGTGGTGCCGCTGCTCTCGCCGCGGTAGACGACGTGGATCGGCGCGGTGGAGGCGGAGCCGGGGATCTGCGACCAGTTGACGATGCGCGCCGAGAAGATCTGGCACACCTGCTGGGTGGTCAGGTTCGGGAAGTTCAGCGCCGCGTGGCGCGGCAACGCGATCGCGCCCGCCAGGGTCGGGATCTGCCACAGGGCGCCGCGCGCGGCGCGCGGGCCGCCGACGAAGGCGGTCGCGTTGGCCTGGTTCACCGGGGTGTCGGTGCCGATGTAGTCGGGCGCGACGCTGGGCGAGCTGAAGCCGACCGGGCTGCCGGTGTAGTTGCCGCACTCGCCGCGCGCGTCGACCACGCTGCCCGAGCCGGTCAGCAGCGAGAGGCCGGTGCCGCTGCCGCTCTGGCAGTAGGAGATGCGGTTCGCGCCGTTCGCGGTGAAGCGGGCGAACACGCTGTTGGGCGGGGTGAGGTTGGCGATCGGCGTGGTGGCGACCGCGTTGACGGTGTTGCGCGACAGGCGCGCGTCGGGGTTGGTGGTCAGGAAGTTGCCGCCGACGTAGGACTGCACCGGGAAGGTCGCGCCGCCGCCGTAGAGGTCGGCGGCGCCGGCGGCGCCGGCGACGACCATCGCGGCGGCGAGCAGGTTGAGGCGGAGGAACGATGTGCGCAACATGATGGCTCTCCTTGAGTGAGGGAACACGGCGTACGGTTCGACGCGGCCGCCTCCTGTAGGAGTTGCTCTCGGCCGCTGCGCGCCCGGATCTCCGGGCGGCGAGGGACAGACTGCGCGCCGATTCTTCCCGCAAGGAGAAGCCGCGGAGACCGTCGCGTGAACCCACGGTCATGGCTTCTACACATCGCGGCGTCAGCGGTGCCGCAGCAACCGCTCGCGCAACACGCCGGCGTTGGCGGCCGCGAAATCCTCGATCGCGCGCTCGACCTCAGCTTCGCCGCAGCCGCTCATCTCGAACACCGTCGACAGCGACTTGCGGAACAGCTCCACCTTCTGCCGCTCGTGCCAGACCCGGGCCGGCAGGAAGTAGCCCATCGGCATGCCGCGGTGCGAGATCACCAGCGGGTGCTCGGCGTGCAGCAGGTACTGTTCCAGCTTGCGGCGGAACTCGTTCACCGTGACGAACGATTCGTTCATGGCCCCTCCCTCCTGATGTGCGGCCGCGCGCGGGCGCGACGCCCGGCGGCCGTTCCTGGCGATGCGCGGATGCGGACCCGCGCGGCGGATGCTGCGCCGGCCTCACCGGCGGTCCGGGCGCGGCGTCACTCCAGCGCGCGCCGCTCCGCCGTGGTAAGCCGCGCGCGCTGCGCCTCGTCGAGCGCGCCGTGGCCGAGCACCTGGAACGCGCTGCCCGGGTCGTAGCCGCGGCGCGGCGATGCCGAGGCGCCGTCCTGGCGCGCGTCGCGTTCCTCGCGCGTGCCATCGCCGAAGCCGAGCACGCGCACGTCGATGACCGACGGCCGCGCGCGCTCGGTCTGCTGGCGGACCACGTCCTGCGCCGCCTGCACCGCGCTGTTGGCCGCGGCGCTGGCCGCGGTCAGCGCCGCGACGTTGACCGAGGCGGCGGCGGGCAGGCCGGACGACTCGCCCTGCACCTGGATGTTCTCGGCGTTGAGCACCTGCAGCGCGGCGAGGTTGACGTTGCCCGACACGCGGATGCCCGCCTCACCCGCATCGATCGTGCCCAGCGGCGCGATCAGGTCGATGTCGCCCGGCTCCACTTCCGGGATCGGGTTCAGGGTCGCGATGCCGGCGCCGGTCGTCGGCGCCTGCGGCGACAGCGCCGCGTTGCCGAGGTCGTCGTAGACGCGGCGCGGCGGCGTGTAGACGACGCTGGTGTTGGCGCCGCGGCCGGCGTTGATGTCGCCCTCCGCCGACCACATGGTGATCGAGCCGCCGAAGGTGGTGAACACGCGCGACAGACCGAGCTGCACGCTGTCGCGGGCGAACACCTCGATGTCACCGCGCCCCTGCGTCATCAGCCCGGTGCTGGCCGGCGGCGCGACGCCATCGGCGCCGAGCGTCAGCCCGCCGCCGGGCGACAGCACCTGGATGTCGCCGCCGCCGTAGGTGTGGACGCCCGCCGCTTCCTGGAACACGATCGAGCCCCGGTAGTCGCCGGTCGCGTCGCCCTCGCCCATGCCGGGCAGGAAGCTCGCGATCGCTTCGCGCCCGCGCAGGTAGCTGCGGAAGCGGCCGCTGTCGGGATCGTTGTACTCGCGGCCGGCCTGGCGCAGTTCCTCGAAGTAGACGCCGCGCAGGAACAGCGCGCGCTCCTGCGCCGGCATCGCGTCGAAGCGCGCCAGCGCTCCCGCCGCGTCGCCGTCGTCGCCGTGCCGCGCGCGCAGCCAGTCGAGCAGTTCGTCCTCGTAGGTCCGGGCGACCTTGCCGGGCTGGTCGGCCAGCGGCCGCTCCGGATCGGCGAGGTTGGCGGGATCGAGGTAGCGCGCCGCGAAGCCCGCCAGATCGGGACCGTCGGCGCCCATGCCCGCCGCCAGCACGATGCCGGCGCCCGGGCGCGTGTCGCCTGGCACCAGCGGACCCAGGCTCTGGAACACGCCCAGGTTCTGGTCGCGCTGCCAGGGCGCGATCTGCCCGCCCTCGATGTAGGCCTGGTCGATGCTCCGCCCCGCCGTCGCCTCCAGCAGCCCGGGCCCGCCGATGCGGACGCTGGTGTTGAGGATGTCGCGGCCGGCCTGCACGATCGAGACGTCGCGCTCGTCGCGGTTGAGCAGCAGATGGCTGCCGGCGACGATGTCGCGGCCGGCGCGCAGCCGCGTCGGCCTGGAGACGACCCAGTAGGTTTCCGTGCCGGTGAGATCGTTGTAGGTCCGGCCCGAGCGCAGCGCGATGTCGCCGTGCACGGCGTAGAGGCGGATCGGGTCGCCCGCGGCCGCCAGCGGTCCGGCGGTGTTCGGGCCGAAGGCGAACAGCGCCGCCCCGGAGGTGACGTCGTACAGCTCGCCGTCCAGATGTCCCGAGGCCGCGAAGGCGTTGGTCGCGCGCAGTTCGGCCGCGTTCCCCGGCGCCTGCAGGAGCCACAGCGGGGCGAACGGCGTGGCGATGCGGTCCTGCGTCGCGCCGGACATCGCGGCCCGGCCGCCCGTGCCCGCCGTTCCGCCGAGCAGATGGTCGCGGGCCAGCAGTTCGAGCGTACCGAGGCGGGAAGGCGCCAGCAGCAGCTCGTCGCGCAGCAGGATCGAACCGCCGGCGGCCACCGCGGCGAATCGGCCCGGGGCGTAAGCGGGGTTGCCCTGCTCGACCGGCACCGGGGACGACCAGAGCACGTCGCCGCCGGCCGAGAACAGGTCCAGGCCGCTGCGGTCGGTCCACAGGGTGAACGCCGCGACGGCGGTCGATTCGCCGTCGCCGGCGAGCGTCTCGCCGCCGAGCAGGGCGACGCGGCCAGGATCGCGGCCGCTGGACACCGCGAGCGTGCCGCGCGTGCGCAGGCTGGCCTGCGCGTCGCCCAGCGCGACCACCAGCGGCGAGTAGGCGGCGAGGTCGGACGGCGTGGCCGTGTCCGGCGGACGCGGATCGCCATCGCGGGCGACGCCGTATCCCGCCGCCTGCGCCTGGCCGATCGTGCCGGCGCGCACGTCCACCTCGCCGCGCAGGCTGACGATCGCGCCGGTGGCCTCCGGCATGGAACGCCGCTCGCTGAGACCGGTGTTGATCCGTCCGCCCGCCACCAGCGAGAGGTTCCCGCCGCCATGCTGCAGCAGCCGGCCTTCGGCGTCGATGCCGCCGCTCGAGGCCACGACCACCACCAGCCCGTCGGTCATGCGCTCGCTGTCGAACTCGGTCAGGTGTCGGGTGGATCCGATGTCGCCGCCCGCCTCCACCGCGACGTTGCCCCCGCCGAGCGCGCCGATCCCCGAGAAGCCCGCGAACGCGAGCGAGAAGCTGTTGGCATCGAAGCGGTACTGGCCGAAGTTGATGCCCCACGCGGTCGGCTGCCCGGGCCCGTCCCCGCCCTGCCGCCACAGCCACCGGCCGACGCTGGCGCTGCTCTCGCTGGCGCCGGCCGCATGGTCGAGGAAGCCGCGGACGTCGCCCTGCGCGCCCAGGCGCAGGTCGCCGCCGCCGCCGGTCAGGTACATGCGGCGCGGGTCGAGCGTCGCCTCGTAGGCCTCGTACCCCGCGCCCAGCACCGTGCCATCGGCCTGGCGGGCGCGCTCGGCATCCCACGCGGCCCCGTCGGCGACCTGGGTGCCGGCGGTGTAGATGCCGAACAGCGAGCGCTGGACGTGGTCGCCGCCGGCCAGCAGGTCGAGGTCGCCGGTGCCGGTGCGGATCACCGAGACGGGCAGCAGCAGGCGGTCCGGGCCGATCCCGCCGTTGACGTCGAGCACCATGTCCCCGCGCCCGTCCAGCCGGGAGGCGGCGGCGAGCGTGCGGCTGTCCGCCGACGCGAGATCGGCGCCGCTCACCAGCCGCATCGACCACGACAGCGAGCCCGGCGCCAGCATCGGCGCCGCCGCCCACACCCGGCCCGCCTCGTAGCTGGCGGGCGTCTCGCTGCGGTAGGAGGGCAGCGGCGTGTTCGCCTCGAAGATCGTGCCCCAGGCCACCAGCGTGGTGCCCGCGGGCACCGTCTGGCCGGGCCCGTAGTAGGTCCAGTTCGCGTCGTACACGTAGCCCCAGCCGTCGCGGTAGAAGGCCGTATCCGGCACCGTCCAGTCCTCCAGGACGACGAGGTCGGTCTCCAGCGCCCAGTCGTCGGGGCGCGTACTGCCCGACGGCACGGTGACGATCTCGCCGGGCACGTAGCGGAAGGTCGGATCGTCCGGCGTCTCCGGCGGCGGCGCGAAACCGTCGTTGATGCTGCCCTCCACCCGCAGGTCGCCGCCGGCGCGCAGCGTCAGCACGCCCGGCTCGCCGGCGCCGCGCAGCGCCGGATCGGCACCGGGGCCGTAGCGGTAGCCGGACAGGTCGAGGTCGCCGTCGACGACCAGGTCGCCGTCGGGCGTCGCGCTGCGGATCTCCACGCCCGGGCGCAGCCGGAACGCATCGCCGTGGGCGGCCAGGCCGCCCAGCCGCGCGGCGACCGCGTCGTTGGCCAGCGCGGCATCGACGAAGGCGGTGCTGTCGGCGTGGATCAGGTCGAGGACGTCCTGGTCGATGCGGCCGCCCTCGGGCGCGTAGCGTCGGAACGCGTTGACGGCGATGCTGTCCGCGCCGCGGATCGCGAGCGCGCCGGCGGCATCGACGGCCACGTCGTCGCCGCCGATCCGCGGCGCGTCGATCTCGATCCGGCCGCGCGCCACGCCGTCGGCCGAGCGCAGGTCGATCCCTGCGCCGGCCTGCAGCGAGACCGTGCCCTCGGCGCTGGCCAGCTGCACGCGGCCACGGTTGGCCGCCTCGATCGCCTCGCCGCGTCCGTCCGTCTGTAGCCGCGTCGAGCGCGCGTCCAGCAGCGCGCCGGAGGTCAGCACCAGGTCGTCGCGCGCCGCCAGCCGGATCTCGCCCGGCGCCTCGCCGCTCGCGTCGATGCGGCCGTCGACGGTCAGCGAGCCGCCGTCGACCGAGACCGAGACGCGCCGCGCGCGCAGTTCGTCGCCGATCGTCAGGTCGCCGCTGCCGACGACGAAGCCGCGCGCCTCGAAGAAGCCGCCGTCGTTGAGTCGCGCGTTGAGCCCGGCGAAGTCGTCGAGCGTGCGCGCGCGCAGGTCGATCGCGCCGGAGGCGTGCCCGGCCACGGCGGCGCCGCGCAGGGTGCCGTCCAGCGCCACCGCGCCGGCCTCGCCCATCGCGGTCGCCCGGATCGAGCCCGCGTCGTGGCCCGGCGCCGAGACGTCGATCGTCGAGCCGGCCGCCTGCGCGATGGCGCCGTCGGCGGTCTCCATGACCAGGTCGCCGCCCCAGCTGTGGCGGGTCGTATCGAAGAACGCCAGCGCGCGGCCGGCCAGGTCGATCGCGGCGCGATCGGTCAGCGCGATGCCCCGGTCGGCTTCCAGCACCAGCCTGCCGCTGGGCAGCGCCACCGCGGCGTCGATCCGCACGCTGTCGCCGGCCAGCCGCACTTCGGCGCCGAGGGCGTCGATCGAGGCCGGATCGTGCATGGCGCCGGCCGGCGCGGTCAGCGCCAGCGCGCCGCCGGCGCGATACTGCATGAACGAGCCCGACTCGCCGGTCAGCACCGGCGCGACGAGGTCGAGGTCGCCGCCGGCGTAGCTGTCCGCGTCGGTACCCGAGGCGTAGACCGACAGGCTGCCGCGGTGGTTGGCGGTGATGCGCTCCGATGCGTTCAGCGCCACGCTGGAGAAGCCCAGCGCCAGGCGGTCCAGCTCGGCCTGGTCCTGGCCGCGCGCGTGCGGGCCGTAGCCGAACTCGATGCGGCGCGCCTCGATGGCCAGCGCGCCGGCGCCGGTGCCCGGCCCGCCCTCGGCGACCGGCGGCGGCGCCACGCTGGCGTAGGGCTGCGCGGGCGCCCCGGCGCCGGTGGCCAGCCCGTTCCAGACCACGGTGTCGGCGGCCACGCGCGCGGCCTCGCCGGCCTCGGCCCAGCCGTAGAGCGCCGGCGTCTCAAGCCAGAGCTGGGTCTGCGCGCCGCCGGCGACGCGGCCGAGGTCGAAGTCCACGTCGCCGAACAGGTTGATCGCCCCGCCCGCGGCGAGGCTCACCCGCTCCACCGGCGCCTGCCCGGCCGCCGCGGGACGCACCAGCCGCTCGAGCACCGACTGCGACAGGCGCACGCCGGGGCCGAGCGCGCCGGCCGCCTCGGCGCGCGCGAACGATGCCGCGGTGCCGATGTGCAGGCTGGGCGCGGTGAGCGCGAAGTAGCGCGCGCTGAAGTCGGCCTCGCCCAGGTCGAGGGTGCCGTTGGTGGAGAACGCGATGGTGCCGGGGCTGCGCAGCACCGCACCGTCGTCGATCCGGATCGCATTGGGCGGCGGGGCCCACTCGCCGGAATCCGAGGTGGGCGGGGCGAAGCGCACGTCGCCGGCGGACACGGCCAGGATCGCGCCGCCGAGGGGGCGGAGGTCGTCGTAGCTGTCGGAGAACACGTAGCCCGCTGCGGAATCGATGGCCGGACCGGCGGGCTGGGTGGCCTGCAGCGTGGCGCCGCGTTCCACGACGACCCGTTCGCGGCTGGTCAGGAAGATCTGCCCGGCCTGCAGGCTGGCGCCTTCGCGCACCGCGACCTCGCCCAGCGCGCCCTCGAAGACGATGCGCGGACCGAGCGAATGGCCGCCGAGCTGGGGCGCGGCGACCGCGTCGACCAGGCCGAAGAGGCCGCCGACGGTCAGGATGCCCGGCTGGAAGCGCGCCAGGTCCTCGGCGTCGACCGCGGCGAAGCCCTCGCTGGCGTCGGCCGAGGCGCGCTTGATCTCCAGCGCGCCCAGCGAGGTGAGGAACAGGTTGCCGGCGGCGCCGTCGCCGCTGCCGGCCATGCGCACCTCGCCGTCGAAGTCCATCACCCGCCCGGTCGCCATGCCGAAGTCCAGGTGCAGGCTCTGCGCGTCGCGCTCCAGGCGCGGGCGCCGCGCGCCGAAGCGCGCCGCGTCGGCGATCGCGAACTCGGCGTAGGAGGTCTCGTTGTACTGCGAGAAGGTGCGCACCGCCTCGGCCGGCGTCAGCGTGACCACGGAGGGCAGCGCGTCGCGCACCGACGTGTTGGCGACGCCGAGGAATGCGCTGGCGCGGAACGAGCCGTCGGGCATCGCCACCGCGGCGGCCTCGCGCCCGCCGGCGGCCGGCACCTCGACGCGGAACGCGCCCGGCAGCAGCGCATAGGTGGACGGCATCAGCGTGTAGGTGCCCGCGGGCAGGCCGCCGACCGCCTCGGTCAGGGTGATCTGGCGGCCGACCTGCGGCGCGCCGGCGCCGGCGTCGGGCGCCACCGGCGCGTAGGCGCCCGGCATCGAGGGCACGATCGCGTACACCTCGGCGTCGGCGTCGCTGAAGGCGTAGGCCGGGTTGGCGCCGGCCAGCGGCGTGCGCAGCACGTCCACCGAGCCGCCGCGGCCGGTGAAGAAGCCCGCGCCGAGCAGTTCGCCGCCGCCGGACACGTCGAGGGTCGAGCCGGCTTCCGCCGACAGCGTGACCTGCCCCATCAGCACGCCGCGCTCCACCGCCTCCAGGGTGGCGCCGCCGCCGGTCGCGGCCCGGTCGTCGAATCCGACCGCCTCGCCGGCGTAGAGGTAGCGCAGGCCGTCGGCGGTACCGCCGTAGGGCATGCGCAGCCCGGCCGCGCTGGTCGAGGTCAGGCTGCCCTCGCGCAGGGTCACCGCGAACAGCGGATCGCGGTAGAAGCTGTCCATGTCCGGCGTCTTGCCCAGCACGATGCGGCCCAGCGGCGCGCGCACCACGCCGCCCTGGTCGATCGAGGCCGCCCGCAGCGTCAGCGAGCCGAAGACCGAGAACGGCACCGCGGGCGTCTCGCCATGGCCGCGGATGGTCAGCGTGCGCCCGGGATCGAAGTCGTCCGTGTCCGGGTCGAGGACGCCGGCCATCGCCTGGCCGCTGGCGTGGGTGGTGGGATAGAGCTGCGCGGCGGTCAGCGTCATGTCGCCGGCGGTGCGCAGGTCGCCGTCGGTGAAGCGCAGGTCGCCGCGGCTGGTCAGGGCCACATGGTCGAAGCCCGCCAGGTCCACCGCCTCGGGCGTCCACTGGCCCGGCGCGAGTTCGCGGTGGACGACGCCGGCGCCGCCGAAGAAGATCGAGTCGCGCACGTCGATCAGGTCGGCGCGGATCTCCAGGCGCGCGTCGTAGCGCGAACCCGGCGCGTACTGCGTGTAGCCGTCGCCGGTACCGACGAGCCCGGCGTTCGGCGCGTCGACCAGGTCGCCGCCCATCGTCCGCACCTTGCCGGACAGCAGCACGTGCGGCGCCGCCAGCGCGACCCGGGCGTCGGGCGTGTCGTCGGACACCGCGAGCAGGCCGCGGCGCAGCGCCAGGCCCTGCGCCAGCGACAGGTCGACGTCGCCCTCGAAGGCGATCACGTCGCGGCTCCACAGGTCCAGCGTGCCGAAGCCGCCGGCCTCGACCTCATCGGCGCTGATCCGCGCCTGCCCGGCGGCGAGCGCTTCGTGCGCCTCGCCCGGCGCCGCCTCCGCGGGCAGCGCGCCCTCGGCGCGCGCCTGCGAGACCGTCAGCGTGCGCACGCCGGCGCCGGCGCCCTCGCGGTTCTCCAGCGCCAGGTGCAGCCGGCCGCCGGCCGCGCCCTCGCCGCCCGCGGCGGCGCGCAGGCGGCCGTCGTTGAGGATCCCGGACAGCGAGCCGAGCTGGATCAGCCCGCCGTCGCCCGCCAGCCGGACCGGCCGCGCCGAAGGCGGCAGGCCCTCGGCGAGATCGACCTCGGCGCCGGCGCCGGAGGCGTCGAGCACCGCGCCCTCGCGCACCACCACCGTCGCCCGCGAGGCATCCAGCAGGTCGCCGTCCACGCGGTCGTAGTCTTCCATGCCGATGCGGATCGCGCCGCCGTCCTGGGCCAGGCCGTAGCGGCGGCCCGCCGCGTCGCGCGCGGTCCAGGCGCGCCCGGCCGCGTCCAGCACCGCGCGCTCGCCCACCCACAGCGACACGCCCGGGCCGCCGGCCGCCAGCACGCCGGCGGCGCCGACCGGTGCGCTCAGCAATGCGATGTCGCCGCCGGGCGCCACCAGCGTGCCGTCCACCGTCAGTTGCCGCGCGGCGGCCAGGCGGATCCGCTGTCCGGGATCGACCTCGATGCGCGCGCCCTCGCCGACTTCGAGCGAGGCGCCGTGCAGCGACAGGTCGGCGCCTTCGCGCAGGCTCAGGCGCGACGCGGCGGGCGCCTCGGCGACCGCCGGCGGCGTCCAGCGCTCCAGCACTTCGTCGGCGGCCGCGCCGCCGGGCGTGGCCAGCGCGCCTTCGCGCAGGCGCAGCCGCGGCATCTCCACCGCCAGCGCGGTGCCCGGCGCCACCACCAGGCCGGCACGGCTGGCGATGCGGTAGTCGGCGAAACCGCCGGCGAGCAGGTCGGCGTCCAGCCGCAGGGCCGGGCCGAACGCGATCTCGCGCTCGAAGCGGGCGCCGCGCGGCACCAGCTGGCCGGCCTGGAACGCGACGTCGATCGGCGTCGCGTCCCCGGCCTGCAGCGCGAGGTCGTAGGGCTGCACGGCGATGCCCTGGGGAAACACCGAGGCCGGGAACACCAGGCCGGCAGGGATCTCGCCGGTGAGCTGCACGCCGGTCCCGGATGCGAGCACCGTGCCGCCGCTCACCCAGTTGCCGTCGGCGATCACCCACATCCCGTCCGGGACGGTCCATTCGCCGGCCAGGGCCACCGGCGCGGCCTGCGCGTCGGCGAACAGCCGCGGCATCGGCCGATCGGGGACCACTGTGGAGACCGTGCGCCGCACCGCGATGGGCAGCACCGCACCGGCCGGGATGACGAGATCGTGCGCCAGCACCAGGTCCGCCGGCGCGGCCGCGCCCGCGTCCAGCACGCCGCTCTCCAGCACCGCGTGCTCGCCGAACACCACCGGCGCCGGCGACTGCAGGTCGAGGGTGCCGCCGCCGGCCACGCCGTGCGCGCGGATCGCGCCGTCCAGCACCAGTTCGCGGCCGGGCCGGTCCTGGCCGTCCGCGCCGGGATTGGCGACCCGGTCCTCGTTGGCGATCAGGGTCAGGTCGCCGCCGCGGCCACCGGCCAGGCTGCCGTCCGCGCGCAGCGTGGCGCCGGAGGACAGGTCCACCAGGCTGCCCTCGCCCAGGCGCACCGATCCCTCCACCATCCGCACCGACAGCGCGCCGCCGTCGATGTGCGCCACCGAGGCGCCGCCGTCGATCGCGCCGTTGGTCCAGGCGCCCGCGAGGTCGATCGTGGCGCCCTCGCCGAGCGCGAACGCGGCATCGCCGTCGCGCAGCAGGATCAGGTCCCCGATGTCGGAGAACGTCGCCACGCGCGCGCGGTTGCTCGCCGACACGCGGCCGCCGCGGATCGTCACGTCGGCGTCGATCGCCACGTCCGGTGCGACCAGCTCCAGCGCGCCGCCATCGGCCAGGCGCAGCGACGACTCGATGCGCACGCCGTCGGCGCTGGCCAGCGACAGCGCGCCCAGGCTGTCGCGGTTCAGCCGCTGCGCGTCGAGCAGCACGGTGCCGATGCGGTCCTCGTCGAGCGCGGCCTCCGGGTCGAGCCCGCTGGCGACGTCGTCGAACGCGCCCACGACCACGCGGCTGGCGTGCGGCGCGTCCGCGCCGCGCGCATTGACCGCGCCGATCGCCAGCGCGCCGGCGCGGGCGACCGCGGTCTGCGCCTGCCGGTCGCCGTCCACGCCGGCATCGCGCGCGCGGGTCTGCCGCGCGCCCTCGAACACCGACGCCTCGATCCGCCCCTCCAGCACCGCGGTCGGCGCATCGACCACCAGCGTGCCGGCGTCGCGGCCGACGGTGTAGCCGTTCTCCAGCCGCTGCGCGGGCGCCAGCAGCGCGCTGTGGTGGCGATCGCTCACGCCCCAGCGCTCGTGGCGGGACTCGAAGCCCGTGTACACGCCGTCGTAGGCCAGGTGCGCGGGCGCGTCCTGCAGCGCGTGGATGCGGCCGTCGCGGTCGCGCAGCCAGGTCTGCTGGACGTAGCCGGTCCGCACGTCGAGCGCGCCGCCGGCGATGTTGACCGTGGAGCCCGCCTGCGCGACCACCTCGGCGCCGCCCAGCGTCACCGTGCCGCCCTGCGCCGCCCACTCGCCGATCGAGCGGCCCTGGTTGCCCAGCCAGCCGCCGACCTCCAGCAGCCCGCCGGCTGCGTACCAGCGGTCCGAGGCGTAGCCGCCGGTGCCGGCCGGCACGTGGATCAGGTCGCGGCGGTCGACCCACATGACGCTGTTCTGCAACCGGCCGCTGTCGCGGTTGTGCGGCGAGTCGCGCAGCTCGTTGCCCTGCACGTTCACCCGCACGGTGTTGCTCTCCATCGCCACCTGCACGCCGACCGCACCGGAGACATCGAGCTGCGCGCGGTCGGCCACGAAGGCGCGGCGCCCCGCCTCGACGGCGATCTGCCCGCCGGTGGCGAGCGTCAGCGAGCCGCCCTCGAAGACCGCGTCGCCGCCGGTGACGATCTCCACCCGCGACAGGTCGCGGCGGTCGGACCCGCGCGCGTAGTGGTCGAAGCGGCCGGGATCGGTCTGCATCCGCAGGCGGTCCTGCGCCGCCGACTCGGCGATCAGCGCATCGCGGCGGCTGTCGAGCGCGGTGGTCTCGCCGTCGTCCTCGATCAGCACCGCGGTCGTGGCGCCTTCGCCGAGACGCACGCGGCCCTGCGCGTCGGAGGCGGCGTTGAGCAGGTGGACGGTGCCGCGCGCGTCGACCGTGGTGGTCGCCACCGCGACGCCGTCCTGGCGCACGTCGCCGCCGGTCAGGGTGATATCGCCCTCGCGCGCCTGGATCAGGCCCGCGTTGCGCACCGCGCCCGCGCCCGCGTCCGCGCCGGGCGCGCGCAGCGCGGCGACCTCGTGGCCGCGCGTGGTCGACGCGGTATTGCCCTCGGTGCCCACGCCGCGGCGGATCAGGAAGTCCTCGCCGGCCGCCATCAGGGTCTGCCCGCGGCGGGTGGCGATCTCGCCGGCGTTCTCCACCTCGCGCCCGAGCAGCAGCACGTAGCCGCCGCCCTGGGTGACCGAGGCCGGCTCGCGGGTGGCGATCCGCGCGCCCGCCTCGACCGTCACCGCGCCGCCGGCGTCGGCGAAGGCCGCGGCGCCCTCGGCCCCGTACAGGCCGCGCTCGCGGAACTGGGCGTCGTCGATGCGGGCCGCGGCCGCCACCAGGTTGCGCACGTTGACCTGGCTGGCGCCGTCGAACACCACGCCGTTGCGATTGACGACCAGCACCGTGCCGTCGGCCTCGATCCGGCCGTGGATCTGCGAGGGCCGCGCGGCGGGATCGTTGATCCGGTTGAGCACCGCCCAGTCGGCTTCCTGCCGGAACGACACCGTGGTGTCGCGGCCGACGTTGAAGGTCTCCCAGTTGAGCACGGCGCGCTCGCCGGTCTGCTCGATGTCCACCGCCACCCGGCCGTCGCGCTGCGACTGCACCGGCGCCTTGGCGTTGTGCCAGCCGGCGGTGAGCGCGTTCTCGTCGACCTTCAGCCCGCCCTCGCCGAGGCCGTCGGGCACGGTGCCGGGCCGCGCCAGCGCGGCCTCGCGCGCCTGCGCCTGCAGGCGCTGCTGCATCGCGATGGCCTGCGCGGCCGCGCCGAGGTTGTCGATCGAGGTCTGCAGGCGTTCGCGCGCCGCCTCGGACTGCCGCTGCGGCCCGCCGAGCGAGGCGGCCGGGTCGCCGTTCGGGAGCCGCCCGGTGCGCGCGGCCGCGTCCTGCACCGCGCCCTTGTTGGCGAACCAGCCGGCGCTGAAGGGCTGCTGCGCCTGCGCGGCGCCCACCGTGCCGCCGGCCAGCAGCAACGCCGCGATCGCGCGCGACAGCGGATGCGCGACCAGGCGCCGGCGGACGATTCGGGACGGGGACGCCGGGACGCTGCGCATCGACATGCTCTCTCGCTGGGGTCGGGGGCGGCGGCGCCGCGAGGCGCCCGCCCTGTACCCCTATCGACGCTCGCGCCCCGCGCACCCCGCAAAGCGCCGGGCGCGTTGGGCAGCGTCAACAGGCCCGAGTCAGCCCAGCAGCACCACGTCGCCCGGCAGCCGGGCGGCGCGCGCGGAGAAGGCGCGCTGGATCTGGGCCACCACCGTGTCCATGTCGGCGGTGGAGAACCGCCCGCTGACCGACTGCCGCTGCAGGCGGCGGCCCACCAGCACCACCCGGCCCGGGCGGTAGCGGTTGATCTCGGCGACCGCCTCGGGCAGCGGCGTGTCGCGGAACACGATCACCCCGCCGCGCCAGGCCGAGTCCAGCGCCGGGTCGGCCGGCGCCACCGCCTGCAGCCCGGCGGCGTCGTAGTCCACGCGCTGGCCCGCGAGCAGGGTGCACAGGCGCTCGCCGCGCCGCACGTCCACGCGCCCGGCCAGGCAGGTGACGCGGGTGCGGCCGTCGAGGTGGCGCACCTCGAAGCGCGCCGGCAGCGTGGCGACCGCGTCGCCGGCGCCCGCGCGCACGCGGAAGCGGCCGGGCGCCGCGTCCGGGGCTTCGATGGCCGCCTCGCCCGACAGCAGCGCCACGCCGGCCTCGCCGTCCGCCGCCAGCAGGGCGACGCGGGTCTGCGTGTTCATCGCCAGCTCCACCCGCCCCGGCAGCCGCACGCGGCGCTGCTCGCCGGTGGCGGTACGGTAGTCGGCGTCCCATTCCGACCACGGCGCCCACAGCCGCAGCGGCGGGTGCACCGCGAGCGCG
Organism: Alterluteimonas quercicellularis; assembly: GCF_021191635.1. Taxonomy (GTDB): domain Bacteria; phylum Pseudomonadota; class Gammaproteobacteria; order Xanthomonadales; family Xanthomonadaceae; genus Luteimonas; species Luteimonas quercicellularis. Next base: position 187,522 of record NZ_JAIWPR010000005.1, read on the forward strand.
ACCGCGCCGGCCGCGGACGCGGCGACCAGCCCGCCGAGGAACGCGCGCCGGCTCAGCTGCGGACCGCGCGCCGCGCCGGTCGCGGACGCGCGCGCCTGCAGCAGCTCGCCGGCCGGGCCGAGGTCGCGCCACAGCCGCCGCGCCTCGTCGAAGGCCGCGCGGTGCGCCGGGTCCTGCGCGCACCAGCGGCGCAGCGCCTGCGCGTCGGCGTCGGTGGCGTCGCCCGAGGCCAGCCGGCGGATCCACGCGTCGGCCTCGCGGCGCAGCCGCGCCGCCTTGGCGTCGTCGCTCGATCCGGAAACGCTCATGCCGCCACCCGTCCTCACGCCCGCCGCGCCGCCTTCCCGGGACGGCGCCCGCAGGCCCTGTTCACCAAGACGTTCCGGTGGCGCCGACGCCGCATTCCCGGCGCTGCCGGACCGCACGCCCGCCGTGCCGCCGGGGCCCGCGCCCCGTTCGGACCTTGTCGCCAGCGCCGCCGGATGGCGCATGGCGGCGCGTGGCACGCGCAGTGTACGTGGGGGTCGTGCGCACGGGTGCCCGCCATCCGCGGCGGCCACCCCGAGGATCTTCGACGCGCCGATGCCGGCGACCGCTGCAGGCGATGCTTCCTCCCGAGCGCGGCGCGCGCATCGTCCGCCAAGCGCAGCGGGCACTCGGGCAGGCGATCAACGCCCCACGCGGGACGCGCAGTACGCCTGCGCCTTCTGCAGTTCGAGCTCCACCAGGCGCAGCGAGATGCCCATCCGCCGCGCCACCTCCGGCTGCGTCAGCCGCTCCACGCGCACCGCCAGCAGGATGCGCCGGCGCCGCGCCGGCATCTCCTCCATCGCCTGCACCAGCGCCTCCAGGTCCGAGCGCGCGCCGGCCGATTCGGCCGGGCCCGGCGCCGGGTCCGGCACCTCCAGCAGGTCGTCCACCTCGCGCAGGCTCAGCCGGCGGCCGGCGGCCCGGCGCTGGTCGACGGAGGCGTTCATCGCCATCCGGAACAGGTAGCTCCACGGACTGGCCACGGTGCCGGCGATCTGCCGCGTCGACAGCCGCAGCCAGGTCTCCTGCAGCGCGTCGCCGGCCATGTCGTCCGAGCCCAGCCGCTGGGCCAGCCGCCGCCGCAGGTCGTCGTAGCGCGACGTCAGGAACGCCTGCAGCCCGGCGCCGGCGCTCACGGCCCGCAGCCCTCGCCCGCCGCGGCCGCAGCCGGCGCCGGGCAGTTCCAGTCGTAGCCGGCGCCGCGCGGCAGCACCAGCAGGGTGAACGGCTGCGCGACCCCGTCCGGCAGCGCGGCGCCCAGTTCGAGCCCGCGCAGCGCGGCGTGCACCGCCGCCTCCAGCGCGGGATCGCCGCCGGCGTCCAGCAGCGCCGAGCGCTGCAGTCGCCCGGCATGGTCGAACCACAGCTGCAATGCCAGGCGGTGCCTGCCCTCGGCCAGCCGCGGGCAGGCGCAGACGCGCGCGGCGACCTGCCGCTGGACCAGGCCGTAGTAGCGGTCGCCGTCGCCGGCCGGCGGCACGGCGGGGGGCGCCGCCGGCGCGGCCTGCGCGAGCACCAGCGCATCGGTGCCCACGCGCCGCGCGGCCAGGCCGCTGCCTTCGAGCAGCCGGGCCAGCGCGTCGTCGGGCGGCAGGCGGCCGCGCACGCCCGGCGAGGCCAGGCCCGCGGTCAGCGCGCTGTCGTAGAGGACCGACTGGCCGGTGGCGGCGCCGAACGCCTCGATGGCGCGGGCCAGCGGCTGCGGCGGGATGTCGAAGGCGACGCAGCCGGCGCAGTCCGCGCCGGCAGCCAATGCCGGTGCCTCCCGTTCCGTGGGGCTGTCCGTCGCATGCGCCCGCACCAACGGAACGGCCGACGCCGCCATCGCCACGACTCCATAGAAGATCCATGCAGAACGGACCGCGGCCATTGCGACGCCCTGGTCGTCCCCGCTTCCGCAGCCCACACGGTAGGCAAGCGCAATGACAGACCGGTGACAGCGGCGCGCGGCGGACCGGATCGCCCCGGAGCGCACCGCCGCCGTCAGCCCTCCCCGGCCCCGCCGCGCGCGCGGCCGCGGCGGCGCCGCGCCAGGTACTCGTCCAGGCAGCGCTGCGCCTGGGCCTCCTCCACGCCGCTGCGCTCCAGGGCCAGGCGCACCGCTTCGCGCGCCTGGCCGCTCTCCTCGCGCCGCGCCCACACCTTCACCGGCAGGAAGATGCCCAGCGGCACCTGGTCCTTGGCCACCACCACCGGCGCGTCGGCGTACAGCAGGATCTCCGCCAGCTTGTCCCTGAACCTGCGCAGGGTGATCGAATGCGCCTTCATTGCCTGCCCTCCGGCTCGCGCTCAGAACCCGGCGTTGACCTCCAGCTGGAACACGTCGATGGACAGCGGCGCGCCCATCGCCTCCTTGGCCGCCATCCAGCGCCCGGTCAGCCAGACGTTGCGGTCGAACATCCACGAGCCGCCCAGGTAGTAGCCCTTGGCGTTGGTGCCGCCGAGGTGGAAGTTGGGATCGTTGTAGCCGTCGGGCAGCGCGTCGGGCTCGATGCGCTTGTAGCCCAGCCAGGCATGCCAGTCGCCGCGCGCGCGCAGTTCCGGCGCGCCGAAGGTGGCCTGCGCCATCCACGCGACGTCGCCGCTGACGATGTCGTCGGCGCTCGGCGCGGCGCCGTCCGGCGTGGCGATGTTGGTGACGATGCCGCCGTTGGCGCGGTCCCACATGCGCCGGCGGTCGAAGCCCATGTTCTGCAGCCAGTTGGCCTCCAGGCGCAGCGCGTGGCCGGCGAACGCCGGCAGCTCCCAGCGCAGGTTGACGTCGAGCAGCTCGAACTTCGAGGCCAGCCCGGCGTACTGCGGCATCGGCGTGTTCGCCGGGTCGAGCGGGTCGAGCGCGATGTCGCGCAGCAGCATCAGGGTGTTGCCCTTCTGCATGAAGGCCGGGCGGGTCCAGTCGGTGCTGCAGTGGTCGGCGCCGGCGTACAGCGCGCAGGGCTCAGACAGTCGGCCGGCGATGTTGCGGAAGTCGTAGTAGGCCAGCGCGCCGCGCAGCCGGTGGTCGTCGGCGAACGCCCATTGCGCGCCCACCTGCAGGCCGTTGAGCCACTTGTCGTTGCTCTTCATCTTGTCCTGGCTGTTGCCGGGGAAGCTGTCGGAGGTGTACTCCAGCGGCGTCAGGCCGAGGTTGGCGAACAGCGACAGGCCCTCGGGCCTTGCGTCCTGCGCGTAGCGGATCGCCAGGCCGTCGAAGTTGAGATCGTTGGAGAACAGCATCTCGGTGGACCAGTACGGGTTGTCGAAGCGCCCGCCGATCACCTCCAGCCAGTCGGCCGGCCGCCACGCCAGCCAGGCCTGGTCGAGCCAGGCGTCCTTCTTCGCCAGCCCGCCGCCCAGCGCCTGCGTCGACGACACCGGGCCGTCGTCGTTGCCCGAGGCCAGGCGGATGCCGGCGCGCACCTGCTCGCCGAGTGTCGCGGTCACGCCCAGCCGCGCGCGGATCCGCCACAGGTTGTTGCGGTCCTCGCGGGTGTTGCGCAGCGGCGGCAGCTGCAGGTTGGTGTTGGGATTGACGTCGTAGCCGGCGCCGTCGTTGATCCGCGGCCAGTCCACCTCGATGTCGCTGTTGCGCTCGGAGTACAGGCGCGACTCGTTGCGCACGCGCACGTCGCCCTGCACCTCCAGGCGCTGGGTCCAGGCCGGCACCGCGTCGGGCGCGGCCCAGCGCTCCTCGCGCGCCTGCGCCAGCACCTCGGCCTTGACCTCCTCGCGGATCTCGTCGCGCACCGTCTGCGGCACGTAGGGCACGCGCACGTCGCCCGGCTGCAGCTCCGGCGCCGGCCGCGCGTCGGCGCGCCCCGCGGCCGCCTCGCGGGCGGCCTCCGCCAGCAGCGCGTGGCCGGCCTCGGGCTCCAGCGCGCCGCTGTCGATCAGCCCGCGGATCAGCTTGACCAGCGTGCTCTCGCCGGCCTCCGGCTGCTGCGCACGCGCCTGCCCGGACAGCAGCGCCGCACCCAGCGCCGCGGCCAGCGCGGCGAGCCGCAGCGGGCCGGGGGAGAGGAAGGAAGGATGGGTCGTCATGGGATCGCTCGCTCGTATGGGAATCTCGGGACGGCCGGGACGGGCCCGTGCCGCGGGTGGATCAGCCGGCCGGCCTCCGGCCCTGGACCAGGACCCGCGCCGGGAACTGCAGCGACGGCGGCGGCCGCTCGTCGACGCGGCCGAAGCCGCGCACCGCCGCCAGCACCGCCTCGTCGGCCTCGGGGTTGCCGCTGCCGCGCACCAGCTCGACGCGGCGGACCTCGCCCTCGGGCGTCAGCCAGACGTCGAGCTGCAGCTGGAAGGCGAGCCGGCGCACCCGCGCGTCGCGAGCGATCGCCTGCTGCAGCACATAGCCCAGGTAGCGGCCGTAGGCCGCGTTGCCCGCACCGGCGGCGCCGCTGCCGCTCGTGCCGCCGCCGCTGCCGCGCTGGATGCCGAAGCTGTCGGTGCCGGCCTGGGCGTCGGTGTCCATGGTCACCGGGTCGGCGGCGTCGGGGGTCGGGGCCTCCTCCTCGCTCGGCTGCGGCGCCTCCTCCAGCGGCTCGGGCTCCGGCGCCAGATCCTCGGGCTCCGGCTCGGGCTCGGGCGGCGGTTCCTGCTCCGGCGGCGGCGGCGGCGGTGGAAGGGGCGGCGGCAGCATCAGCATCGGCGTGTCCGCCACCGGGCGACGCGTGCTGGCGGTGTCGCGCACGAGCAGGTACCAGAACAGCGCGCCCAGCGCCGCGGCGAGCAGCAGCAGGCCGACGGCGGGCGCGGCCCAGCGCGGCCATCCTCGCGCGCGGTCGCCGGTCGGTGGGGATCGGAAGTCCACGCGCGGTCAGCCCTGCACCCGGCCCGTGACCAGGCCGACCTGGCTCAGCTCGATCCGCCGCAGCAGGTCGAGCACCTCGACCACGCGCGCGTACTGCACCTGCGCGTCGCCGCGCACGATCACCGGGAAGTCGGGGTTGAGCGCCTTCTCCTGGCGCAGCCGCGCCTCCAGCTCCTGCAGGGTCACCGGGTAGGCGTCGAGGAAGATCTGCCCGCTCGCGTCCACCGTGACCGCCTTGGTCTGCGGCCGCTCCAGCGCCACCGTGGCGCTGGCCTTGGGCAGGTCGACCTCGATGCCGGGGATGGTGGCGTTGCTGGTGAGGATGAAGATCACCAGCACCACCAGCAGCACGTCCACGAACGGGGTGACGTTGATGCCCTTGTCGCGCTTCTTCGCGCCGAACCGCCTGCTCGCCATGGCCGCGGCTCCTCAGACCTGGACCGCGGCGGCGGGCGCGAACGGTGCGGGGGCCTCGTCGTACTCCTCGGCCAGGCGCGCGGTGAACTCGTCCACGAACACCGCCATGTCGGCGGCGATCGCCTCCGAGCGCGCGACCAGCCAGTTGTAGCCGAACAGCGCGGGGATCGCGACGCCGAGGCCCGCCGCCGTGCACAGCAGCGCGGCGGCCATGCCGGGCGCCACCGAGTTGATGTCCACCGCGCCGGCCATGGCCGCCACCGCGAACACCAGCATGATGCCGATGACGGTGCCGAACAGGCCGATGTAGGGCGCGCCCTCGATGGTGGTCGACAGCCAGTTCATGCGCCGCGACATGCGCTCGGACTCGCGCACCACTTCGGCGTCCATCGAGGCCCGGATCGCGGCGATCGACGCGGCGCCCAGGCGCCCGCCGGCGCCCACGCGCGACTGCCGGCCCCGCACCTCGTCGAGCGCGATGCGGTACAGCCGCCACAGCGTGGAGGTGTCCTGCACGTCGCGGCCGATGCGTCCCTGCTCGGCCAGTTCGCCGAGCGCGCCCAGCGGAGCGCCCGCGGCCTCGTGGTAGTGGCGGGCGAAGGCGGCGTTGGCCTTGGCGATGGCGCCGTAGTAGCGGCTCTTGGCGATCATGATCGCCCACGAGGCCAGCAGCATCAGCGCCAGCACCGCCACCACCACCCAGGCGTCGACCGGCATCGCCTGCAGGATGTAGCCGAAATGGCTGACCCCGGCGGACTGCTCGTCCTCGCCGAATGCGACCAGCCGCGATTCCGGCCCCTGCGAGGCCACGTCGGCCTGGATCGCCGCCTGCGGCCGCGCGATCCGCGATACCCGCAGCTCGTCGATCGCGCCCACGAACGGATTGCCGCGCACGGCCGCCGCGGCGCCCGCGTCGGCCGTGGCCGCGTCCACCGGCACGGCCGGCGCGTCGACGCCGATCCAGGCGTCGCCGTCGAGCGCGGGCAGCGCGGCCTCCAGCCGCGCCGACTCCGCGCCGTCCACGTACAGCGCGACCTGGCCGTCGCCGGCCACCACCGCCAGGTGCGACCAGCCCTCCGGCGCGATCGCGCGCTGCGCCACCGCGCGCGCCTCGCCGACCTGCACGAACGGCAAGCCGCCGTCGAGCCCGAGGACGAACGCGCCGCCGCCGCGGCGCGCGAACAGCGTCTGCTCCGGCCCGGCCGCCTCCGGCCGCACCCAGGCCGAAACGGTCAGCGCGCCGCCCGCGGCCACCGCGAGCGAAGGCGAGGCCGGGATCGCCACGCCCTCGCCCTGCAGCCGCAGCCCGCGGCCGATCGCCGCGCCCTCGGCCCGCTCGCGCGCATCGCGCGCGTGGTTGCCGTAGGCGGTGGTGTCGCGCGGCGCGCCGTCCTCGGCGAAGTGGTAGACCAGCGCGTAGTCGGGATCGAACGCCAGCTGCCCGTTGCCCGCCGCCGGCGCGACCGCGTTGCCGTAGTACATCCACACGGTCTGCGCGGCACCGCCCAGCTGCGGCACGTCCACCCAGACCAGCGCCAGGCCCAGGTCGGCGTCGAACTGCTCGACCTGGTGGTTGAGCACGGTGCGGCCGTCGGCGCCGACGAAGCGCAGGTCGCTGCCGTCCGCGTTCACGCCGTCGAAGGCGAAGTTGCCGGCGTGCAGGCGCACCAGCACCGGCGCGCGGCCGACCGGGCCGGCGATCCCCGCCCCGCCCGTGCCGGCGTCGAGGGTGATCGGCTTGCGGTACTGCCATTCCGCCTGCCACCAGGCCGTCTCGGACTGGGCGTGCGCCGCGGCGGGCAGGAACGCGCCCAGGAGCAGCAGCAGCGGGATCAGGTAGCGTTGCATCGGGACATCTCCGAAAACGTGGAAGCGGGAATCGTCAGTAGCTGGCGCCGATGCTGAAATGCAGCCGGTGCGCGCCCTGGGTGGTGGTCGGCCCGTCGTCGAGCGGGTAGCCGTAGTCGAAGCGGAACAGCAGGTGGTCGGTCAGGCGGAAGCTGCTGCCCACGCCGACCGAGCCGAGCACGAAGTCGTCCTCCTGCTCGGGCAGCGGGCGCCGCAGCCGCAGCCAGGCGCCGTCGAGGTAGGCGTACAGGCGCCAGTCGAGCAGGTTCCACAGCCCGAGCGGCCGCGTGCGCCATTCGATGGTGCCCAGCGCCCCGTAGTCGCCGATCGCCTCGGCCGAGCGGTAGCCGCGCACGCTGTACATGCCGCCGGCGGCGAACTGCTCGCCGGAGACCAGCGGCGCATCGGTGAGCTGCGCCGACAGCCGCCCGAACCACTGCGCGCCGCTCTCGGCGGTGTAGGTGTCGCTGACGTCGGCCTTGACCGCGAAGAAGCTCGGATCGGCCGCGTAGCGGCGGTCGTCGAACGCGTCCGCGCCGCTGCCGTAGCCGAGCAGGCTGCGCACGCCGAACACCGTCTGCAGGCCCAGGCTCAGCTGGTGCCCGCCGCCCTGGCGGAAGCCGCTGTAGGCCAGCGTGACCGGCGCGTAGCGCAGCGGGTAGGTGGCGGCGTCGTCGGCCAGCGCCAGCGTCTCGTCCATGTCCTTGAAGTCGACGTCGACCGACAGCTGGTGCCACCACGCGCCCTCGGTCGGCAGCGTGCGGGCGAGCCGGGCGCCGACCGCGTGCCCCTTGCCGGTGACGTTGGTGTCGCCGGTGGTGACCACGTCGCTGTCGGACGCGTAGCCGGAGAACTCCAGCCTCCAGTCCGGGTTGCGCAGCGGCAGCGAGTAGGAGGCGGACAGCACCTGCGCCTCCTCCAGGTCCTCGGGCGCGGCGAAGAACGTCAGCGAGGCCGCGTGCTCGCGCTGCCAGAGGTTGTCGTGGCCCAGGGTCAGGATCGAGCGCAGCGCGGTGGTGTCGGCGCTGTGGTCGTTGTTCACGGTGGCGCCGAAGCGCCAGGGCGAGCGGTCCTCGACCTTGAGCTCGACGTCCATCGTGCCCTCGCGCGCGCCCTGCCGCACCAGCGGCACCACCTGGCGCCTGGCGCCGCGGTTGAGCGCGGCCAGGTCGGCCTGCGCGCGCTCGAAGTCGGGCACCTCGCCCTCGCGCAGCGACGGCACGCGCGCGCGCAGGCGCTCGGGGTCGTCGTACCGCGCGCCGGCCACCTCGACCTCGCCCACCCGCGTCTCGGTCACCTGCAGGTACACCACGCCCCCGCTCACCTGCTGCTCCGGCAGGTCGACGTAGACGGACTGGTAGCCCTGCGCCTGGTAGGCCGCCTGCAGCGCGGCGCGGGCGGCCTCGATGTCGTCCATCGTCCGCCCGGGCCCCAGGAACGGGGTGACCGCGCGCTCGATCGACCGCGCATCGAGCACGGTATTGCCGCGCACGACGTACTCGTTGAGGTTGACCCGCTGCGCGGCCGCCGCGGGCGCCTCCTCGGCAGCGGGCACCTGCGCGACGGCGCCGGCCGGCCCGTCCGCGTCCTGCGCGACGGCGGGCGCCGCCAGCGCCAGCGCCGCAGCCGTCGCCAGCGCCGCGATCGCGGGCGCCGCATGCTGTTCGAACATCTGTCATCCACCCGAAACGAAGAACGTCCGCGACCCGTCCGGCACCGATCCCCGGCGGGCCGCTCTTGGCTAGGACGTTCGCGGTGGCGCGGCCCCGCAAACGGATCGGACGACGCGTCGCGCGCGGCGCCGCCCTGCCCGATCCGCATGACCGTTTCGCGACAGCGGGCGCTTGAAGCCGGCGCGCGAGTGGGCGACGATCGCCCGGCCCGCCGCACCGGGAGGCGCCCCTTGCGATCCATCGCCGCACTGCTCTGCCTGCTGCCCGCGGCGGCGGCGCTCGCGCAGCCGTCCCCTGCGGAGACGGCCGACGCCGGCTGCATCGAGGTCGTCGTCGACGGCGAGCGCGTGCGCGACTACGCCTGCCTCGGTCGATTGATGGCGCCCGCGGCCGCAGCGGCGGGCGGCCCCGCCGCGACGACCGAGGCCGGGGACATGGCCCGCCGTCCGCCGACCACGCTGGGGCTGGCGCACCCGGAAGCCACCCGCCAGCGCCTGGGCGACGCCTTCGGCCACGGCGTGCGGCGGCAGCGCCCGCCGCCGCCCGCGCCGGCGCTGCCGCCGCCGCTGCGGCGCACCCCCTAGCGGCGCTCCCGCTCTAGGCCGGCAGCCGGCCGGCGCGGCGGATCAGCGCATGGATGTAGGCCATCTTCTCCGCGACCGGCGGCGCGATCGCGAACGGGTACAGGTCCGGCTGGCCCATGGCGCGGTTGAGGCTGTTGACGGCGTAGGTCAGCGGCAGCCAGGCCTCGATCAGGCGGCCGATGTCGGCGACGCGGTGCGGATCGAAGGAGATGTCGGCCTCCATCGCCGGATCGTCGGCGATGTCGGGGGCGATGCGGATGCCGAACGCCGCCGCCATCTCCAGGGTGTCGACGATGTGCAGGTAGTGCGCCCAGGTCTCGGCCCAGTCCTCCCAGGCGTGCATCGTCGCGTAGCGGCTGACGTGGGTGTCCTGCCAGCCCTCCGGCGCGCCGTTGGCGTAGTAGCGCTGCAGCGCCTCGCCGTAGTCCTCGCGGTCGTCGCCGAACAGCGCGCGGAAGCGCGCCAGCTCCGCCTCGCCCGCGTCGCGCACCAGCCGGTCCCAGTAGTAGTGGCCGATCTCGTGGCGGAAATGGCCGAGCAGCGTGCGGTACAGCTCGCCCATCGCCACCCGCGCCGCCTCGCGCGTGGGATCGTCGGCCTCCGACAGCGCGATGGTGATGTGGCCGTTGTCGTGCCCGGTCATCACCCGCGACCCGTCCGCGGGATCGGCGAGGAAGTCGAACGACAGCGGCTCCGGATCGCCGCTGTCGACCGTCGGCGTGGGCAGGCGCAGCCGCAGCAGGGTGTAGAACAGCCGCCGCTTCGCGACCTCGATCCGGCGCCAGGCCTGCAGCCTGGCGTCGTCGCCCAGGTGCGGGATGGTGCGGTTGTGGCGGCAGGCCCGGCAGTAGGGGCTGGGGTCCTCGGCCGGCAGCATCCAGTTGCAGGCCGAGTGCTCCCAGTTGCGGCAGAAGCGGTAGCGCACGCCCGGCCGCTCGTGCGCCACCCAGGCCGCGCCGTCCGGCTCCAGCGCGCTCAGCGCCACCCGCTCGGGCAGGAAGCCGAGCTTTGCGCCGCAGCGCACGCACTCGGTGTTCTCGAAGTAGAGCACCTGGTCGCAGCGCCCGCACTTGAACAACTGCATCGCGATCGCTCCCGGCCGGTCAGGCGGCGCCGTCGATCTCGGTCCAGACCTGGATCGAGAGCGTGCGCAGCGGGCCGTAGCTGGTGAGGAAGGCCACGTCGGCCGCGTCGCGGCCGTGCGCGATCACCACGCGGCCTCCGCGCGGCCGGTCCTGGGTGGCGTCGAAGGTGTGCCAGGCGCCGCCCACGTAGGCCTCGAACCAGGCGTGCATGTCCATGGGCTTGAGCTCGTGCAGCCAGCCCACGACCACGCGCGCGGGGATGTCCAGCGCGCGGCACAGCGTCACCCCGACGTGCGCGAAGTCGCGGCAGACGCCGGCGCCGTGGGCCAGCGTGTCCTGCGCATCGGTGCCGCCGTCGCTGGCGCCGTAGCGGTAGGCGAGGTGCGAATGGATCCACCTGCGGATCGCCTCCACCTGCGCGTAGCCGGGGGCGGCGTCGCCCGCGATCGCCTGCGCCCGCTCCAGCATGGCCGCGCGGTCGGACGGGCAGTAGCGGCTGGGCAGCAGGAACTGCAGGGTCTGCGCCGGCAGCGCGGCGGGATCGATCGCCGGCGCGTCCGGCGCCACGGCCAGACGGGGCTCGGTGCGGACCCGGGCGTCGAGGCGGATCCGGGTCAGCCCCCCGGGCAGGGTGAAGCGCTGGCAGCGGTTGCCGAAGCCGTCGACGTACTCGCCGAAGGCGTGCGCCGGGGCGAACCCGGCGCGGTCGTTCACCCGCCAGCGCGCGCGGCCGGCGCGCGGCCGCAGCATGGCGACGACGGGACACGCGGCGTCCGTCTCGATCGCGAGTTCGCAGCCTGCGCGGACGTGCATCGGGTCGCTTCCATGGGGGCAGACGAGCTTAAGGGGCCGGCGTGTGCACTGGCCGTGGAGGCCGGAGCGGTCGTGCCCATCCCGCTCGCCGGGCAGACCCTGTCGCGCGCTAGCGCGCTCCTACCGGTTCGGTTTCGAGCGGATTGGCGCGCGCGCCGCCGGGGAACGGCGGCACGGCGTAGCCGTTGCCGAAGATGTTGGGCGCGAACGGGTAGTCGGTGGAGACGATCTGCGCGCCGCTGGCCAGCGCCGCGTCGCGGCGGGCCACGTCGTTCGCGCGCGCCTCGCCGGTGTCGATGTCGGCGCGGGTCCGCACCAGGTAGCCCCTGCGCACCAGCGCCGGGATCTCCTCGGCGTGGGTCAGCGCGTTGTCGATCATCAGGAAGGCGGCATGGTCCATGCCCGGCCGCCCCTGCACGAAGGCCATGCGCCCTTCCAGATTCGGCGTGCCGGCCAGGTAGGGCGCGAACGTGGCGAGGTTCAGGCCGGGCACGATCATCAGGAACAGCACCTTGCCGCGCGCCTGCGCCAGCGTCGGCCAGCCGCCGGCCAGCGCCGCGGCCTCCAGCGTGGGGTGGCTCCCGCGCAGGTCGTCCGGCGCGAACACCCGCTCGCGGCCGAGCACCTCGACGATGCTCGCGTCCATCTCGGCGAAGGCGCGCGCATCGAACGGGTCCAGTGGCGTCGCGCCCGGCGCGCGGCCGACCAGGCTCTGGAACTTGGGTTCGAGCAGGACGAACACCGGGGTGTGGCCCGGGTTGGCGTCCGACCAGGCGCGCAGCTGCCGCAGGCACAGCCGGAAGGTCGGGCAGTGGCTGCGGAAGTCCACGTCCACCGCGTGCAGCACCTTCAGGCCGGGCTCGGCCAGCGCGTCGGCGTACAGCGGCGCGAGGTCGCGCGCGCCGCGCTCGCGCAGCATCCGGTACGGCAGCGGCGACAGGAAGCGGCCGCCCTCGTGGTCGACGTTGAGGTCGAACTCCAGGCTGCGCAGGCCCATGCGCAGCTGCGCCTCGATCGGCGGATGGATGTACTCCAGCCCCGCCTGCAGGTCGTCGAGCGGATTGGGATGCTCGTCCTCGTAGAGCTTGCGCGCCGCCTCGGGCATGTTGGCGAACATGCCCTGCAGCATCGGCCGCAGGATCGGGTCCATCACCTCGAACACCCGCGGGTCCGCCGGCTGGCTGTAGCTGTTGTGGGTGCCGATCACCTGGATGGCGTTGAGCCTGCGCCCGTCGAGCGGGTTCCCGGCGGCCTGCGCGGTCCCGGCCAGCGCGGCCAGCAGCACGGCGGCGGCGTGCAGCGTGATTGTCGTCTTCATCGCCGGCGCCCTCACCACTGCATCCGCAGGCGCAGGCCGACCATGCGCGGGTTGGCGCGGATCGAGGTCGGCAGGCCGAAGCTCTTGCCGCCGTTGCCGATGTCGCGCACCCATTCGCGGTCGAACAGGTTCTCGGCGTAGGCCTCGATGCGCAGGCCGTCGTAGCGCTCCACGCCCAGCCGCAGGTCGAACAGCCCGAACGCGTCCTGCATCTCGGTCTCGAGGTTGTCGTTGTTGAGGTAGAACTTCGAGCGCCAGGCGTAGTGGCCGTTGGCGAAGACCTCCCAGTCGCCCGCCAGCGGGCGCCGCCAGTCGGCGCCGATCGAGGCGGTGTGCCGGGGCGCCATGCGGAACGCGTTGCCGGCGCGGTCGACCAGCACGCCGTTGACGACCTCGTGGAACGCGTCGTACTCGGTCTCCAGGTATGCGTAGGCTGCCGACAGGGTCAGGTCCCGGGTGGCCTGCCAGGTCGCGGTGGTCTCCAGGCCGTAGGCCGAGGCGCGGCCGGCGTTCACCGTGCCCACGGTCAGGTCGACGGCGCGGGTCTGGAAGTCCTTGTAGTCGTAGGTGAAGCCGGTGACCTCGAAGTAGAAGCCCGGGCCGAGGGTGCCCTTGGCGCCGATCTCGTAGTTCAGCACCTCCTCGGTCTTCAGCTCGCCGTAGGTCGGCTGCGCCACCCCGTCCACCGGTGCGGCGAAGCTGGTCTGCGGGTAGCCCGCGCGCAGGCCGCGCGAGACGCCGGCGTAGAGGTTGACCTGGTCGCTGGCGCGCCAGGTCACCGCCAGCCGCGGCTGCAGCAGGCCGTAGTCGCCGCGGTTGGAGAACGCCTGGCCGAGCGAGTTGCCCAGGCCGTTGGGCATGGCGATCGGGCGCACGCCGTCGACGGTGTAGACGGTGTTGGCGTTGTGGATCGTCGCCTCGTCCCGGGTGTAGCGCACGCCGGCGTCGAGCACCCAGCGCGGCGCCAGGTCGTAGCCGACGTTGAGGTAGGCCGACCAGCTGTCGCGGTCGTTGCGGGTCGACATCAGCGTGGCGACGCCCTCGGTGACCGGCAGCACCACGCCGCCGCCGACCGGCAGCTGGGTGACCGGCGTGGTCGAGCGCGGGAAGCCGGCGAGCAGGTACTGCTCGTTGATCACCAGCTCCATCAGGTTGTAGGTGCGGTCGTTGTAGTAGCCGGCGCCGAAGGTGCTGCGGAAGCGCCCGCCGGCGTCGTAGGCCAGGCGGAACTCCTGGCTCAGGATCTTCTGGTCGTCGTGCAGGTTGCGGCCGATCAGGAACGGATAGGTGGTGCCGTCCACGTCCCAGGACTCGGTGAACGCGACGTCGCGCCAGGCGCTGATCGAGCGCGCGCTCCAGGCCTCGCCCAGCTGCCAGTCGGCCAGCAGGGTCACGCCGGTCTGGCGGCGCTCCTGCGGCGGGTCGTAGAAGTTCTGCGCGGCGCCGGCGAAGGGACTGGTGTCGCCGCCGGGCGAGGCGAGGTTGATCGCCTTGGTCATGACCGCGGTGTCGTCGTCGGCCTGGTGGTCGACGATCAGGTCGAAGCTCAGGTCGGGCGTGGCCAGCCAGCGCAGCGAGGCGCGCGCGGCCAGCAGGTCGTCGTCGTTGAGCTTGCGACCGTCGACGTTGGTGGCGTAGCCGTCGCGCTCGCGCCGCCGCACCGCCACGCGCAGGCCCAGGCGGTCCTCGACGACCGGCGCGTTCAGCACGCCGGTCATGCTGTAGAGGTCGTAGTTGCCGAGCTGCGCTTCCAGCGAGGACGACCAGGCGCCGGGATCGGCCTTGCGGGTGTGCACCGCCACTGCGCCGATCTGCGATCCGCGGCCGTACAGCGTGCCCTGCGGGCCCTTGGCCACCTCCACCCGCTCGATGTCGAACAGCTCCTTCAGCATGCCGCGCGAGCGGCTGGTGTCGACGTCGTTGAGGAAGAACGAGATGCTCGGCTCCGACACCGCGCCGGCGTTGCCCGCCTCGATGCCGCGCATCACGAAGCTGGCCGAGCTGTCGGTCTGCTGCTGCACGAAGAAGCCGGGGATGCGCGTGGACAGGCGCTCGAAGTCGGTGAAGTTCTCGCGCTCGATGGTCTCGCCGTCGACGGCGGCGATCGAGATCGGCACGTCCTTGAGCACCTGCTCGCGCTTCTGCGCGGTGACCACCACCGCGTCCAGCGCGGTGGCCTGGGCCGGGTCCCTGGCGGAAGACGGGGCGGCCTCCGCTGCCGCAGCTTGAGCGAACGCTTGTTCAGCCGTCGACAGCGCCGTTGCGGACAACAGCGCCACCGACAGCACGGACCGCCTGAGTGCGTGGGACATGCCGGATTTCCCCTGGGGACGACTTGGAATCCGGCCAATCTAGGCGCGCGGCAATACAGAATGATGACGGTTGTACGGGATTCCCGATGCATGCTTTCCGTAAGGACCAGGGATTTCGCAGGACGCTTGTTCAGTCCGCCAGCGGCGACGTCAGCCAGTCGACCAGCGCCTGCCGCCGGTCCGGCCCGCCGCCCTCGGCGCCGGCCAGCGCGCCGGCCCCGATCGCGACCAGGGCGACCACCTGGCCGTCCAGCGGCTCCAGCCGCGCGCGCCCGGGGCGCAGGGTGCGGAACAGGTTCTCGCCGCGCAGCCGGCGCAGGTCGATGGCCTGCGCCGCCAGCGACGGATCGCGCGCCGCGGCCAGGCCGATCGACAGCGTGCCGCGCACCACCACCGCGTAGCGCCGCTCGACCGAATCCTCGCCGGGCGCCGGCGCCCGGTTCTGCGCCACCAGGTAGACCATCTCCTGCCCGGCGCGCAGCAGGTCGGGCCCGCTGCGGAAGTGGTAGGCGACGGTGGACGCCGGCACCCCGGCGCGCTCGCCGACCGCGCGATGCGTCACCGCCTCGGCGCCCTCGTCCAGGATCAGCGCGCAGGCGGCGCCGGCGATGTCGCGCCGGCGCCCGGGCGCGAGCAGGTCCGAGCCGGCCTCCGGCCCGGGCAGGCCGATCGCCGGGTCCAGCCGGCGCACCAGCGCATCGAACGCGGCCGCCCCGCCCAGGCCGCCGCGCGCGGCCGGCGCCAACCGGTGCGCGAGCCGCTCGATCGCCATCCGCCGCAGCAGCCGGTAGTCCGGCCGCGCACCGTTGGCCAGGGTGTGGATGCCCTCGTCGGCGGCGTAGGCCAGGATCGCTTCCGCCCAGGCGCCGGCGTCCTCGATGCGGCCGTCCAGCAGGTCCCGCCAGAACGCGCGCCGCTCCCCGATCCACGGCCGCACCAGGCCGGCGACATCCTCGTCAACGTGCGCGCGCAGCATCAGGTCGGCCCAGACCAGGCTGCCGAGCCGCGCGCCGCCGGCCGCCTCGTCGGCGGCGCCCTCGTCGAGGTACAGCTCGACCAGCGCGGCCAGCGCCGGCGGATCGAACCATGCCAGGCCGTCGAACCGGGCGCGCCACGCCGCGTGGCGCGCGCGGTCGAGCGCGCGCTCGGCCTCGACCAGCGCGGCCACGATCCGCATCTTGCTGCCGAGGTGGTAGCTCAGCGTCGCCGGCGTCACCCCGCCGGCCGCGGCCAGGCGGCGGAAGCTGAGCGCGCCCGCGCCGCGCAGCGCGAGTTCGCGCCGCGCGGTGGCGACCAGCGATCCGGCCGCGGAAGTGGAGGGAGACGACGTCCCGGAAACTGTCATGCCGACCTGTCGAAGCCTTGCGGATGCGACAGCGGGTCCGGCGCCCGCGCCGGCCGCGACCGCGCGCGCCAGACCCGGGCCAGGGCGATGCAGGCCACGGCGCTGGCCGCCGGGCCGAGCGCCATCAGCCAGACCAGCCGGCCGCTGTCGGCGCCACGATAGTCGATGCCGCCCAGGCACGTCCCCAGCAGCAGCGCGCCCAGCGCCAGCGCCGACTTCGAGACGCCCGTGGTCAGGCCGTAGGCCAGGCCGACCCGCTGCCGCGGCAGCCGCGCCGCCGTCTCCGCCACGGCCGCCCACAGCGTCATCGCCAGGCCGCCGCCGGCCATGCCCAGCGCCAGCGCGCAAGCCGCGGCCGCGGCCGGGATGCGCGCCAGCAGCGCCCAGGCCGCCGCGCAGGCCAGGATCATCGCCCCGAAGCCGGCGACCGCCGCCGCCGGATCGCGCCCGGCGACGACCCGGCACCACAGCGGCTGCGAGCCGATCGTGCCCAGCGCGCCGGCCACCGCGATCGCCCCGCCCCACCCCGGTGAAGCCAGCACGTGGACCGCGAAGTACGGTTCGAGCTTGCTGAACAACGGCGTGGTCAGCAGCAGCGCGAAGACCATGCCGAGCAGCAGCCACAGGGTGGCGAACGAGGACGCCTCCGCAGGCTTCGGCGCGGACGGCGCCTGCGGCCCACCGGCCGCGACGCCGGCCCGCAGCGCGCCGCGCCAGACCGCCGCCAGCAGCGCCGCGCTGGCGATCGCGACGCAGGCCATCGCCACCGCCAGCAGCAGGAAGCCGTCCGCCTGCGCGGGCAGGCCGTCGCGCAGCAGCAGCGGCGCGATCGTCAGCGCCAGGGTCAGCCCCGCCGCCCCGCTGATCGCGATGCGCAGCGACGCGGCGCGGGTGCGCGCGGCCGTGTCCGCGGTCGCCAGGCTCAGCAGCACGTTCTGCGGCGTGTCGTAGACGCTGTAGCAGACCCGGAACGCGATCGCCGCCGCCAGCGCGCACGGCAGGCGCAGCGCCTGCGGCAGCTGCGCGGTCGCGAACAGGCCGACCAGCGCCAGCGCCGCCAGCACCGCGCCCGCCAGTTGCAGCGCGATCGCGCCGTCCACCCGCGACAGCCGGCGGCGCAGCCCGTGGCCCACCACCAGGTCGCTCGCTGCGCTGGCCAGCAGGCTCAGCGCGAGTACCCAGCCCATCGCCGCCGGCGCCAGGCCCGCGGCCTCGGTAAGGAAGTACGCCAGCAGCCATTCGCCGGACTGCCAGAACAGGCTCTTGCCGTAGTGGGCCGCACCATAGCTCGCCGTCGCGCCGCCGTGCCCGCCGCACAGCAGGCCGCCCGGCGCGGGCCACCGGCCCCGCCCGAACCCATGCCGTGACGCGATCGCCGCCATGCCCCGTTCCCGTCGCCGGATGCGCCTGCCAGGCGCTCCTTGCCGGACCGGCGAGAGCGGCCACTGTGCGCGACGCAGATGATGCGCCGATGACAGCGGCGCACGGGACGCGGCGTCCACGACGTGCGGCTGCGCTGCCGCCGCGCGCGCCGTTCCCCGCCCTGTACGGACGGCGCGACAGGCCATCGCCCGAAGCGCACGCGCCTGCCGACGCGAACGGGAGGCGGCCACCAGGAACCGCGCGGCGCCGCATCGACAGCCCGCGGTCTCGGCCGTGCCGTCGGTGCCGTTTGCGGTGGATTCGACGGGTTTTTCACGCCATCCGAAGACGAGGGCCACCATGGTAGCCCGCTCCGCAAGCCATCACAGGAGCACGCATGTCCTCACGCCTTTCCGGTTCGTCCCGTTCCGCAAGCCTCTCGCACGCCGTCGCGGCCGCCCTGTTCGCGGGCGCGCTGCTGGCCGGCTGTTCGCCCTCGCAACAGCCGACCACCGGCACCGCGGCCCCGATCGAGGACACCGCACCGGCACCGGCGCCCGCACCGTCCACCGGCGACACCGTAGGCGGAGACGGCTCGGAGATCCGGCTGGACGCACTGACGGAAAGCGACCTGAAGGAGGCCGACCTGTCCGGCGAGCTCGCCTGCAGCTTCTCGACCGGAGGCGCGGCGCCGATCCTGTACGCCACCGGCGTCGTCGCCTCCGACGAGGCCGCGCAGGGCGTCGTCAAGGTCGCCGGCTACGTGGAGCGCATCGGCGCGCCCGGCGGGTTCGACGGCATCCTCGACGACCCGACCTTCACCGGCCAGGGCAAGACCATCGAGATCGCGCTGACCGGGCCCGCCGAGGGCGGCGGCGAGTCGCCGCCGCGCCCGGCCACGCTGACCTACCAGCGCGCGGACGGCGCCAGCCGCACCTTCGACGGCCGCTGGCAGTGCGGCCCCTGAAAGCGCGCACTCAGGGCTGCGCGCGCTTGCGGGATGCTGCGGACTCCGGTTCGCGCATCCCGCGAACGGCGGTTCAGGCGCGGAGGATCTGCTCCATCGCCCTGCCCTTCGCCAGCTCGTCGACCAGCTTGTCGAGATAGCGGATCTCGCGCATCAGCGGGTCTTCCACCGCCTCCACGCGCACCCCGCAGACCACGCCGCGGATCGACGCGCGGTCCGGATGCATCGCGGGCGCCTCGGCGAAGAACGTCGAGACGTCGCTGCCCCGTTCGAGTTGCCGCACCAGGCCGGCCCGGTCGTAGCCGGTCAGCCAGCAGACGATGCGCTCGACTTCCTCCTGCGAGCGCCCCTTGCGCTCCGCCTTGCGCACGTAGTGCGGAAAGAGGTCCGCGAACTTCATCGCGAAAAGCCGTTCGTTGGCCTTGTACATCCCGCACCTCTGGTCGCGCACCGAGCCTATGGCACGACAACAGCCGCAGCATTCGCTGTGGACGCCGGCTTGGAAAGCGTGTCTTTGCCGGTCGACGAGCTGGATCGGCAGGAAATGGGATTGGAGCGGGTGAAGGGAATCGACTCCCTCACCCGCTTTTCCTTACCAATCAAACACTTATGGTTCGATTGGGTCCAAAAAACGATACCTGAAACGATACCAAAATTTTCACATCCCAGCCTAGCAAAGACTCCGAATGAACAGCAACCCTAGACCCCTTGCAGCTGGCAGCCGCTGGAGTAGAGTTTGAAGAAGCGATCCAGGCCAAACCTGATCTGGAGGGTAGAAATGAGCGTTAGCTTGAGCTTGGCGAACTTGGAGAACATCCTGAACACCTCCCATGAGACCGGAACCGTCACTCGGACGGTCGGGGACTCTGTTTTTTACGTCAAACTGCATAACGGGTCTGTTTTGGGTCTCCAACCCGAGCGCCTGCTCGTGAAGTCCCCGAACGGCCTATCGCGTTATACAGGGCAGTCATTTCGCAAGCTAGGACTCATCAGCGGTGCTAACGTAGAGGTATACGGGGCCGCGGATCCAGAAATTCCCGACGTTGTAGTTGTAGACATGGAGCGGCGTCCGAGCCTTTTTAAGCGCATCTTCGCCGACTGACTTAGTCGAACCACGCCGCACATGGAAGTTGCTCCCGGTGACACCTGCACGGGCACTTGCAGCTCACGACTAGCTTTACCGGCCGCGGCCCGGAAATTCGGGAAGTTAGTTGACTGCACCGCATTTCAAGCAGGCGACCTGATACTTACCCGCCCTGTTGGCGAAAAGACCGAGTTCGCGTCGCGAAAAATCATTGAAGCACAATCCAAGGCGTATTCGCCTTTGGATGCGCAATGGACACATGCGGCCGTATGGATAGGCGATGGCGAGAACATTTGTGAGGCCACGTTCGGAGCCCCGGGGCGGAAAAACGGCGTAATGATCCGCTCCTTGAATGAGTATGCTGATGGAGAGCATGCAATCAAGGTGCGCAGACCTATAGGTCTCAATGCTCAGCAACGCACGCTCGTCGCAACTGGAGCAGTCGTAAACTTAAAACAATCGTATGATTTTCTGTTTCTTCTACGGCTTTGGTGGACGGCGTTTCGAGGGCAAGGTCTACATGACAAGAACGGGGCGCGCGTCCCGATCAGTGCAAATGCGCTCGTATGCTCGACGCTATATGCGGACGCGCTCGCCTACGGAGCGAACATTGCAATAGCAGGCAATGGCATCTGTGTTCCGGCGCTGTTGTCTTGTAGCCCCTTGCTAGATGACGCCGTTCCGATCTCTTGGCTCCAGTTGGTCTAACCACGGTCGGCCAGCCCTCTTAACCCATATCGCCTTGCGGCGGAAAGAGCACCGTATCCCCTGACGGCGAATACTGTGCCCCCCTCCGGGCGGCGTCCACAAGCTGCTCCTCCTGCCATCCCTGCCCCACCAGTTGTCGAATGACCTCCGGGCTTACGGCGACGGCGTCATCCTGGCCGAAGATCTGCTGGAGCCGCTTGTCGGCCGATCGAGCCGCCTCCAGGCACTCACGTAGGCGATCTACGGGGTAGCCGGCGATATAGCGCGAACCCACCCCCGGATGGTCCGTCTGGACGGCGAAGAAGTGGCCGCTGAGCTGGAAGTCTCCGTGCCACAGGATCTCGATCCGGGCGGGCAGGTCGCGGACCACTCTTCCCAACTGTCTTAGCCAAATGGGACAGGCTCCACCGGTTCGACGCAATCGCGAACCAATGCCTAGGCAAGATGGCATCGTGCCCGGTCAAGCCAAATTGAGACTTCGATCATCTTGCGTTGAACGCAAATGCTGATTGCATGCGCGCTCCCCCAAACGCGCGAGGAGCGCACTATGTTCAAGCGAGAGTTGAAGTTGAAGATCGTCAATCGAATCTTGGCCGCGATCATTTGCCAGGATCGGATCCGCAGCATGTCCGATCGCATGCCCGATATCGACCACAGTTTTGACGTAGCCGAGGAAGTCATACGCCGCCTCTATGGTGACGGGACGCCTGCGGGTGAATACACACTCGAACCCAAGCCGGCGATCAAGACCCGCGAAACGATCATTTCGCGCGATCCGCCGCCGTTGCGAGATGGCCTTGCTCAACGAAGAGGTCAAGTGGCGGGGAGCAAGAGATCCGGTCCGACGCTTCACTGAACGCATGGTGCAACAGGGGGACCATTGCAAAGATGCCTCGGCAAGCCGAGGCATCTTCCTTTTTACCAACCGCTACGATGGCTTGGGCGTGGGCCGCGAGGAAGTCCGTCCCTCGCCAGCACCCGGCCCCATAGTTGAGTCCGGGACTGCCTCCCGATCGGCCTCCACCGGATAGCGCTTCAGCATGCGCTCGCTCCATTGCTCCAACTGCTCCCCACTGGCCAAGGCCCGGGTGTTGTAGGCCGTCTGGGCCTCGGGATCGGTGGCCTCGTGGGCACGCTTGTAGGCTTCCTGACGCACTTGGACGGCGCGCAGGCGACGAGCACGGCGGCGCATCCACTCCTGGCGGCTGAGCGTGTCAGGGCGCGGATGCTCGCTGTCGAAGCGCTCCAGCAGAAACTCCGCCTGCGCCAGCGCATGCTGAGCCCGCTCCTCGGCCTTCAGGCGCCGCTGGAAGCGCTGCGCATCACGCTTGACCTGCTTGATCTGCTCCAGAAGCTGGCGGACGTCGGCGCGGAACAGAGCGCTATGCACATAGGTGGCCAACCGGTCGACCTGGTGGCGCAGGAGCTTGGTGGTCGCTTTGAAGGCAAGCGAGATGGTCGTGAAGAAGCCCTCGCCCCACAGGACGGTGGCCTGCGCCAGGGCGGCCTGGGTGGCCTTGGCTTGGTCAGCGTCAGCCTGTCGCTCTGTCTTCGGTGTGGACGCTGCCTGCGCCGGATCGAACCGAATCTGGTCATCAGGCGAACCCGACAGCGCCGCGGGCAGGCGAAAGCCTCCTTCCGCCTCGCGCTCCTGGCGCGCCCTGGCATGGCTATGGCCTACCGGGGTGGGCATGAGCCGGGCGGTGTCTCCCAGCGCCGCCATGGCGGCCTGAAAGCTCGCTTCGTTGGTGTCCCTGATCTCTTGGTTGACCCGCATGCGCTCGGTCTCCACGCCCTTGCGATGCAGGGCTGTGGCGTCTTTGCCCATGTGCTGGGTGGGCTCGCGACTGAGCGCCAAGGCGCTGGCCAAATCGCCCTCCTCAAGGGCCGCGTCGCTTTGCGCTTTCAGGCTACGGTGATCGACGCGTGCAAGTACTCCGGCTGCCTCCAGCTTGGCATTGATGATCCTTGCCACCGTGGCACGGATCCACTCGACCTCGCTTCGGCCAGAGGGGCCGCCGTCCAGCTCACGGGTCTTGTCAGCGAGCCCTTCGCTAGTCAGACGGCGCGTGGTGGCCAGCAGATGCGCGTGGTAGTTCAAGCCGCCCCGCGTAGGAGGCTCGTGGATCGAGGCCTGCACCGCAAACCCATAACGCTCGACTAATGCGTGTGAGATGGATGACGTCAGCTCGGAACGCTGATCGTCGTTCAGTTCATGGGGTAGCGCGATTTCAAATTCGCGTGCCACCGTAGCATCGCGCCTGCGCTCGACAACCTCGGCGTGCGGCCACAGCAGATGAGGGTCGCTTGCCCAATCAGGCGCGTCGTGCGGCACGACCACGCGTGTTTCCACGACACCGCTACGACGACGGTAGTCGTGCTTCTTGCCATTGGCCTCTTCGATCAGAAGGCCTGCGCGATAGGCGGCGGCAGCAGTTGACGCATTCCCTTTCGCGCGACTGATAGTCTTGACTCGGGTGTGATAAATAGCCATTGCCATGCTCCGTGAATTGAGCCCCTGTCTGGTTGTTATGCAGTGGCTTTTGGCTTTGGCAAGCCTGTTCTTTCAGGGGTCCAAGGGGCGCAGCCCTTTGCGCACGCATTGCCACGGCAATGCCTAAGTGCGCTCTTGCACTGCTCTAAGGCATCGCCATGGATGGCTCGATTTTGCCCTTGACGTGCTGTTGGCTTTTGCTTCGATGAAGGTAGCACCGAAGACGGAGAACACCGTGGGAAACACGAAGCACTTACATGACCAGATCGCTCGCGCCACGTCGCGCCTGGCACAGCTGCAGGCACGCGAGCTTCTCGCACGCCAGCGTCTCGAAGCACGCGAGCGGGAGACGAAGCGAAAGTGCGAGGCGCAGCGACGCGCGCACCTTGGGCAGATCGTCATTGCGGCAGGTGGCGAAGACCTCGCCGATGGCGAAATCGTGTCGGCGCTACTCAACTACCGAGATGGGCACTGCTCGGAAGAGATGCGGCAACGAGCCAAGACACGAGGCGACGCGCACTTGGCTGCATTGGCTGCGGACAGTGCGCCGCGGAAGCACTAACGATTGGCTGTTCGGGGGTTCTGGCATAATGGTTGGGGTCGCAGGCCACTTTCCTGAACGATCCGACCGTGCGGCCTTTCGTGCACGGATCCTTCGCAAGTTGCGGTCAGCTCAAGTTGTGCTTTTATGATGCGTTCTAGCCGAGCACCCCGGTTCTGACCAGCGCTATCAAGACATGACGTCCGTCCCCGCCCCGCTTGAGCATACGATGTTGGCCGTCTTGGCCGAGGCGAAGGCGCTTGGCATTCGTCTCAATCGGACTGCGTTGTTCAAGTTCGTCTACCTGCTGGATTGTCTCCACGCGGAAGGTCATGGAGGGGCTACCGCAAGTGAAGCGCGATGGTATTTCCATCACTATGGACCGTTTGCGGTCGACCTTGCTGAAGGCCTGGACACACTGACGGCGCGGGGAATCATTCAATCGCGCGATGTGAGCTTCAAAGGTAAGGACTTCACGCAATACTGGCTTGGCGAATACCCCATCGGCCCGACCTTGGCCGACATTGGCCTTCATGGCGGGCTAGCATCGCGCTTCTCGCAATGGCTGCGAACATTTTCTGGAGACATGAGCAAGCTTCTAGATCATGTTTATTTCAATACATTGCCAATGGCAAATGCCGTCCCGGGCGGCAATCTGGACTTCAGCGAACTTGCACAGGATGCTCCACCGACGCGCCGTTCTCATGCGCACATCAAGGATCCAACGAAGATCCTCCGGCTTGCCCAACTCCAAGAGAATATGAAGCAGAGCTTCCTTGCACGACCTGCTGGCAATCTCGTAGAAGCGATCCATCGCCCGATCTACGACAATGTGTATCGCGACGCCATGACACTGCTCGACGATGGCGAGGCTATCGACGAGCCTATCGCTTTCAACGCTACGCTCTGACAAGGACGCGCGATCGTGGGATGGGGCAACGGAACGGATATTCACGATGTGCTTCCCCCGTTCGATCTCGATCGGCGCCCGTCAAAAGACGGTCCGGGGGAAGTAGGACAGATCGTGTGCACGGTCGTCCCAGAGTTTGGCCATCCCCTATCGGTGTTCGATGCGAAACGCTCTGACCAGAGCGCCCACAACTCGGTTTCAGGAACCATCCGCACCCTTGATCTTCGATATGACTATCGCCCCAAGCCAGAACGGCTTCCAATTTTCAAGATTAGGCTTGGCGAGTGTGAAGAGCTGTTGGCCATTCGATCAAAGATGCGGCCTTGTGTCGTGCTGGCAATCGCTGGCGGCATTCCTGACGAAGACCTACCCGCCTCGGAAGCAAACCGCGCACGCGCCGCATTTCAGCGGACATCCTTTCTTGTGGCCCCTGCCTACTCGGTATCCACGCAACGCGAGCCACGGTCCATTGTGCCGACGATCGCTGCACGCGCCGAATGCTTGATGTATCCGAATCTCATGCTCCTGCCGCCCAGCGGGGGATACCTGAGGCAAGAAAGCGTGGTGCGACTGGATCGTGCGTTCTGGACAACGCTGCCGCCGCCAACAGAGTTCTACCAGCTGTCCTTGAGCGTCGAGCGAATGGCCATCCTCGCTAATCAATGGTTGGTGATGCGAGGCGATGCACCCGATAGCAACTATATTGAGATGGTGGAACTGCTTCGCGAAGAGCTTGCCGAGCCGCACCGGCTCCCGCAGTAGGTTCGTAGTTGCCCACCAAACGGGAGAGGCTGGGGCTAGAAACCCCGCATGCGCGACAGATCAGGGCTGGACCCCGGGTAGCTGCCGCCCAGGCGCTCCCATTCGGTCTTCTGGTCCAGCTTGGCCGTCAGGCAGCTGATATCGAACGCCATCAAATAGTTGTAGCGCTGCAGGTCGGTGGTGGCCTCGTAGTAATGCCGGTGCAGTCCAGACAGGCTCATATCAGCCTCGGTAGCCTCAGCTTGCGTGACGGTGGCCGGCGATTGCTGGTCCCAGGCCCGAAGGCGGGCGAACCATTCATCGCGTTCCCGCGCATTGGCGTTGCTGCCCCGGAACCATCCGTCGGAGTGCCGCTGGAACATCACGCGCCACCTCGGACGCCCGACATCGCGAACGTCCAACTCCAAGCGCTGCCGGCACACGCCACTGCCGCCCGCGTCATGTGCGGTCTTCCATGACAGCAGGTCATCGCGACGCAAGTAGCGCTGCTCGCCAGAGGCATCGCGGATCCACAGTTCATCGCGTGCGGTGTCCAGCGCGATGTTGTCGTGTCGCAGATCGGGATTGAACCCCTCCTTGAACTGGACATGCCGCGCCTTGTTTTCCCGTGCAAGCTGGTGCGGGATCCACCACAGACCCAGCATGAGCAGGCCAATAGGGACGCTCAAGCCCGCGAAAATCTTGGGGCTCTCAAAAAACGCCTGCAGGAGCAGGACGCCCAGCAGCGCAATGGCGCCCCAGAAGACCAGTTTCAACACTTTCATCGTGTCTCTCCGAACCGCTGGCGCGCTGCGCCCGCGCCTCACGGAGCGGGTCGCAGCCACGCCGGTTTGGTGTGTTTGCTAGCGGGTGCCGACAACCTTCCACTCACTGCCCACCCGGTCGAACACGAAGGTGCCGGTCAGCGGCTCGCGCTGTTTGCGTGAGCCGAGCGCGAACTCGGCGGTTCCGGTAACCGAGCAGGCATAGCCAGGCCCCGACTCGGACTTCTCGCAGCTGCCGACCTTGAAGTCCTCGAAGCTGGGCTTCACGCCCGCGTTTTGCTCGAAGAACTGCCCCAGCGCCTGCTCCGCATCACTCTTGCCCGGGCCACCGCCTGAGCAGCTAGCCAGCACCACGGCCAGGGCAGTCGTCATCACGATCTTTTTCATGGTGTTCCCTCAATCGACCAAGATGCAGTGGCCCGGGGCTTCCGACTGGGAGCCGGGCAGGATGTCCGCGTCGGCTACGACTCGGCTCTTGTCCAGGGTGTAGACGACCTCGCTGGGGGTCGCGCTGGAGTCGTCCTGCCGCTCGACCCGATAGGCCAGGACGACCCGGTCGCCGTAGTCGTAGGCGGTTCCGAAGCGGATCACCCCGCGGGTCTCGGTGGGCAGTTGGACCGGCTGGCCGTCCAGGGTGATCGAGCCGAGCGCCTCGCCCTGGCCGATCGTGCCGATGGCGGTCTTGATCGCTCCCGTGGGCTCGGAACCACCGTGGGCCGTGCTCCAGATGAATTCCCTGACCTCGGGTGCCCCGTCCGCGCCTTCCAGGTCCTGCTGGACCCGGCACGAGAGGCTTTCAGCAGCCTGCAAGCTGCCAACCCCCAGGGTCAACCCCAGTGCCAGCGCCGCCTTTGCTCTTCCCATCACTCCCCCCCTGTTCCTTGTCGTTTACGCATTTGCGTTCAACGCAAATGACGGCCTAGACTCTGCCGGGCAAAATCTGCGGAGTCAACGTCTTTGTTGTTCCCGGATGCCTGCAGCCCTGCCTACCGCCACTGCCCTCGGCCGCCGCCTGCGGGCGGCCCGCCTGGCCAAGGGGTGGACCCAGGCGCAGCTCGGGGAACGCCTCCTCGGGCTGGATGACCCCAACACGGCGGCGCCCAGGATCAGCCGCTACGAGCGCGGCATGCACAAACCGGATCTGGACACCATTGAACGCCTAGCCAAGCTGCTGGATCTGCCGGCGGCCTACTTCATGGCGACTTCGGACGTCGTGGCGGAGGCTATTCTGGTGATATCGCAGCTGAGCCCGACCAAGCAAAAGCAAGCGCTGGCATTGCTCAAGAAGTTGGCAAACACCAACCTCAAATCCGGTGATGTGCGTTAGCTATCCAACTTGGCGTTATGGAGGTCACACAGATGGATGAGTTCGTTGCCGTTTTTCGAGCTGCTCCGCGCATCCCCCGACTGTTCATGGCTGCTTTCTTTGTCGTCAGTCTCGCGTCCGCATGGTGGTGGATCAGGCCGATCTTCAGCAAAGAGCGGGGCGCAGCCAGGTTCGGCTTGCTCTCAATCCTTTCCCTGGCCGCATTCGTGCTGATGTTTGCCTATTTTTCAGCGCAAGTCCCAGTTAGCGGCTAAACCGATCAAAAATAGCAGGCAACCAAAGCGAGACAGCCCAAACCAAGCCTCCAATCACGAAAAGCCAAAGCGCCTTCTCGACCCTTGGTCCAGGACTGTAGTCGATGACTGCGCGGACGATTTTCGCTGCCTGCTTCATGCCAGCAAGCTAGCCCAAGCCACCCCGCCGTCAAGCGCCCGAGCGGCCTTGCCTTTGGGGCGGGATTGCCTCGTGGGAGCCGGACAGCGAGCCGTCGGCCTGGCTGACACCCGAAAAGCGAGCACGCATTGCGCGCGCAGTGTGGGTCGAAACGCACGTGGAGAAGGGCCCATTCCTTGTCTGGCAGGCAGGGGAGCTAGGATCCCAAGTCAGAGGCATAGCATCGGGAGACTGCGCGATGTCCCAGCCACAAGACCTGCGCCGGAGAAGATCCCGGTGGGCAGCAAGGATACGGAGCAGGACTGGAGCGACTGGACGGCCTTCACGATAGAAGCCTCCGGACGCTTTCATGCAGCCCTAAGGCTGTTCGCGCGCGTATCGCCACGCTGTCAAAGAATCAAGATCCGCCCCACATCCCCGTTGACGGGCGCCTAAGGTCGGCTAGGAATCGTCCTATCCCCGAGGAGACACCCCAATGACCCGTATACCCACGCCACTTACCCCCGAGGAAGCCGCCCTCGAACGGGATCCCAGCTTTCGCAAAGAAGCGATGGATGAAGTCCTCGATGAAGCGAAAGCAAGAGGCATCAGGATCGATCAGCGCTGCCGCCGCCTCATTCAACAGTATGTCGATGGCCAGATCACATGCGATGAACTGGATCGCGAGCTGGTCCGGCCGATCTTGCACTGACGCGCTTTAGGTAACCATTCTTCCTTGCCTAAGTGTTCTCTTGCTCTTGGTTATGTATTCTTCTTAGTTTGTGTTTATTTTAGGTTTACCTAATAGGCATCGAGATTTTTGCGTTACATCCAAGAATCAACACTACACAAAAATAGCTTCTGTGCATCCCCACCATCATCAGAAAATTGCCATGAAACAAGCACTTGCGACGCAAGCCTAACTTACCTTTCTGGCCACAAGCGCCCGCAACGATCACAATGCCTAGGCATGCCTCTCTTTGCGGCCGTTCCGCTACCCATGCGTTGACATCCTGCACCATCGACCTATCACGCTTGCATCTGATCAAGGAATGCAAGCATGGAAAACTTCGATGAGACCGACGACTGGGAAATCAGCACTGACCTTGACTGCGCCAAGGCGCATGACGCGCTGACGACCGCTGCTACCGGCCTGAAAATCGCCTCGATCAAGGTCAACAATGTCCTCCTTCAGGGCATCGAGATCGGCAGCTCCGCTGACGTCGTCAACCTACAAGAGTTGGTGGGCAACACACTGAAGCTCACGCGTCGCCGCCGCGTCAGTCGCGATGGCATCCGCTATCCAGAGCCTCTGCCGACCGGCTCTCCTGCCCGCAAGCTGTCGGTCGAGATCCACGACTACCTAAGCTATCGCAACACGCGCGGGCTGTCCGACAACACCCAGGCTGCCTCCAAGCGCGCATTGGACATGCTCTTCGCGGTATGTGGCGACATCTACGTGTCCTCCATCACACACGCCCACATCTACAAGCTGTGGGACCTGATCCGATGGACACCCGACGGCCGCGCCAGCGCCAAGATCCTGGCCGTGCGCTCGGTCGATGACTTGATTGCCGAGGGCAAGGCCTTGAACCTGCGCGCACCGGCCATCGATACGTTCCGGCTCTATCGTCGACAGCTGAAAACCTTCTTTGGCTACCTGGTCAAGACTGGCACGCTGGGCCATTCGCCCATGGCCGCTTTCGACGACATGAAAGAGAGCTTGGTAGAAGACCCCAACAAGGTCGAGCGACTTTTCGACGGCGAGGAACTGCAACGGATCTTCGATCCGAATGGGTTCACGGAGTGGGCCAGAGCATGGCCGCACCGCTGGTGGTGCCCCATCCTGGGCCTGCATCTGGGCATGCGTGTGGGCGAAGTTGCCCAGCTGAAGGTCGCCAATGTCGTTCAGGACGAGGGCTTATGGTGCATTGACATCCGGGCCACCGTGGATGATGACCTTCGCCAAGCACCAGCCCGGAAAGCTCGCCAGCGGCTCAAGGGCCGATCGGCCATCCGTTGCCTGCCCATCCCTCAGGCTGTGTTGGACGCGGGCTTTTTGGAGTTTGTTGCTGACGTCCGCGAGGCTGGGCAGCTCCGCCTGTTCCCCAACCTGACCGCGGGCACAAAGAAGAACGGTGAGACCAAGGCGGCCTACGGTGCCTGCTTTAGCCGGCAGTTTTCCGACTACATGGCTGATCTCGGATTCCCGAAAGGCGTCCGTTTCCACGCCTTCCGGCATACCCTGGTCACCGACCTCAAGCAGCAGGGCTTCCTGGACCGGGACGTCGCGCTAATCACCGGCCACGCCACCGCCCAAGAGCGGGTCGAGACCATCAAGCGACACTACGACCACCCCACCAGCCCCAAGCGGCGTCGGACTAAGCCAGTGCTCCGGCAGTGGCAGCGGGAGATCCTGGACGCCTACCAGCCGCCCGTGGCGCTACCGCGGTATGAGCGGGGACAGTTCAGGAGGTGCTTGCGCTGGGAGGGGGTGATACATCCCTGAAACCGCTGCGATATGCCGCCAGCAAGAACTAGGTGCGCTCGCCCTGCTCAAAGGTGCCTTCAGGCCACGCGGGTGGCTTGGAGTAGAGGATGCGGTCGAGGCCGCGGACAAGATAGGTTCACGTGAGTCTCTTTGTAGCCATGATCCCTAGCCGATGTCGGCCTCCTCAGTCACTGTGCATAACTTGACAATCCTCCGGTTCGGCTATGTAAAGCTTGGAGGAACCTGAAATGAAAATAGTCAACAAGTTGCACAGGCCCGGCAGTGACCCAGCCAGCAACAGCCGCACGCCACTTTCTGAACGCGACGAGAGTGACCTACTTACGAGGTGCCTCGGCGTCATGGCTGATGCAATCTTTGTCGGCTACACCGCATGGTGTGGTTGGCTGATCTTTCAGATGCTGACAGGCACACCAGAATAGCTGCTTCAAAATGCGAAGGACATCAGCAACACTGCCAATGATGCCACCATCAGGAAATACGACCATCGCACCTGATGTTGAAGAGAACATGCACCAATTAGCCCTTGGCTCACGATCAGGGCCAACACCAGCGCGTTGAAGAAGAACTTTGGGTGCCACTGTGTGTAGGCGCCTACGGCTCCCACCGCAATTCCTGCGGCGATGACGCATCCTGCTCTTCTGAGACGCTTGCGGTCTGTAGACGAATGCGGCTCTGTCTGGCTGGCGCTCAATTCCCGCCACCACTCCTTGATGCGCGCCGCAACACTCGGTTTGTTTGTCCGCATTGCAGTCTCCTACACAAACCCATGCTCTACTGCCCGCTTCCAAGCCTCTTCAAGCTTCACCAACCGAAAGCCCCGGGTTCCGAAATAGGGCGCGATTGACACGCGCTCGACCAGATCAGCCTCGTCCGCAGTCAGGACCTGCTCTGCCTTGTTCCAGGCGTGCATGCGCTTGAACGCGCCCTGCTGGAACAGCTGGCCGGCGCGATCGCGCCAGCTCATTGCCTTGCGACGGCGCACGGGAGGCACCGCAACCAGGGTAGAGGTGTAGGCGGTCGACAGCCCGATGCCGCTCTCCTCGACCCGCTTCCAGCACGCCTCCTTCTTCACCCATTCGGTGATCAGGCGGTTGCGCACCTGCTCTTCCGGGATTTCCTGAAGCAACGGCAGCACCTCTGACGCAATCCTCGTGGCTTCTTCCAGAAAGGCGGCTGGCGCCTTCTGTGCCCGCCAGATCGCCTCGTAATCCGGCTGCAGGCCCATGATCTGCATGCGCGTGCTCATCAACGCCAGTGTGTAGCTCGCCAGCGGCCGCACGATTGATCCTGGATACCAGGGCTGGGCAGGAATGAGCGCATCAAGGGCCCGGGTAAGGATGGCGCGCGCCACCAGCCGCCTGAAGTATCCGACATCGAACGACTCCGGGTCGGCATCCCAGGCTTGCGTGATCAGCTTGCCAAAGGCAGCGATATTCTTCTGGGCGCCCGAGCTGACCACATGGGGCATGCCCGCGAACGTGGTCTCGTAGCGGGCCACATCCGTCTTGCTTAACACTTGGCGCTTGGGGTGGATCAGCTGCCAGGTCTTGGCCGACATTCCGCTCTTGCGCTTGAGTTCGACCTTGTAGCTTCCGGTCGTGCGTTCGAAATACCAGTAGCCATTGACATCGCCGGCCTTTGCAGGTGGCGCCAGTGTCTGGCGCGAGATGGTTTCCAGACGCTTGAAGTAAGGGTGTCCCGCGAACAGGTCCGATGCCGAAACGGCGTTCTGGGCGTTGGCATAACGGGCGATGTTGTGCACCGCATCCTCGAAGCCGTCTTCCGGCAACCGGGAGAGCTTCATCTGGACATAAACCTTGGACAGGTCAATACCGGCCTTGCGTGCCCAATAAAGCGAAGCAGTGGTCTGGCCGCCGTTGACGACCTGCAGACCCCGGGCTGCCGTGATCTCGGTATGCCCATCGGGCGCCCGTTCGAGCACGATGTCCGAAGCGGTCGCAGTCAGACCATTATTGAACGCGAAGAACATACCCGGATCGTTACGGAGCGTCTCTCGGATACCCTTGTTGACCTTGCGGCCCTCGCCCAGGAAGGCGCGCACGTTCTGCTCAAGGATCCGCCCACCGAACCGGTCATACAGCTCGGCAAGAACGCTGCCGGGCACGACACACATATACGACTCGTATCGACTATCGGCATCGATACCGGCCGCAAGAGCAGGAATGCCTCGGCCATACTTGACGACGAAGTCGATATGGATTTCTTCCCGCCCCTTGGCCGATGCCTCCATGCGGGCGAGCCTGCCAATGTCCCACACTTGCACATCGACCTCTGTCGATCCCAGCGAAAGCTCGGTGGGTCTCTTGGCCTGCGTCCCAAGTGGGCGGTCCGACACCAGATACAGGCACACCTTTGACATCTCGCCTGACGACGCAAAGGTGAAGACCTCCTTGGCCAGCGCGTGCGCGTCATGACTCTCATCCCACCGGTCGGCCAGCCGGTCATAGACGCTGCCTTCAAGGAAGCGGAAGCCGGCCTGCGCTAGGCGACGAACATCCTCCGTATGAAGGGGCTCCGGCACCTGATCGCCGGAGTATTCGCCAACAATCAGGTTCAGCACACCATCGCTGGGCGAGAAGCTGTATGCGTCCACGCGCACCTGTCCGCCCTGTTTGGTCGCTGTGTGAGCGCGGCAGATGTGGAACTCAGTGAACTCCTCGCCCTCCTCCAGCACCTCACATGCACGATCAATGAAACAGGTGCGGGCATAGTCGCCCCCGGCATCGCCCTCGGCTTGGATCTCGTTGAGCAGCATTTCGCGAAACAGGGTAGTTTCTTCGTCCATCACCTGGTCCCAGCCTCGGCCTGTGGCAGCCAGCTGCCTGCCTGGCATTCGAACGACGACAGGTCAGCCAGATCGAGGATGTAGGTTGCACCGACAATGCGCTGGTCCACCATGCTGCGCAGCAGGCGCGGGAACCCGTCCCGGACGGAAAACACACGGGAACCGGAAACGGTATAGGCGCGCTCGTCATATCGAGGCGTTTCCACATAGCCGCGGCGCATGAGGGCCGACCTGAAGTCATCAGCAAGATCGGTATGCTCCCGCGATGCATGCTCCAGCAGTCCTGCCACTGCAGCATTGAGTGACCTGCCATCAGCTCCACTGTCGGGCGTCAGCTCAATCACCAGCAGGCTCAGGGGCAAATGGGACACCTCCAGCTGTTCCAGCGAGGAGATGCAAACACGCGGTCTGGAGCCCGCCTGACGGGTCTTGACCTCGACGATGGCCTTGGAAAGAGCGAAGTCCTGGGGATGCCCCTCCGGGGCGACCCATGCAGCCAAGGCTGCGCGAAATCCCAGGCGCCCGCGCAGCTGATCGAGCGCCCACAGCTCGCCGATCAGACCCCGAACCTCTTCCGGACCCATGTCCGCCGGCCGCTCTTGGCCGAGCAACGACTGCCAGTGCGCCAGCCGCCGGAACACCCCTGCGGTCGCTGCGCCGACCTCGCATTGCTCTGCAGTGCTGCTGATGACATCGCGACACAGCGCATGGAATACATCCCGGTCCTCAGCCGTCAGTAAGATCAGCACCAGTTGCGGCCGCCCTTCTGGTGACCTGTCCAGCCGCAGAGCAATGCCCTTGGGGTGCGGCATGGTCCTAGGCGACCGCGCAAGGTCGATGTCGCGGATGAGCATTCCGGGCTGCCCCTCGGCGCTCAGGACCCAGTAGATCCCTAGTGCGTGCTCCGTTTCGATCCGACGCCCCAGCATCAGGGCCGGATCCGGCCGGAGGCTGAGCCAGGGATCCTCAGCCTTCATCAGCCTGATCCTCGTCGTCATCAATATCCAGGCCGCCGTAGAGCTGCTTGTAGGCCAGCAGGTTCGCCGTGTAGGCGACCCGCTGTTCCTGTTCGCCAGGAAACAGCTTCGGAAAACTGATGCCGTAGGCTGCATGGACCTGATCGTTCACTTCCGGGTTGTCGCTGCTTGCCTTGATCAGGTGCAGCATGAGCAGGGGCCGACTTCGCTCATGCCGATAGAAGCGGTCAGAAATTGTGGCGCCGGCGTCCTGCGTCTGCTGCGCGAGACGATGCGCTTCCCGGGCGGCATGCTTCTGATCATCCGTGAGCCCTGCCTGCTCGATACCGCGTGAAGCCAACCTGCGATTTCTACCCGACACCTTCAAGCCATCGACCCCCGGCACCAGCTGCACATGCCTTTGCTGAAGACCTACGTGTAGACCGCTGATATCGATCGTGTCGGCAGGCGAAGCCTCCGAATTCGAAACCATCACAACATCCCACTCAGGAAAGTCCCGACGTCGGATGTAGTCAAGCAACGGCTCGGTCTGCATGTCCGGATTGTCCCGATGGATCAGGAAGGCCGAGATGAAATCCATGACGCGCCGTGGCTGCACTGCGCGGAAGAGCTGGGAGGGCACTCTTCCGCGCGAGTTGACTGGTTCTACCGCAACCGAAGCCGTCAGCAATGACACAAGGCGCTTGACTTGATCGACATTGATTTCCTGGGCATCGCCACCCGCATGGATCACCACTGACTCCACCAGCCGATCGGCCAATCCGACTTCGCGCACGATCTGGTTGGCCGTCCGCATCTTGTTTCGCGCGGTAACCAGAAGACTTCCGGGGTGCGAGCGCACGGCGAGACCGAAATCCTGCGGCGTCAGGTTCGCGGCCTCCATGCGGCGAATCTCGTCCCGCAGCTCTTCGGTGGCTTCGGCGATAAATGCATACCAGTCATGGGCCTCCGGCTTGATGAAGAGACGGCAAAGGTCATCAAACCCATCGCGATAGCCGAACCAGCGCCCCATCTGCAGCAGCGTGTCATACATCTGCGTGTTGCGAAGGAAGTAGCTGACTGTCAGTCCTTCCAGGGTGAATCCGCGTGACAGCGAGTTTCCGCCTACTGCAATGACATTGAGGCCTGTCTCTGCGTGCGCGCGATAATCCAGCGATCCGGACTGGCGACTGGCATTGATCTGCACAACGCTCATACCGGCAGCAGCCTCGTGCAACGCCTGCTGGATCTGTGGCCATTGCTCCGGCAGGTGTGCATAGTGCTCCCGCCAGACACGGTGCAGCTCGCGCATGCAGGGGTCGTGCAGCGCGGATTGCACTGACAGCGCGTGCCGGTTCTGGATGGCATCCTTGAGCAGCTGAAGGTGGACACCAATCAGCTCGGCCACCTGCCCCTGCACGCGCGTAAACCGGGATACGTTCACCAGCATCGAATGATGGTGCCGCCCCTGCTGGCGCAGGATGCGGATGGCCTTGGACAGGACAAAGCATCCGATCGCGTCAATAAGGGTGTGGTGCAACTCCTCGATCTGATGATCAATCCTGTGGCTTGAGGGAAGCCACTCCTCGGTGTCCTCCAGATCAACTGTCAGGTGTGCGCTTTCCTCGTTGAGGAAAAACTCGCGCGCGCCGACATAGTTGGTGGGAGCATCCAGCCCGATGATGAAGTGCCGTGGGAACAGGTCATCGCCCAGCGCATCGTCCATCGTGTCCGGATCGATGAAGATGTTGGCGAACGGCGTGGCCGTATAGCCGATGTAGGTATTGCGGCTGGACAGCTGCAGCAGCTCGCGGATCAGGCGGTTGATCGTATTCGGCCGATCCGGATCCTGCGAGGTGTTGACCGATGCGTTGTCCGCCTCGTCATCGATCACCAGCATGGGCATGTCCAGCCTTCCGTGCCGCGCCGTAGTGCCGTTGAGCCAGTCGATAAGGTTGCGCAGGATCGACGGGTTCTTCTTGATGACGAAGATCGCTGGCTGCGCGAGGTTGTGGATGGGAATACCCAGACCCTCAGCACGGGCGCGGGCGAAATCGGAACCACGGCTGGTGTAAGCCACCGCCGAGAAGCTGCGCTCGATCCAGCCCACGCCAAGTGGCACCGCATTGGCCTGCCTGCTGAGGATCTGATCGCTGTCGCGGCCTACGAAACCCTCATCGACGCGCTCCTGGGTCTGGGAGCGCAAGTTGTTGTGCGTGCCGGCGATCAGCACGATCAGTCGATAGCCCGCATCTGCAGCCTTGTTGATGACGCCAAGATAATTGGCCGTCTTGCCGCTCTGGACGTGGCCAACAACCAGGCCTCGGCGCGACCATTCGCCGGGCGCCTCCGGGTCGCCGGCCAAGTCAAGGATGCTGTCCGTGATCTGTGTGAGAGTGTTGACGACGTTCGCACCAAATCCCTTGCCGACCAAGAAGTCCCGGTAGCGTCGCCAGTAGCGGAAGTCGATCTGGTGCGCCTTGGCGCGCAACCACGGGCGGTGATCGCTCGTGATCGTGTGGGCCGGCCCCAGGGAAACGGCAAACTCGCGCTCCAGCTGCCTTGCAAGTTCACGGATGACCGCCTCTTCCACAGGCTCCGACAGCCCCGGCAAGGCTGCGAACATGCGCACAATGCCCTCGACTTCCTCGGGCGTGACATGCGCGCGCATGGACAGGGCGGTGCGCGAATGGGCCAAGACTTCCTGCCTGCTCACAGTTGTTCTCCACAATGCATCACGGCTCGATTCTCCGCAGGCGGCTCAGCAACGCGCGCGCTTCTGGGTTGCCAGCGAATACTGGGGTCTGGAGGATCGCTTCTGCCGTGGCGGCCGGGATCGAGTCCGACCCCGGAGCCACAGCTTCCACGAATGCTGCAAGCAGTTGCTCGATCCGGGCGGCATCCAGGGACGACTGCTGCACGCCATGCGGGTTGGCGCCTACATCGGCAAAGAGGCTGTCCAGCGGCAGAGTGGACTCGATGGCCAGCAGCAAGGCATCGAGATCCGCGGAGTCCTCTCCCCTCACTTCGGCATGCCTGACCAAGGGGTGCTCACGGTTGATCTCGTAGCGGATCGCTCCACGCTCACTGACCCGCTGCCATAACGGCATCCCGGAACCACGTGCCTCCCGGGTTCCACGCCATGTGTAGGGTCTTTGCGCATTCTTGGTCATGCGCTCGACCAGGGGTCTAAGCCGCGAGCGGACTACTGCAGGCGGCCAGACGCGCGACTTGCGCACATCCACACTCCACTCGGCGTCGAGCGAGGTGGGAACATCGACGCGCACACGCAGCAGCTTGCTCAGCTCGGAGCGCCGCGCCATACCCAACCAGGTGCCGCCCGAGATCAGCCGCTTTGCGCGGTAAATGTAGAGGCCCTGCGTCTCGGCAAGGCTCGACCCCAGTTCAAGATGTTGAAGTTGTGCCGCAGTAAGCCGCTGATGGTGCGGAAGTGTGAATGCCTGGACGACAATCTCGCCATTCCCCATGCGCAACCGCTCCAGCTCGTGGGGATCGGACTGCGGCTGCATGAGCCGCGCAAAGGGATCAAGCGCCTCCAGCACCGCACCATTGATGCTGATGGACACCCGCGTCAGGTCATCGGATGGCTCGGGAGCGACGAAACGATGGAAGGTCAGTGCAAGGTGGCGCCGCGCAGTGCCAAACATTACGTTGAGGGCTTCATAGATCTGATCAGGATGCGGACCGAGCGCGTCCAGCCGGTCCAGCTTCTGCCACAGGATCATGGTTCCGTTGCCCGAAAAGCTGTCCAGGGCAGGCAGGCGGGAGATTGCGTCTCGATCCAGGACCTGCAGCAGCCACTCGTCATGCTCGACGATATGATCCAGGTCCCAGCACCTTGCTTCCCATCGTCCAGCGACCCGCGAAGCCACGGTCAGCCGGCGGCACTGGGAGAAAGAGGCCGTCTTCATTCCGAGGCCAAAGCGCCCAAGATCACCGGCCTCCCGCGCCTCGCGCGGGCTACGGCTGCCGTGGCGCATGGCCGCGGTCAGCTCATCTGCACACATGCCCCGACCGTTGTCCATGATCGCAAGATAGGGGTGCCCGTCGACGTCCAGATCGTTGATGATCCGGACCTCCGTCGCAGCTGCTGAGATGGAGTTGTCGACAATATCGGCCAAGGCACTCTCGGAGGAGTAACCGATGTCCCGCATCGATTCGAGCAGCCGGGCCGCGCTTGGCCGCAGTGTCAGTTCTCCCCCTTGCATCTGCCCTACATGCTCCCTTCCGCGCATGGCCTATGCAGTGACCGCAGGCAGGGGCAGGGCCACCGGATCATCCGGCAATCCGGCCACGGGGCTGAACGGAGTGCCTGTCAGGCCGACAACCGGACTCCGGTAGGCTACACGGATCTGATGGCCGTTGCAGCTTGGCTCCGGGGGAGACCGGACCTTTGACATCTGGGCACAGCACCTGCGATCTTGTTGTGTCCCTTGGCCCAGACCTGACCCGGACAGCAACCGTGAAGACAATCCCCGTGGTTGACATCTTCGCGGGTGCAGGTGGACTGGGTGAGGGCTTTGCGGCATTCCAGCCCCGCCGGAAGACTGACCCGACCTTTCAGGTTAAGGTGTCGGCGGAAATGGATGCACACGCAGTAAAGACGCTTCGCACCCGGGCGTTCTTCCGCCAGTTCCCGCCAGGGCATGCGCCCGCCAGCTATTACGACTATGCCGCCGGCGAGGTTCCGCAGCCATGGACTTCGGACACTGAAACGCAGTGGGCAGCCGCTTGCGATGAGGCGCTCCAGCTCAGATTGGGAGACCCCGCCGACGATGCGGTGCTGCACACTCGCATCCGGAAGATCGCCGCCCAAGCCCGTAAAGACGGCTCCCCCTGGGTGCTGGTCGGAGGCCCGCCCTGCCAAGCCTTTTCCCTCATAGGCCGCGCCCGCAATCGTGGCAAGAAGGGATATGTGCCGGAGGAGGACGAGCGGCATTTCCTCTACAGGCACTACCTCACCATTCTCTCCCGGTTCCGGCCGACAGTGTTCGTGCTGGAGAACGTCAAGGGGATGCTTTCCTCCCGGCTGGGTGGCCAGAGCGTGTTCAACGACATGTTCGAACAGCTTCAGCGCCCGGGGGGACGGTACGGACCACGCTACCGGATACAGCCGGTCGTGCGGCAAGACGGGCATACCGGAGACTGGGAGCCGCGCGATTTTGTCGTTCATGCGGAAACGCTTGGATTGCCTCAGGCCCGACACCGCGTCATTCTCCTAGGCATCCTTGAGGATGACGCTCCGTCAATCCGGCCGCTTCGACCGATGCCAGAACGGTATTCAGTATCGGATGTGATCGGCGGTCTGCCCGCCATCCGCAGTGCACCCACTGACCGTGATGTCCGGTCCTGGCCACATTTCTCGCAGCGGCTGCTACGACGCTGCGCGAGCTACACCCGCTCGCTTGACCGATCCGTCTCGCAGCACCTGCATGAGTTGGCTGACCAAGCTGGCAGCGGTGACGAGCTGGATACTGGCGATCGCTGGATTTCGGCAGACCTGACCTGCCGGATCCCGGCCCATCTCAACGACTTCATCCGCGACCGCCGGTTGAAGGGTGTTCTCAACCATCAAGCGCGGCCTCATATGTCCAGCGACCTGATGCGGTATGGGTTTGCAGCCGCCTTCACTGCCGTCAATGGCCGCTCTCCCCGTGGCTGCGACGAGTTTCCGGGGGAACTGCATCCGCTTCATCGCAGCTGGTTCGAGAACAACCGCTTTGTCGATCGCTTCAAGGTCCAGCGCAGTGACGCCCCCTCCTCGACGATCACTAGCCATCTCGCCAAGGACGGACACTACTACATCCACCCCGATCCCCTTCAGCTCCGCTGCCTGACCGTGCGCGAGGCAGCCCGTCTCCAGACATTCCCTGACAACTACATTTTTGAAGGGCCGCCTGTCAGCCAGCGCAGGCAGGTCGGGAACGCTGTCCCGCCTTGGCTTGGACATCAGATTGCAGGTCTGGTGCACGAAGCGCTGACCTAGCCGCAGGCCTACTGCGCCCGGCGGGCGGCGATCTCAAGGAAAAGTCGGTTGCCGCGCACAAACGAGGCAAGCCTCTCAAGGGTGCGTTCGGCATCCAGGCGCAGCGCACATTCCCAAACCACTGCCACACGCCAGCCTGCCTTGCGTAGCGCGGCAATCGCTTCCTGGTCGCGTTCAGCGTTCCGCATGATCTTCTTCGCCCAGAACTCAGGACGAGTCTTCGGGAGGCGGAAGAAAGAGCACCCTTCATGGCCATGCCAGAAACAGCCATGGGCAAAGATTGCGACCTTCCAGCGTGGCAACACGATGTCAGGCCTTCCCGGGAGATCACGCCGGAACAGCCGAAAGCGCAGACCGGCTGCGTGGAGGTGCCGCCGAATCATCAGTTCAGGCTTCGTGTCCCTTCCCCGTATGCCAGCCATCATCCTGGAACGGGTCTCTGGACTGATCTTCTCGGGCATTCGCGCAATCCCAGACGGCTCCGACCATGTGCGGAGGGTAAAATCAGGCAGCAATAGTAGCTATGGATGAAGCTCCGCCTCCAACGCAGACTTGAACTGCCCCCGGCGATAGCGCACCAACTCGACTGCGGGCTCAAACTTCGCCAACACCTCCACCCGCCGCGGCAGTGTCTTGGGCTTGGCGATGTGGATGTAGTGCTTCTCCAGCACAGGCGCCTCACTGCGGACCGCATGCCCCGTGATCATGGCAATGTCGGCCGGCGGCACTTCGGCCTCGGCCAGCATGGTCGAGAGGGTGTGCCTGAACGCATGGAATGCCGTCCCCTTCTCGATCCCGAGCTTCTTGGCATAAACCGCGAACTGGCGCGACAGCTGCCGGCCATAGCCCTTGCCATTGGGTGTGCCGTCCTTCTTCGTTCCCGCCGGCAGATGCGGGAAGAGCCGCGGATGGCCGCAGGCCTTCATGTCTTCCACGAAGTCCAGGAACCCGGCATCCAGCAAAGGCTGGGCGAGCGGAACGAAGCGGATTGACGACTTGTTCTTGATCTTCTGGTTGCGCTCCGTCTTCCACAGGAAGATGCCCCAGACGCCCCCGACCTGGCGCACGTCGTCAAGGTAGAGCTGGGCGACCTCATTGACCCGGGCGCCCGTGTAGAGGCCCAGCATCGTGCCCCACCAGCGATGGGGCGAGTTCCCGGCCCAGGCCTTGAAGCGTTCGGGCTCGAAGATGGCCTTCAGCTCGTCGGCGGTGAAGGGGCGCCCTGTCTCCAGGTCGGTGGCGGTGTCGATCTCGCTCTTGAGCCCCTTCAGCGGGTTCTTCGACAGCAGGTCCAGGCCGACGAGTGCGTTGAGGAAGGCGCCTAGCCGTTGGTGGTGCTTGTTGAGGGTGTGCCTGGACGGCATGGGCACTTGGTCGCGCTTGCCGGCCTCGATGATCTCCAGCACCGAGAGGTGCCGATACTTGGGCCGGACCGTGGCTCGCTCCGGCCACCAGCGGACCGCGTCCAGGAACGCCCTGACGTGGGTAGCCTTGATCTCCCGAACCGGGATGTCGCCGGTCGTGGCCAGGAAGATCCGCAGGGTGTGCTTGCTCTCGGTGATCGTGTCCGGCGACAGTTGGCGGCGTTCGAGGTCGGCCAGGTGGTTCTGGATCTCGTCGGACAGCAACGGGGAAGGCTCGGACGGCGCGACTACCACCGGCGGCGGTGGGCTGGGCGCCTGCGCGTTCGCCGGGCTTTCCAGCAAGGCCTGGACCGTGCGGATGAAGTCGTCAGTGTCCCGGCGGCCGTTGACGCTGACGTTGCCCAGGTTGAGCTGGCCGATCTGGAACCCTGAGGCCGTCCAGTCGTAGGTGCCACCGTTGTCGGCAGCCTGCTTGGCGCTCTCGAAGAGCTTCTTGAGGTCGACCATCGCGTCCCCCCGGCGCAGCGTGTCGAACGCTCGGGAGAGTGCCACACCGTAGGTCGCAGCGAGAAGTCTCGCCTCGTCCCCGCGCTTGCCTCCAAGGGAGCGGACCACGAACCGGCGACCGATGGCAGGCCGCAGATCGGCCGGCACCAGGAAGCGGACGTAGAGACCGGAAGGCTTGGTCAGGAAGAGCGGTTTGGGCACGAAACGATACCTAAAACGATACCTCGGAGAGGTCGTTTCAGGGATCGATCGTGTTTCGAAAACCCCAATGCGATCAAAGAGTTAGATCGCTGCGGGGTCAAGGTGGAGCGGGTGAAGGGAATCGAACCCTCGTCAGTAGCTTGGGAAGCTACAGCTCTACCATTGAGCTACACCCGCGTGGGCGGAAGTCTAGGCCGGCGGGGCCGCGCTGGCAACGCTGCGGCCGCGGCCGGCGCGCCGCCGCGGGGCGGCGCGCGGCGTGGCGCTCAGAACGCGCGGTTGAGGCTGACGAAGACGGTGGAGTCGCCGCCTTCCTTGTGCGAGAGCGTGGTGCTGAGGCCGAAGTCGGCGTGCATGCCGTACAGGCCGGCGCGGGCGCCGAGGGTCACGGTGGCGTAGCCGTCGTCGTGCGGCAGCGCGGGCACGGCGTACTCGCCGGTCGCGGGCAGCGAGAGCACGCGGGCATAGGCTTCGCCGGGGGCGTCCTCGAACTCGTGGTCCCAGGTGGCGCGGGCGTAGGGGCGCAGGCCGCCCTGGGTGGCGGCGATCTGCCAGCCGACGCTGCCCACCAGCGAATCGAAGCTCTGGTCGGGATAGCCCAGGGCGGTGGACAGGGTGGGATCGCTCTCCTCGAAGCCGTCGACGTCGATGCGCT
The DNA here is from genome assembly GCF_021191635.1 of Alterluteimonas quercicellularis. GTDB lineage: Bacteria > Pseudomonadota > Gammaproteobacteria > Xanthomonadales > Xanthomonadaceae > Luteimonas > Luteimonas quercicellularis. Next base: position 230,038 of record NZ_JAIWPR010000005.1, read on the forward strand.
GGGAGACCAGCGACAGCACCGGGCCGTGGCGCAGGGTGCCGGCCTCGAAGTCCCAGCCGGCGTGCGCGGCCAGCGTCAGGTTCTCGCCGTCGGCGGAACCGGTGTGGCGGCGCACGGCGGGACCGAGGTGCACGGTGCGGTGGGTGTCGAGGTCGAGCGAGGTCCAGCTGATCTGCCCCGTGGCCCAGCCGCCGGTATCGCCGCGCCAGCCGATGAAGCCGCCGAGGGTGGCGTCCTTGTGGCGGAAATCGCCGCGGCTCAGGCCCCAGTCCTGCCGGGTCACGCCGTAGCCGCCGAACACGCCGAACACGGCGTTGCCGCGGGCCCAGTCGAAGCCAACGGTCAGCGCGGGGGCGAAGCCGTCGTAGTCGTCGCCGTCGCCGCGGCGCTGGTAGTCGCCGCGCAGGTCGAACCACAGGCCGGCGCCGTCGGCCGCCGGGCGGCCGTCGAGGTGCCAGGCGACGCGCTCGGCGCGGGCGCGCCCGACGGCGGCGGCCGAGCGCGGCAGCGCGGCGATCTGCGCCGGCGCTTCCAGCACCGAGATCGCCAGGTCGGCCAGCGCGGCGTGGCCGGCGCGGGTCGGGTGCACGCCGTCGGCGAACAGGTAGGAGGTGTCGGCGCCGGGCTCGACCAGGGTGCCGGGGTTGCACAGCAGCGACTGGACCACCGTGCAGGCCGGGCTGGTGACGTTGCTCAGCCCGTAGGTGCCGGGGCTGGCGATCACCTCGCGCAGGAAGGCGAAGGTGTTGAGCGGGATGACCCGCAGGCCGGCGGCGTCGAGGCCGTTGAACAGGGCGTCGTTGTAGGCCGACGACAGCGCGGTCAGCTGCGCCTGCGCGACCGGACCAGCGGCGCGCGCGTCGGGCGTCTGCCCCATGTCGGGCAGCGTGGGCACCAGCACGTAGCGGGCGCCGGCGCCTTGCAGGGTGCCGATCAGGCCGACCTCGGCGGTTACTGCATTGGCCAGCGTGGCCTGCGCGGGCTCGCCGCCGGCGATGGCGAAGAGGTCGTTGGCCCCGGCCCAGACGGTATAGAGCGCGTTGGGATCGGCACCGCCGCCGGCCAGGTGGCGCGCGACCTGGGTCGCCACCGAGGGCGTCTCGCCGAGCGCGCCGCCGCGGTCCAGCGCCACGCGCGCGCCGCCGACGGCGTAGTTGTCGCCGTCCTGGCCGTTGCCGTTGGGGCCGCCGTCGGTGCCGTAGTGGTCGGCGATGTGCTGCGCCCAGACCCAGCCGGGGTTGGTGGTGAACTGGCCGGTGGCCGGCCGCGCCTCGGCCGGCAGCAGGGGCCGGAAGAAGCCGGCGTCGGTCAGGCTGTCGCCGAAGAAGACGGTGCGCGAGAACTGGCCCTGCTGGGCCAGCGCGGGGACGGCCGCGAGCGCCAGGGCGGCCGCGAGCGTGGTACGGACGAAGCGCATGGAACCTCCGGGATGCGGGAACGGCGCGTCCGCGGCCGTGCGCGGGCGTGTGGTGGCGCATGTTCGGCGCCGCCCCGCGGGGACTCAAGCCGCAGTGCGTCATGAAAGCGTCATGCGGCGGCGGCCGCGGATGCACGCGCGCGCCGAAGCGGCGACAATGCGCGCATGCAGATCCTTCTCAACGGCGAGCCGCTCGCCCTCCACGACGCCCCCACCCTGTCCGAGCTGCTGCTGGTTCGCGGGCTGGCCGGGCGCCGGGTGGCGGTGGAGGTGAACGGCGAGATCGTGCCGCGCGGCCGCCACGGCGAGCACCGGCTGGACGAGGGCGACCGGGTGGAGATCGTGCAGGCGATGGGCGGCGGCTGAGGGCCGCGGATCGCAGGAGCGCGCTCACGCGCGATTCGGTTCCGCGGAAAAAGCTTGTCGCGCGCGAGCGCGCTCCTACCGGGCGTCGTGGTTCACGTAGATCGGGTTGCCCAGCAGCCACAGGCGGCCGTCGGCACCGCGGACGTCCAGCCGCACCCAGTGCCGGCGGCCGTCGCCCCGGCGCGGGAAGCGCAGGACGGCGTCGTCGCCCTCCACCGCCTGCTCGGCCACGATGCGCCCGTCCTCGATCAGCTGCGCGCGGCCGCCGGCGGCGCCGGTCACCGTCGCCTCGAACCCGACCTCCGCGCCGGCCGGCGCGGCGAGCGCATCGCCCATCTCGGCGCGCGCGGCGCCGGCGCGTGCGGAGAAGCGCAGCCCGCGGCGCGGATCGCCCTGCACGTCCACGAACGCGCGCCCGGCGCGTATGCCGTCCAGGATCCCGGGCGCCGACAGCGTGCGCGCGTGCACCACCGTGGCCGGGGTGCCGATCTCGGCGCCGCCGGGCGTGGCGCCGCGCAGCGTGGCGTCGTGGTTGTCGCTGCCGCCGATCGCGGTCACCCGGTGGCCAGCGTCGAGCAGGCGCTCCCAGAACGGGATGCCGGAGTACGGGGTGTCGGCATCGGCGCCGTTGACCGCTTCCACCGCCTGCACCAGGGCGTAGTCGACGGGCGGGGCGGCGGTCCAGCCGCAGCCCATGCAGGTCTCGTCGGAGGGGCGGATCGGGTGGTTGATGGCGAACACGCCGCCCATCGGCGCGGCGGCGCGCAGCAGGTGGTTCCAGTCCGGCACCGCCTCGCTGCCGACGCGGAAGTCGAGCGGGTCCACGGGGCCGATCAGGTTGCCGTGGCCGCTGAAGGTGGTGACCTCGCGCCCCGGCAGCAGCAGCACCCGGTCGTAGTAGGGCTGCAGCTCGGCGAGGGCGTTGGCCTGCGAGACGGTGTTGTGGTCGGTGAGCGCGATGAAGTCCAGCCCGCGCTCGGCCGCATGCTGCACGGTCTTGAACAGCGGGCACGGCACGCGCTGGCCGGCCTGGCTGGCGCAGCCGGCGTCGCTGTGGGCGTCGTGGGCGTGCAGGTCGCCGCGGTACCAGCCGGGCGCGTCGCGCAGCGGCGCGGGCGCCGGGGCGCGGTCGTTGAACCAGATGCGCGCGATGTAGCGGTCGCGCGCCTGCGGCCGCACGTTGGGCAGGCCCAGCAGCAGCGCCCAGCGCCCCGGCTGCAGCGGCCCGGGCTGGTAGGAGGGGGTGGCGTCGGTGGCGGCGACGCTGAAGCGGCGCTTGTTGCCGCCGCTCCAGCCGCGGAAGCCGTCGCGGCCCAGGAAGCCGTCCGGGCCGATCAGGCCGAGGTCGACGGTGGTGCGGTCCTCGCGGCCGCTGTAGTCGAACTCCACGGTGATCCGCCGGGTGCCCGCGGGCACCTCGAACGGCACTTCGCGGTAGGTCTGGTGGTCGGCGCCGCGCAGTTCGCCTTCCAGCACCAGGTCCGGCGGCGCGGCGATAGCCTGCGCCGCGGTGGCCGCCAGCGTGCACAGCGCGCCCGCCGCCAGGCGCATCGCCCGCACCGCCCGCCCCACGCGCCCCGCCGCGCCCTTGCCGGCCATCAGAAGCGGTAGGTCAGCGCGAGGCGGTAGCTGCGCCCCAGCAGCGGCCGCGCGATGAAGGTGTTGGCGCCGGCGTCGCCGCTGGAGAGTTCGCCGGCACGCGGGTTGCCCTCGGTCAGGCCGAGCGAGTTGGTGGCGTTGTCGACGTAGGCGTACACCGACAGCCGCTCGTCGACGTCGAAGCGCGCGCTCAGGTTGAGCGCGTCGTAGGACGGCAGGCGCACCGAGTTGGCGGTGTCCACGTAGCGCGATCCCTGCCGCTCGTAGGCGGCCTGCAGGCGCAGGCGGCCGTCGGCCAGGTTGAGGCCCGGCACCAGCCGGACGCTGTGCCTGGGCACGCGGATCAGCTGGTGGCCGTCGTAGTCGTGCTCGACGCCGGCGCTGTCGGTGTAGCGCAGGCCGCGGTACTCGGGGTCCTGCACGGTGGCGGTGGCGGAGAGGTCGAACCATCCGCTCGGGCGCCAGCTGCCTTCCAGCTCCAGGCCGAGCGTGCGGGTGTCGGCGTAGCGGGCCTCGTTGACGATCACCCCGTCCAGGCCGACGCGGTAGTTGCTGAAGCCGACGTTGTCGTACTTGGTCCAGAACGCGGTGGCGTAGAAGTCGAAGACGGGGCTGCCGAACTTGTAGCCCGCCTCGGCCAGGTCCATGGTCTGGATGTCCGGGGTGGCGGCGGCGTTGGTGATGTAGTTGCCCAGGCCGGGCAGGCGGCTGGCGGCGGTGTAGCGCGCGAACAGGCCGGACTGGCCGGCGAGCTGCCAGTTCGCGCCCACGGTCCAGCCGAGCTTGTCGAAGCTGTCGTCGTAGTAGGCGAACTCGCCGGTGCCGGTCCAGATCTGCGAGGTGGCGGGCGTGCCCAGGTCGACCTGGGTCTTGCGCTCCACCCGGCCGCGGGCGGTCATCTTCTCCCAGCGCAGGCCGGCGTCCAGGCGCAGCCGCTCGGCCACCTGCCACTCGTCGGCGAGGTAGAACGCGTGGGTGGTCTGCTCGCCGGATGCGTGCTCCCACTCGTAGCCGTGCTGCCAGATGCCGTGGTCGGTGATCGTGGCCAGCACGTTGCCGTCGGCGTCCACCGCCACCAGGTCCAGCAGGCGCGCGTTGTCGCGCACGTCCAGCAGCGCGTTGGAGGAGTAGCGGTCGAAGTCCTCCTCCAGGTGCGCGTAGTAGTAGCCGAAGGTGAGGTCGTGGCGCTGGCCGCCGGCCTCGAAGGCGCGCGAGAGCTGCAGGTCGTTCATGACCTCGGTGACCGGCATGGTGATGCCGCGCAGGCCGCCCAGCACCATCAGCCCGTTGCCGTTCTGGCCGGCGACGTCGAATACCTGGTCGGGGCTGGTGGCGTAGCGCAGCTGCAGGCCGGCGGCGCCGGGGATGCCGGCCGCGAGCCCAGCGGTCTCCTCCAGGAAGCTGGCGGCGCTGCGCAGCACGTTGGGATAGACACCGTTGCGCTGGGTGGTGGTGTCGCTGTAGCGCAGGGTGTCGCGCAGCTGCCAGCCCGCGCCCAGGTCGAACTCGAAGCGGCCGGTGAGCTGGGTGCGCTCGACCTCGGTGCCGCGGGTGTTGTCGAACACGTAGTCGCCGCCGTCGCCGGTGGTCAGCCGCAGCAGCGAGGTCTCGGGGCCGGCCAGGGTCCCGTGGTGGCCGTCGAAGCCCGGCACCGCGCGGATCTCGCCGTCGTCGCCGGTGCGCATGGGGATGCCGGTGTAGAAGGCCACGGTGTCGTCGAGGCGCTTGAGATCGAAGGCGACCCGGCCGCGCTCGAACGCGCGCCCCAGCGACAGCCGCAGCTGGCCGCCCTGGTTGGCGGTGAAGCCGGGGTCGCGCACGCCGTCCTGGCTGCGGTAGAAGCCGCCCACGCCCAGGGTCCAGTCGCCGGCGGGCGCGCCGTACCAGAAGTCGGTGCGGAACAGGCCGTGGTCGCCGACGGTGAGCTTCAGCAGCCCTTCCGCGGTCTCGCCCACGGTGCGCGGAATGAAATTGATCGCGCCGGCCGGCGCGTTGGAGTAGAACACCGAGGACGGGCCGCCGCGCACCACCTCGATGCGCTCGATGGTCTCGTCGAGGCGGAAGGCCTGGTCGGCGTTGAGGTAGCCCAGCGCCGGGTCGTGCTGCACGGGGATGCCGTCCTCGAGCAGCTGCACCGAGCCGTAGCCGTCCACCGGCACGCCGCGGGCGCGGATGTTGCCGCTGGCCTCGCCGCCGGAGGACTCCACCCAGAAGCCGGGCACCGACTTCATCGCCTCGGTCACGCTGGTCGGCGCCTGCAGGCGCAGCGCCTCCTCCTCGATGTTGGTGATCGAGTAGCTGGTCTCGGCCTTGGTGCGGAAGCCGGCGCCGGCGCGGCCGGTGACCACCACGGTGTCGAGCTCCTGCGCGGTGGGGCCGGCGTCCTGGGCGAGGGCGGCGGCGGGCGCGGCGGCGGCCGCGCAGGCGGCCAGGAGGGCGGAACGGATCGAGGCCGGCAGGCGGCGCGGTCGGAACGGCATGCGTGGGGTCCTGGCTCGTGACTGGGACACCGCCGAGCCAGTCCATGCCGGCGACGAAAGGCCGGCATGGTGTCGATGCTGCATTGCAAGGTGATGACGCCCAGCCTACCGCGCGGCACCAGCCGCCGGCCCGGGGCCGCGGCCGGCGCGCGCAATGAGCGATAATGGCCGCATGTCCTCCCCCGATTCCCTCCTCATCGCCGGCAAGGCGTACCGTTCGCGCCTGCTCACCGGCACCGGCAAGTTCAAGGATCTCGACGAGACCCGCCGCGCCAGCGAGGCCGCCGGCGCCGAGATCGTCACCGTGGCGATCCGCCGCACCAACATCGGCCAGAACCCCGGCGAGCCCAGCCTGCTCGACGTGCTGCCGCCCGACCGCTACACGATCCTGCCCAACACCGCCGGCTGCTACACCGCCGAGGACGCGGTGCGCACCTGCCGCCTGGCGCGCGAGCTGCTCGACGGCCACAACCTGACCAAGCTGGAAGTGCTGGGCGACCAGAAGACGCTGTTCCCGGACGTGGTGCAGACGCTCAAGGCCGCCGAGCAGCTGGTCGCCGACGGCTTCGAGGTCATGGTCTACACCAGCGACGACCCGATCCTGGCCCGCCGGCTGGAGGAGATCGGCTGCGTGGCGGTGATGCCGCTGGCCGCGCCGATCGGCTCGGGCCTGGGCATCCAGAACCGCTACAACCTGCTGGAGATCGTCGAGAACGCCAAGGTGCCGATCATCGTCGACGCCGGCGTGGGCACCGCCTCCGACGCGGCCATCGCGATGGAGCTGGGCTGCGACGGCGTGCTGATGAACACCGCCATCGCCGGCGCCCGCGACCCGGTGCTGATGGCCTCGGCCATGCGCAAGGCGGTCGAGGCCGGCCGCGAGGCCTTCCTCGCCGGGCGCATCCCCCGCAAGCGCTACGCCAGCGCGTCCTCGCCGGTGGACGGGCTGATCGGCTGATGGCGGAAGCCGACGACGAGGCGGCCTCCGGGCCGCGCACGGCCGCCGCCGACCGGATCGCGGCCAAGCCCTTCACCCGCGCCCCAGGCCACCGCGCGGTGCGCAGCTTCGTGCTGCGCCAGGGCCGCTTCACCGACGCCCAGCAACGCGCGTTCGACGCGCTGTGGCCGCGCTTCGGCCTGGACTACGCCGGCGTGCCGCGCGACCTCGACGCGGTCTTCGGCCGCCCGGCACCGCGGGTGCTGGAGATCGGCTTCGGCAACGGCGAGGCGCTGCGCTTCGCCGCGGCGCAGGACCCGGCGCGCGACTACCTCGGCATCGAGGTCCACGCGCCCGGCGTCGGCCGGCTGCTGAACGCCCTGGCCGAGGACGGCAGCGACCACGTGCGCCTCTACCGCCACGACGCGGTCGAGGTGCTGGCCCACGAGATCGCCGACGGCGCCCTCGACGAGGCCCGCATCTACTTCCCCGATCCCTGGCACAAGAAGCGCCACCACAAGCGGCGGCTGGTGCAGCCGGACTTCGCTGCGCTGCTGGTGCGCAAGCTCGCGCCCGGCGGGCGCTTGCACCTCGCCACCGACTGGCACGACTATGCCGAGCAGATGTGGGACGTGCTCGACGCCACCGCAGGCCTGCGCAACCGCGCCGGCGCCCGCGGGCGGGTGCCGCGCCCCCACTGGCGTCCCCAGACGCACTTCGAGACCCGCGGCCAGCGCCTGGGCCACGATGTCTGGGACTTGGTCTACGACCGGGACTAGGGATTCGGGATTCGGGATTGGACAAGGCGTCTCACCGCTGGCTCATCCCGCCGCATGCCACCGACATGCGGACCTCGTGCGCGCGACTGCGCCGCGCTCCCGACTCCCTGATCCCCGATCCCGAATCCCCGCCCTGATGGACACCGGGCTCGCGCTGACCACCGACATGAAGATCGTCCTCGGGCTGGTGAGCCTGACGATGCTCCTGTTCGTGTTCCAGCGGGTGCGCGCCGACCTGGTGGCGCTGGTGGTGCTGGTGCTGCTGGGCCTGACCGGGCAGGTCGCGCCGGAGGACCTGTTCAACGGCTTCTCCTCCAACGCGGTCATCAGCGTCATCGCCACGATGATCCTGGGCATGGGCCTGGACCGCACCGGCGCGCTGAACCGCCTGGCCGGCTGGCTGCTGCGGCGCGCGCACGGCGTCGAGCGGCGGCTGCTGCTGCTGACCTCGTCGGTCGCCGGCCTCAACTCGTCGTTCATGCAGAACCCGTCGGTGATGGCGCTGTACCTGCCGGTCGCCTCGCGGCTGTCCTCGCGCACCGGCCTGCCGCTGTCGCGGATGCTGATGCCGATCGCGGTGGCGATCGTGATGGGCGGCTCGCTGACCATGGTCGGCAACTCGCCGCTGATCCTGCTCAACGACCTGCTGGTGGGCGCCAACGCCAACCTGCCCTCCGGCGTGGCCACGCTGGAGCCGCTGAACATGTTCGCGCCGCTGCCGATCGGCCTGGCGCTGCTGGCCTTCGGCCTGGCCTACTTCCACTTCTTCGGCGCCCGGGTGATGCGCGAGGGCAAGGACGCCAGCGTGACCCCGGGCCGCACCCAGAGCTACTTCGCGCGCACCTACGGCATCGAGGGCGACGTCTACGAGCTGACGGTCACCGCCGAGAGCCCGCTGGTGGGCATGACCTTCGGCGAGGCCGAGTCCCTACACGACGCCCCGGTGATGCTGGCGCTCAAGGCCGAGGACGACGCCAAGCTGGCGCCGGCCGCCGACTCGCGCATCTGGGTGGGCAGCGTGATCGGGGTGATGGGGCCGCGGCAGCAGGTGGCCGACTTCGCCCAGAACCAGTTCCTGCGCATGAGCGGCCGGCTGCGCAACTTCGGCGACCTGTTCAACCCCAGCCGCGCCGGCATCTCCGAGGCGGTGATCCCGCCCACCTCCAGCTTCATCGGCAAGACCGCCAACGAGCTGCAGCTGCGGCGGCACATGGGCCTCCGCCTGCTGGCGATCAACCGCGACAAGGAAGTGCTCACCGACGACGTGCGCGACGTGCCGCTGCGCGCCGGCGACATGATGGTCCTGCACAGCTTCTGGCAGGCGCTGGCGGAGAACTCCAAGGAGCGCGACTTCGTCGTCGTGACCGACTACCCCAAGGGCGAGCAGCGGCCGCACAAGTTCAAGATCGCGATGGCGATCTTCGCGGTGACGGTGCTGATCGCGCTGTCCTCGCGCATCCCCACCTCGATCGCGCTGATGACCGGCGTGGCCGGCATGCTGGTCTGCGGCGTGCTGAAGATGGACGAGGCCTACGCCGCGATCAACTGGAAGACCGTGTTCCTGATGGCCTGCCTGATCCCGCTGGGCTGGGCGATGGACGCCAGCGGCGCGGCGGCGTGGGTGGCCGGGCACTCCATCGACCAGCTGCCGACCGGCCTGCCGGTGTGGGTGCTCGAACTGGCGGTGGCGCTGCTGACCACCGCGTTCTCGCTGGTCATCAGCCACGTGGGCGCGACCATCGTGGTGGTGCCGCTGGCGATCAACCTCGCCCTGGCCGCGGGCGCCGACCCGACCGCGTTCGCGCTGATCGTGGCGCTGTCGGCCTCCAACAACTTCATGACCCAGTCCAACCCGGTGATGTCGATGGTCACCGGCCCGGCTGGCTACACCGCCCGCGACCTGTGGCGCGTCGGCCTGCCACTGTCGCTGGCCTACACGCTGATCGTGGTGCTGATGGTCAACCTGCTGTTCTGAGCCGGCGCCCGGCGCCGCCGGACTTGCAGTGGCGCGCGAGCGCGCGCCTACGCGGTCGCGATCACCACCTCGCCGTCGCGCACGCGCACCGGCACCGCGCGCAGGCGCTCGCCCTTGCAGGGCCCGGCCACGCACACCCCCTCCACGGTCTCGAAGCTGGCGCCGTGCGCGGCGCAGACCAGGTGCCCCTCCTTGGACTTCAGGAACTGCCCCGGCGCCCAGTCGAGCCGCCGGCCGGCGTGCGGGCAGATGTTGAGCCAGGCGCGGACCGCCCCGCCCTCGCGGTGCAGCAGCACCGACTCCGGCGCGCCGTCGACCTCGGCCTCCACCTCGGCGAATCCGCCGTCGGGCAGGTCGGCCAGGGCGATCAAGCGCAGGCCCCGCGCGGGCTGGATCTTAACGATCTCATTACAACTGCGAACCTTCGGCGGCGGATACTGTCGGACACATGGCCTTCACATTGTCACACGACCCGCCACGATGATCTCCAGCGTCCTGCATACCCTGCGTCTGCGCCTGCATTCGTCCATGTTCGATGCGGTGTTCTCGCCGCGCAAGCCGCGCCACCCGCTGCTGCGCGCCGGGCTCGGCGTGCTGGGCCTGGCCCTGCTGGCGGTGCTGCTGGTGTTCGGCGTGGTCATCGGCGCCGGCATGCTGGCGGTGGGCCTGGTGGCCCGCCTGGTCGCGCAGCGCGGCCGCCCGGTGCGCGCCCGCACCGAGGCGCTGGACGGCGAGTTCCGCATCGTCGACAAGCCCGCCCTGCGCTGAAGCGGCATCCTCATCGCGCGAGCCCTCCGCGGCGTCCGCGCCGCGCGACGCGTCGCGCCCCGGCCCGAGCGTTCCCATGACCGACGTGATCCCAGCCCCCGACGCGCCGCGCGTGCCGGTCCGCGGCGGCGGCCGCTTCCCGGTGCACCGCATCTATTGCGTGGGCCGCAACTTCGCCGAGCACGCCCGCGAGATGGGCGCACAGGCGCCGGCCTCGCCCGCCGCGCGCGGGCGCCCGGTGTTCTTCATGAAGCCCGCCGACGCCGTGGTCGTCGACGGCGAGGCGCCCTACCCGCCGGCGACCGCCGATCTCCACCACGAGGTCGAGTTGGTGGTCGCGCTCGGCCGCGACGCGCCGCCCGGCCCGCTGGCGGTCGAGGACGCGCCTGCGCTGGTGTTCGGCTACGCCGTCGGCCTCGACCTGACCCGCCGCGACCTGCAGGCCGAGGCCAAGCGGGCCGGCCTGCCCTGGGACATCGCCAAGGGCTTCGACGCCTCCGCGCCGGTCGGCGAGCTGGTGCCCGCGGCCGAGGCCGGCGACCTGCGCGGCCGTGCCCTGCGGCTGAGCGTCAACGGCGTGCTGCGCCAGCAGGGCACGCTCGACGACATGATCTGGAGCGTGCCGGAGATCCTGCACGAGCTGTCGAAGCTCTACCGCCTGCGCGCGGGCGACCTGGTCTTCATGGGCACGCCGTCCGGCGTGGCCGCGCTGTCGCCCGGCGATCGCGGACGCGCCGAACTGGATGGCGTCGGCGTCCTCGACTTCCGCATCGTCGCACCGCAGGTATAGTGGCGGCCGTCTTCCATTCGAGGAATCCAGCATGGGCGTCCTGGCCGAATTCAAGGAGTTCGCCGTCCGCGGCAACGTCATCGACCTCGCCGTCGGCGTGGTGATCGGCGCGGCCTTCGGCAAGATCGTCACCGCGCTGGTGGACCAGATCATCATGCCGCCGATCGGCTGGCTGATCGGCGGCATCGACTTCTCGGACTGGGTCATCACCCTGCGCGAGGCGACCGTGGACGCCAGCGGTGCGGAAGTGCCCGCGGTCGCCATCGGCATCGGCGCCTTCCTCAATACCCTGATCCAGTTCGTCATCGTCGCCTTCGCGATCTTCCTGCTGGTCAAGTTCATCAACCGCCTCAAGCGCAAGCAGGAAGAGAAGCCGGCGGAAGCGCCCAAACCGTCCGAGGACGTGCTGCTGCTGCGCGAGATCCGCGACGCGCTCAAGCAGCAACCGCCGGGCGAGCGCATCGGCTGATCCGCCTCCCGGCGGGCTGCGCACGGGCCGCGGGCTGCTAAGCTCGCGGCCTGTCGCGTTCCGGAGCCCGCCATGCGTCTTGCCGCCCTGCTGATCGCCCTGTCCGCCGCCTGCGCGGCCCACGCCCAGGCCCCGCTGCCGCAGTCCGCGCTCGACGCTGCCGCGCAGCTGCGCGAGCGCGCGCTGGCCGACGACACCGGCTACCGCATCATCGAATCGCTGACCACCGAGGTCGGCCCGCGCCTGCCGGGCAGCGAGGCCGACGCGCGCGCGGTGGCCTGGGCCGAGGCGAAGTTCGCCGAGCTCGGCTTCGACCGCGTGTGGACCGAGCCGGTGACCTTTCCGAAATGGGAGCGCCGCAGCGAGCGCGCCGCGGTGCTGGGCGCGCACGCGCAGCCGCTGCTGGTCACCGCGCTGGGCGGCAGCCCGGGCGGCACGGTGGAGGCGGAGATCGTGCGCTTCCCCGACTTCGCCGCGCTCGACGCCGCGCCGGAGTCGGAGGTGGCCGGCAAGATCGTCTTCGTCGACTTCCGCATGCGCCGCAGCCGCGACGGCGCCGGCTACGGCGAGGCCGGCCCGGTGCGCGGCCGCGGGCCGTCGGTGGCCGCGCGCAAGGGCGCGGCAGGCTTCCTGATGCGCTCGATCGGCACCAGCGCGCACCGCGTCGCCAACACCGGCCTCACCCGCTTCGAGGACGGCGTGGCGCCGATCCCCGCCGCGGCCACCTCCCTGCCCGACGCCGACCAGCTCGGGCGCCTGCTCGAGCGCGGGCCGGTGCGCGTGCGCCTGGAGCTGGACTGCGGCTGGAACGGCGAGTACACCTCGCACAACGTCATCGGCGAGCTGCGCGGCCGCGAGGCGCCGGATGAGATCGTGGTCATCGCCGGCCACCTCGACTCCTGGGACCTGGGCACCGGCGCGGTCGACGACGCCTCCGGCGTGGGCATCACCATGGCCGCGGGCCGGCTGGTCTCGCAGCTGCCGCAGCGGCCGCGGCGCACGCTGCGGGTGATCGCCTTCGCCAACGAGGAACAGGGGCTGATCGGCGCGCGGCAGTACGCCGAGCGCCACGCCGGCGCGCTGGCCGGCCACGTCGTGGGCGCGGAGAGCGACTTCGGCGCCGGCCGCATCTATGCGTTCAACACCAGCGCCAGGAGCGCCTCGCACGCGCTGTCGGCGCAGATCGCGCAGGTGCTGGCGCCGCTGGGGATCGAGTTCGCCCCCGACCGCGGCGGCCCCGGCCCGGACATCGGGCCGCTGGCGCAGCGCGGCATGGCCTGGGCCTGGCTCGGCCAGGACGGCACCGGGTACTTCGACCTGCACCACAACGCCGACGACACCCTGGACAAGGTCGATCCCGAAGCCGTGCGGCAGAACGTGGCCGCCTACGCGGTGTTCGCCTACCTCGCCGCGGAGGCCGAGGGCGGCTTCGCGCCGGCGGGCGGCGCGGACTGACGCGAAGGGTGTCCGGGGGTGGGGGGGGGGGGGGGCGCGCCGCGCGCGCCGAGCACCGCGCCCGGGCGGTCGGGCCCCCGCTCCCCCCCCAGCCGGGCCGGGGGGCCCGCGGCCCCCCCCCCGCGACCGGTCGTCCGCTAGCCCGGACGCGGCGCGCCGCGCCGCCAGGCCGCCAGCAGCACCGCGGCCGCCGCCGCCACGTTGAGGCTCTCCACCGCGCCGGTGCCGGGGATCGACAGGCGCAGGTCGCAGGCCGCGGCCAGCGCCGGGTCCATGCCCTCGCCCTCGGCGCCGAGCACGTAGACCAGCCGCGGCGGCAGGGCGGCGGCGAACACGTCGCCGCCGCCGCGCACCACGGTCGCGGCCAGGCGGAAACCGGCGCCGTGCAGGCGCTCGATCGCCTCGGACGTCGGCCCCAGGCGCACCAGCGGCACCGCCTCCGCGCCGCCCTCGGCCACGCGCGCGGCGGCGCCGGACAGCGCCGGCGCGCCCTGCTCGGGCAACAGCGCCGCGGCGACGCCGAAGTGCGCGGCCGAGCGCAGGATCGCGCCCAGGTTGTGCGGGTTGCCCACCCCGTCCAGCCACAGCAGGCACTGCGGGCCGTCGCCGAGCGCGGGCAGCCAGTCGGCCAGCGGCGGCACGGGCGCGCGCAGCACGTCGGCGATCACGCCCTCATGGTGGCCGCTGCCGGCGAGCCTGGCGAGATCGGCCTCCTCGACGACGCGGTAGCCGATGCGCTGCGCCACGCACCACTTCAGCAGCGGCTGCAGCTGCGGGATGCGCGCCTGCGCCAGGTACAGCTTGCGGATCGCCTCGGGCCGGCGCGCGAACGCCGCCTGCACCGCGTTGAAGCCGTACACGCGCTGCTCGTCGCGACGGGCCGGATGCGCGGGCGCGGCCTCGCCGGGCGCGGGCCGCGGGCCCGGGTCGCGCCGCGGCGGGCGCGGCGCGGAAGGCGGCCC